>JAZQJH010000013.1:0-18672 GCA_045541555.1 Eubacteriales bacterium | reverse complement strand
TGTTAGGCACGCCGCCAGCGTTCGTCCTGAGCCAGGATCAAACTCTCTAAAAAAAATTTAAATCATTTTGAATCCAGCTCATAACAAATCTCAAAATTTCTGGCTTTAAGTTTTGTTAATCGCTTTCGCCATATCTCTATTTGAAGACATGGACTTTAAACAATTAACGGGTCCTTCTTTATGATGCTGTTTAATTTTCAAAGTCCGGTGCTTTCCTGAATTTTCAACGGTTTTCGACCCTCTTGGATCGACCCCCTGTTTTCAGGCGCCCATATATAATAACACTCCCGATTTCATTTGTCAACACTTTTTTTAAAAAAATTTCGGGACGGAATTATTGTTGCCAAATGTTTCCGCAATTATACATTAAAAACGAATTCTTCTCGCAATTCTGCGGCGCCGGCGGTTGTTATTCTGCCATATCATATAAATAATGTAGACAATGATCAAAAGGACGATGACCGCCGTCACGATCCGAACGATGGTATTGCTGAAGAACTGACGGATCAGATGTAAGTAATAAAGAATGTTACTTCTTTCCAGGGCGGTGCTGGCCACCAGATTGACGGTGCCGTATTCCACGCCGTCCTTTTTCAGGGTAACGCTACCCAAAACGTCGCCGACCGCGATGGGGGCGTAAGCCACCTCTTCCGTCGTAATGACGCGCTCGAAGCTTTCAATATCCACATCGTCGGCAACGACTGCTTCCACGTCGGCCTCCGGAACCAGCACCACGTAATCGCTCTTGGCGCAAAGCTCCACGTCGATCTCGCAGACAGAGGTGCTCTCTTTCAGCAGGGTCTGGATGCCGTAATTGGAGTACGCCCATTTAAACATGGCGATGGAATCTTCAAATACCGGATTTTTCTCCAGCGCATAGTCTGCATTCATCATGACGCAGAGGTATTCCATGCCCTTATACCGGGCGGTGGAGATCAGGTTATAGCCGGCGGCGGTGGTACTGCCGGTCTTGCCGGCCACGGCATACTTATAATAGTTACCGGAATTCATCCGGATCAGCTGGTTGGTGGAGATCAGCGTCCGTGCCTCGTTCTTATTGGTTGCCGGCAGGCGGTAGCTGCTGGCGCTGAGGAAGGGCAAGAGACGCTCGTCCGCAAATACCTTTTTCGCCATGATGGACATATCCCGAGCGGTGGTATAATGGTTTTCGTCGGTCAGACCGTGGGTGTTCACAAAATGAGTCTTGGTCATTCCCCACTCGGCGGCCTTTTCGTTCATCTTCTCGACAAAGGCGGAAATACTGCCGCACAGGTGGATCGCCAGCGCATTGGTTCCCTCGTTGGCGCTGGATACGGCAATGCCGTACAGAACGTCTTCCAGCACGATGACTTCCTCGTCCTTCAGCCCCATATTGGAACTGCCGATCACCAGGTCGGAATAGGCTTCCTTTTTATCAAAGGTCAGGGTCGCCTTGAGATCCGGAATCATGTCGATCGCCACCGCCATGGTCATCAGCTTGGTGGTAGACGCCGGATAGATCCGCTCGTCTGCATTCTTTTCATAAATGGTGGCGCCGGTATTCATGCTGATCAGCATGACGTTATCCGCCTTGCTCGCCGGGGCATCCTCAATGGCAGATACCGCCGGAACACAAACCACCAGCAAAACCGTCATTATTATAATAGTAAGAATTCGTTTCATCGTAACCTCCTGAAAAAGTGGGGTATCTTTCATTATAATAGATAGAATAAAAAAAATCAATTCCCCAATTTTAAAGAAAAAAGGAGCGAAAAATAAAAATATTTCAAAAAACTCTTGCCAAAAATAAAAAAAACTATATAATAGATGTGTACTGGGGTGTAGCGCAGTGGGTCGCGACGCCGAAGCGCCGCCGGTGGTTGCGACTGCGACCGCTGCCCTTTGGCAGATGAAGGGAGCAGGTTAGCAGGTGCCGTAACACGAAAAATATCGAGCCAACAACGGCTGGCGAAGAATTTTTCGATGTTACAAACGGGATGATGCAGCGAGGCGGTTAGCGGCTGCCGCAACACAGCAGATACCGAGCAGCGAAAGTCCGCGAAGGATATGCTGATGTTGCAAAGGGGCTTGATCCCACTTAAAATTATTTTTCATACTGATAAGCGAGGCAGTTTTGTTTCGTTATCATATTTCGGGGTGTAGCGCAGTTGGTAGCGTGCTTGGTTCGGGACCAAGAGGCCGGGCGTTCGAGTCGCCTCACTCCGACCATAAAAAGAAGGTAGGAATATATCCTACCTTCTTTTTATATTTGAAGAAACGCCCGTGCCTCTTGTTTGTTCCGAACCAATTCGGGACCAAGTACCGAAACCGAGCGCTGCCGGTGGCAGATGAAGCGAGGCTGTAGGTGGGGCAAAATAACGAGCTTATTCGGCTCGCGATGAGACTTCATTTACGCAGAATTTGACCGAAAGCCGAAAAGCGACTATATTTTGCCCGTTAGTCCGGGCGTTCGAGTCGCCTCACTCCGACCATTAAAAAAGAGAGATGCATCTCTCTTTTTTGAATTGTCTTTGCATATTTGATGATAGTATGATACGATACTTATATAGAAAAATTTTTCAAAAAATTGTGACCTTTCGGGGCGGTCAATCGTTATATAGACAGGAGGAGCGATGCAGATGTTTAAAAACGAACAAAAAAAGTTTGAAGCCTGCTACGAAAAGTACGCCGATATGCTTTACCGCATTGCTCTTTCGTACCTCAAAAATGCAGATGATGCCGAGGACGCGGTGCACGACACCTTCGTGAAGTACATCCACCATCTATTTCATTTCCGGGATCCGAGCCACGAGCGCGCATGGCTGATCCGGGTGACGATCAACCGATGCAAGGATCTTCTGAAGTGCAGTGTGCACAGTCCTCTGGAAGACGCAATGGAGCTTGCGGCCCCCGAGCGTGAACCGACGGTCTTATCCGCGCTTTCCGCGCTGGATGACACCTACCGGATCGCCATCACCCTTCATTATCTGGAGGGCTTTACGGTGGAGGAGACGGCAGACCTTTTAGGTCTTTCGGTTTCGGCGGTCAAGATGCGTCTATTGCGCGGCAGGCAACTGCTAAAAAACATTTTAGAAAAGGAGAACAGCGATGTTTGACGATGCTCAAAAAAACGAATACCTCGCCATCAATGCGCCGGCTCGTCTTAAAAAGCGGGTGGAGCACACCTTGACACGCCCTCGCTTTACGGCAAGAGCCTGGACGGCGATGGCCGCATGCATCGCGTTGGTTACGGTCGTTTCTGTTTTCTCTTTTCGGCAGTTCGCACCGAAAACGGTTTCCTTATCCTACCTCGGCAACGAGGTGACCGGGCAAAAGGTCTCCGTCTCGGGCGAAGTGGAAAAGGCGGTAGCCTTTGGGGCGAAAACCATCGTCCCGACGGGAATTCCGCTTTATGCCCACGCCGCACGGAATACCAAGCTTTCGGTATCCGGCGGCAGTATTCAGATCTTCGACGAGGACGGCGCTTTATTATCGGTCGGCACCGATCTGACCCTCGACGCCCCGGCGGAGATCCGATGGGACGTCTCGGACCTTCCCACCGGAAGCTACACCCTTTCCCTTGCGACAGAGATCTATGAAGTCCGAATCGACGCCGAAAACGGCACCATGTTAATTTATAAGAAATAAGGAGAAAAAACAATGAAAAAGATTTCGATTATTGCCATTCTGACCCTCATCGTCATGCTGGTAGCATCCTGCGGCGGCGACAAAGCCCCCGTTTCTTCCTACAAGGATTCTTTGGAAGTCATCAACACCGTCTGGGGCGCTTACGCCGAAGCAGACAAGTTTCCTGCAGGCGGCGGTGATTCCGCCAACCTCAGCATGGAGGGCCCCGGCAAGTTTGACCACACCAACAAGGAAGAGCTGGACACCACCCTCGCTCTGCCTGCTTCCCAGGCTGAGAAGATCGACGATGCCGCATCCATGATGCACATGATGAACGCCAACACCTTCACCGCAGGCATCTATCGCCTGGTGGAAGGCACCGACGTGGACGGCTTTGCAAAGGCTGTGAAGGAGAACCTGGATGCACGCCAGTGGATGTGCGGCTTCCCCGAGAAGTTCGTCATCATCAACACCGGCAGCTACGTTATCACCGCTTTCGGTAACGGTCAGATCATCGACACCTTCAAGACCAACGCCACCTCCACCCTTGAGAACGCTAAGGTCGTCTTAGAAGGCGCCATCGCTGCGTAATGCTTTTTTCCAGTATCCCATTTTTATATTATTTTCTACCCTGCGTCATCCTTTTATATCTCATCGCACCCAAACGCTTAAAAAACCTGGCGCTCTTTCTTTCCAGCCTGGTTTTTTATGCGTGGGGCGAGCCGAGATTTGTGGTGATCATGCTGATCTCGGTGACGGTGGGCTATCTTTCGGGGCTTCTCCTGGAGAAGCATCGGGGAAACAAGCTGCTCCTGCTCATCAGCGTGGCGATCCCCCTTGCCTTTTTGCTCTACTTTAAGTACGTAGACTTCTTTTTGGCAAACTTCGCTGCGGTGACCGGACTTTCCGTCCCCCTTTTACGAGTGACGCTGCCCATCGGGATCAGTTTTTATACCTTCCAGATTGTCAGCTACCAGATCGACGTCTATCGCGGGGCGCGCGCACAGAAAAACCCCATCAATCTGGGCACCTTTATCGCACTCTTTCCCCAGTTGATCGCAGGACCGATCGTACGGTACGTGGACATCGAAAAAGAGCTGGAAGACCGCACCCATTCCATGGAGCTGATCACCAAGGGCATCCGCCGTTTTTGCGTGGGGCTTGGTAAAAAGATCATCATTGCCAACACCCTTGCCACCCTTGCCGGCATGGCGACGGAGGCTTCCCAGCCGTCCGTCCTCTTTTACTGGCTCTCTGCCCTTGCGGCGGCGCTCCAGATCTACTTCGATTTCTCCGGTTATTCCGATATGGCCATCGGGCTTGGGCACATTTTCGGGTTCCGCTTTTTGGAGAACTTCAATTATCCCTTTATCTCCCGGTCGGTGACGGAATTCTGGCGGCGGTGGCATATGTCGCTGGGCAGTTGGTTCCGGGACTACGTCTACATCCCCATGGGCGGAAACCGCGTCAGCAAGCCGCGCTGGATCTTCAATATCCTGACGGTCTGGATGCTGACCGGATTTTGGCACGGGGCGGAATGGACCTTCATTCTTTGGGGGCTATTCTTTGCGGTGTTCCTGGTGCTGGAAAAATTCTTGCTGGCAGGCTTTTTGCAAAAGCATCGAATTCTTTCCCACCTCTACGTTGCCCTGCTGACCCTGGTCAGTTTCACCATTTTCAACAGCGGCAACATCGAAGGAATGGCGGCATCCCTTTCCGCTCTGTTTGGCGGAGCCGGGCTCCCGCTCATTTCTGCTGAGACGATCTATTATTTGAAAAGCTACGCGGTCATTCTGACCATTGCGCTCATCGGATCCACGCCGCTCCCCAAAAATATCATCAAAAAAATACCGGAGAAAGCCCGGAACCTGCTGGAGATCGGCTACGTGCCGGCGGTACTCACCGTCTGCACCGCATTTTTAGTAGACGGCGCTTTCAATCCGTTTTTGTATTTCAGGTTTTAATTATGAGCAATAAGATTAAAAACATCATCCTTTTATGGATCGGGATCTTGATTATTTTCGGCGGTGCGTTGCTTTGCATCTTTCTGCCCAAAGAGGGGTTCTCCCTCAGCGAACGCCGGGAGCTGGAAAAATTTCCTGAGGTTTCGGCAGAAGCCCTGCTCAGCGGAGATTTTATGGCAGACTTTGAAAAGTATGCCACCGATAACTTCCCCTTTCGCGACGCGTTCCGCTCCATCAAGGCGCATCTTTCCTATTCCGTCCTCGCCCAGCGCGACAACAACGGCATTTATCTCCACGACGGGCACATCGCCTCCATGGATTATCCCTACAATGCCGGGTCGGTGGAATATGCCGCCTCCCGTTTTTCCTATCTTTATCAAAAATATCTGCAAAACGCCAACGTCTATCTTTCGGTCATTCCGGACAAAAGCTCCCTTTTGGCAGAAGATGCCGGCGTTTTGGGCTACGACGTCAATATGCTCATTTCCGATCTGAAGGGCAAGATGCCCTATGCCCAATATATTGATATTTGCGACACGCTGACGCCAGAGGATTATTATAAAACCGACTCCCATTGGCGGCAGGAGGCGATCCTCGACACCGCCGATCGACTGGCACAGGGCCTGGGCGTGACCATCGATAAAAACCTCACCGCCCACACCGCAGAGACCGATTTTTACGGAGTTTACTACGGGCAGGCCGCCATTGGCGGAAAGGGAGATCAGATCAGCTATCTGACCAATGACACCATTGAGCAGATGACGGCTTACGATCATCAAAATCAAAAAGAGATCCCCATCTACGATACCGCGCGTCTGGAGGGGCACGATCCCTACGAGCTGTTTTTATCCGGACCCCTCTCCTTGGTGACGGTGAAAAATCCCGCCTGCCAAAACGGCAAGCGATTGGTGGTGTTCCGGGATTCCTTCGGCTCCTCCATCACGCCGCTGCTGGCGCAGGCTTACAGCGAAGTAACGCTGGTGGATATCCGCTATATCGGTCTTGATTACGTCAGTTCGCTGGTGGATTACGACGGTGCAGACGTTCTCTTTTTGTACAGCACCTCCGTACTCAACAACAGCAAGACCATTAAATAAGAAAAAGCAGTCCAAAGGACTGCTTTTTCTTATTTATACTCCGCTACGCCTTTCTTGAATGCCTCGACGGTGGCGTCGGTTTCATCCAGCCAATAGGGGCGTGCCAGCTCGGGGGGAGATTTGCTGAAATCATAGTCGGCACTGCTCCACCACAGCGCCAATTTAATATTCTTATATTTTTTCAGCGAAGCAAACATATCGGTGATCCAGCCGGCCTTATCGCCTCCCACGGAGCTACTGGCGAATTCGGTGATAATAAAGGGGAATTCACTGAATTGGGTCATATACTCCTCATAGGGCTTCTGATAAATTTCCTCAAAGGTACGCCACCGCTCCATATAGACCTCGGCGTAATGGGTGCCGGTATTATAGCCGGTCAGGCCGATCATCTGGACGTATTCATCGCCGGGATAGTAAGCCAAATAGGAATTGAAATGTGCCGGAGGACACTCCTCTGCATTGGGGTTAAAGATCCAGATGGCGTTATCCACCCCTTCCTCGCGGAAGATCTCGTATATTCTCCGCCAGTTGGCGACGAAAATATCCGGATCGGACAATGCCGCCACGCCGGAATAATTGACCCAGTCGCTATTCATTTCGTTATTTAATCGAAACAAGAAGGGGTGCCCGAACTCCTTGGCGCCCCGGGCGAAGGAACGGATGGTTTCATCGCACTTGCCGTCGTAGACGTCGAAATTGGGGTTATCGCCGAAAAGATCGCCGTTTGCATGGTTGGAGATCTGCAACGTCAGCTCGGCAAACTTTCCTTCCTGGTACATTTTCTCCAGCTCCGCCTTAGGAAAGTTGGGAGAGAGGGTGACGTAATGGAGCGCGAAATCAAAAGAATAGTCAATCTTTTTCTCGATCTCCTGCAGCCAGGTATGGGCTTTCTCCGCCTCCCAGGCTTCATCGACGAATATCCCCCATTCAAAGGTATCTTTTTGGTTTAGTTTTTCGAAGAAGGTCTTGGTTTCCTCACTCCAAAAATCGGGAATGATCAATTTATGCTTGACCTTGAAGGTATTCTCCCCCACAACCCCCAGCTCCTCAAAGGATTCGATGATCCGGCGGACTTCAGCGATATTCTTCTCATATCCGTCCGTCTTGATCATGACGCGGAAGAACGCCTGGCCGCCCACCTTGGAGGTGACGTAGAAATAAGAATAGTTATTCAGATGCTGCGGCGCTCCGTCCTCCCGGGTCAGAGAGATGAACTGTGCCTTGGCACCCTTGAAATCATAGACCTTATTCTCATGGATAGTGATATGATTTTTTTCGATATATCGCTCGTTGAGAAAGTAGTTATTGAGATAATTGTCGATAAAATAGTACGGATCCTCATAGGGCGCCCATTCCCGGGTCACCACGATAGTCATATCCTCCCGATCGGCACGGATCAGCTCCGGGCTGATGGAATGATCCACCTTTACGTCACCGGGCAATGCGATGGTATAGCCCTTGGGACGGTCGATGAGGGTGATCTTCCCGTTTTCATCCGGGTAATACTCCTCCTGCACGCTGGGCTCGGTCTGCGTCACGTCGTGAAATATTTTCAGCACCTTGTTCTGCACCAGGGAAAAGAAATTGCCCGGGTCGGTAAAAAAGCCTTTCATTCCCATAAATATCAGCGCGCCGATCACCAATATGGCGACGACGGCGATCAAGATGGGTTTTGTCCATTTCTTTTTCGTCATTCTACTCTCCGTTTAATTTTTTCTGTATTTTTGATTATAGCATATTTTATAGGGCAGAGCAAGTGTCACTTGATTTTTTTAATTAGTAATGCTATACTATTTTTTTAAAAATATTTCGCGAGGAAAGGAGAGGGTTTTGCAGATGATTTTGCCAAATACCGCAACGCTTTGCCTACGGCTGGCGGTTGCGGCACTTTACGGTGCGGCACTGGGCGCCGAACGCTCCTTCCGCAGGAAGGATGCAGGCATTCGTACCCACAGCATCTTGGCGCTGTCCACCGCACTTTTCATGATCCTTTCCAAATATGCATTTTTCGAAGATCAAGGCGGCGCTGATCCTACCATGATCGCCTGCCAGATCGTCATGGGCATTAACTTTTTGGGCGCAGGCATCATCTTCCGCAGCAAGCAGGTGGCGTCCCACGGACTGACCACCGCCGCCGGCATCTGGTCCACCGCCGCCATCGGCATGGCCTGCGGTTGCGGTCTTCTGCTGCAGGGCGGCATCTTTACGGTGCTGATCCTCTTACTGCACATTCTAATTCACCGTTTCAACCTCTTCGGCACCGCCTATACCCCTCAGGAGCTAAAGCTGACGGTGGAAAACACGCCGGAGATCTGGCCGGTTCTGAAGCAATTGCGAGACCACTACCAGATCCAAGTCCTCTCCGCCCGCTATAAGCGAAAAGGGAAGGACGTCACCATGATCCTGCAAATTCAGATGCAGGGCACCATCCCTCTGCAAGATAAAATTCACCTCATGCAACAGCATAAAGAGATCAAAGAAATCAGTTAAGGAGTAAACGTCATGGAATTCATCAATACCATTCTTTCATATATCAGTGCGCATCCCCTTTTGGACTGCACCGTCCGCCTTTTGGCCGCCCTGGCCTGCGGCTTTTTCATCGGTCTGGAGCGTACCAAACGGTCCAAAGAGGCCGGTATTCGTACCCATTGCATCATCGCCAGCGCCTCTGCCCTCATTATGATCGTCTCCAAATACGGCTTTGCCGATATGGTGGACGCTGCCGGAAACGCCCTTGCCGGGACACGCGGCGTGGATCCCTCCCGGATCGCGGCGCAGGTCGTCAGCGGTATCTCCTTCCTGGGTGCCGGCGTTATCTTTAAAAACGGTAACACCGTCAAGGGTCTGACCACCGCCGCCGGAATCTGGGCTACCGCCGGTGTTGGCCTTGCTTGCGGCGCCGGAATGTACGCCATCGCCATCGCAGTGACGCTGATGATCCTGGCAGTCCAGCTTCTCATGCATAAATTCAGCATCGGCAACGACGCTTACTCCACCAGCGAGATCCGCATCACCATGGTGGATACCCCCGAAATCCGCGCCGCCCTCAAGGCCAAGCAGAAGGAGCTTGGCATCTCTATCACCAACTCCCGGATCACCACCTGCGGCGATAATACCCTCAACCTGATTTTGCAGGTGCGGCTGAAAAACGCCATCCCCTTCAGAGAGATCATGCAGTTCATGGACGCACATCCGGAGATCAAATCTCTCAGTATTTGACATTCTCTCTTTTTAAAGATAAAATATTCATATATGCCAAAAAATAGGAGAGAAAATGAACTACATTGTTTTCGACATGGAATGGAACCAGCCCTTCTCCAAAGAAACGGCCATCCAATCCCCCATTTACCTATCCGGCGAGATCATTCAGATCGGCGCCATCAAATTGAATGAAAATGCGGAAGCCATCGACTGCATCGACCTTTTGATCGCCCCTACTTTCTATAAAAAGTTGCACCACCGCATTAAGAAAATGACCGGCATTTTCAAAGAAGATCTTCAAAACAAACCGGATTTCAAGGCGGCTATCAAGGAATTCCGGTCATGGTGCGGCAAAGATTGCCTTTTTCTGACCTGGGGCTATGATGACATTCAGCAATTAAAGGATAATCTCCTAATGCACGATCTGGAGGAGGATTGGCTGCCGCCATGCCTCAATCTGCAGGGGATCTTTAACCATCAGATCGCCCATGAAAATCGCCAGTTTTCGCTGGAATTTGCCATGGAAAAATTGGGGATCGTCCCCTCCTTGCAGGCGCACAATGCCTTCAACGACGCCATTTACACCGCCCGGGTCGCCAAAGCCCTGGATCTTCGGGAAGGCATTCGCAACTATCAGGAGTTGAACGGCATTTTGTGGCATAGTATGCACAGCACAAAAGACTTTTTCCCCACCTTCCGCACCAAAGAGAAGGCGTTGGCGGATCCCAAACTGAAAAAGGTGGTCTGCCCCATCTGCGGCGAGACCCTGAAAATCAAGGCATTTCAACCCATCGACGAAAAAAATGCCGCTGCCGATATTGTGACCCGCCATGGGCTTCTTTCGGTGAAATTGAAGGTCATGCAAAACCAACACAGAGCGTATTATATCAAAAGAACAATACGTTTTGTATAAAAAACAGAGGTGAAACAGCGTGAAAAACTCCAAAACATCGATTCATCAAGGTCACCGTCAACGGTTGCGGGACCGCTATACAGAGCAGGGACTGGACGCCTTTAAAGACCACGAATTGCTGGAGCTGCTTTTGAGCTACAGCATTGCGCAAAAAGACACCAATCCCTTAGGTCATGATCTGGTGACGCACTTTGGTGATCTGCGTGGCGTCCTTGAAGCAGAGCCGGAGGAGCTTATGAAGGTGCCGGGAATCGGAGAGCGCTCCGCCCTTCTGCTCAAGCTGATTCCGGGGCTCACCCGGCGGTACTACGAACAGCTCAGCGACAGCACCAATCTCCTCAGCGAGACGCCAAAACAAATCGAATTTTTTATCCCTCGGTTTATCGATCGGAAACGGGAATGCCTTTTTGCCGCCTTTCTGGATCGAAATTATCGGCTCATCAAGTGCGAGCTGCAATATGAAGGCTCCATCAACGCCGTCGAGATCCATTCCGACCGCATTTTACGAACTGCATTGAAGCTTGGTGCCGCCAAATTGATCGTGGCTCATAACCATTTCTCCGATGCCTACCCCTCGGAGGACGACATCGACGCCACGCGGCATCTTTTCTATAAATTGGGCGACCACGAAATTTCCTTGCTGGATCATATTGTCGTCTGTGAAACCACCGCCACTTCCATGAAGGAGAGCGGTCATTTTGCCAAAGCCACTTATTAATTTTATAAATAAACAGTTATAATATTATTAATTGTTTATGCAAATCACGCCTAAACTATTGAAAATAAACATCGTTTATGATAAACTATATATGTTAGTGTGCATTTATAGACGCACCAAAATGATTATATATTTGTATGGGGGAATTCCCGATGAGCAATAAACTATTGATCCTCGGCACCGGCTCTTATGCACTGGTCGCCAAAGAGGTCGCCGAAAGCATGGATTGCTTTGAAAAAATCGCTTTTCTCGACGATCGTGCCGTCCAGGCGCCCGATGGATCCGCCGTACTCGGCAAGATCTCGGATCTCAAGCAGTTGAGCGCCGATTTCACCCATGCATTCGTAGCGATCGGTAATCCGACCGTCCGGGCTTCGCTTATTTCCAAAATCGAAAGAGAAACCTCCTGCCGGGTTGCCACCCTCCTATCTCCCTGCGCCTATATCGCCCCCTCCGCCGAAATTGCTCCGGGCTGTATCGTAGAGCCCATGGCAGTCATCCATTCCAAATGCGTATTGGAAAAGGGATGCATCATTTCTGCGGGAACGGTGATCAATCATTATTCCCGTATCTGCGCGTTTGTTCATTTGGACTGCAACGTCACCGTTTCCGGATTTTTAACAGTCGCGGCAAATCAGAAAATTCAATGCGGTACCGTTGTTACCAACGATGAAAGGTGAATGATATGTACAAGAATTTCTTCAAAAGACTGATTGACATTTTTTTATCTGCGCTTGCAATTCTTTGTCTTTCCCCCGTCTTTTTGATCTTGATGATCCTGATCAAATTAGATTCTCCGGGGCCGGTCTTTTTCAAGCAAAAGCGTGTCGGTATCCATAAAAAGCATTTCCACATCCTGAAGTTCCGCACCATGCGGGTCGATACTCCGAAGGATACCCCCACCCATCTCCTGACCAACACCGAGCAATGGATCACCCGTACCGGGCGCTTCCTCCGCAAGACCAGCTTGGACGAACTGCCGCAGATCATTAACATCCTTGCAGGGCATATGTCCATCATCGGACCGCGGCCTGCGCTTTGGAACCAATACGATCTTTTGGAAGAGCGGGATAAATACGGGGCAAACGATATTCTGCCCGGTCTTACCGGATGGGCACAGATCAACGGCAGAGATGAGCTCCCCATTGAAGTCAAGGCGAAGCTGGACGGAGAATACGTTTGCCGCCAAAGCTTTGCATTTGACGTGAAATGTTTCTTTGGTACGATCGTCTCCGTCTTGAAGCACGACGGCGTGGTAGAGGGCGGAACCGGCCAAATCGAAAAGGAGAAATCGGAAAAATGAAAAGGATCTTAATCACCGGTGCCAATAGTTATATTGGCACTTCTTTCAAAACATACATGGACCGGTGGCCCGACCTTTATCAAGTGGATACCATCGATATGATCGACGGTTCCTGGAAAAACCAAAGCTTTGCAGGCTACGATACCATCTTTCACGTGGCCGGCATTACCCACATCAAAGAAACACCGGAAAATGCCGCGTTATATTACCAGGTCAATCGTGACCTGGCGATTGAAACTGCAAAAAAAGCAAAGGCAGACGGCGTTTCTTATTTTATATTTTTGAGTTCCATGAGCGTTTACGGCATGGATCAGGGGGAGATCACCCCTGCCACCAAGCCGGCACCGGTCAGCAGCTACGGAAAATCCAAACTGGAGGCCGAAGCCGCGCTGTCCGAATTGGCAGATGAGACCTTCTGCGTTGCCATGGCACGTCCCCCGATGGTATACGGAAAGGATTGCCGGGGCAACTTCCAGCCGTTGCGGAAGCTGGTGCAAAAAAGCCCCGTCTTCCCGGCTATTAAAAATCAGCGGAGTATGATCTCCATCACCAATCTTTGTGCCTTCACCCGTCTTTTGGTCGACCGTCAGGCGGGAGGCATCTTCTTCCCCCAAAATAAAGAATATGTCAACACCACGGAAATGGCCAAGCTCATCGCCAAGGCGCTGGACAAGCGTGTCTGGTGCAGCCGCCTTGTCGGTCTTGCCATTCAATGCCTTATCCCCCTCTTCTCAAAAGCAAAAAAGGCATTTGCTTCTTTGACCTACAAGGATCTGGAAGCCTTTGATTTTTGCTACTGTGAAGAGGATTTTGAAACGTCTGTCAATAACAGTATCTAATTTTCACTTTTTACGAAAGGACCGGATGTTGGACTATGCACGAAGCCAACCGTCAACAACCGTCTGCCAAAGAGATCCAGGATAAAATGCTGGAGATCTTGGTATATTTCAAAAAATTCTGCGACGAAAATCATCTGCAGTTCACCCTTTGCGGCGGCACCTGCTTAGGTGCGGTTCGCCATAAAGGCTTTATCCCCTGGGATGACGACCTGGATGTGCTGATGTGCCGTGCAGATTATGAGCGGTTTATGAAGGAAGCACCGGCAGTTTTGGATCGGGAGCGGTTTTTCCTGCAGGAGGAGTTTCAAGAAGATTGGCCAATGTTCTTTTCCAAGCTGCGGTTAAACGGCACCACTTGCCTGGAAAAATACCACCCCAAGGATCCTCAGATCCACCAGGGTATATATATGGATATATTCCCCTGCGACAATGCCTTCTCCGGCAAGCTGGGAAGAGCGTTTCAGTTTTGCTGCTCCAAGTTGGTCATCGCAAAGAGCCTGGATGCAGAGGGGTATTATACAAAAAGCATCAAAAAGAAGCTGATTATGCTGCTGTGCAGGGTACTCCCGCGGAAACCCTTCCACCGGGTGGTCAAAGGTCCGAAAAAGACGGGGAAATATGTGCATTGCTTTTTGGGCGGTGCGTCCAAATTCTCCAGAAGCGTATTTCCGGCTGCAATGCTGGCAGAAAGCGTGCAGCTGAGCTTTGGAGACCGGGAGTTTTCCGCCCCCGGGCAGTATGACGGTATCCTGCAGGTGCTGTACGGAGATTATATGACGCTGCCGCCGGTTGAGGAGAGAAAGTGCAAGGAGCACGCTCTGCTGGTGGATCTCACCCGCAGCTATGAGCATTATCAAACCTACCGTGACGGGATGGAGTTTGAAACACTCACCCGTAGTATCAGATAGGAGAAAACATGGAGTTAGAAGTCCTGGTTGCCACAATGGGGCAGAGAGATTTCTCCTTGGTGGAGAAAATGAATCTACGCCAAAATGCTGTGATCGCCAATCAGTGCGGCCAGTGGCACTTAGAGGAATACAGGGAAGAATTCGGCAACATTCAAATGCTGTCATCGGCGACAAAGGGCGTTGGTGTGAACCGGAATTTGGCACTGCAGGCGGCAAAGGCAGATATTCTGCTTTTTGCGGATGACGATGTTACTTATTACGATGGCACGCTCCAGGGTGTGATCGATGCCTTCCGGGAGCTGCCGGATGCGGATGTGATCTTTTTTGCCATGGACTATACCAAAGACGGCCAGATCATTGACCGCCGCCGGCATAAGACCAAACGGCTGCATACCTGGAACAGTCTTCGCTACGGCACGGCCAGAATGGCGATCCGCCGGGAGGCTGTGGAAAAGAAAAGGCTGGCCTTTTCCACCTTGTTTGGCGGTGGCTGCCGGTACAGCAGTGGGGAGGACACCTTGTTCATTCTCGATGCGATCCGTTCCGGCCTGCGGGTGTATTCCCACAGCTATGTGATAGGCAGCTGTGCCAAGGATAGCTCCAGCTGGTTTTCCGGCTATCATGAAAAGTATTTTTATGACCGGGGAGCCTTGGTTGCCTGTGCATTTCCCAGGACAAAACATTGGATGAAATGGTATTTTGCCTGGAAGGTAAGCCGAAAGGCCAAAGCTCCACTGAAAACGGTGCTCCGGCAGATGAACCTGGGAATCCGCGGTTTCCGGAAATTGGCAGCCTACGACTCTCAGGAACGGGCAAAGGAGGAATTGCAATGAAAATGAAAAACAGACTGCTGGCAATTTTGCTCTGTGCGGCAATGGCCGTAGCTGTGACCGGCTGCAACCGGGCAGAGGATGACTACAAAGAGCCCCCGGAGCCTGCCCCCACGGAGCCCATGCAGACGGAAGGAAACGATGAACAGATTACAGAAGATGCCGGCGTGCCCTTAGTGACGGAATATATTATTTTAAGCTATCCTTCGGAGCTGGAGGATATGGTGAGCATAGCCTATGAGGAGCTGCCCGACGGTCAGGAAATCATTTTTACAACCGAATTTACCGGCGAAAAATTGGAGCTGTTCCGTTTTTCTATCAGCAAATCCGGCACAGAAGGATATGAGCTGGGCGTCCTGTCCGATGACCGGGCCGGCGATCTGGTCGTCTGCGTGGAGGTTAAGGACTATAGCAGCGGCAGTTGGAACCCGGAGGATTATGCAAAGCTGATGGCAATGCAGGATCGGGTCAACGATATTATCATCCAGTTCCACGAAGACCCCCGCTTCACCGCTGCAAGAGAAGCATAATAATTCCCTGTTAAAAGGAAAAATATCCGCGTTTTGCGGTTTTATATAGTAATCCATGCATATTTTATATATTTTAGGAGGAAACACAATGAAAACAAGATTGACAAAAGTGCTTGTGTTGCTTGCTGTGATCGCCGCCCTGGTGGCCACAATGGCAATGCCTGCCGCAGCAGTGACAGTCACCGGCGTGTCCGGTGTTGAGGTTACTGTTGACAGCAATGGCTCCATCAGCGAGTCCAGCGGTACGGTTACAATTACCGTCAAGGGAGGTCTGCTTAGCACCAAAAAAACCGTGATTACTGTAAGCAATACCTCAGACAGTACGGCCAAGATCAGTTTCAACTATACTGTGAGCAATCAAAATAGCGTTAGCCTGGATACCAGTGCCAGCAGCTATTCTGCAACAATGCAGGCGGGCGGAACTATGACTATTAATCTTGAGGCCAAAATGGGATACAAAACAGCTACCCTAAAGCTGAGCAATTTTAAGGTGGAAGCGGCGGCTGCTAACTCCAATGTAACCGTTACCTACGGCAGCTTGGGCAGCGTCAAGCTGGACGGAACCGCTGTTGCTTCTGGTTCTGTGAATACCGTTAACTCCTCTACTGGCGGCACCTTCGTAGCCGTTCCCGGCAGCGGCAGCAAGTTTGTAGGCTGGATCAATCCTGCAACCAATGCGGTGCTCTCCACCTCCGCAACCTATCAGTTACTTCCGACGGAAGACATGGCTATCAAAGCCGTTTTTGCCAACGCATCTGCTACGCCTGTATTCTATGCTGATGGCACAGCAAAGCTGTTTGAAAGCTTGGATGCGGCACTCAGCTATGCCTCCACCTCCAATAAGGTGATCACCCTGGCAAGTGACGGTACGTTGGCAGCCGGTAACTATACCATTCCCGCCGGCGTCACCTTAAATATTCCGTATAATGCAGCAGCTACTGTATGCACTACTTCGCCTACCATTGCTGACAATGCATACACCATACCTACTGTTTTCCGTACTTTGAATATGGCCTCCGGTGCCAACCTGACGGTCAACGGCACCTTGAGCCTGTCTGCACAGATGAGCTCTAAGTATGGCTATAACGGTGCGCCCTCCGGTCCTCTGCCCTTCATCAAGATGGCAGCAAACAGTAAGATTACTGTAGAAAACGGTGCAGCTATGTATGTCTATGGCTTTATCACCGGTTCTGGCAGCGTGGAAGTCAAGAGCGGCGGTACGGTCTATGAGTGCTTCCAGATCGCGGACTACCGTGGCGGTGATGCTACCTCCACGATTGTTGGCAAGGATGATGAGTATGGCGTGTTCCCCTTTAACCAGTACTACATCCAAAGCGTAGAGGTTCCTATGACCATCCACGCCGGTGCAACAGAAGTCGGCTATACAGCACTCTATGTTACGCTTGCAGGCACACAGAAATCGGATGTTCCTTTCATTGGCTCCGATAATTCCATGTTCGTCCTGGATTCCGGTTATATCGTTAAGGACTATTTGGAAGGCACCGGCCGTACGGATGTTAAGATTTACGGCAATGTATCTGTTTCCACAATGAGTATGTCCATGAAGGTCAGCCTGATTGGCAATTTGACAATTGACTCCTCCAAGTATGCCTTGCCTATTGCCCAACACCTGACCATCTCTGTGGAAAGCGGAAATATCAGCGTGGATCAGTCTGTGGCTTTCCTGCCCGGCAGTGAGCTGTATATCCGTGAGGATACAACTTGTCAGTTGGGCTCCGGCAAGAAGATCATCGTTTATGATCTGGATCAGTGGCTGTACAATAGCGGTGCCAACGGCTATTCCGGTACCACCAACCTGCCCTATGTGCAAGCCAAGTATGTTCCCGGCGGTGACGGTATTGTGGGCAGACTGAAGGATGCCCTCGTTCAGGTTGATGGTACAGTGAATGCTTCCTCCGGTGCACTCTATGTGACCGAAGGCGGTGCCAATATCTATTCCACCGGCACCGGTAAGATCACTATGACTCCCGGCACCGAGACGATTACCTATCAGGTTATTACAAACAATACCGATGTCGGTAGTTGGCCTGAGATTAAAATTAACCCTGCTGTGCTGAAGGATGCCGATGGTACGGATGTCAATGCAACAGAGGCTGGCACCTATACTTACTACGCAAGCACCGGCAAGTGGTGCACACCTTCTCACCGTTACGAGGCGACTGTGGTCGCACCTACCTGTACCGAGAAAGGCTACACTGCCCATACCTGTATCGCCTGCGGCGAAAGCTACAACGATACCGAGGTGGAAGCACTGGGTCACAGCTATACAAGCACGGTGACAGCGCCTACCTGTACAGAATCCGGCTACACCACCCACACCTGTTCTGTTTGTCAGCACAGCTACACCGACAATGAGACCGAATCCCTGGGTCACGATGCAGTATTGGTTCCCGGCACTGCCGCTACCTGTACAGAAACCGGTCTGACCGATGGTTGGTACTGCAACCGTTGTAAGACGATGATCGAAGAGCAGGAAGAGATTGCTGCTTTGGGTCACAAGGAAGAAGTGATTGCAGGCACTGCTGCCACCTGTACGGAAACCGGTCTGACTGAAGGTAAGTACTGTACCGTCTGTGGCACAGTAACCGTTGCTCAGAAAGAGATTGCTGCCTTGGGTCACAAGGAAGTAATCGATGCTGCTAAGGCAGCCACCTGTACTGCTACCGGCCTGACCGAAGGCAAGCATTGCTCCGTCTGCGGTGAAGTGCTGATCGCTCAGGAGGAAGTTTCTGCTACCGACCA
>JAZQJH010000012.1:0-22270 GCA_045541555.1 Eubacteriales bacterium | reverse complement strand
AACCCGGTCTTTGTCCTGATCCTGGGTACCTGCCCGACCTTGGCGGTAACCAATAGTGTTATTGGTGCCCTGGCCATGGGGCTTGCGGCGACGGCGGTGTTGGTTTGCTCCAATTGCGTGATTTCTATTTTGCGGAAATTGATTCCCGATATGGTGCGTATTCCTTGCTATATCGTGGTGATTGCCGGATTTGTGACCTTGGTGCGGATGTTTATGAACGCCTTCCTGCCCGAGTTATTTGATCTTTTGGGCGTTTATCTTGATCTGATCACTGTAAACTGCATTATTCTCGGCCGGGCTGAGATGTTTGCGGGAAAAAACAGCGTAGGAAAATCCGCTCTGGACGGACTCGGCATGGGTCTTGGATTTACCGTGGCCCTTTTGGCGATGGCAACTCTGCGTGAGGTCTTCGGCGCCGGTACGTTCGCCGGAATCCGAATTCCCTTTATCGCCGATCATACCATCAGCCTTTTGGTGAAAGCGCCCGGCGGTATGCTGGTTTACGGTCTGTTGATCGCTTTGGTCAGCTGGCTGACCAGCGGAAAGTTCCCCAAAAAGAAAGATTTCGGTTGCGCCGGTTGTCCCTCGGCTTCCTATTGTAAGCCGGGCACCTGCGAACACGCAGTAAAGGAGGGCAAATAAGATGGATACGATGAAAACATTGATCGTCATTATCATGTCCTCGGTTTTGGTGAATAACTATGTGTTGAGCCAGTTTTTGGGAATCTGTCCCTTCCTGGGGGTTTCTAAAAAACTCAATCAGGCTACCGGTATGGGTATTGCGGTCATCTTCGTTATGCTGATGGCTTCCGCAGTAACCTGGCCCATTCAGTATTACGTTCTGAATAAAGCGGGTCTCGGCTATATGCAAAACATTGTCTTTATCCTGGTGATCGCATCCTTGGTGCAGTTCACTGAGATCGCTTTGAAGAAGTATATCCCCTCTTTGCATAAGAGTTTGGGTGTTTATCTGCCCTTGATCACCACCAACTGTGCGGTATTGGGCGTGACCATTAATAATATCAATGACGGGTATAATTTCCTGGAGGCGATGGCCAGTTCCCTGGGCTGTGGACTGGGCTTCCTGCTGGCAATGGTGCTGTTCTCCGGACTCAGAAGCCGAATCGACGATACCAAGATCCCCACTCATTTCAAAGGCTTGCCGGTGACCTTGATTGCCGCTTCCTTCATCTCCCTGGCCTTCTTTGGTTTTGCGGGGATCGTAGATAACCTTTTTAAGTAGGGTGAGCAATTAAACTTGAATCCGCCGCAAAACGGCATATTTCGGTGCTTTTTACCCAATTTTTCTTCGCAAGGCGGCAGCCTTGCTTCATCCAAATTGAGCAAAAATCCCACAAAATCTTCTCGCTTAGCGGTCAAAGATTTTGAAAAGTGTATTTTTTTGTTCAATCGAGGCATAAAACGCAGCCAATACTGCTGTATTGGCGAGTATTTTAACAATGAGTGAGCGAAAAAACACCTTTTCAAAACGGTGTTTAAGTTTAATTGCTCACCCTAAAGAAAATGTAAAGGAAGTTGCTCTTATGTCGAACGTAATTATCTTTGATCATCCCCTGATCCAGCATAAGATCTCCATTCTGCGGAGTGTGGAGACCAGCAGTAATCAGTTCCGCGCCTTGGTGGAAGAGATCACCATGCTGATGTGCTATGAGTCCATGCGTGACCTTCCTTTGGAAGAGGTGGAGATCACCACCCCCATCTGCAAGACCAAAACCAATGTGCTGGCCGGTATCAAGCTGGCTGTCATTCCTATTTTGCGTGCCGGTCTCGGCATGGTCAACGGTGTTTTGAATTTAGTGCCCTCTGCAAGAGTCGGTCATATCGGGATGTATCGGGACGAGGAGACCCTGGAGCCCCATCCCTATTATTGCAAGCTTCCCGCCAATATCGGCAAACGCTTGGCGATCCTGGTGGATCCCATGCTGGCCACCGGCGGCTCTGCTATTGATGCCATCAATCAGATCAAGGAGTTGGGCGGCGAAAAGATCAAATTTATGTGTCTGATTGCGGCTCCGGAAGGTGTCAAGGCCTTGAGCGAAGCCCATCCGGATGTGGATATTTACTGCGCCCACGTGGACGAAAAGCTGAACGAGCATGGCTATATCGTTCCGGGCTTAGGCGATGCCGGCGACCGTATCTTCGGTACTAAATAATGGAATAAAATACTGCCTCCGTGTCGATGATGAAGACACGGAGGTATTTTTATAATGAGAAAAAATTGGACATTCGTTTTAGTTCCGGCATTATTGCTGGCTTTTTCAATGCTTTATCTTTTATTGATGGGGGAACGGGACGCGGCAGCGGTGCGCGAGGGGGTACTGCGGTTTCATGTCGTGGCAAAGTCGGACAGCGCTGAGGATCAGGCATTGAAGATCAAGGTGCGCGACGGCGTTTTCGCCATGATCGAGCAGTTATTTTCCGGCTGCACCGATCGGGAAGAGGCGCTGGAGGTGGCGCACGATAATGAACAAGTTTTAAAAGAAGAGGCGGAACGCATCTTACGGGAGAACGGCAATCAAGACCCGGTGACGCTGGAGATCGGACCCCGCTTTTTCCCCACCAAAGCCTATGGCGCACTTTCTTTTCCTGCCGGTCGTTACCAAGCGGTCAGCATCCGCATCGGCGCGGCGGAGGGGCAAAATTTCTGGTGCGTCCTTTACCCGGCGCTCTGCATTGCTCCGGCGGTTGCGGAAGAGGGGGCGGAGCAGGAACTGGCCGCCGCCATCGGGCAGAAAAGTACTGATTTCTTGAAAAAATCCAACGACAAGCAAGAGATTAAATTCTTTTTGGTGGAGCGGTTCGAACAATTTGTGGAAAAAATTTTAAAAAGATAAAAGAAATTTGAAAAAAACTCTTTATTTTATCTCCTTTTTATGTTATTATTAACAAAGTAATATATGGTGGAGGTATCTCTAATGAAAAAAATGATTAAACTGCTCAGCCTTTTCGTCGTTTTAGTAATGGCTTTGAGTATGTTCACCGGTTGTATTACGGTGGAAAATGACGATACGGGCGAGAATGCAGACCCCATGGATATGACTGTCGGCATTCCTGTAACCCCTAAGGATGAAGCCTGGTCGGATTGGGAGCCGGTCTTGAAGTCCATCGTGGAAGACTTCAAGATGTTTTATAATATCAACGTGAAGTACACTAAGGTTCCCACTGAAGGTAAGGAACTGAAGAGTTTCATGAAGAAGGTCGATAGCGGTAAGATCGCTTGCTTCTTCAGCGATCGTCAGGATTTTATCGCGACGATGGTTGAGAATAAGAGCCTGCTTTTGCTGGAAACGCTGCGTACCAGCTACGAAGCTTTGCTTGAAAAAGCTCCCGATGGCATCTTCACCCTGGCGGAGGAAGTAGAGAGCATCAAGAACTATATGTATCCCATCTACGGTACATATCAGGGTCTCTATTATAACCGCACCCTCTTTAAAGAGCATGAGCTGGAAAACCCCACCTCTTGGGATAACGTGCTGAACGCCATCACCGTATTGAAAGAGAAGGGCATTACCCCCATCGCCGCCGGCTTTGCAGATGAAGGCCTGGAGTATATGGTGGATGAGCTGGTTCTTTCTGAGGGCGGAACTGCTGAGCATAGCTATCAGCCCACCTTTGGTGTGGTTTCCAGCTGGGAGCGTGTGGTAGGAGACATCAAGACCCTGGAGGGTATGGGTGCTTTCACTCCCGATTGCTATAACGTAAGCTTTGAAACCGCAGTTCAGGATTTCCTGGACGGTAAGGCTGCTATGATCGTTGCTCCTTCCGATGCATTCGGCGGTGAGCTGTCTGCAGACGACGTGAAGGTTGTCGGTTTCCCCAATACTCCGACCGGTAAGCGTGAAGCAGGTGCCTTTGTCGGTGAGCTTAACCATGGCTTCTATGTCAGTCATGAGTTCTTCAACAGAGGCGACCGTGAGCGCGATGCAGTCTATGAGCTGCTGAATACCGATTATTTCGGCGGTGGTTCTTTCTATGAAGTTTTTGCTTCGGAGGCCACCTTCTGCCCTGAGCATAGATATTACTCTGATAACGGCACCACCAAAATGGATGATGCATTGGAAGCTTTGATCTCCAAGGCTACCGCCGCCGATTGGCCGATGCGCAATCGGATCATGACCATGGATACCACGGTAGACTGCTTCCGTAAAGCATTGACCGGTACCGACGTGGAAACCGCTCTGCAGGAAGCAACCAATGCAGAGATCGCCGCAATGAATGCCGAAAAGAATCCTGAGGAAAAATAAAAATGCTGGAGAAGATCGTGCGTCTTTGCCGATGGGTCGGAAAGCATTGGGCGTTCTCAGTGGCGGCGGTTTTGATCGTGGCCATTGGGATTACGACTGCAGTATGCTGGAATGCTTTCGGTAAAGAGAAGAAAGAGATGATTCCGGTCTATGTGACGGTCACCGGTATGGGTGAAGGCAAGGATATGAAAGCCCGGGAGCTTCAGGTGGAGAATAGCGCAACGATTGCAGAGATTTTTTCTTTGAAGTATCCGGAGATCTACGAAGCATTTCAGCAACCGCTGATCATGAATAATACCTTTGAATCCTTCCAGGGTGTCCGTGCCACTTCGGCAAAAAAATTCTACGTCAAGATCAACGGTACCTACGATAATATCTTGACCCAGGCATATACCTATTACGGATGTACCATAGAGATTGAATATCGTTAAAAAAATCCACCCTTCAGGGTGGATTTTCTTTACAAATACGATTGTTTATATTATAATAGGTAAATAATTCAACCGAGCACTGGAGTGTGAGTAAGACGATGTATCGTATTATAAAAAAAGAAGCCTTAAATCCGACGGTGACCAAGATGGTCATCGAGGCACCGCTGGTGGCGCAAAAAGCAAAGGCCGGTCAGTTTATCATTCTGCGGGTGGACGATCGTGGGGAACGGATCCCGCTGACGGTGGCGGATTATGACCGCGAAGCCGGGACGGTGACCATCATTTATCAGATCGTGGGCGCTACCACCATGCGGCTGGATCGCTTGCAGGAGGGCGACTGCCTGGCAGATTTCCTTGGCCCCCTGGGGAAACCGACAGAGGTGGAGGGGAAAAAGCGGGTCGCAGTCGTTGGCGGCGGCGTGGGCTGTGCCATTGCCTTCCCGGTGGCGAAAGCCATGCGTGATGCCGGTGCGGTGGTGGATGCCGTGGTGGGCTTTCGCAGTAAAGACCTGGTAATTCTGGAAGAGGAGTTCCGGGCGGTCAGCGCGGAATATCGCCTGATGACCGACGATGGTTCTGCCGGCGAAAAGGGCTTGGTAACGAATGCCTTAAAGGAACTTCTGGAAAAGAACGAATACGATGAGGTCATCGCCATCGGCCCCTTGGTGATGATGAAGTTCGTTTGCCTGCTGACCAAGGAATACGGCGTCAAGACGGTGGTCAGCATGAACCCCATTATGATCGACGGCACCGGAATGTGCGGCGGCTGCCGCCTGACGGTGGGCGGAGAGACCAAATTTGCCTGCGTGGACGGCCCCGAATTTGACGGACATCTGGTGGATTTTGATCAGGCAATCGAGCGGGGACGCACCTATCACGACTATGAGCAGGAGCGGTGCAACCTCTTTAAAAAGGAGATCGGATAATGCCCAATATGAGCTTAAAAAAGGAAAAAATGCCGGAGCTTGCGCCGGAGATCCGGAATAAGAATTTTGAAGAAGTGGCGCTGGGTTATACCGCGGAGCAGGCGGTGGCCGAAGCGGAGCGTTGCTTGCAATGTAAGAATAAGCCCTGCGTGGGCGGTTGCCCGGTGCAGATTGATATTCCTGCCTTTATTCAAAAGGTCAAGGAGCAGGATTTTGAGGGCGCCTATCAGATTATCAGCGCCTCCAGCGCATTGCCGGCGGTCTGCGGACGGGTCTGTCCCCAGGAAAATCAATGCGAGGGGAAATGTGTGCGCGGTATTAAGGGCGAGCCGGTTGCCATTGGCCGCCTGGAGCGGTTCGTGGCAGATTGGCATATGCAGAATGCGACTGCGGCACCGGAGAAGATCCAACCCAACGGTAAAAAGGTTGCCGTCGTGGGCAGCGGTCCGGCAGGGCTGACCTGTGCCGGCGATCTGGCGCGTAAGGGCTATGCCGTCACCGTCTTTGAGGCATTACATATCCCCGGCGGCGTGCTGGTCTACGGCATCCCGGAATTCCGTTTGCCTAAGGCCATCGTTGCCCGGGAAATTGAGGGCTTGAAGTCCATGGGCGTACAGGTGGAGACCAATATGGTTATCGGCCGCATCCTTTCGGTGGACGAACTCTTTGCGCGCGGCTTTGATGCCGTCTTTATCGGCAGCGGTGCCGGTCTGCCCCGGTTTATGGGCATCCCCGGCGAAAACTTTAAGGGTGTGCTTTCTGCCAATGAGTTTTTGACCCGTGTTAACTTGATGAAGGCCTATCTGCCGGATAGCGAGACCCCCGTTCCCCGCGGAAAAAAGGTTGCGGTGGTGGGCGGCGGTAACGTGGCGATGGACGCCGCCCGGTGCGCCAAGCGGTTGGGCGCTGAGGAGGTCTATATCGTTTACCGCCGGTCGATGGACGAGATCCCTGCCCGTGCAGAGGAGATCCACCACGCCATTGAGGAGGGGATCATCTTTAAGACCCTCACCAACCCGGTGGAAATTCTGGGGGATGAGCATCAGAACGTGGTCGGTCTCTCCTGCGTGGAGATGACGCTGGGCGAGCCGGACGAAAGCGGCCGCCGCAGACCGGTGGTGAAAGAGGGCAGCGAGCATACTCTGGAGATGGATACCGTCATTATGGCCATCGGTACCTCTCCTAATCCGCTGATCCGCTCTACTACTCCGGGTCTTGAGACCAATAAATGGGGCTGTATCGTTACCGAGGAGGAGACCGGAAAAACATCCCGCGAGGGCGTCTATGCCGGCGGTGACGCAGTCACCGGCGCGGCGACGGTCATTCTGGCGATGGGTGCCGGGAAGCAGGCGGCCAAAGCGATAGATGAACAATTGAGGGAAATTTAAAAATTTCCCAGAACGCAAAAGTGAAGAAATATAAGACCTATAATTTTATATAAACATAGTTTATGAAAAAGGAAGAAAGCCATCGTTTTTTAAAAACGATGGCTTTCTTTTGATTTGTACTTTTGCTGCTTCCAAACTTCGCCACTCGGCGTATCGCATACGCCTTCGGGCAAGCCTTGCGGCGAAGTTTGAAACTTCTGAAAAATTTTTCCTATTTCCCAAATACAACGTTTTTATTTCAATGACAGCTTCACGATGTCGAAATAACCATCCAAAAGGGTATAAAGGGGCTGGAAGAACCGCATCAAGTTCCAGATGCTGACCCCTTTGATGCCCAGTTCTCGTACCAACGCCAGCTTTGCCTGATAACTGCGCGCGTCCTCAAACCAAACCTCATGCTGGCGCTTTCGGGTATCATAGTAGCGGAACCAGGGGCTTTCCGCTGTCTCGTCGAATTGAATCTCTGCGCCGTATTTTCGGGCGATGGCAACGCCCTCGTAATTGCCGATGGAGCGTGCCGGCTGACCTTGTTCGTAGGGGAGAGTCCAATCGTAGCCGTAGTTTGGAAGTCCCATCAAAAGCTTTTCCCGGGGAATTTCCCCCACCGCAAAGTCCATGACCCGCGCCACGTTGGGGAGCGGTGCCACCGCCAGGGGAGGACCGTAGGTATGCCCCCATTCGTAGGTCATGATCAACGTCCGGTCTGCAGCCTGCCCCATGCCGGCGTAATCGTGGGCTTCATAGAGCAATCCCGGCTGATCCCGGGAGGTCTTGGGCGCCAGGGCAATAAAGACCGGATGAGGTGCCAACTCCTTTTTGAGGAACTCCACCAGCGCGGTATAGTCCTCGCGGAGCCGTCCGGGGATGTATTCCATATCCACGTCTACGCCGTAGTAGCCCTTTTGGGCGATGACCGCCCGAAGCTCATCCGCCAGCCGTTGCCGGCTTTCTCCGCTCTCCAGGATCCGGACGGCACGCTCGCTATTGAAGCCGCCGCTTTCATCCACGGTGGTCAGCACCAAAAGGGGCGCTACGCCGGCATTCTTTGCCATCTCAATGAGGGGTTCATCGTCCCGTAGAGGCACCAAAGCCCCCTCGTCGGTGACGCCGTAGCTGAAGATGGAAAGATAGGTCAAATAGGGGAGGGTCTTGCGGAGCACCTCCCGGTCGATGAAGGGATAGGCATAGCCGTTGACCTCCAAGGGACCGCTTTTTTCTTCCGGGGAGGGGACGATCAGACTATCGCCGACGACTAAGTATTTATTGGGGTCGATGCCGTTGGCGCGGACTAATTGCTCCACCGATACGCCGTAGGTCTTGCCGATCTTATAAAGGCTGTCGCCGGGCTGGATCGTTACAATGGTCATAGAAAAAACACTCCTTTCATAATAAGGATATGTTTTTCCTTGGAAATAAGGACAATTAATTGCAGTTTTGTAGGGTTTTTCAATTGACTGCTTTTTTAAACTATAATATCGCAAACGCAGTTTGCAATACCGCCAGGTATAGAGGACGGCACGGACGATCCAGTCGCCAAACATGGTGTACCAGACGCCGTAGAGCCCAACTCTAAGCCGGGGATCGTAAGGCCGAAAACAGAGATGCTTTCCAGCGTCAGGAAATAGGCACCGGCCACCCGGAGAACCCACATACAAGTGATGGAGACCACCAGCGGGAAATTGACGTCGCTGGCGGAGCGGAAGACGTGGGGCAGACCTAAAGGCCGGATAAAGGTGGCGCTCAGCTATGATGCCCATGGGTGCCGCACTCCTGAAAAGGCGCAGGTCACCTGCATGATCACCCCCATGGATCTTTGCAAGACCGATATTTCCGTCTGTGCCTTTGAAAGCGGCTTCAACTCCATCTGTACCTTTCATCGGGTATTTTATGCGGAATTTGGGTGTACGCTCAAGGAGTATATGAACCGAATGAAAATCTGATGGGAGGAGTAATTTTTTGTTTACTTTTCCATATCGGTGTGATACTATGAAATGAGAATATTTGGAAGGAGATCTCATGGAATTTCTGTATTTTTTAGAAGGGCTCCGTCATCCGATCCTGGACGGGATCATGCAGACCCTCACCCATCTGGGGGAGGAAACGGTCTTTATGGCGGTGGCGATGTTTTTTCTTTGGTGCGTGGATAAGCTCAAGGGCTATTATCTTTTGACCATCGGCTTTTTAGGAACCCAGATCAATCAGCTGCTGAAGGTGACCTTTCGGGTTCCCCGTCCTTGGGTCAAGGATCCGAATTTTACCGTGGTGGAAAGCGCCGTCCCGGAGGCGACGGGCTATTCCTTCCCCAGCGGTCATACCCAGAGCGCGGTGGGAACCTTCGGCGGGCTTGCCCGTTGGACGCGCCGCCGTTGGCTTCGGTGGATCTGCATTGCCATCTGCATTTTGGTGCCGCTGACCCGGATGTATTTAGGGGTGCATACGCCCCTGGACGTGGGGGTGTCCGTCCTCATCGCCGCCGGATTGATCTTCGGTCTTTATCCCTTGGTGCATAAGGCAAACGAGCATCCCAAGGGGATGCAGTTCCTGATGCTGGCGCTGCTTCTGTGGTCGGTGGGACAGGTGTTCTTTATGGAATTCTTCCCCTTTCCGGCAGAGGCAAGCGGCGAGGAGCTTTTCAGCGGCTTGAAAAACGCTTATAAAATGCTGGGGGCGGTGGCCGGCTTTACCGTCGTTTACTGGCTGGATCAACGCTATATCCGCTATGAGACCGGCGGTTGCTGGTGGGTGCAGCTTTTGAAATGGATCCCCGGCCTGCTCCTTTCGGTGGGCTTAAAGGAATTGATGTATCTTCTGCTGGATTTCCTGCCCGGCGAGCTGCTGCATCGGATGATCGCCTATTTCGTGTTGGTGCTGTTTGCCGGTGCGGTCTGGCCGTTGACCTTTAAATATATCCGAAAGTTGGAAAAGAAATGAGCGAACACCTCAGCATTACAGACCGGGAACGGCCGATCAAGGAGATCCTTTCGGTGGTTCAGCGCAATTACCCCAATAAAAAAGAGCGGCAAAGACAACTGATCGTCCGCCGTAAGCAGGATCTGATGATCTGTATTCTGGAGGGTTCTTCCTTTTATGAATTTGAGGACGGTGCCATGCAGATGCAGGCCGGAGACGTTATCTTCGTCGCCCGGGACTGCTATTATCAGCGCAGGATCCTTACGGAAAACTACCGCACGGTCTACGTCTATTTTTACTTTGACGAGGAGAAGGAAAATCTGCCGCCCCATGAAGTGTTCCGGGGGAGCGACGGCACCGCCGATGCCGTTGGCAGCCAGGACAGCGCCCATGATGGTGCCTTTATTCTCCTTGCACCACTTTCCCACGACCCAGCCCACCATGGTGGTGGTCGTCCAGGAGAGGCCGATGCCGAGAAAGGCACCGCCGATATAGAATCCCCAGAGGTTATTGGAGGTTGCATAGAGGACGGTAAAGCAGATCAAGCTGCAAAAACCGGCACCGATCAGCTTTTTGGTGCCGAATTTCCGCACCAGCGTCCCAAAGAACATATTGACCACTGCGGTTGAGATAAACCGAATGCTATCACCCAAGGCAAAGGCCGAGCGCGGAAGTTGCAGTGTCTCGGTGATGGCAGAAAGATAAAGCGCCTTATTGGAGCTGCAAAAGCCTAAGGTGGTGAAAACCATCGCAAAGCAAAGTGCGACGACGATCCATTTATATTCTATTTTCTTTTTCATAGAGATCTCGATCCCCTTTCTTTCAACTATGATAGCACTATTTGGGAATCGTGGGATAGGATTTTTCGAACATTTAGGACAAATCGGTCATCAACTTTTCATCTTTTCCCGGATATAGGCAGAAGGGGAGATGCCGCGGTGCTTTTTGAAGAACCGGCTGAAATAGGAAACGCTCTCAAATCTTAAGGTTTTGGCAATTTCGGTAACAGAAAAGGAACCGTCCCGCAGAAACCGCGTCACTCGCCGCATCAGGAGGGTGTCTCGATATTCCAGGGGTGCCGTATGACGATGGGTGAGGCAGTCGATACCGCCTGCACCCTCAATGTTGCCGATCTGCAGAGAGTGCTGGTTGCCAATAAGTGCAATATTGGCCAGGGTTATTGTAATATCGCAAAATTGGTGCGAACTTTTCTGTTCTTTTTCTGCGGTCTGTACTTTTTTAAAGAAGTCCTAATCCTTTGGCAACGATGGTGATAAAGTCCTGGACGTTGGTGACCATGGTGGTGGCGGAAAGACTGCCCCGATCCAGCAGCTTATTGACCACGAACTCGTCAATATCAATGGTATAGAGGTAGACCGGTCGGACGGTGCCGTCCTCCAATACGCGGAAGGAGGGGGTCATATTGCCGGTGGCGATGGTATGGAGCATGGTGGCCAGGCAAATGACGGTGGTGCTTTTCTTGACCATGGCGCGCATGGCGGATTGCCCCTCGTAGGCGTCGCCGATGACCTCCGGCAGAGGACCGTCGTCCCGGATGGAGCCGGTCAGGACAAAGGGAACGTCGTGCTTGACGCAGCCGTACATAATGCCGTCCTGAATATGATGATCCTCCACAAACTGCTTGATGGAGCCGCTGCGCCGTACCCGATTGATGACGTCTAAATGGTGATAGTGACCGTTGGGGTGCGCTTTCTGGGTGTAAATATCCTGACCCAGCGCCGTATGGAGCATGGCGCCTTCTAAATCGTGGGTGGCCAGAGCGTTTCCTGCCATAATGCCGTGAACGTACCCGTTTTCCACCAGGGCCTGCATGGCACGGCGCGCATCATAGTCGAAGGAAAAGGCAGGACCCATGACCCAGGTAATATGACCGTGCTCCTTTTCGTGGCGGAGCAGTTCGAAGAGGTTATCGTAGTCCCGGGCGTAGGAGGTTTCCCGGCTTCTGCCCTGGCGGAAGACAAATTTATCCGCCTTCTCCTCCTCGGTCTCGACGATAAAGCCATCAGTATGGACGAAGATGCCCTCCTCGCCGTGCTCAGTACGACCGAGGATGACCTTATCGCCCTTTTTAAGGTTGCGGTTTTCAATCACCGAGAGAACGCCGTCCTCCCCGATGACTACGCTGGAGTCCATGCGGCTTTCTTCCGCAAGGCGCCACGCGCCGTCCACCTTGAAATATTCGGGATACATGGAGGTACTGTGGTACCCTTCCGGCGCTACGCCGTCCATCTCTGCGATGGCATAGAGTGCATCCGGGGCATCGGCAAGTCCTAAAGACTCGAAATCCGGATGGCGGTATGGGGGAAGCTTGAAGCTCATTTCAAAAACCTCTCTTTTTTTACTGTTTCATCAGGATCTTGACGCCGTCTTTGCCATCCTCCAGCATGACGCCCATGGCGGCAAGCTGGTCCCGGATCTCATCGGCGCGGGCAAAGTTCTTGGCAGCTCTTGCAGCCGTCCGCTCCTCAACGAGGGCTTTCACCTCTTCGGGGATCTCCACTTCCTGCTCGCCGGTGACGATATTCAGTACACCGGTCAGCTCTAAGAAGAGCGCCTTCATGGCGTTGAGGAACGCCAAGGAATGGGTGTCTGCCAGCTGGGTATTGATCCAGCGGGTCAGATCAAAGATGGCGGAGAGGGCATCGGCGGTGTTGAGGTCGTCGTCCATCTTCTCCAGGAACTTCTTCTTAAAGGGATCCATCTCCTTGAGGAGTGCCTCTTCCTCGGCGGTCAGCTTGCCGGCGGAAGCCTTGATGGCATATTCCAGGTTGTTCTTGGTGGTGTAAAGACGCTGCAGGCTGGCCTTGGCGGCTTCCAGTACGTCCTTGCTGTAGTTGATGGGGCTTCTGTAGTGAGAGGAGAGCATAAAGAGGCGGATGGCTTCGTAGCCATAGGCCGCCGCCGCATCCCGGACGGTAAAGAAGTTGCCGGCGGATTTGCTCATCTTGCGGTTATCCACGTTGATATGGCCGTTATGCAGCCAGTAATGGGCGAAGTCACAGCCGTTGGCCGCCTCACTCTGGGCGATCTCGTTTTCATGGTGGGGGAAGATCAGGTCTACGCCGCCGCAATGAATGTCGATGGTCTTGCCGAGGAACTTGCAGGCCATGGCTGAGCACTCAATGTGCCAGCCGGGTCTGCCCATGCCCCAGGGAGACTCCCAGGCAGGCTCGCCGGGCTTCGCCGCTTTCCAGACGGCGAAATCCATGGGATCCTCTTTGAGGTCGTTGACGTCGATCCGCGCACCGCTCTCCAGCTGATCCATGGGCAGGTGGGAAAGCTTGCCGTAGCCCTTAAACTTTTTGGTGGAATAAAAGACGTCGCCGCCGGACTCGTAGGCGTATCCCTTTTCGATGAGATCCTCAATGATATGGATGATGTCGCCGATGCAATGGGTGGCGCGAGGATGGACGGTGGCTTTGCCGACGCCCAAGCCCTCGGCATCGGTGTAATACTCTGCAATGAAGCGGTCGCCCAGCTCGGCTAAGGTGCAGCCTTCCTCGTTGGATTTTTTGATCATTTTATCGTCCACGTCGGTGAAGTTCTGGACGAATTTGACCTTATAGCCCCGATACTCAAAGTAACGGCGGAGCACGTCGAAGGTGATGAAGGGACGGGCGTTGCCGATATGGAAATAGTTATAGACGGTAGGACCGCAGGCATACATCAGCACCTTACCGGGGGTGATGGGTACAAATTCTTCTTTCTGACGGGTCAGGGTGTTAAAAAGCTTCATATTATTTATCCTCCAATTTCTTTTCAAGCTCTGCAATTCGCTCGGTTAACCGGGCAAATTCCTGGGCGATGGGGTCGGGGATATGGACTTGATCCAAATCGTCCTCCACCTTCTGCCCGTTTTGACGAACGATGCGCGCCGGGACGCCCACCGCCGTGGAATGGGGCGGAATGGCCTCCAGCACCACCGCGTTGGCGGCGATCTTACTGTGACTGCCGATGGTAAAGGGGCCTAAGATCTTGGCACCGCTTCCCACCATGACGTGATCCTCCAGGGTGGGATGGCGCTTGCCGGTATCCTTACCGGTACCGCCTAAGGTCACCCCTTGGTAGAGCATACAGTAATCTCCGATAACGCAGGTCTCGCCAACGACGATGCCGGTACCGTGGTCGATCACCAGCCCTTTGCCGATCTTGGCCGCCGGATGGATCTCCACGCCGGTACGGAATTTGGCGTACTGGGAGACCCACCGGGCTAAGAATAAGCAACGGTGCCGGTAAAGCCAATGCGCCAGGCGGTAGAAAAGCACCGCGTGAAAGCCGTTATAAAGCAAAAAGATCTCCGCCTTACTCCGGGCGGCCGGGTCTCGCTCTTTAAAGGCGGCGAGATCCTCCCGTACCTTCTTAAACATAGTTACCTCCAATAAAAAACGCCCCTGCAAATTGCAGAGGCGCAGAAAAAACTCAGCACGGTCCCACTCTGATTTTAAGCAGACGAAAAGATCGGTCTGCCTTCTCAAGGTCCCGATAACGGGGGATACCGCCCTCCACTCGTGCAGAGGGACTACAGCTACGGAGCGCACGCTTGGGGAAGTTTCTGCCTATCGGGCTTTCAGCCGCCGACCCGACTCTCTGAAAGGGGAAAGTTCCTTACTATTTCCGCAGGTTCTATCCTATTATATGATATGAAACGGCAAATTGCAAGCCTAAAATAATTGCTTTTATTGAAAAAAACAAGAAATATTTGGATTTTTTTAATTTTCTTCACACTTTTTTCATGAAGTTGAGGTATAATAGCCTTAGAAACTTAATCAGGAGGGTAAAAACTGATGAATGAATATAATTTTGATCCTTTGACTGGCGAGCCGATCAAAAAGGATTTGCCGATGGAAGAAAAAGCAGAGGTTACCGAAGCCACCCCGGCAGAAAAGGAAGCTCCGGCGGAGCAGACCACCTACCATTACGTCCGCCCGGAATTCGGCGAGACGCATTTTAATGAGCCGGAAGCTCCTAAGGAGGAAGCGGCATATTCCTATGCACAGCCGGAGCCGCCTAAGGAGGAGCCGGTCTATACCAACCCCTACGGTCAGTCTGCATACGGCGGTGCTTATTATCAGCCCCCCAAGAAGCAGTCCAAGCCCAAGAAGGAGCCCAAGCCCGTTACCACCAAGGTCTTTATCCCGGTGATCGCAGCGGTGGCGGTGTTCTCCTTGGTGCTGGGTCTGGTCGGCGGCGTGCTGGGCGCCCGGCTCCTGGGCGGAAGCACCATCCCTGCCGGCACGGCGGTGATCTATAAGACCACCAAATTAAAAGATGCAGACGGCGGAAACGCCAAGGACGCGCTGACGGTGCCGGAAGTGGCAGAACTGGTCAAAAACAGCGTGGTGGAGATCACCACCGAGCAGATCGTCACCGGCTCCTTTATGCAGCAGTACGTCAGCGAGGGCGCCGGTAGCGGCGTTATCATCACCGCAGACGGCTATATCGTCACCAATCACCACGTCATCGAGGGCGCGACCAATATCAACGTCCGCCTGGCAAACGGCACCGAGTATGCCGCCAAGCTGATCGGCAGCGATGCCAAGAGCGATCTGGCGGTGATCAAGGTGGAAGCCACCGAGCTGACTCCTGCCGCCTACGGCAGCTCTGCCGAGCTGAAGGTGGGCGAGACGGTGGTGGCGGTCGGCAACCCCTTGGGTGAGCTGGGCGGCACCGTAACGAGCGGTATCATCAGTGCCCTGGATCGTGAAATTACCATTGATAACACCACCATGCGCCTTTTGCAGACCGATACCGCCATCAACCCCGGTAACTCCGGCGGCGGTATGTTCAATACCAGCGGTCAGCTGGTGGGCGTCGTCAACGCCAAGTCTGCCGGTGCGGAGATCGAGGGTCTCGGCTTTGCCATTCCCATGGATACCGCCGCAAAGGTGATTGAGGATCTTCTGAAGGTGGGCTACGTGACCGGCCGCGTGGATCCCGGCTTTACCTTTGTGGAGGTCAACGACGCCATGACGGCGATGATGTATCGGGTCAGCGAGATGGGACTTTATATTTCCGCCGTCGGCACCGATTCGGATGCGGCAAAGGCCGGCTTCCGGTCCGGGGACTACGTGGTCTCCGTGGAGGGCACCAAGGTCAAGAACGAGGCAGAGGCGAACGCCATCATCGACGCCAAAAAGGTGGGCGAGAAGCTGACCATGGTCATCAAGAGAAACGGAACGGAGCAGACCCTGACCCTGACCCTCAGCGAGTATACCCCCTCTGCCGAGGATAAGAAGCCTCAGCCTCAGCAGCAGACCCAGACTGTTCCCAATTTCGGCAGTATCTTTGGTTTTTAATTGAATAAAAAAAGGACTTTCACCCAAGGGTGAAAGTCCTTTTTGTTGTTGAAAAGGGTAGATTTTTGGGTTTTTGAACCAAAATGAACGTGGAGTGAACGATGTTCGAACATTGTTCTATAGAGAAAGAGAAAGAGATAGAGATAGAGAAAGAGATAGATATAGAAGAAGAAAAAGAAAAGAAGACTCTTTTTGTTCGAACCGACCTCAACCGTCCCAGACGTAACGAAAACTGGTACGGAAAAGTCCGTCCCGAACGCCGGGGAGGAGCTCTTTTTCAAAGTCCAGCTTGCCCTGCTTATAATATTCGGTCAAAAGCATCCAGCTGACGGCATTTCTTTCAGTGCAGTCGGCTTTCTCAAATGCATCGATAAAAGCAGGGAAGAAGGGCCTTTCTCCTCTTTCCATGTAATCGGGCACCTTTTCCCAAGCAGTATGCAGTACTTTGGGGGTGATGGGTGCCACCGTAAAGAGGGGATTGGGCATCTTCTTGACGGTAAAGCCGTCCTTGGTAACCGTGCCGGTGGAGAGGGCAGGCAGGAGATGATACCGCTCGGTATGATCGGCAAATGCCAGAGGAACGGTAGCCAGGCAGGCGCCGTGGTCGGCAAAGCCGACGAACATGGGGAAGTTCATCCGGCAATAATTGATGACCTCCGGATCGGTGACCGAAAGAAGCAGACCGATATGCTCCCCATCCAGTTCTTCATAACTTTTGGCAGCTGCATCGGTGACGGTCATTTTTTCTTCAAAGACTTTTTTGGCGATATTTTGGGCAATGATGTCGCCTAAGTGATACATATTGCCGTCGTCGTCGCATTGAACGAGATGTTTTTCTTTTCCGTCGTAGATGCCGCGGCTCTTGAGCTCGTAGCCCGAAGAAAGAAACTCGCGGATCTTGCCCGGCAGATTTTGGGGCGTTTTTTTACAGCAACCGCCGATGCCGTTGAAGACCAGCGCCAGCTTGGTTTTGTCGTCCTTTTCGTAGGTAAAGGGATGCGCCCAGTTGTCGCCGTTGTGTCCGCCGGGGGTACGGCTGTGGATGATGCCGATATTGCCGGGCAGATCGAGGCAATCGGTCTCCGCCAAAAGGCGGTCTAAGTTTCCTGCTAATTTGCGGTAATGAATTTTGCCCTCGTGGAGGGTGGCAATGCCGGTATAGCAGCCGGCGTCGATGCCCTCCGTCTTGCGGAGCATCTCAATAATTAAGGGTGCGGCACGCTTGGTGCCGTTATAGCCTGCAATAATACACATCGTAAAAAGCCTCCTTTTTAAACGCATTATAGCAAATCAATTTTGAAGAGTCCATGTATAAAACCGAGATAAACTTGTATAAAAGATAGATTTAGTTTTCTTTCCGGTAGGCGGTGGGGGTGGTGCCGGTGGCTTTTTTAAAGATCCGGCAAAAATAATGGAGATCCAAAAATCCGCAATCCTGGGCGATGGTCTGGATCTGCAGGTCGGTGGAGCGGAGAAGATGGCACGCCTGGTCGATGCGCTTTTGATTGACGTATTTGGTCAGGGTCTGCCCGGTCTCCGTCTTAAATCGGGCGGAAAGATAGCCGGAGCTGACGCTGATGGCGTCCGCCACCGTATTGAGCCGCAGCTCGTTTTGGAGGTTGCTCTCAATAAAAAGAATAGCCTTCTGCACCGTGGGAGAGTAATTCTTGGTGGAGTGGTCGCGTACCAGCCGGCAATAGCTTTGCATCATCTCCTGCATAAAGCCGGGAATGACCGCCACGCTGCGAAGCTCTTCGATCCGCCGGGCATAGCGGGAGGAGATCTGATCCAGGAAGACGGGGTGGACGCCGCCTGCCTCGGCGGCCTTGCGGCAGAGGGTGTTCATGATGATGCAATAATTTTGCAGATTGCGTAAGGGATTGTTGGTACGCTCCTCAAAGACCGAGGCGGAAAAGGCGAAGGTCATGCTCTCCGCGATCCGAAGATCCCCGTGGGAAACCGCGTCCATCATGCGGTTTTCGTATTCATAGCGCTGCTCCATGGATTGGATGCGGCTCAGATCCATTCCGTTCTGCATAATCGTCACCTTTCATCGTTTTTTATAATTATAATACAAGATTTGAGCCATTTCAAGTTTTTTTCCACAAATCGACATGAAAAATATGCTATAAAACATTAAGATTGTGCTAACTGTATCAAGTCGCATCCTTTATAATAGAATTGTATTCGTTTGTGAATCAATATCAACAAACAAGAAGAGAGGATTTTCATCATGGCTACGAATCAGAAACCCCGTAAGTTTGGCATCCGGGATTGCCTGGCTTATGCTGCCGGCGATCTTGGCTGCAACATGAGCTTTGCGCTCAAAGGTACGATGTCGATTTTCTGGACTCAGTTCATGGGGATGGATCTTTGGTATGCGCTCCTGCTGATCGTGGTGCAGGTTTGGGATGCCATCAACGACCCCCTGATCGGTTCTTTGATCGACGCTGATAAGCGTAAGTATAAGAGAAATAAGTTCCTTACTTATATCTGGGCAGGCTCTATCGGTTTGATCGTGGGCGGTGCTTGCTGCTTCCTGCCCTTCCCCGGCGCGCCCGTCTGGGCAAAGGCGATCATCTTCATCGCCGGCTACGTCGTTTGGGATGCGTTCTATACCGTGGCAAACGTGCCCTACGGTTCCTTGCTCTCCTTGATCTCCAACGACGTCAAGGACCGCGCCTCCCTTTCCGCTTGGCGTTCCATCGGTTCTATCTTCGGCAATATGCTGCCGATGGTCATCCTGCCTTTCATTATCTATGATAAGGACAATAACCTGATCGGTGAGCGCGTCTTCATCGCCGCTCTGATCATGGGTATTCTGGGCTTCCTCTGCTTCCAGTTCATGATCCGCAATACCGAAGTGCGCGTGGAGCAGGATATCACCCTCAACGAAGAGACCCCCAAGTTCAACGTCCTCAAGGCCGTGGGCAACTTTATGAAGAACCGCCCTGCCATCGGTGCCACCGTCGCTGCCATGGGTATGTTCATCGGTATGCAGGGTGCTACCACCGCCGTTACCGTCATCTTCCAGTCCTACTTCAAGAACGTGCAGATCTCCGGTATCGTGCAGCTCTTTGCCATGATCCCCATCGTGGTCTTTACTCCGCTGGCGCGTAATATGGTTGCCAAGTTCGGTAAAAAGGAACTGGCTACCTTTGGATCCATCTGCGCGATCGTAGCAGGCCTCGGCCTCTTCATCATCCTGCCCGATAATACCGGTCTGGACCTCATCATCTATATCCTTTGCCAGCTGGTCTTCTCTTTGGGCATGGGAATCTATTCCACCGTTTCCTGGGCGATGATGGGTGACGCCATCGACTATAACGAATGGAAGACCGGCACCCGCGAAGAGGGTACCGTCTATTCTCTCCATTCCTTCTTCCGTAAGCTGGCGCAGGGCGTCGGCCCCGCGCTGATCCTCGTCGTCATGGTCGCTTTGGGCTACGTGGGCGAAAACGAAGGCAACCAGGTTTGGGAAGTCGCTGTCCGGATGCGTTATCTGGTGGCCGGCACCTTCCTCTTCTCCGGTCTGATGCAGTATGTGGGTCTCGGCCTCATCTACAATCTGGATAAGAAGAAGCTGGCTGAAATGAACGAAGCTCTGGGCAGAGAATAATGCTGCATAAAAAGGATGCCCGATGGGGGCATCCTTTTTAAAAGTTTATAGATTTTTCATAGGTTTCTGTTGTATAATAGAAAAAAATAATTTGGAGGAAAAGTATGAGAACTGTTTTAAATCTCAATCATAAGTGGGCTTTCACCAAAATGCTGGCGGAAGTCCCTGCGGCATACGACAGCAAGTGGGATTTCGTCAACCTGCCCCATTGCTGGAACGCCATCGACGGTCAGGACGGCGATAACGATTATTTCCGCGGCACCGGCTATTATGGCAAGACCCTGCATAAGGCAGACCTGCCCGAGGCGGATCGTTATTACCTGGAACTCCGGGGCGCGAACTCTTCTGCCGACGTTTATCTCAACGGCAAAAAGCTGGCGCATCACGACGGCGGTTATTCCACCTGGCGCGTGGATCTGACCGAGGCGCTGGAGGCGATCAACACCCTCATCATTGCGGTGGATAACGCCCCCAACGAGACGGTCTATCCCCAGATGGCAGACTTCACCTTCTACGGCGGTCTGTATCGGGATGTGAATCTGATCTGCGTCAGCGAGTCCCATTTCGATCTGGACTATTACGGTACTCCCGGTCTGAAGGTCACTCCCACCATTGAAGGCAAGGATGCCAAGGTGGAGATCGAGGCCTACGTCACCAATAGCAAGATGGGTCAGTCCCTCCGCTACGTCATCGAGGATAAGGAAGGCAAGATCGTTGCCGAAACCACCATCGACGATACCAAGGCAGAGCTGACCATTGCCGACGTCACCCTCTGGCACGGCAGAAAGAACCCCTACCTCTACACCGCGAAGATCGAGCTTATGGAGGATGGCGCCGTTTTGGATGCCGTTTCCACCCGGTTCGGCTGCCGTACCTTCAAGATCGATCCCGATAACGGTTTTATCCTTAACGGGGAGGAGTATCCTCTGCGCGGCGTTTCCCGTCACCAGGATCGTTGGCAGAAGGGTAACGCCCTCTCCAAGGAGGATCATAAGGAGGATATCGAGCTGATCTATGAGATGGGTGCCACCACCATCCGGCTGGCGCACTATCAGCACGACCAGTATTTCTATGACCTCTGCGATGAGTACGGTCTGGTGATCTGGGCGGAGATCCCCTATATCTCCAAGCATATGCCCACCGGCCGGGAGAATACCATCTCCCAGATGAAGGAGCTCATCACCCAGAATTATAACCATCCCTCCATCGTAGTGTGGGGGCTTTCCAACGAGATCGGCATCGGCGGTTCCGATGAGGATCTTTTGGAGAACCATCGCATCCTCAACGATATGTGTCATGAGATGGATCCGACCCGTCTGACCACTATTGCGGCAGTTTCCATGTGTAAGATGGACGATCCCTATCTCCAGATCCCCGACGTAGTCTCCTATAACCACTACTTTGGCTGGTACGGCGGCGGGACCGAGATGAACGGTCCCTGGTTCGATAAGTTCCACGCCATGCATCCCACCATCCCCATCGGATGCTCTGAGTACGGCTGCGAGGCGCTGGATTGGCATACCTCCGATCCCCGTCAGGGCGATTATACCGAGGAATACCAGGCTTATTACCATGAGGAGTTGATCAAGCAGTTCTTCAGCCGGAAATATATGTGGGCGACCCACGTCTGGAATATGTTCGACTTCGGCGCCGACGCCCGGAACGAGGGCGGCGAGAACGGTCAGAACCATAAGGGTCTCGTCACCATCGACCGCAAGTATAAGAAGGACTCCTTCTATGCTTATAAGGCATGGCTCTCCGATGATCCCTTTGTCCATCTCTGCGGCAAGCGGTACGTGGATCGGGTGGAGGACGTGACCAAGGTGACCGTCTATTCCAACCTGCCGGAAGTGGAACTTTTTGCAAACGGCGTCTCTTTGGGCAAAAAATCGAGCGCTGAGCACTTTTTCTACTTCGACGTCCCCAATGTCGGCGAGACCAAGTTAGTGGCCGTAGCCGGCGATTTTAAGGACGAGAGCACCATCCGCAAGGTGGAGACCTTCAATGAGAAGTATCGTCTGCAGGAAAAGGGTGCCGTCCTCAACTGGTTTGATATTGACGCGCCCGAGGGCTATCTCTCTCTGAACGATAAGATGAGCGACGTCATCAGCACCATGCAGGGCAAGATGCTCTTTATGGGAATGTTCGCCAAGATGATGGGCGGCAAGGGCAAGAAGGACGGCAAGATCGAAGCCATGGGCTTTGAAGTCGGTCCCGAAATGATGAGCATGATGGGCGGCTTCACCGTTCTGCGGCTCTTTACCCTGATGGGCGGCATGATGGATATGAAGTTCACCAAAGAGCAGCTTCTGGACATCAACGCAAAACTTAACAAGATCAAGCGCCCTAAGAAGAAATAAAAATAAAACCGAACCCTTTCCAACCGGAAAGGGGGGGTTATTACAATAAGGGTG
>JAZQJH010000011.1:0-77852 GCA_045541555.1 Eubacteriales bacterium | reverse complement strand
TAATTTCTGGAACAACATTAACTTCCACCCCACCGATGCCATTGAGGACGAATGGGGACAGGTTATTTTAAATAAGGTAGCGAATGACCGAGTTGCCGATACGATCCGGATGCACGTCATGCTGGAGGACATCGTATCACGCGATGAAAATGGTTGTTTCAGCTACGACTACACCCTCATAGACCGGCGGCTGGATTTCTTGCTGGGCCGTGGCTTTACTCCTACTCTTTGCTTTTTTGCCACGCCGCCCTGCATTGCCGAGAACCCGAAGGGCTGGGGCAGTTCTCACGCCACCGCCGCAACCCGGTATAAGGGCAAGCGCATCTGTGCATCTCCGCCGAAGGACTATGCCGACTGGAAGGAGATCTGCTATCAAACAGCGCATCATCTCGTCCTCCGCTACGGCATCGACGAAGTCAAAAAATGGGATCTCCAATGCTACAACGAACCGGATATGCCGGGCTTTTGGATGAGTGATGCCGGGGAGCGTTACGATCCGGTTGCGGTAAATAAGCGGATGGAAGCATACATCAAGCTTTATGCCGCCTTCGCCGCCGGCATGGATCGGGCAGATCCGACGTTACGCATCGGCGGTTGCTCTCTTGCCAGTAGCCTTAACTTTTTAGAAGGTTTTCTTTCCTTCCTCAAGGAAACCGGAACCCATGCAGATTTTATCTGCGTTCACGCCTACGGCGCAAAGCCGGATAAAGCCCAAGCCGGGGAAACGCCCCTTTCTGCCGAAAGCGTTCCCGGCCGCGTTCGGGAGTATGCCGCGCTGGTACGGAAATACTTCCCCGACGAAAAAGATCTCATCATGGATGAATGGGGCATGATGAGCCGAGGTTTTTGTAACCGGCACCACTTCCCCATCACCATCGCGCGAGAAACCAGTGCCTTTGCCGCCTATATGGGCAAAATGCTTGCCCGGATGATCGCAGACGGTCCTCTGCTCAAAAAGCTGATCATCTGCCTTTCCGGTCAGCATGAGATGACGGAAGAATTTACCGGCTACCGCGGTTTCTTCACATTAAACGGCATTCCCAAGCCCATCTATCACGCCTATAGGCTCTGCCGCAAGCTGGGAGAGCAATTTTTAGAGGCGGAAAGCGAAAATCCGGAGCTTGCCGTCCTGGCTACCCGGGAGGGAGAGAACCTTTCCATCCTTCTCGCTTACGCCCAAGAGCACTTTGAAGAAGATCATCCCGACTTAAAGGATACCTTAACAATAGACGGTCTTGAGGGAGATTATCAAGTTACCACCTGGAAGATCGATCAAGACCACGCTTGCCCCTATACCTTATTTAAAAAAGAAGAGATGCCCATCATCCCGGACGAAGAACAGCGCGAGCGCTTGATGAAGGCATCTGAATTGATCCCGGAGCAGTCCGTAGTGTGTGCCAACGGAAAGTTAGCGCTTCCCCTTTCCTGCACTACCAATGCGTTACTGCTGATCGAACTGAAAAAAGCATAAAAAAAATTGCCGTCCCGATTGGGACGGCAATTTTTTGATTTGAATTAAACCTTCTGCTTAACGCGAGCGGCCTTACCAACACGGTCACGCAGATAATAGAGCTTCGCACGGCGAACTTTACCGCTACGAACCAACTCAACCTTAGCAACGTTGGGAGAATGAACCAGGAAGGTTCTCTCCACACCGCAGCCATAAGCGACGCGGCGAACGGTAAAGGTAGAAGAAATACCGTTATTGTGCTTAGAGATGATGGTACCCTCAAATGCCTGGATACGCTCTTTGTTTCCCTCTTTGATCTTCACGCTGACACGCACGGTGTCACCAACGTTCAGAACGGGAACTTCGGTCTTTAATTGCTCATTCGTAACTGCTTTCAATAAATCCATTTTACAGTTCCTCCTTCATCATCGGACATTCGTGCGAGCAAACAGCAGAGGACTATCCGTTTTATGCTGAAATATTGTAACACATCAAATTATAAATTGCAAGTGTTTTTTTGATTTTCTTTTACATTTTTTCAGGGGCATCAATTTCCATCAAAGACAGCGCGTTTGCGATGACGTTCTTGGTGGCGATGCAAAGGGTCAGACGCGCCTGCTGAACGGCAGGCTCCTCGCCCTTGATGCGGCAAGCGTTATAGAAGCTATGGAAGCAACCTGCCACCTGCATGACGTAGTGATTCAGGCGAGAGGTCTCCAAGGCATCGGCGCAACCGACGATCTCCTCGGGGAAGTTGGCAACGGCGCGGATCAGCGCACGCTCCTCCTCGGTCTGATACTGGCCGGCTTCGATCTTGCCGCCCTCATAGGTCACACCCAATTCCTCCAAGGTGCGGATGATGCTGCAAATTCTTGCATGGGCGTACTGCACGTAATAGAGAGGGTTTTCGTTGTCCTGCTTTAACGCCAGATCCAGATCAAAGTCCATGGCGCTGTCGCAACGGTTGAGGTTAAAGAAGAACCGGGCGGCATCTGCCGGGATCTCGTTCAAAAGATCCGCCAGGGTGACGCTCTTACCGGTACGCTTACTCATCCGGAAGGGCTCGCCGTCCTTCATCAGCCGAACCAACTGCATCAAGACAAACTGCAGTTTTTCCTGATCCTGACCGATGGCCGCCATGGCCGCCTTAAACCGCAGAGTATGTCCGTGGTGGTCGGCACCAAAGACGTCGATACACCGATCGAATTTCCGCTTTTCAAATTTATTGCGGTGGTATGCAATATCAACCGCATAGTAGGTATAAAAGCCATTGGCTTTGACCAGTACTTCGTCCTTTTCACAACCGAACTCGGTGGCCTTGAACCACTTGGCGCCTTCCTGCTCGTACATCCAGCCCCGATCTTCCAAGAGCTTGACCGTCTCGGCCACGTAGCCGCTCTCATGGAGGGTGGACTCCAGGAACCATTCGTCAAAGTGGATCTTATACTTGGCAAGATCCTCTTTCATCTTTGCAATATTGTTTGCCAGACCAAAGGCAATCAGCTTGGGAGTCACCACCTCTTCCACTTCCTCGGCGGCCTCCGGATGCGCCTCTAAATAGGTCTTTGCCAGCACCTTGATGTCGTCGCCGTGGTAGCCGTTTTCGGGGAACTCCACCGACTCCTCGCCATGCAGCAGCTGCTGCATACGGGTATAGAGGGAAAGTCCGAAGAGGGAGACCTGGTTGCCGGCGTTATTGACGTAGAACTCCTTATGAACGTCTGCACCTGCCCAAGCCAAAACGTTGGCAAGGCTATCGCCCACGACGCCGCCGCGTGCGTTACCCATATGCATGGGGCCGGTGGGGTTGGCGGAGACGAATTCTACCATGATCTTCTCGCCGTTCAAACGGTTGGTCTTACCGTAGTCCGCGCCCAAGGAAGCGGCAGTTTCCGCCACCTCGGCAAAATAAGCGTCGCCCAGATAGAAGTTCAAAAAGCCGGGTCCCGCCACCTCTGCCCGCTCAATTTCGGGGCAGGCAGGCAGATGGTCTGCCAAAAGCTGACCGATCATCTGGGGCGCCTTCTTCAGCACCCGGACGTTCTTCATGGCAAAGTTACTGGAGAAATCGCCGTTTGCTGCGTCCCGGGGCTGCTCAATATCAAAGGTCATCAGCTCCGCCTCCGGCAGAGCACCCTCAGCAACGCAGGCTTTATAGCTTTCCAGCAATAACGCCTGGATCTTATTCTTCATTTCATTGACAGGATTTTTCATACTGCTTCCCTCATTTCGATCGTCATTTCATTCATACTTAAAAGCTGATCACCCGACTTAATATTATAACGGATGAACAACCGCATTTTTTTCGCATCCCATTCGATTTTATGGGTCTCGATGGTCAGGATCATCCGTCCGTAGGGGGTCTCGTAACGGGTGTCCCGCTCGTCGCCCTCCACAAACCAGAGATCTCCCGAAAGCTCGCCCAATCGGTGAACGTGAACCATATCGCCGCTGATGCGGATATGGGTCTTGGTGTTATTCTCATTATAGATAAGATGAACGGAGTCCTCTTTGAAGTAAAGATCCCCTACCGCTTCCATGCGATCGGTATCGTACTGCCCGTCCACCTTTTGGCTGGTACTCAGCACCAGCGTAACTTTTTTATTTTCCAAAGGCTTCGGCATCTGCTTGCTCCACCTTTCCGGAAAGTTCCTGATTTAAAAAGCAACCGGCACCCCGGGCAAACTCCACGGGACTACCGCTCACCAGAAAACGACTGCTTCCCTCGTTGCTTTCGCTTAAGAGGTCTCCCTCCGCCAATGCCGCACGCAGAGCGGCAATGCTTTCTGCGCCGGAGTCAATGAGGGTCAGCCCCTCCCCTGCCTCTTTACGGATGACCTCCGCTAAAAGCGGATAATGGGTGCAACCAAGGATCAAGGTATCTGCACCGCTTTCCAGCACCGGCGCTAAGTACTCGCGTACCGCCGCCCGTGCCTCGGCGTCGTCTGCCGCCGTATGCCCGCCTTCGATGAGGGGAACCAGCTTAGGGCAAGCCACCGCCACGGTATTTTCATACCCACGATCCGCCAGCCGCTTGGCATAGGCACCGGAGCCAATGGAAGCCGCCGTCCCCCAGATGCCGATCCGGCCATTTCGGGTCGCTTTTGCCGCCGCCTCTGCGGCGCTTTCGACCACCCCGACCAGAGGGATGGCATAGTCGCCCTTGATCTCCTCTAAGATCACCGAGGAGACCGTACCGCAAGCCACCAGAATAGCCTTAACGTCATAGGACTGCAAAAGGGCAATATCCGTCTTTGCAAAGTGCATTAAGGTATCCTTATCCCGTCCACCGTAAGGCACCCGGGCGGTATCGCCGAAATAGATCAGCTGCTCGCCGGGCAGATCCTTTTGCAGACGCCGGAGTGCGGTCAAGCCCCCCAGTCCGCTATCAAACACCCCGATGGGGGCGTTTTTACTCATACTCACGCTCATTCCGCACGCTCCAACGCCAATGCGATCAACCGTTCCATCAGTTCCTTACCCTCAATGCCGGAGGCCGCCATCAGCTTGGGATACATACTGATATCGGTGAAGCCGGGGATGGTATTGAGTTCATTAAAGACCACCGTACCGTCCTCTTTTACAAAGAAGTCTACCCGTGCGTAGCCGGAGCATTCCATGGCTCGAAAGACCTTGATGGCCTCAGCCTTGACCTTTTCCAGCGTCTCTTCATCAAGACGCGCCGGGATAAAGAGCAGGGAGTCTGCGTCGTTATATTTTGCATCGTAACTATAAAATTCTGCCGCCGGGCAAATCTCGCCGGGAACAGAGGCAAAAATCTCGTCATTGCCCAGTACCGCCACCTCGATCTCGTGACCGACGATGGTCTCCTCCAGGACGATCTTGAAGTCGTGCTCTGCCGCCAGATGCAAGCCCTCGATCAACTGGGCGCGGTCGGCGCACTTGGTAATGCCCACGCTGCTACCGGCGCTGGCAGGCTTGACGAAGATGGGATAGGCCAGCGCCTTCTCTACGCGCTCCACCACCGCATCCATATCGGTAAGCTCGCGGCGATAGACCTGCACCCAATCCGCCTGGCAGATGCCTGCCTTATCGCAGATTAGCTTGGTCAGCCCCTTATCCATGGAGTTGGCCGCGCTGGTCATGGAGGTAGTGATCTGCGGAATACCTGCCAATTGGAGAAGTGCCGCCATGGTGCCGTCCTCTCCGTTTTTACCGTGCAGAATAGGCATTGCCAGATCCACCGGCAGTACCTTCCCGCTTGCGGTACGGATGCCCTTTACAGAGGGGTCTGGTACGATCCATGCCGGCTCATTATCGGCGCGGTTTTCCCATGCGCCGCTCTTGATCTCCGGAAGGGTCGCCTCGGTCAGCATCCATGCGCCGGCCTTGGTAATTCCAATTTGATAGATATTATATTTTTCACCCTGCAAAAGGTTCAGTACGTTGCAGACCGAACTGCAGGAGACTTCATGCTCAGAGGACTTTCCACCAAATAAAACAGCGATATTCATTTCATTTCTCCTCATAATTATTCAGTCTATTATATTATCAAATTTTTTAAATAAAGTAAAGTCTTTTATAAAAATAACTTTACTTTTTATCCTCATTTATATTAAGATATGAACAGGAGATGAGAATATGGATGAAAAATATATGAAAGAAGCCCTGCGGCTGGCCAAAAAGGCCGCCGCGCTGGGGGAAGTGCCGGTGGGTGCTGTGATCGTACAGAATGATCGGATCATTGCCCGGGGCTATAACCGTCGGGAGCTGGATCAAAACGGTCTCTCCCACGCGGAGCTGACCGCCATGCAGCGTGCCTGCAAAAAACTGAATTCCTGGCGATTGGAGGATTGCACCCTCTACGTCACCTTGGAGCCCTGCCCCATGTGTACCGGTGCCATCATCAATACCCGGATCCCCCGGGTAGTCATCGGTGCCACCGACCCGAAAGGCGGCGCCATGGGCGGTGTCATGGATCTAATGGACTACCCCTGGAACCACCATCCCGAAGTTCAAAAGGGTGTCCTGGAGCAGGAGTGCGGCGAGATCCTCCGCACCTTTTTCAAGGAGCTTCGCGCGCAAAAAAAAGAGAAAAAGAATGAAAAAGATTCCATTTCATAATTTATTCATTTTTCTTTGTAATTATTTCATAGTTTCCTAACATATTTTCGAAATGAATGTGTTATACTACAAGCGAGATGAGAGATCACTCATCTCAATCCCCCTCCTATTTTTAATGCAAACGGAAGAACCACCATCTTGCGATGGTGGTTCTTTCGTTCTTTTGCTTAATGGGCGGTATATGCTTTGATTTCATCCATTTTTAAAAGAGCAAAAAACATCCCCCGTTAGGGGGATATTTTTTCTCAAGAACGGAAACTGCCATCGTCGCAAGACGATGGCAGTTTCCGTTCGTCAGTTCATTGAAAGCCTCCATCTTCATATTCAAATATCAACAGAATTTAATTTTCTTGACTTCATTTCCATATATGGATATAATCATAATAGAATATTATATACGGAGGTTTTTATAAATGGATATTTTAGATCAAATTTCCAGAGAGGCGCAGAAGGCCGGCGAATTCATCGTAGAAAAGGCGACCATCGCCAAGGATTTCACCGTCGCCACCTGGAACTCGGCGGAGATCCGCAACCGCATCGAAAAGCTTTACAAGGCCATCGGCAAGGCGGTCTACGCCGCCCACACCACCGAAGCAGAGAATGCCGAGGAGATCGAGGGCTATATCGAGGAGATCAACGCTTTGAAGATCGCCCTCAAGGAGAAAGAGGAAGTCCGCCAGGGGATCTGCAACCGCAAGACCTGCCCGGCCTGCGACAAGGCCATCAATAAGGACAGCGTTTATTGCCCCCATTGCGGAACGCAGGTGAAATAAAATTATGTCCAAAGTTCAAAAGAATTTCTTAAACGGCGCCCTGATCCTGACGGTCTCCAACATCCTTGTCAAGATCATCGGTGCCATCTACAAGATCCCCCTCGCCAACCAGATCACCGAGGTGGGCATGAATTATTATAACGACGCATACCAGATCTACTCCCTGCTCTACGTCCTTTCCACGGCGGGCGTACCCATCGCCATCGCCAAGATGGTCAGCGAGGCCAACGTAGCCAAGCGGTACGGCGAGCCGAAGAAGATCCTCAAGTTTTCGACGATCATCTTTGCCGCCATCGGTCTGACCTTGGCGGTTTTGATGCTGGTCTTTGCGGAGCCGCTCTCCATCCTTTTAAAGAATGAGAGCACCAACCATTGCATCACCCTCATCGCCCCTGCCATCTTCCTGGTGACCATCTCCGCCACCATCAAGGGCTACTTCCAGGGCTATAAAGCCATGACCCCCTCGGCGGTCTTTCAGGTCATCGAAGCGCTCTTTAAGCTGGTCGGGCTTGGGCTGGTCGCCATTATGGTGGGACGCGGCATTACCGACCCCATGATCTTGGCCTGCGGCGGCGTGCTGGGCGTAACCTTCGGTTCCTTTGCCGCCACCATCTTTATGGTCATTCGCTATCTCACCGAAAAGGATCTGGGGCGTGCCGAGGGCGGCGAGCCCTCTCGCACCGGCAGTTCCATTACCAAGACCATTCTGACCCTTGCCATCCCCATTTCCCTCAGTTCCTCGGTGATGAGTATCACCTCTACCCTGGATATGTTCTTAGTCAAATGGAATCTATCCGTCTTTGGATTGGATGCAGATAAGGTTCGGGAGGTCTACGGCGCTTACGTGGGCGCTACCTCCTCCCTCTTCAATCTGCCCCAGGCACTGACCATCGGCATCAGCGTATCGGTACTTCCCTTCCTCACCACCGCTTTCGCTGAAAAGCGGAACGAGGAAGCCCATAAGAATATGCGTTCTTCCGCCAAGCTGGTGGCGTTGATCGGAATGCCCTGCGCCCTCGGCATGAGCGTCATGAGCGAGCCCATCGTCAAATTGCTCTATAACGACGGTTACTGGGCGGTGGGCGTTCCCACCCTGCGTGCCCTTTCCCTTTCGGTCTTCTTCGTATCCTTCGTCTCCCTTTCCGGCGTCTTTCTTCAGTCCGTCGGTAAGGTCAAGACCTCCCTCATGACCATGGGCATCGGTGCGGTGATGAAGCTGGTCACCAACGTCATCGCCGTCAGCAATATCGGCATCATGGGCGCCCCCATCGGCACCTTTGCCTGCTACGGCTCCATTACCCTTTTAAATCTCTTTTTTATTTATAAGTATATGGGCTTTAAATTCCCAATTCGGGACGTCTTCCTGAAGCCTCTCCTTTGCAGCGGCATTTGCTGCGCCGCGGCCTACGGCGTATGGTGGGCGCTCTGCGCTGCAGGGCTCAGCCTTAAGCTGGCGCTCTTCCCGGCCTTGGCGGCAGCCGTCCTGGTCTACGCCCTCTGCCTGAGGCTGTTGAAGGTTCTTTCCAAGGACGATATGATCTTCCTGCCCGGCAAGGTGGGCACCATTCTGCAAAAGACAGGTTGGGTCCATGAATAAAGACGCATTTAAAAACCAAGCCCATTATACCCACGCGGATCTAAAAGAGTTGGTGGAGGTTTTGCGCCGGGAATGTCCTTGGGACAAGGCGCAGACCCACCGCACCATCCGCCGGGGCGTCATTGAAGAAGCCTACGAGGTGGCGGAAGCTATCGACCGGGAGGATGCCGCCATGATGGCGGAGGAGCTGGGAGACCTGCTCCTGCAGGTGCTCTTTCATATCAGCATCGGTGTGGAACAAGGCACCTTTGACGCAACGGCGGTCTACGACCGCATCTGCCAGAAGCTGATCTTCCGCCATCCCCATATCTTTGGGGATGCCAAGGACGCCGCAAGTTCTACTGAAGAGGGCTGGGCGGCCATCAAGCGATTGGAAAAGGGGCAGCAGACCCTCGCCGAGGAAGTGAACGGCATTGCCAAGACCCTCCCGGCACTGACCCGAGCTGAAAAGATCGCCGGAAAATGCCACAAAGAGGATCGTCCGGAAATGCTGACCGAAGCGCTTCGCTCCACCGTCGCGGAGCTTGCCGCGCCGCCCGATGAAAAACAGCTCGGAGAACTGCTTTTTCTCCTCGCCAGACTGGCAAAATCCACGAAAATCGACCCCGAAGAAGCGTTACATCGTAAAAACCAAGACGTCAGCAACAAGATATGTGATAATTCCTAAGTTTTTTCATAAAAAGGCTTGAAAATCCGCAAAATTGCGGTATAATTAATACTGTAATCAATATCACCTTGGTGATTAGATAACAAAATTTTTGGAGGATATTAAAATGAACAAAGCAGAACTGATCGCTGCAGTTGCAGCAAAGGCAGACGTATCTCAGAAGGAAGCCGGCATCGTTGTCGCCGCTGTCCTGGACGAAATCAAGGAAGCTCTGAAGAAGGGCGACAAGGTTCAGCTCGTTGGCTTCGGCTCTTTCGAAGTACGCGCTAAGGCTGCCAGAACCGGCAAGAACCCCAGAACCGGCGAGACCATCAAGATCCCCGCTTCCAAAGCTCCTGCTTTCAAGGCCGGCAAGGCTTTCAAGGATTACATCGGTTAATCAAAAGCATATTAAATGCCAGCGTCTTACGACGCTGGCATTTTAAATCAAAGGAGTTATTATGCGGATAGACAAATATCTCAAGGTCAGCCGACTGATCAAGCGCCGTACGGTGGCTACCGAGGCTTGCAACAGCGGACGGATCACCGTCAACGGCAAGGTGGCAAAGGCCTCCACCGACGTTAAAGAAGGCGATGTCATCGTCATCGGCTTTGGCGAAAAGAAGACCAAGGTTCGCGTCCTCAAGATCGTGGAATTCATCAAGGCGGATGAAGCCTCCACCATGTTTGAAGCAGTGGAATAAAAAATGCACCCCGACGGGGTGCATTTTTTATTCTTCATTTAACAACAGCCAGGATTCGGCCAACTCTTCCTGCCGAGCACGGAGGGTTTCCAACGCTTGGCAGCATTCCTCCAGTACCTTATAGTCTGTACCGGCAGTTTCCAGCTGCGCGCTCTTTTCCGCGATCTCCTGCTCTACTTGCTCCAGTTCACGCTCGATAGCGGAGAGTTCCTTACGGCGCGCCGCCTCTGCCGCGCGCTGTTCCTTACTTTTAAAGCCGGCGGGCGGTGCTTTTTTCTCCTTGGGCGGAGGAGAAGCTTCCTCCTTTTGCTCCTCCCAATAGTCCTCCAGCCGTTTTAATTCCACCAAGCCCTTAGGCGTCAGTTTCAAAATCTTCGTGGGCACGTGGGAGAGAAAATAGCGGTCGTGGGACACCACCAAGAGATTGCCGGTAAAGTCCGCAAGGCTCCGCTCCACTTCCTCCCGGGCCGGAAGATCCAAATGGTTGGTGGGCTCGTCGAAGAGAAGGGTATTGCACCGAAGGGGCATCAGCGCCGCAAACTGAAAGCGCGCCCGTTCGCCGCCGGAGAGGGTCCCCACCTTGAGTTCCACCTCTTCGCCGATAAAGGAGACCTGCGCCAAGATGGAGCGCAGTTCCTGATAGGTCATTTGCGGATAGCGTGCCCCCAATTCATCCAAAACCGTATGCTCGTCGTCTATAAATCGGGTCGCCTGGCGAAAGATGCCCCTTTGGATATTGGCACCCCACCGGATATTTCCGCGCTCCTGGGGCAGTTCCCCCATCAAGACGGAAAGCAGGGTGGTCTTGCCGGTTCCGTTATCACCGACGATGGCGATCTTCTCCCCCTTTTGCATCCGGAAGGTCAAGCCTTCGAAAAGACGGTGGTCTTCCCCCACCGTCACCGCCAGCTCCCGGCATTGAAGAACGTCGTTTCCGCCGCCCTGATCCACCGGAAATTTGAGGTGTAACCGCCGCACGTCGGCGCGCGGCTTCTCTATCAGCTCCATTCGTTCCAGCTGTTTACGGCGGCTTTTTGCCATGCCGGAGGTGGAGGCACGCACCAGGTTCCGATCAATATAGTCGGTCAGCTTGGCGACCTCCTTTTCCTGCTGCTCGTACAGCCGCGCCTGCTCCTTGAGCCAAAGCTCCTTTTGCTCCTTAAAGGCGGTATAATTGCCGGGATAACAGCGGATCCGCCCTTCTTCCATATCCCAGATCTCCGTCACGCAGCGATCCAGGAAAAAGCGGTCGTGGGATACCAGAATGACAGACCCCTTATAATTTCTTATGTACTCCTCCAGCCAGGTGAGGGTATGGAAATCCAAATGGTTGGTCGGCTCGTCCAGCAAGAGCAGATTGGGCTGCTCGATCAGCAATTTACAGAGCGCCAGCCGGGTCTGCTCCCCGCCGGAAAGCTCCGCCACGTCTAAGGTCAGATCGTAATCTCCAAAGCCCATGCCGTTGAGGATGGTTTTGATCCGCACGTCGATCTGATAGGCGTCGGTGGCGTCGATGATCGCCTGCAGACGGGCATACTCCCGAGGATCGATAGTCGAGGGCAGTTTTTCGATGGCGTCCAACCCCTCCTGCACCACGCTCCGCAGTTCCTTCATCATGGAGCGGCCGCCGGAAAGTCCACTATTCTGGCGAAGGTACCCAATGCGCACCTTGGGATGCAAAAAACGCTCACCGGAGGTCTCCTGCAAATTCCCTGCCAGGACGTTGAGCAACGTGGATTTACCGGCGCCGTTACCGCCGATCAGTCCGATGACCGCCCCTTCCTCACAAAGGACGCTGACCTCGTCGATCACCCGGCGCTCGCCGAACTCAACGATCAAATTCTTCAAAGATGCTATGGTCATTTAACTCTCCAATAAATAGGCGCTGAGGGTCTCCCCCACCGGCTGGATATGCGCCAGCCGAAAGCCCATCTTTTCATAAAATGCAATATTTTCCGGTTCGTAGATCTCTACGATCCCCGGCTTGCCGGCGGCCTTTGCCTCCCGGCAAAACCGCTCCACCAGCACCCGGGCAAGCCCCTGGCCGCGATGAGCCGGCGCCACTGCCAGGAGATCCAAGACCAAATAGTCATCGTAAAACTGGGGTGCCACCACCGCATTGATCTGGTCAAAGACCTTTTGGATATGGGTGGGCAGCACCAGGCGCTCTACCCCCTCCGCATCGCTGGGGCAGATACACATCCCCCCGGCAAGCTCTGGCGTGGTAAAGACGGTCAGCTCCTCCCAATAGTCGGTCAAGTACTTGCGAAAGAGCTGATAAATGATCCCCTGCCGATCCTGCTCATAGGGAATATAGTGGCAGTACATCGGATCATGCACGAAGCTCTCCGCAAAAAGGGCGGCCAATGGCTCAATATCTTGTTGTCTGGCTTGTATTAATTCGATCATACTATTTATTATACTGGCTTTCTTCTTGATTTTCAATCATTTCTTTTAAAGCGTCCAGCGCTTCGCGCAATCCCCCCACGCCGTCGATCAAGCCTTCTTCCACCGCACGCTCACCGCCTAAGATGGTGCCCACGTCCGTCACCATGTTCCCCACCTCGGTCATCAGGGCTTTTAACCGCTCCATGGAGATCTTGGAATTCTTGACGATAAACCGGCAGATCCGTTCTTGCATCTCCTCTAAAGTCCGAAGGCTTTGGGGAACCCCGATGATCGTCCCGGTCGCCCGCACCGGATGGAGGGTCATGGTCGCCGTCGGTACGATAAAAGAACGCCTTGCGGCGCACGCCAAAGGAACACCGATGGAATGACCGCCGCCCAGCACCAAGGAGACCGTCGGCTTGCGCATGGAGGCAATCAGCTCGGCGATCGCCAACCCTGCCTCCACGTCGCCGCCCATGGTATTCAGAAGGATCAGCACCCCTTCCACCTCCTTGCTCTCCTCCATGGAGACCAGGATGGGCAAAAGATGCTCATACTTGGTGGTCTTATTCTGCTCCGGGGCAATAAAGTGCCCCTCGATCTGACCGATCACCGTCAAGACCCGGATGCCGCTATCCGTTTCGCCGGCGCCAAGCTCCAATAACTGTTCCAGTTCTTCGTTTTGATTGTTTTTAGCGCTCTGCTCCATCTATTTGAATCCTCCGCTCAAATTCGGTAACACTATCTATGGTGAACAAATTCTGCAAAAAAATCAATTTTTTCAAAAAAAGATGTTGACAAAAAGAAGGAATTCGTGTATTATATTATTCGTTCTCTTATGGCGCTATAGCTCAGTTGGCTAGAGCATGCGGTTCATACCCGCAGTGTCATTGGTTCGAATCCAATTAGCGCCACCATTCCTTGGCCCGATGGTCAAGCGGTTAAGACACCGCCCTTTCACGGCGGTATCACGGGTTCGATTCCCGTTCGGGTCACCATATGTGGGAGTTTAGCTCAGCTGGGAGAGCATCTGCCTTACAAGCAGAGGGTCAGCGGTTCGAGCCCGTTAACTCCCACCAACAGAAAAAACGGCTGAAAGTCAGTATTTAAGCGACTTTCAGCCGTTTTGCTTTCTTGAAATAAAGGACAAAGCAAACGGCAAAAAGGCAAAAAAACGGTCTAAATGGTCTATTTGTGTCACACCCTTGTCACACAAATGTCACACCCCTACAGCTTTTTAACCTCTCTGCTTCAAAAAAGAAAGCGAGAAAAACAATGCAAAATCAAATCATCCGAACCCTGCGCAGTTTAGGAATCACCGCCAATTACCGTGGTTATCGGCAACTGTGCGTTGCCATTTCCCTGGTGGTTGAAAATGAAGATCGAATGCTGCACGTCGCACAAGAGGTCTACAACCCCACAGCGGATACCCTACACTGCAACCGCAAGACCATTGAGCGCAATATCCGCACGATCATCCGTCGTATGTGGAGCATCGACCCATCCAGATACCTCGCGCTATCCGGCGCGTCCATTTCCGAGCCGCCCACGGCTTCGGAATTCATCGACGTGCTTGCATATCACGTCCGCTGTATCTGTACTACGCACAAGCATTAAAAGAACGCCCCGGTTGGGGCGTTCTTTTTTATTCCTCTTCAGCCTTTTTCAAAGCCTTGTTTTTGGCCGCGACCTTAGCGCCGACGGATGAAGAATATGGGTTATTCTTTCCGGACGTCGCGCCGGTGAAGAGCTGCCACAGTGCCGCCCTTTGACTATCGTTCAATCCGTCCACGTCGTTGACCGCCGCCTTGACCAGGGCATTCGTCACGCCGCCCTCGGTCTGGTCATTGAGATAGGTAACGTTATCCTTCACGGCAATGAATTGCCCCAGCGTAACATTATAATCCGCGCCGATCATCAGCCGGCGTCGGTCGGTGTCCGTCGCCAAAACCGCCATGGCCTGCATCTTTTCACCGTCGGTCACGTCGGAAGCTTCGATCGCCTGATACTTTTGTAGATCGGAAACATTCTTCTTTCCGTCCTCCGGCTCCAGTGCGCCGATGCGCCGGGAGATCTCAAGGGAGGTATCCACCTCCAGTCCGGCCTCGATCAACGTGAAGCACTTTTCGGTATCCGGCTCACCCTCCGCAAAGTAAACGTCATAAAAGGTATCAAAGTCAATGCCCTGTTCTTTTTGAACCCTTACCGCACGTTCATAGGCAGCCTTACTGTATGCCTTCAGCGCCTCCTCGGTGCCCAACACCTTCCGGTTAGTCTCCCGATAGATATACTGTTCGGCGCTCTCCTCGCTCATGCCCGAGGTCTTTTGCGCAACCGTTTCCGCCGTTTTTGAATATTCCTCATAATAATCCTCGTAGTTCAGCATCAAGGCATTACGCGCCGCATACTGCGCATTGAGCAGATCCTTCTTATCCACTCCGGAAAGGGTGGTATCCTCCTCGATCCTGCGGATCTCCGCATTGATCTCGGTAATTGCCGAAGCATTCCGGCTCCACCTGCGATATATCGCACCATCCAGCGCCGTCCCGTTCTTGGAGTTCTTATTATCGGAAAGCTCATCCAGCTTAGTATAAAAATCCTCACTCAAGCGATTAGCATAATCACTATCCAGCGTAAAGCTCTGCTCGATAAAGGTTCTTTCCGCCGCCGGCGTCAAAGCCGGCAACAGAAGATCTCCCACGACACCGCTATAGGCATCCAGGACATAGTTGATCTTCTTGGGAGAAAGCCCGGTAACGGATCCAAGCCACTTGGAGATCTCGTCCGTCTTGGCGTCGTACTGCTCGCCGTTGGGAAGCTGCGCCAGACGCTCATTGACGATATCGGTCCCGTACCAAGTCCGATTCATACTCGCCAGCCAAAGCGGCCCCGCGATATTACTGGTTACTGGATTAGAAGGAGCAAGTTGATCCACCGTCATATCAATGAAGCTGGCCCATTCCACCTCGTCGCCCTCGATCGCCTGGCGTGCACGTTCTCCGGCCGCACCGAGAACGGACACCATTCGTCCCTTGGGGATCCGGATCCAAAGCCCCTCCTTTAATTTAAAAAGGAAATACCGATCCTTATCAGACTGCCGAATGGTCTCCCACTCCTCATCATCGCTATAGAGAAGTGAATTGATCACCGCCGGTGCTACGCCAAAGAATACCGCCTTCAAACCAAGCCGGAAAAAACCTTTAAAGCTCCCATGCTCCGTCAGCATCCGCACCGCCTTGGAGGTTCCTTGCACCGCAGGATTAAAAAACGGGATCACATATCGGTTTAAGAATTTTCCGGTGGTACCGGCTCTGCCGAAATTGGTGGTAATGTCTGCAGCGTTATACATCGCCTCCATCAGGTTATCCATACTCCCGTCGCCCTTTTTGACAGTGGCCATGAACTCCGCAAACCGGGGAAGCTGTTCAATCGCCTGGTTCAACACTTCGATCCGACCCGAAACCTTCTCCTTGAACCACCCTTTCTTTTGCGACCGCATGCTGTCAAAATCAAATATGGTGGAATAACCGCCGCCCAATGCACAGTACTGCCGCCACAATTCACCGTTGGTTTTGATCTCCTTGATCGCGCGAGGAAGCGATGCCATCCATGCCCTGGTATTCTTTGAGGTAAAGATCGCATCGGCAAAGTCCCTGATCGGATTGGTGATCATAAACTTCGGGTTCAGCGAAGTACAAAGCCGCTTAAACAAAGTAACGTGGCCCTTACCCAATTTATGCCCCAAGTGTTCCTCTATCTGACGATTTTCCAAAGCCTGCACCGCCTCAAAAAGATCATTAGTCACATCCATTTCCCAGAACTCGCCATCCTTAAATACGCCAAACACATTTTTATTCTCCAGCTTGGCAAAAGGATCCACGTCCTCAACACGGGTCTCAAAGGTTTCCACGTCAATTCCGAGATCCTGCCATTTTCGGAATTCCACTACACCCTTAGCCTTTCCTTGCTGTGCCAGTTCCAAAAGACGAACTCCAAAGATATTCTTGCGGCTCTCTCTCACCACCGACATCGTCTGATCCGCAAACTGTTGATACAATTCAATGATGTCACTGGTTCCGCCGACGGCACGACCCACCGTCTTGCGAACCTGCTCTCTATTCTTTTCGCGCGAGCGCTTGTATTCCGTTTCCGCTTTGCTTTCCACGCGAGCAGTAGGAACATAATGCGGATAGATCTCACGAAGTTTTGCGGCGGTCTTTTGAGAAACCAAACCGGCATCAACCCGACGCTGCATCAGATTATCCCGATAGCGATAGACCGACTCCCGGTATTTCTTGAATTCCGGGTATTTCCGTTCCAGATCTTCAGCCCGAGCCTGGCTCATCTCCGCCGTCACGTTTGGCCCAAAGATCGTCTTATTCCGGATTCCATTGATCAATTCATAATGATCCAAAGCCTGAATATAATCCTGCGCCGCATCGGAGAGAGGATTATCAACGTCCCGGGCAATCTCCCGAATATCCTTATCGCTATAACGGGCAAGCTCCTCCGGCAGATACTGCTTGGCCACCTGATACTCGTTCCAAGCCTCCTCTACCGCGTCATAATCCCGTCGGCTCATACGATCCACATTATGAAGATGCAGGAGATAATCATCAAATTCTCTGGTATATTCCGTACCCTGCTGTAGAATCGGCTCCCAGATCTTCTGTAATCCCTCTCCCAGAAAGTTGCCCATGAGATCCCGTTGCTCATGCTCGATCATATAAGTGGCTTCCTGGATGCTCGACTTCGCCGAATCATAATAATGATAGATACTCCAATCTTTGGCCTTTTTCGCCATATCATATACAGTGGCACCGTAGTCCACCCATTTCCGGCGAAAATGGTTCCAGGTATCGTCAATCTTTTCCTTGGCTGTCCGATCATCCTGCCGCTTTTTAGCACCGATCATTGTCCTGGTATCAAAAGGATCTCCCTGCTCCGTTTCATCGAATGCATTAGTTTGAGTTAACCAAGCTTCCACCTCTGCCATCATCTGCTGACCTTCAATGTCACGTTCCTCCGGGCTCATTTCTTCAAAATTCATAGCAAAGTCCGCGCCGTCATTCTCCTCCCGGACTTGATCCGCATCGGTATAGGTGGGATCATGATCCACTTTGGAATTTGACTGCTCAGCATTTTTCTTTTCACCATTGATGAGCGTCGTCATGCGCTCAACGAGATCGGTGACCTCTGCACTACCACCATCAAAAAATGAAAATCCAAAATCATAGTTGACATTTTCTGAAGAATTGGATATACTGTTATTAACAGCAGTAACATCATTAAGACTCGCTTCGGGCGTATGGTGCGGAGAAGCACTTGCTTCTATGTTCATCCTCTTATTGTTACTGCTGTTTTTATATACACTCAAAACGTACATGGTCTTATTTTTAACATCTGGGATACATTCCGAAACATAGCAATCAGTACCTTTTAAATGCGTAATCAAGCTCACCATAATAGCTTTGCTTCCATCCGAATTTTTGTATCGTCGATGCAGTTTCAAATTCCCATCTTTATGGCGTGCCACTTTCAGTTCTGTTGAATGTTCAAGATACCATCTTATTTTTGCGATATCTTCCGTTTTACTCATTGAGCTGTCAGCTTTCCCATTTTTACCATGTCGTCTCCACGTGTGCGCAACCTGGCTTTTAGGAAACACTATTGTATATCCAGTCAAATCCATTTCAATGCCTGCTTCTTTTTTTATTTCTTCAGCCATCCATTGAGCGTGTTGATCCGTAATCTTCCAGACTTCAAAATCTTCTCCCACTTCAATATTTTCATCTGGGTTTTCTCTGTTTTCGATTACACGATTTATATAATCATGCAAATTTTGATCGACATGAAGTTCTCCAATCTTTTCATCCAAATGCTCCTCCACCGCCGCAAGGGCTTTGCGCAAAGCGGCGACCATATCAAGATCTGCGGTGGCGAGCTGTTCCAAAACGCCTTCCTGCTGAAGCAGTTCTCCCAAAAGCCGGGCGCACAGTTCATTTTCTGCCGTCGGCCGTGAAATATCATTACCATTCTCCGTACTCTGCTGGAGGATGGTTTTTATTTGCTCTTCTACGAACGCCTCCCCTTTGAGCCGTTTAGCCTCACCCAAAAGAAACGCTTTGAAGTTGACCCCTTTATCCGCCATGAGCTGCTTAGCCATGTAGTATGCCCGATGGGTAGCAGACTTAAAGACACCTCCGCTCAGATCGCCCGGGCGTACCGCCATCATATTAGCGGCAAGGTAGGTACCGGTATCAAACTGATCGGTGACGTAAAAGACCGTCCCCACCTCAGCGGAGAGGATCTTCAGCACCTCCGCCGATTCCTGCTCTGCCTCGGTCAGTTGGCTTTCCGCGTTGGCATCCTCATAAAGGATCCCGCTCACCTTCTTGGCAGCCATATCGCTATACTTCACGATCTCAGCCAGGGCTTTGGTATCCAGCTCGCCGAAGGCATCCTTGAAAAGGTTGATCCGCGCCTGGGAGATCTTCCCGTTCTCCGCAAAGGCCGCCAGCTTAGCAACCGCCAGAACCTGATCCGGGGTCATCATCGTCACGTCCATCCCCAGCATCTCGTTAAGGATCCCGGACATTTCCTGATCGTTGATAATATCCGCCGTTTCCTGTAGGGTCAAAGTATTGCCATTCAGGATCTTTTTAAATAAACGGTTAAAGGTCTTTTGCTTGTCCTTATTGGTTTCAAGCGCATTATATTTCTCCTGCAGGATGCTCATAGACCGCTTAACGGAGCGCCGCTTAACGCTCTGGGTAATATTGACAATATCCGCCGGCGAAGCGTAGGCAAAATAGCCGCTTTGCCCCTCATAAAGCGTCTGACCATTCTGAATAGCCTGCTTGATCGCCAATGCTCGCTTATTTCCAAGCTCTGCCGCCGCATTGATAATATCCACCGCCTTGCCGCTCTCCAGCAAATCGCGTGCCTCGCTCTCCTTCATCCCGGCATTCTTGGAAGAACTGACCGCCTCGAATCCGCCCAAAAAACCGCCGGTAATGGCACCGATGGCAAAACTCTTGGCAGCTTCTTCCCAGTCGATCTCTTTAAGGGTGGCATCGTCGATGCCGTTCAGATCTGCCGCCACCTTTTCCAAAAACGGGCTTAGGCATTCCTGCAGGAACTCCTCAAAACCCTCGCTTCCCATGGAGCCGGCAGTCTTAATAATCACCTGCATCGCCTTGGTAGATGCCAAATTTTCAACGCCCTCTTCCCAAATCTTCCCAAGACCGCCCTTTGCAAAGGTCTGACCGCCGGTGCTGAGAAGCTTCTCCATCCCTACCTCTGCCGTCGCACTCAGCATCGCATAGGTTAACGCCTCATCCGCACGCTTACCGGCGAGAATGGAGTCATTATAAGTAGTTGCCGTCACCTTGGCAAAGGTATAGGCAGAGGAAAGATAAGTACCCACGTACGGTACCGCACCCAGCGCCACCGCCGGTGCCATATCAATGATGGAATAACCGCTCATGTAGAGCATCTCCAGCGCATCGTTGCCGATGCCGGTCTTTTGGCTGAAGTTCTCCATGTTGATCTGATGAGAGGCCGTCCCCAACGTTCCGGCGATCCGGGAATATTGCTGGGTAAAGGCGTTTTCCAGCATCTCTCCGCCGTTGGTGATAAATTGCGTTAATCCGGAGGTCACACCGCGTACCACTCTGCCAAAGCCGGTGAATTCCTGCGCCTTTCGCTTCAACGCATCATCCCGGACGGCAGCATAATGAACGAACGCCTCATCCGTCCCATACTTCGCCATCAGCGCAAGGATGGTCTTGGCTTCGTTCTCATTAAAATAACCGTATTCTCCTTTGAGAAATCCCGTCATATCTTGGCGAAAATCACTGTAATCACCTTCAAATAAGCCGTCAATACCATCGTTATACTTAATCAAATCGCCGGTGTACTTATGAAAATCTGCATTTTCAAAATCCGCCACCGCCTGCGCCGCATACTGCTCCAAGGTCTCCGGTGTAAAGAGGGTTTCATTGGACGCTACGATATGGCGGTGGAAATAGCCAGCCAGATCTTTGGTGGCATCTATATTGAAGTTTTTTTCATTCAACGCCTTGAATGCCGAATTTACATTAAAATCCTCTGTTTTATACTCCGTCCCATAAGTCCTATTAAACCATTCGCACTTTTCCTCTTTGCTCCACTTCCAAAAAGAATTTGGCAGATTTACTTGGACGCCATCGCTTCGTTTGTTGGACGCCTCAATTTCTTTCATCAAGAAGAGCGTTCTTTGGGTAAGGGTCTCGCCCGAAACTCCTGCCAGATCTTCTTCTGCGCGCTCGTCCTGCAAAGCATTTTCCTCCGCCGTTTTTCTCTGTTCCAAATAATTACGAAGCGGAGCAAGTTCCTTATCAATATCGGCATTATATTCCTTTGCCGCATTTAGCCGTTCTCCGGCGTCAATGAGTTCCTCAGCGGATGTGCTGCGCCCCTTCGCTAAAATCGCGCGCAGATCCGCCGTATCTTCTTTCTGGCGTTCCCTCTCGGCAATCAGTGCCTCAATATCAGAGATAGAAAGAGCCCCATACTCTTTTTCCATCTTTTGATAGATCAGAGACGACTTATTCTCTTCATAGCCCTCACCATAGCCGATCACCTCTTCAACGTTCGCGGTAGCGATCCCGATATTATCAATATCCGCCAAAAGAGCCGCCTTGCCTTCCTCCGTCAGGCCGCCTGCTTCGAGCTCGTATTCCAGCATTGTCCGAATATCATCCAGCCTAAGGCGAAGCTCTTCCAAATACGCCAATTCTTCCTCGGTATAATTTTCGGCATTTTCATATTTTTCATTATAGGTCAGCTGAACAGACTCCGCATCGTCCAAAACACGGCCGCTTTCTTCTGCGACAGATGCCAGGTACTCGTTATAAGAGCTCGTCACTTCCTCGGCGGTGGTTGCATTCTTCATCCGATCCACCGCACCGAACCGCTTCATCCGCAGCTGATAGGCAGTGGACTGCTCCTGATCCTTCTTAAAGGATGCCTCCAGGGCAGAGAGCTCCTTGCTCGCCTTCTCCTTGGCATAGATCTTCTCCGTCAGCACCTGATCATAATAATCCGAAGCCGCCTTGAGCCGCTTTTCAGACTCCTTTTTCTCTACCTCGACTTGTTTTTTGATTTGTTCCACCGTCTTTTTGGTGGTTTCCGGGATCTTAGCGCCGGACATACGCACATCCGTCGCACCGCTCAAGGAAAAGGTCGTCAGCACATTCGTAGGAGTCGCCCAGGGGATCGTCACCTGACCCGCCTTTGCGGCAGAAAGGACCTGTTCCTTGGTTTCGGCGGCACTATCCGTCACGATACCGTTTTTCTCCGCCTCGGCAATGGCCGAATCAACGTCGGTCTCATACCACGCCTTTTCCTTGGCAACGGCACCATTACGAGCCGCCAGAGCTGCCTCGTAATCTGCCTGCGCCTGCGCAGCCTTTGCCCTTGCCGCCTTTATCTGATCCAGCTGCGCCTTTTTATTGGCCGCCGCCTGGCGCACCACGTCCTCCGGCATCCCAAGCACAGTGGCAAACGAGGGATCATAGACCCCTTGGTTCATCATCGTCAGAACTTCGTTTTTCTTTTGGCGCTTTTTTTCAAGTTCAAAGCGCTGTCTGTCCCGTTCCTGGCTCTCCCTTTCTAACTCGACCCGTCCCTCATCCAGAGTGATACTTTGAGCCCTGAGACCCAAGCGACGGTCTGCCAGTTCCAACCGGTCGAGCTCCAGCTCTATGGCTTCGTGGTGCTGCGCCGCATCCAGCCTGGATTTTTCCAAAGCAACGTTTCCGGACGCCCGATTTAAAGCCACCAACGCCTCGTTTTGTCTAAGCGCCAATGCCTCATCCCGACGCATTTTCTCCGTTTCTGTTTTCGTTTTCAGCACCAACCGCCCAGAAATGGCAGAAAGGGCCGCCCGAGACGACTCGGTGGCCCCTTTATTATTTTCGATCATTCTTTGACGGTCTATTTGTACCTGCTTTAATGTATCAGCCATTTAACATTTTCTCCTTATAATTATTTGCCAACTGTTTGAGGACGTCATAATCCACTCCAAGCTCCTTTGCCATACTCCGGGTCACAACGCCGCCGGCAATGATCTCCCATAGATCCGCCTCCCGATCCTGCTGCTTTTCATAGGTAAACTGCTCGTCAGCACGCTTACTCGCAGTCTTTTCCAATTCAAAGCGCTCACGATCAAGCTCCGCTCCTCTTTCGTCCAGCTCCACGCCCTTGGCATCCAATGTATATTGATCTCTCGCCAGGGCGGCATCCTCCTCTTTTTGGTCAAAGGCGAGCCGCCCCTGCTCCATCTCCACAAGATTATTAGACTTGTCGATCTCCGCCTGCGCCGCAGACCTGTTCTTCTCGATCTCCAATTGACTGATCTGACGATCCCGTTCCAGGAGAGCGTTGGTACGATTGGTCGCATAAGCTGCCTGCAAAGCAATATCGGCACTTTCTGCCGCGCCGCCGGTGATGCCGGCCGCCTTTTGGCTCTGCTTTTGCAACGCCCGGGCTCTCTCGTTCTGGATATAGATCTGCTGGAGCGCGCTGGAGGTATCGTCCGAAAGATCCTTGACCTTCGCCGCGTGCGCCGCTTCATCGACCTTTGTTTTATCGTCGATCTTTTTATTTTTATCAAGATACGCTTTTTCAATTGCGCTATAACTTGCCACTGCTTATCCCTCCTGTACGTAATTCAAGCAAAATCGGCGAAGTATCAGCCCTTGATTTATAAAATCATTGCTAAAGCGAAACTTCACTCTCTTTGCCTTTTTGATTTTGATCTTCCCTTCCAGATCCGGGCACCCCGGCTTTCCGGAATAGGTAAATAGGCGATAGTCGATCCTCCCGTAATCGAAGGTGCATAAAACGCCGTTGTAGTCCCAAAGGATCTTCCAATCCTTTTCATCCTCATCATTCTTCCGCATCTCGATCCGAACCGCGCTGTCTATCGGGACAATACCATACCCGTCTTTGACGGATATTTCGCCCAGCAAAATGCCCATTTTGATAAAGTTCTTATCAAGATGAAAAGCGCTCCCGTAGATCCACGGCGTATCCCAATAGGCTACGATCGCCCTCTCTCCGCTTTTTTCGCCGGTATAATTATCGCAATAATGGTCTTTTTGCGACCCATCGGTCCACTTGCACACAGCCGAGCCGGAAAGCAGCCACAAAGTCCCGTCCTTCTCCCAGGCAGCATCTGCCGGCATACCGGTCAGACGCCATCCTTCATATTGATGACTCGAATAAGGCTTGTCCCCCTCAGCATTCGGCTGATTTTCATCCAAAAGCCACCAAACGCCATCCTTACACCGCACCATCAAAAACCGACCAAGGCTGATCAATTGCTGTGGCTCATCCTTCATCATCTGCGGATCAATGAGTGCCGATCGGTGCTCCGCAAAACGCTCGTCAAAATGCTCTTTGTATGCCACGGCGATAATGCCCTCCTTGGAAAGATAAACGATCTCACCGCCCAACACCTCAGTATCTCCGTAATGAAGCGGAGCCGGCGCCAGCACCTTCCCGGAAATTGTAAACATTGCATCATGCACCTGCACCACGTCATCAACATTATTTTGTGCTCGTCCATGGATCATATAGATTCCACGATCAGTCAAGGCTGCCAGTACGTCCGACGTCCCATCCAATGCCATAACGGAGCATCCGTCCTCCGGCTTCAGATAATTCTGATCCCCTATATAAAAATGATCCTCCAGCTCGCTATAATAAATACGGTCTTTATAGCCCTTACCTTCTACATGACATCCGCCCAAAAACAAGCGGTCTTTATAGCCACCGACACCAAAAACAGTTCCACAAGCAGAAGCACAAAGTTTTCTAAAACCTTCTGTAAAATCGGCTCGCCGATGTGTAATCCGAACATTATCTTCGCCGTCAACAGGCGTCGGACCGATCCAGTAATCATTTTCTTCAGAACCAAGGTTTACCAAATGCATGTCTTCGCCCTCGATATACACGATATTTTTATTCCACTCCGGCTCTAAAAACAAACGGTTAGCATCTTGATTGTACGCATCTTTTCCGTATTGAAGTTGACTTTCAATTTCTTTCCTAAAAGGCCTCTCAATCCACCGCGCGATCGTCTGTTTTTCGCCGGTTCCCATACCATCTATTTCAAAGGCACACAGAACTTCGACACGAAAGTTGTCACTCAAAAAACGCTCAGGTCCCTCTTCCAGACGATTAACGGGATGGATTCTTGGAGATTCACTAATAAAATTGAAAACGCTCGTCTGTTTTGCTTTGCAGCAAAAACTCTCGGTCACCCAAGGAGTAAGGAGATTGACTTGCTCAAAAGCACTCCCGCCAACAGCAGGATCAGCACCTTTTGTAATCACAGGCACAGTCAGTAACGGATCATCAACTCCCACTTCGGTACAATACCAATAATCCCCTCCATCATTGGTTGTCGCTTTTTGTGCGTGGTCGTTATAAACCGTCACCATTCCTTTTTCTAAAATTGTCATTAACGCCCCACTATGATACGTATCGGCAACCTGTCCAAGATAGCCAATATACGAATAGCCTAATCCTTCTTCACCATACACTTGTAAAGCTTCTTCGTTCATGGCAAAAATGACATAGCGACCATCCATTTTAACCACCGTCGGTTTTTCGGAAACATAGGCGATCTTGAAACATTTATTATCAAAAATCCCGTGTATTCCGTACGCCACCATTTTCTGATATTTATTTTCTACAATTTTATAAAGGTCTAACGATGTTATAAAACCAAAGTCGCCAATAGCTTCTATAGCCTGTTCTTTTGCACGCTTTTCAAAATTTCCAGAAAGTTCTCCGATTGATTGCACCCCCGGGCGCTTTTTGATCTCTCCTATTTCTCCGGGGATCATATTCTGAGACCATGCCGTGCGGTAAGGCTTTACCTGATCCTCCGGCACCGAAAGATCTACGCCTTTGAATCTGTCTATACTGAAGGTAGAATAGGAAGGTACACTATATGATCTGGCCATCTGTCACCACTCTCGCTTTCCCGCTCATCCGCCGTGCATTTTGCACCTGCAGGATGATTTCATCATAACGATCCATAAACACCTGGTAGTTTTGCTTATTCCACTCTGCCTGCTGTGTCAACGCCGCCACGTAGCAGCAAAGAGCGGAATGATACTCCGGCGCCAATTGGATCTCCTTGCTATTATCGTTATCGCCGATCTCATCCGGATACGCCTTATAGATCACCTTCACCGTACCGCTTTTTGAAAAGACGATCCCCATCTGCCATTTGCCGTCCACCTCGAGCGGTTCAAGATCAAAGTCCTCATTATCTGCGCGTTCGATGGCGTAAAGATTCTCCGGCAAAGGTACCGCCACGCCGGCTTCAACGTCCAGCGTACAGCTGCGCAATATAAAGCCCCAAGTGCAGGCGATGTCGCGTTGTGCTGTGTCGATCAGCTTATTCATCCGCTGATTATAATCGCTGACCCCCACCTCATCCAAAAGCCGAAGCACCTGCTTTTCCACGTCATTGACTGTCATAATTACCTCTCCTTCCTTTGTACTCATATCAAAACCGCCCCGATCCTCATATCAACACAAAGGGAATTTCCCTCCCCGTGAAAACGGGGAGGGAGTTTCGAATTATTGATGTACCTTAATAGTCACCAGCTCATTGGGTCTTGCAAGAGTACCGCCGTAGACGTTCAAGCCCTTAATCGCATCACTGAAGTAATGCTCGGGGCGATACGCTTCCATCTTATCAATGCCGGATGCGAAGGCAATCGCATTTTCGGTACGAACCATACAATGATCGTCGGTACCATCGTTATACAGATTGGTGCTCATTACCACCTGGGCGTTATCGTAGGTACCGACAACGCCGTTCTTCACAACGCCGTCATTCTGAGTCCGGATTTCCATGATGTAATCACGGAACAGCTGATACATAAAGGGGCAAAGTACGATTTGCACGTTATCATCCAGATCTACCCCTGCGTTGCGCAGCTTCAAAAGCGCTGCATCCACAGCCGCTTTAGCAGCAGCCGCAGTCTTGATCTGCGCAGAAGGAACGATCATATTTTCTGCCGCCTTGATAGCCAGCTCGCCGACAAAGCGCTCGCGAAGGATCAGCATAGCACGAGCTTTTTCTTTCATGATAGATTCCATCAAACCGTCCACCGTCTGCATCTTGTCGATGTCGTCGATCATAAAATTGAAAGCCTTTGCCTGATCCAGCACCAAAGGAATGCGAGTACCTTCCAGCTGCTCGGGATCACCGATACCGCCGCCGGTTGCTCTCTTCTCCGCATCATAATCGAAGATCGTGGGAGAGGGTGCATTCAGGATCCATACCTGCTCGCCCTGCTTGGCTTCACCCTCAAACTTCTTGTTACAAAAATTGGTCAGAATCGCCTTTTGATCCAACTGGTTCTGGATAAACTTGCTCCAGATCGTGGGTTTAAAATTTGCATAACTCATAGTTCATTACTCCTTTTTCAATTTCCTCAAGCTTCTCAAAGCCCGAGCCATAACGTTTGGATCGTCCAATTCATCTTTCAGCTGATCCAATTCCTCCGAGGTGAAGTCCCGATCGTTGTCCGTCTGGCCGCCTATGGCACCGGTGTCAGGGGGCTTCGCGGCCGCCATCGCCGCCTGCTTTCCCTTGATCAAATAATAGGCATCCAAACCGTCCATTCCGTTCCGGACCGCCTCTAAAAACTCATCCCCCAGCGATGTCAAAGATTTCACCGAGGGATCTACCTGCTGGATGGCTTCCAGATCCTTTCGCATCTGTTCCGCCGCCCGATAAGCTTCAGCGTCCGCGCGGTTCTGCTCCGCCTTACGTTCCAGCTCCTGATAATATCGGGAGCCTTTCACCTGGCGTTCCAGTTCCGATTCCGCTGCCGCCTGTTCTCTCATGTACTCCTCATAGCTCTTGCCTTTGGCATCCGCCTCCAGCATTTGCACCGCCTCTTCGGCGTTTCTGGGGTTCAGCCCCTTGCTACGAGCCAATCCCAAAATGCTACTCGAAATACCATCGTAGGCCTCCGCCTTCTGGCGGTTCGCCTTATACTGCGCATTAACCTCCCTGCTCTGTCGAGCCTTCGGTGCGCTCTCAGAAGCGGATTTTACCGCCTCTGCCGCCTGCTGCCCCCCATTGGAAACAGACTCCGCCGCAGGAGCCACGACCTCCTGCACTGCCGTTGCGTTATCAACGGTTTGTGCGCCGGTTTCCACCGTCGCATTCATGACTTCATTTTCCATGTAGTCCTCTTTCTCCATGATTAGGGCGAACCCACGCTATCGGTGCGAAAAATATGTAAATTGCCTTACAGCAATTCCAACCGTGCCAAAATGACCGCCAGCTCTGCCCGAGTTACCGGAGCATCGGGATTAAAATTGCCCTGATCATCTCCCAGCATCAAGCCGGCATTCTTTACCTTCTCAATGGACTCCGCCGCCCAATCGGGGAAGGTTGCCTTATCCTTAAATTCCATCGTCTTCACCTCCTCAAGCTGATAATCCTTGGTATGATATTTACCCTCTTTATTAGGGATTCCGAGATACTTACAAGGGTCGATCACCGTCTCCCTATTCTGCAGCTGATAATGAAGATGGACGCCGGTCACGTTGCCGGTGGCGCCCATGGTACCGATGACGGTATTACGGGTGACCTTGTCCCCTGCCTTTACCCGGACGCTGCCCTTTACGAGATGACAGAAAATATGCCGTCTGCCGTCTTTATCACCAATGGAGACATACTGCCCCCAGCCGTTGGCATCGTACGCCACGGTGCGAACTACGCCGTCGCAGGTGGCAAAAATACGCTTGTCCTTCGCCACGAAATCAATGCCCTTATGTCCGTTTTTCCAATAGGTGCCCTTCTGACCGTATACGGCGGTGATCTCAAAGGCACCGGTTACCGGTAAATTCGTCATCTCATGCCACTTCCTTTCAGCTGATCCTTATACTCATCCGCAAGGATCGCGGCCGAGGTAAAGCTATTATTCTTCCACCACGCCCAAAGGCTGGCGCCGGCCGTACATACCGCCGAAAGTGCCTCATAGATGGCCTCATCGCTGAAGGGCAGAGGGTTTTTGCCCAGCACCGTCAGCACCTGGTTGATCAAGGTGATCACCAAGATGATCGTTCTGATAATGGTCTCTTTAGATGCTTTCATTTCAATTCCTCCTATTTCTTAAATAAATATTCGTGCATTTCGGCTCTCGCCTTCTTCAGTTCCTCCGAGCCGTCGCCTGTCAACTCGTGATCTGTAATGGCAAGGGTGCATTTACAGATCTTCTCAATGCCAAGTTCCACCTTCTGCAGATCCTTATGATCCGCATTCTGAAACCGCTCCAGCACCTCTACTCGCTTCTGCAGATCCCGAAACGGTTTGAACCAACGGCCAATTGCCAATGAAGCGGCGCCGATTACTCCGATAACGCCCAAGATCCAAAGGATCCCCTTCACCGTTATAACAATTTCTTCATTCACATCGTCACCTCCTCTTCCTGTTCCTTCACGAATGTTTAATTACGGAATAACTTTTTCTCCAGGCAACTTATGATTATTGGCAATAATCTCACGATTATTTAATACGCTGTCGCATAAGAGGTTCGCTATTGTAGTAATGTTCATTCTTCTGACAGTTCCGTTTGTTCCGTTGAGGTTATTGGTTTCGCTAACATCATCGGTTTTTTCGAGATAGCCGCTTTCAAATCTGTCTGTATACTCCAAAAGATAACCATGATATCCAATGGCATTATACCATCTATCAAAAGTACCATTGAATACATCGCCATGCATAACGGAATAAAGACACTTATCTGGATTTACCACATTGATAAGTTCGCTATACTCAGGCATGCTCCTCAGCATGGTGTCGGATGCCACACCTGATGCAATTATTGTTTCGATATCCGACTGATACGCACTCGCCGAATACCCTGCTACTCTTGCCCCTACCAGATTACCTTCATCGTCAATATAGGCCCCACGCCAAGAATCAGTTCCATGTCTATTCATCACCAGAAACGCATCGGGATGTGACTTGACAAATTCCATAAGAACATTTGTTTCGTATTCACTGCATGGCTCTGCACCGCTAGCGTCATATTCATCTGTTGAATATGTCCAGCCGACGGGAAAATTACGATTTATATTAACACCATTTCCGTTGCTTCTTTTGTTTGTGTCGTACCCAACTGGATTCGCTACTGGAATAATTTCAAAAACACAATTATTCCAAAGCACACTCGGTTTGTGATTAACAACAAGATTTTTGAACAATGCAAAATCATCAACCGCAATAGCCCCCTCATGACCATGAATACAGGAAACATAAAGAATCTTCAAAGGTTCGCAACTATATCTGGCAATTCTCCATGATTCCCTCATAGGATATGGAGTTATTCTGTAAGATCTGATTTCCTTCCCATCAACTGTACCCAGTATAGTTTTGCTGACAACATTGGGATAAGTTTCTTGCAGTTCATCCCACTTCGCATATATAGTCGCAAGTTTGTTTACATCCACCCACTCTTCAAGTTCTCCATCGTAATGAAACGCCTCTTTTTCGGGTGAAACATATCGGCCAATAGTTCGACGTGTGAAAAACGATTGGGTTAATTTGAAGTGGCTACCAAGTTCCTCGATGGTAGTTTCATCGGTGAAATCTGTGCCGTCTACTTTTTTTGCAACAATTCTGATGTACTTACAAGCATCATCCACAACGGTGTACTTGTTAGCAACCCACTCACTGCCAACTCTGCGAATGAGGCTACTGTGTGCATCGTTCGAAGCATACTCAAAAACAATAAAACGCCCTTCTCCATCGAAAACAACAGTGCTTTCATATCCAGTAACAGGTATAAAACCTGTTCGTATACGATTTGACATTTCCACGTCGGCTCCTGTACTCGCAGTTATTCCACCTAAAACCCAAGCAAAGTCGGTGATTTCACTTTTTCTGCTTGCCGCTTTAATTGATGTCTCTGCTTCATGAAAACGAAGGGATAAATCTTCTAATACCACATTGCCAGCAGCACCAAAATAAAGATATAAAACCACTGCACCTTCGCCAGCAGTAAAGGTAACAGTACCACCATTTTCCTTAAGGGTGAACCTTTCTTCTTCTACTCCTTTTTCATTAATCATATTTACATATTCGCCATTTTCATCTTTCGTCCTGACTACAAGATAGGTCGATAAGTTATTTGTGACTTTGTAAATATGCCCCGGCACAAAGTTGTAACTATACTCGATCGGGCCTGATTTTGCGTTTTCTATATGACGAACATCAAAAAATTGATCGCCAATAACATCGAGTACATCGTCGACCATCTCTTCTTTGTCCGTTTGAGTGAAATAATCAACGTGTTTTACCGGTGTATAACCTGCATCACCCTTTTCACCTTGGTCTCCCTTTACACCAGTATCGCCTTTTTCACCTTTCAAGCTCTCGCTTTTATACGATGTTCCATCCGTGAACTCTACCATCAAAGCACTATCTACTACTTCGATGCTCTTGATCACCTTCCCTTTGATACCTTCTTGAACCTTTTCCAACTCCGGCAGGATCTCCGCATCAATATGTTTTATCATCCCATTCTCTGCTATCTCAAGCGCCTCCGCCACTGCAATGCCACTCATTGCAGTGGAGCTTTCTGCGTTGTATTCATTAAGTGCCGCAAAAGAAATGATCGGCTCAGGAGGATTTCCGTGCGTCAACCACTCTTGAAGTATTTGATAATTCAAGTAGTAAATGCCCTTGGTTTCCATATCCAAAAGGTAATACCAAGTGTCAGCATCATTCTCTGCAATTCCACGTAAAGCATTTCTTTTTATAAGATTGTTTAATACACTCAATCCAATAGCGCTTGGATCGTTCTCGGGATTATTAAAAACACTTTCATCCTCGTTATAAACTCTTCTTGAGATGATCATGTCCCGTGCATCGCCGAGCAGAAAATCCGTCCGTTCCTGTTCTGCTTCAATATCTTCTTCGGCTCCCGTCATACGTTCATCGAGTGCCGGAACCGTTTCTTCCTCCAACGTCTTAACGCGAGCATCCACCGGCTCGATTGCTTTCGCTACCGCGATACCGCTCATGGGCGTCGCACTCTCGGGATCATAAGCATTCGAAGAAAAAGAATAAATCGGCGTAGCCGGATATTTAAACACCCGGATCTCCATCAACTCTCTTTTGTTATAGTAGTAAAGTCCTTGCGTTTTTTGATCAAATAAAAAATACCGTTTTTCCAAAGCATCCTCGTCGCTGTATCCCAGAGCCGTAGAGATCTGTCCCAACGTAATAGCGGCAGCTGAACAACTGCTTTCATTGTCATCGCCATTCTCCGGAAAAAGATGATCAAACACCAAAGGCACAAAATCCAGTCCGATCGCGCAGCCCTTGGCCACGTCACCGTCTTTTTTTGATTTTTGCGTCAAAGCCTCAAGCCACGGCAAAAATACTCGACGAGGGACAAAATCAAAAAACTTTTGAACCGTCGTAGCGTCCACTCCGCTGGCAAGAGACGCCTCCTGACCTTGATGCCATCCGCCGGCATCCTCGATCTCGCTATCGGTCGCGCCCCGAACCTCTCCGTCTACCAAAAAGGATTTCAGAGGACTATCAAGATCTTTCACCTTAACTCCCATTCACTTAACCTCCCATCATACCGGCAAACATTCCGCCTGCCTCGTTATCTGCCATCATACCGCCGAGCTCCGCCTCTTGCTTCTCCCGGGTGAGATCTTCCGCCTGCTGCGCCATGATCCCCATCTGCTGCCGTTTTCTGGACTTCTCGTTCTCCTCCCGAATAGACTTCAGCTTCTCGACGGGGATATTGCTGTCGCTTCCTACAAGCTCCATAAATTCCTCAAAGGTGATATAGCCGGCGCTCAGCAAACTATAGGCTGTATTCACCCGAGCCGTCACCGTATCCGGAATGGTAGAGGAGATATTGATCTCCATCTTCGGGCAGATCTTCTCCAAAGCCGCGCGCGCCACCTTCTCGTTTTTTCCTTGATACGCGGTCGGATTATAGGCAATAATCAGGTGATACCAAAGGATAGCAATATCCTCTACCATCTGATAAAATGCCGAGATCTCCCGGTTAAGGGGCACATCTGCCTGATCCTGCACCGCGGTGATCGCCGCGCCGCTCGCCTGCTCCGGATTGATATTACCGAGTGCCGCATCACCGGCGCCGGCAAGCTCCTTGGTAATGCTGATCAGCTCATTTTCCAGATTTGTGGCATCCCCGCTTATGGGTCCCGGCTCTAAATACCCGACGCGCTTCCGTACGTCGTCAACATTCATATCATCCTTGACCTCAATAGAAGCGCCCACCACGTCAAGATCTCCGGCATTGGCAATAAAGCTGCTATTATAGATCAGTTTGGGATACGCCAACCGCTTTACGGTCTCGCTCCGACGCACCAAGGTGCGATTGATCTCGATCTGGTTCGGGATCATCGGCAGCACTTCGCCGATCCCTCTGGCCGTTCCCTTCTGCCGATTGACGGTATAAGAGACCAAGGGATAATACTGAAGCCCGTTGATCACCTGGAACGGCTGGTAGATCAGATCCTTCACCAACCGGCAAAAGCGGATCCCCTCCGGGGTTCGCTCCAGATAAATAATGCTGGTTACGTACTGTTCCGACCGCGCCGACTTGATGGCATCGTTCGTACTGATGTCCGCTTCGCTTCGTTCGTCCGAAAGGATATTGTTGATGTCATCCTCCGGGATCCCGTTTTTCTTTGCTTCGCTACGAACCTGCTCTAAGAGCTTGCGCTCCTTCAAAATGATGTAGGGCTGGTTCTGAAGCTCCGGCTCCTCTTCGTTTCCCAAAAAGACGTTACAGCCGTCCCGGATCTGTGCAAACATCCGCCGATCCGTGCACCGGCAAAGCTTCTCTTCCTGTGCGAAAATACTGCCGTGCGGAAAATAGAGGAAGGCGTCGCCGTCCACCATGGCCGTCTCCACCATCTCCCAGCACCGATCATCCATCTTCCCGAATTCCCAGGCTTTTTTCATCTGCTCATTGATGGCGTCCATCACGCCGGCAGGATCCTGCTCATCCAGAGAAAAGGTGATGGTCTTTGCATTCATGGCGATACGCGCCTTTTTATAGTTCACAACCGGGCGGATAATGTTATAAAACGGCAGTTTTCCGTCTGAATTTTTGATGCCGGCCCATTGATCGCCCTCGTAAAACCGCCAGCACTTCTCCGCATCGGTGAAACGGCCGGAAAGGCGTCCCTGATCCAAAGCCTTCTGATACTTCTGCCAGAGCTCCGTCGCTTCCTGCTTATACGTCTCCATTGTACTTTTCCACCTCCCTCATCAGTGCATCCTGGCGGAGCTGCTCCTTGCTTTTGGCGCGCTGCTCCGTTCTCTTTTCTTCCGCAAGCTTGCGCTCCTCCCTCTGCTCCCGGAAGCTGCGCCGCTCCACGCTTCGCAGAAGTTCACCGGCAATCAATGCCAAAAGCATGATGATCAACACCAGGCAAAAGATTATAATAATTTCCATCGTACACACTCCTAAATCGGCTTATTTTTTGTCCCTTTGCCTCCGGCATCGGGCTTCGGTTTCTGAAATTCAAAATCATAATGCGGCTTCGGCGCCGGCATCTTCTTTCCGCTCGGCCGTCCGGCGAAGAAATAGCGGATGGCGTCCGGCGCATGGGTCAGCTCGTGCGGCTCCTTGGCCACGTCGTTGGGGTTATGATCGTCCACCGCCACCGCAGGCAGCGTCCGGATCAAATGACGGCAGTTGCTGAAGATCCGCAGATCCGCCACCGTCGCCCCCTGCTCGTCCGTCTTGGGCTGAAGCATTTCCTTCAAGACCATCCAGCCGTTCACCCGGCTGTTATCTACCCGAAAAAGCGGCACGCCGTTCTCATAGAAAAGCTCGGCAATACTCTTGCCGGTCTCCTTGGATTTCGACCATAGATCCGGCGGTGCAAAATGCCGACGGATCGGGTACCCTTCCCGAAGCTTCTTGATGGACGCGGCCGCCTCCGATACGATCAACCCCTTATGGTTGCCGTCCGGATGCTGATTGCCGTCGTAAAACTCCTCCACCACGTAGAATTTGTTTCCCGGCGCCACGCCCACCACGTAGGCCGCCAGCATATCCATGCCATAGTCCATGGTGACGTAAAATTCCCAATCGTTTGGGATTTTGTCTTTTTGAAAAAGCGGCGGAACAACGTGAACGTCCTGCTTAAAATTATCAAAGAACTGCCCGTCAAAGAGATCCCACTCCCCGTAGAGCAGCGCCTTCTTGTCCCGCTCATTCATGCTCTCCAGATTGCGGATGTATTCCGGGTCATTCTCCATCAAAAAATCGTTATCTTGTATCTTCGCCGGAAGAAAGACCCGTCTGCCGGTGAAAACACCCTCCTTGTTGTAGCAATCAAAGACGGTATTTTCCGGCGCCGGATCAATAAATCGTTCCTTCACCCACATATGCCCCACACCTCCGGGGTTGGTGGAGCTCTTCACGCTGCGCGGATAAGGCTTAACGCCGCGCAATCGGGAGATCATATAAAGATACATATACTCCGTAAAATGGGTCAGCTCGTCAAAACGAATGACGTCAAATTCCGCCGACTGATAGCGGTAAACGTCCGCCTCCTTGTCGATATATCCAAAGTCCACCACCGACCCGTTTGGAAACTTCCCCACGTGCTTGGAAGCGTTGTATTTGAAGAACTCCTTCGGCAGCACCTCCAAAAAGGTGCGGATGATACTCATTTCCAATTCTGGATAGGTGCGGCGGAAAATGATCTGTTTACTTCCCGGATACTTTCCGGCATAAATTACCGTATCTAAAAACTGTCCGTAAGACTTTCCACCACCTGCGGCGCCGCCGTAAAGCACTTCATCCGCCGTGGCGTTTAAAAATGCCTCCTGGCGCTCCGTATATTCAAGATGGATCTGCATCCCGCTCACCCTTTCGCTGAACGATGATCTCAAATCCATTGCCGGTATCGACCTCTCGCTTCTCCGTTAGGTTCCCGGTCAGCTTCGCCTGCAGCTCCGCCGCCTTGACAGCACCCTTTGCATCATCCTTTTCCATACACCTCTGATAGATCCGCTCGCTTTTGACGATCAGGCTGTCCCGATTGACGTTGACCGCCTCGGCGGCCGCTTCGATCAAACCATCCCGGTATGCCCGAACCGCAGGTTCTAAAAGGTAGCGGCTGGCCAGCGCCGCCGCGCTTGCCCGGTTCTCGGTAATGCCGGCACGGATCACCGCGTCGGTACCGTTCCCATCTATGACGTATTCCTCGCAAAACCGCGCTCTTTTTCCTTTCAGTGCCTTTCTAAGGGCGCTCAGCGTCTCTTGATCCATCCGCTCACCTCCTTTTCTCTATCAACGATAACAGAAAAAAATCGTTCCTAACCGTCAACATTTAAAAACCGCTTGACAAAGAAAAAAGGCACCGCTTCACGCGATGCTCTTTTCATATATCCCCGGGAAATTCCTCGTAATATCTCTTGACTATCCGTTCCAGGGTAGAACTTGATATGTAATGCCGATTACAGATCGCCACACTCCCCAGATCCTTCGTCACAAAATCAAAAAGCGCCTTCCAATACGCGCCGCCCACACTTCTGCAATGCGCCTCGATCCGCGCGCGCTTTGCTCCCGGCAGGTTCTTATAACTCCGGGACACAAAATAGATGTACCCCTGCCGATGATACGGCACCTTTAAGCCGTATTTATACCGAAACCGCTCCATCTGTTAATCCATCCTCTCCGTCCCTGTCTAATGTTCCTGCCCACGCGCATAAAATATCGCCTGCGCCCCTACGCAAAGCACCTTAACAAAACCAAACAAAACACGTCAAGGCTCACCCTCGGTGAGCCTCTTTTGGTTCGGAAGATCCATCTCATCCCAAACCATCTCCTATGACCAAGATCCATCTCGGGCGCCTGACGGCGTTTGCATATCAACCGGACGGGACTTGATTTGTTTTTTGGAACAGCCAAGCCGTAACCTCTCCTCTCTCTTTTTAAAGTTACTTCGTCTTGAAACGTTACACATTTACAAGGCGTTTCAAGCTGAACCTCTGTCAGCTCGTTTTCGCTGCCGTTTCGGCGGCTCTTTTACATATTTAAAATAGAAGTATCCATACTTCGTAGATTGCGTTTCTACCAGTTTATATCCCTTTGGAGCCCTTGGTGGCTTGTCCTCTGAATAGGCTCGACGGACTTCCGTCGGCGCCTCTCGCTCCGGTTTTCGGGCATTACGGGTCATCTTCCATCGGTGTCCTCCCTGCTCGGGAGTCCAATGGTTAAATAGGTAATTAGCCAGACCAGTGAAGTCCTGCCCGTGATCCACGCCGTTATATGTATTGTGCTCCCGTAACGGTCTGATCTCCTTCACCGAACCGTACCACCATTGCTTCACGATGTACGCCTCATCGATTCCCTTGATAACGGCATGGAAGTGAATCCGATATGTATTCTTTCCGCGCCCCATTACCACATAAATCACGGCATTTGGATACTTATATTGAAGGCGCCGCACAAAGTTATCCCGGATCCGGCGCGCATCAGACCAATAATGGACCTCGTTATCATCATCGAAGGTAAAGGTGCAGTATAGATCCCCGGCGCAAAAATTCTCATTGATCATCCTGGCATTTCGCCGCCGAGAGATCTCATTCCGATGCGCCGCACGCTCTTCTTCATTTTGAAACCGTATCCGCGGCTCCCTGACGATACCGGAAGCTCCACGCCCGCTCATCGTAAAAACCTCCTGCTCGCAAACAACACCCGAAAACGTTCTTACCTTAACCTGCATCCTTTACCTCCCAATACTACCGGATCCCGATTCCTCTTTTGATACAAGGCTCTGAGGACGTCACTTTCAGTTAAGCCCTTCTTTTCGTCACGCTTCGTCACTTCCGCAGCGCACCGGCCAGAAGAAAATCCACTATTTTCATAAGCGCCCTTCACCTCTCCCTCCGGAGCCTTTTTAGCCTGCAAAATAGCACCCATCTTGTGAATGTTTTTTTCATTATCACGCATCACGCTTCCTCCGTTTTCTCCGGTTCCCCAAAATGCCCTAAAATCCTCCCGGCACTCTCGCCGGGAGGATTTTTAACTTTAAACCTCTGCTTTTTTCTGCTGTTTTCGGACGATCCGAACCTCTGTCCCGTCCATCTTGATATTAACCGACTCGCCGTTGATCAACCGAACCGAGATGCTGCGCACCCGATCCCGTCCCACGTCCTCGACCAGTCGCTTGATCACCGCCATGGTGGTCTCGTCCACCGGCACAAAACCGATCTCCGTGCACTCTTCTCCGAAGATCCGCTCCACACCGTCAAAGGCCTGCTCAATAGCCTCGCCCTGCTTACGCCGCTCGGTAGCCTCACGGCATTGACAAACTTCCCACGGCTCCCGATCAGAATCATGCTCCACAACCTGACCGCAAAACTCACAAGGACTCATCATTCAAAATTCCTCCATTCAAACTATTACCATAGCGAAGCTTTCGCAAGGTCTCATTTTCTCGTAGTACACTTAGTGTCTCTTCCAAATAACTTTCAAAATGCTGCCCAAAAAGCGTCTCCGGCCGGAGCCACAGCTGACGTTCATTGTCGCCGCGCCAACGGGCACACATCTCATCCACCGTAAAGAGGAGCTCTTCTTGGGTATGGCCATCCTCGATCTTTTGACGGATCAGATAGAGGGTGCTCTCCGTCTCCGGGCGGAAGTTCTTTCCGGTCATAGCGTTTAACCGTCCGATCACCACCCGGCTGATCTCCAGGATCTTCTCCGCCTGGTCGTCCCGACACTCTCCCCGGGACGCCGCCGCGATCTCACGCTCCAGCTCGGTCTCGATCTCCCGGAGCATCCTTTTCATGGCAAGCACACCCCTCTTGATACTCTTCAATCGTTCTGCCCCCATAACGATATTTTCCACCTACTTTCTCATACGCCTCAGCGCGAATTTTCAGCACCGTCTCAAGCGGAATTTCATATCGCCGCGCAATCTCCTTCGCCCACGTTGAACTCCCAATGATATAATGCCGCAGCTCATCGCTGATCACAGTCTCTTTCTTCCGGCGGAGCACCTTTTTATAATTCTTCTCGTTGCAATCCGGCGGTACCCGTCCGGCTTCGCGCAGGATCTCAAGCACGATTTTCTTCCGCCGGCCCGTCAGCTCGCAGATCAGATCAACCTGCTTCACCGGATTTTTACAGCCCCAAAAAAGGGACACCACGTATTCCCGAAGCTCATCCACCGACCGGCGCCCCCTCCCATACGCGCTCCACCTTGGCGGCCGCCACGATTTCCACACTATTGGTTCCGCGCGGCATGATCTCCGCCTGCATGATCTCTCGGTCATCTTGATCCAGCGCGTGCCTCACTCCAACTACGCGCCCCACTAACACGCGCGTATAAGTCGGCTGTGGGATCCGCACCATCACCGGCTCCTTTGCGACCATCGCCGCCTTCAATTCAAAAAAGTCCATTACCTTCTCCTTCCATGCCGCGCTTCATAGCGGATCACCTCCGCAAGCCCGATCAAAAATCCAATGATACAGACCACCACAACCACCGCCGCCACGAAGAGCATGATCCAACCAATGATTTTAAGAAACATAGTCATTCTCCACATCGTTCCCCAAGATCCAGTCCGATGGAATAGTCTTTTCCATATTAAGAACCGGTACCGGATGTACCCCCATCACAACGTATCCCGAACCACAGGTCATAACATCGTTTGGATTCATCATAAAATCAACCCTCAAAAACATCGCCCGGCCGGTATATTTTTGACCGTCATACTCATTCATGGCAAGAAGATCTCCCACCTGATAGTCCCGGTCATTCTTTCTGATCTCGAATCCCTTCGTACCCTTCGCAGTTTCTTCAAAATATTTCGGCAAGCATTTAATTTCATGTATCCTCGGCATTGTTCTGATCCTCCTTCTTTTTCAATCCCTCTTCCACGTGCTTAACCAATCTCTTTGCGCGCTTCGCCCATATCACACAGCGAATACAACTTACGGCAATGATAGTCGCAAAAATCAAGTGGACAACCGCCCACTCTATCGCACCATACGAAAAATGAATCATCGCTATATTGAGCATCTCGACCGCAAGCATCCCGTTATAAGATGCAGCACTTTTTCTAAGTGCATACCATAGATCCAATTCTTCCAATTTGATAACATCATGGCTCCGTTGTAAAAACACCTTATCTCCCATACCGTCACCCCACAAACCGCTTACAAGCCGCTTTCATCGCTTCCTTAAACTTCTTTCGCAGCTCTTCATCCTGCACCTTATCGATGGCAAGCTCACACTTGCGAAGGACGTCCTGCACCTCCTCAAAATAAACCTTAAAGGTGGCGACCTCCGGAGATGCCGTTTTCAATTCCTTTTCCAGGCGATCCACACGTGCACGTGCCTCTGCCGCCTCTGCTTCCGCAGCCTTACGCTGCGATTCCGCAGCAGAAAGCTTCTTTTCAGTCTCGGCGGCCAACTTCTCGGCGGCTTTCTTTTGAGCCTCTGCCGCCTCTTTTTTAGCCTCCGCTTTGACCTTTTTCATCACTGACTCCGGGACCTCGGTATTTTCCTTGGTCTGCGCCAAAGCCTCCTCGGCGGCAGCCTGTTCCTTTTTCGCATCTGCAAGCTGATCCCGGAGCGCCTGCTCCCGATCGGCAGCCTCATCGACCGCCGCCTGCTTGGCATCCATCGCCGCCCGGAGCTCCTCTAACTCGCGCTTGATCTCCTCGGATTGCATTACCGCCTTTTCAGCCCGTTCCTCGGCGTCCTTCTTCGCCTTGATAAGCTTGTCCATCTCACGGGTAGACATCCCCTCGATGTCGTGGTTTTCCACGAACTCCTCCCGCTCATCAGCCGGCAAAGCAAGGAGCTTCAAAGCCTTGGTGTACGGCAAATTCCCAAGCGTTTGGGAATTTGCCACCGCCCCGAAAAGGGTGATCTGCTGACTGCCGTACTCGTCGAAGATCTTCATCATATTGTTGGCGGTACTCTGGGAAAACTCCACCTTTTCCGAAAGCCAGGTTCCCCACTCGCCGTGCTTTAAAAGACTCTTTGCCTCGTAAAGCCGGCGCCCGATCTCGATGGCATAAACCAACGCCATCGTCTGCGCCTGATGTACCAGCGTCCGGATCTCCCCGGTCACCGTCTCAATATCACGCGGCTCCTGCCGCAGCTCCATGCTGTTTTGATTTTCCATGCCCTTTTTTCTCCTTCTTTTTCAATTCTTTAAGATGGTTCAACCATTTTTCTTCAAACCTTTTCACCTCCGGGGTACGGTCGCAATTTCGCAACCCCCGGTTTTGCCGGACGGTCAGATTCTTCTCATCCAGCTCCAACGTATAAAATGGAACCTCCGGCGCTTCCGCTTTTCGAATAAAGAAGATAGCAGTCCCGCCATATGCGTGGCGTTCACTGTAACCGGCCACGCAGTGCTCCAGCTTTGCCCCTTCCGTCCGAAACTCTGTCACAGTCTTGGCAGGCCGGATCAAAAGTCCATCCGACTCATAGGCATAAGCCATCAACACGCCGAAGCGCTCTTTCATCTTCTTTTTCTTTATAGCCGATTTCTGCAATTCGAATGTCTTAGCCGCTTGATCGTGAGCGGTCTGCAGCCGTTGCGGAAAATAGTCACACTCTTCTCCAAGGCGCTTCGACGTTTGAATATAATCCCTCCACGCCACGGCTCCGACGTGATCCTTCGGATATTTTCGCCTTTGTCGCTCCAAATACCGCACCACCTTCATAAGGTCCGTACTATATTCAAAAATACAATCCAAATCCCACAGACTGAAGCGACGTATACTTTCAAGTTCCTTAATATGAATGGAGACTCCCTTCGCCTTGCAACAGATCCACTTACCGAGATCCTCCGCTTTTTGCCCCATTTCGATGAACGTTTGCAATTCCTGCCCCGTCATATGGAGCATCTCCGCAGGACGAGCCTTCTTCCAATCGATGTCCTTAAGATCCTTATTGACACCCCGAGTGTTATAATAACTTCCGTGCCCTGCGCAGTCTTGGATGAGCTCATTCACCAGCTTATCCAGTCCTCTGGTCATCAGGTTCTCAACGTTCCGATGTTTTAGGTACACCTGCAAATAACTGACAGGGTATCCTCCTGGGTGCTTTTTTAGATATAGATCCAGTTTGGAATTTTCTACCTCAGTACCCAAGAGAAGCTTTTTGCTAAAAGGTGGAATCGGCAGCCTCTCGTTTGCTCTCCACTTATCCTCGCATCTTGCACGTTGCTCCCAGTGATGCAGCTGCGTAGTGGAAAAATAGTTCTTTTTATACCCTGCCGCCTTGATCATCTTCCGACCGACGACGAGATATGCTTCATAAGGAAGCGCTTTCACAAAGGTGTTTCCGTATTTATCGGTCCAACGCGTGATATACCACGTACAGATTGCAAAATGGCCTTCCACCTGATGATAGGTTAATGAATGAATATGTGCCAAGCAATGCGTCGCCGATGAGCCGAACTTGGATGTGTGCAGCACCTGCACAGACGCTCCGCACTCTGGACATTTACAAGAATTACAGGAATAAAAAACCTCACCCTCCGGCAATCGAATCCCTCTCTTATCCATCCCGGAGCAGGTTGCCCCTCTGATATAATCAAGATAGTAAGTCTCTCCGCAGGCAGTACAATGACACTCTGCCATTTGCACCTTTCGTTCAGTTAAAGGCTCATATACCCAAGCGCTCTTAAATACGATAGCGTCCTTTGAAAGAGCCTTTTTTAAGGGTTCATACTCCCAAAGCGACTCCGGCGGTTCTATAGGCAATTTTTCTGCCCAATTGACTGTCCCATTTTCCATGCCCACTCACCCCTTATAAGAAATCCGCCAGATCCAGCACGCCGGGCTTTGCTTCCTCCGCCGGCGCGCCGCCCTTCGGCAGCCCGTAAAATTCCCGGAGAATATCCTCCGCCACGTTGGGCGGTACCACGGCGCAGGATCCCTTCTTATGCTTGTCTGCGTACGCCTTGATCTTCTTCTCCGCATCCGCGATCCCCATGCCGGAGACCGCCAGATCCTTTGCCAGCAGCTCGGCGCTGACCGGCTCCCGGCGCGCAATCTCCTTCAGCTGCTCACCTACCATCCAAGGCGCGGTATTCTCCTTGCCCTGCTGTTGCTTTTCGATCTCGGCGAGAACGATGTCCAGATTACTCATCCTCTTCACCTCCATCCCAAGGCAACGCCACGTAGGTCAGCTCCGCTCCCAGCGCTGATGCGCAGAGCATCACGATCAGCATGGCGCTCATCAGCAACCGCCGCCCCAGCATGATCGGACCGAACTCCATGCCGGCCCATACGCCCAGCAGCAACACCGCCGCCACGACGATCCCGATCCGAAAGCCGATATGTACTACCGTCCGCAGTCCCTTGCGCAACTCCATGCGCCTTTCAGTTTCTTTTTTCAGAATATAGACATTCGTCATTTTAATTGCCCCTTTCTTTTTTAGCCGCTTCATTACTTTCTCCGTCGTTTGACGCTCCATCGCGTCGTTTTTTCAAATTCCGCCATTTTTCGCCATATACTGAACTCAAAAAAGGAGGAATGTTTATGAAACCAATTATTCAAGAACAGCTTCACCGCCTTGGCATTTCCGCCAACTACGTCGGCTACTTTCTTCTGACCGACGCCATCGCCCTTGCCTTAGAGGACGAAAGCCGGCTGCTCAACGTGACGAAGGAGATTTACAACCCCGTCGCCCGGCTCCACGGGTGCAGAATCGATACGATCGAGCGCAATATCCGCACGCTGATCTATCGCACCTGGCATATGTGCCCCAAGCGCCTTATTGAAATAGCCGGCTATCCTCTTCAAGCGCCGCCCACCGTCACGGAGTTTATCGACATTCTGACGGTGCACGTCCGGCGTACCCTGCCGACGCTCAAATAAAATTGAGATAGTCCGGGTTGTCGATCCCGTTCCCCTCGATCTCATAGTTTTCCGCCAAGGTATCGCCGAAGTTTTTGAGAGTACCGTCCCTCATGAGGAGAGCGAACATTCCGTCCTCCTCAGAGTACTCTACGATTCCGCCGACCTTGCGCTCCGGATCCAAAAGAATATCCTGCTCATAAATGAGCCGCCCCGTCATATCCGTCAAGCCGCTGCAGGCGCAGACCGTTTCGGGATCCACCACATAGCTCACCGCCCCCGGCTGTCCCTCCGGGAAGGTGTAGATCATCGGTCCCTCGCTGTCGATCAGCGGATGCTGCGGAAGGAAATATCCCTCCACCCATCCGTGGGCGGCTTTGCCGCGTGCCATCAAGTGCTTTGCATTCATGTCCATTTTTTCATGCTCCTTTTACAAAATTATTTTCAACGACGTCGATGACGTCCATTGTTCGATAGTATTCCCGCTCACCCAGAGAGAAAACCTCAATCCCGGCGACCAATGCCGACACGTGTTCGCGCCCAAGTCCTAAAATATCACTGATCGCCCGACGGGTCGTTAAATACTTCCCACCAAAGAGATCCCATAACGTCCCTAAATTTCTGCCCCTCATGAACTGTCCACCTCCAAAGTTATGTATTTGCCCTTTTCATACCCCTGCAGCTTCGCCAGGATGTCCACCAGGCAATAGAGCCAAAGCTCCTCCTTGGTGGTCTCCTGCTTCACGATCCGATAGACCGACCGATCCGGAAGTACCAGAGCGATCTGCCCTCGATCCTCTTTCCCGGTTCGCTTGATCATCCCATAGGTAATGATTACTTTTTCTTTTTTCATGCCCTTGACCCCCTTAATCCTTCGGGATCCTTTTCTGCTGCTCGCTCAACCGATGGACGATCACCAGCTCCTCCGCCGTCTCTCGTACCACCAGCCAGTTGGCAGGATTCAACCGCCATTCCTTGATCAGCATCTTTTGTCTTCTTGTAGGTTTTACTCCCCGCATGATGTACCTCCTTGCCTTTTTCTTCCTTTTGTGTTATTCTATTTAAAAACAAAAAAGGAGAACCGAAATGCCAACCGAACCTAACGTTAATCTTTCCGAACTTATCCTCCACGCGCTTGAAACACTCGGCGTATTTACAAATGCCTTTTTGATTATCATCGTCTTTTTCTTCTTATTGACCGCAAAACACATCCATCTTCCAATAAAGAATCACGAATTTGAACGGCTACTTGTCCATCTAATCGGAATCGTGCTTGGATTGCTGTTCACATTCCTTGCCCTATTGCTCGTCGGAACACTCTCAGCAACAAACGAATGGGGGAAGCTCAGCGCTCTCATTTTATGGTTTGTTTGTTCCGGATCCATGCTCCTACACATCCTCGCCAAAAAGTAAAAAGGAGAGAATATGCGTTACTTTAAAATTGAAATTCTTTGTCCTTTATACAATTGTAAGAAACCGTTCTATGTGTACACAAATGAAGAACACTTTTTTCCAAACGGTTGCGACGATCAGGTAACCGGTAGTGAAACCTGCAAAAACTGCCACAAACAGATATACGATAAATATGAGCACAAGAAAGAGTCAACCTTTTAGCTTCTCTTCGATCAGCTCTAACGAATAAACTAACGCCTCTCTATAAACGTCAATTCCGAGGTTTATAGAGGGGTTTTCGTTTATCGCCTTCATCGGATTCGTCATGCGATCGTGATAACTCAACAGTCCTCGAATTACAGATGCGTGACATTCCAGTTTCTCTCTATCCATTCCAGCACCTCCTTTCAACATTGCAAAAGCAATCATCTTTTCAAAACTCAAAAATTCAAAAACATTTCCAAAATGGTCTAAACGGTCTAAATGGTCTGAATTTTCAATTAAAATGTTTACTTTTGCAATGTTACTATAGTTAACAAATATTTTTCCTTGCAAATATATAAACATATGCTAAAATATATTCACAAAGATCTTTGAAATCAAAAGAAAGGAGCCAAGCCCATGAATGAACGTGATCAAAAGGTTCTTTTTGAGATCAAGCGTAAATATGATCTCAAAAAGAAACCTGTTGACATCTACAGGGTCGCAAAGGATCTCGAAATTCCCCAAGCAGAGATCCCCATTATCTGCGACCGCATAAGGAAAGCCGGCCACATTGAATACGCAAAAGCCCCCGGCGCTCCTGAAAAGGTTTACGCAGTACCAATGCTGTAAACCACCCATCTCAGCCCACACTGTCCGGGCTGAGATTTTTTTTATACCATTTTCGGTGTCCACGCTTTACCTTACGGATAATAGACCGGCGGATTTTTAGATCCCCCCGCTCAATAGCCGCAAGAATATCTTCAATTTCAATCTTGCAACCTTCACATGAACTCCATTCATAATACTGTCCATATCTACAATTGTGGTAATTATCGCAGCACACCGCACATATGGACAATTCTGTTGCCTTTTTCTTATTCAGCATCCTCAACATTTGATGACCTCCATTCCATATTTTCACACTTTTTAGGTGGCAATCCACAGACAAAACTCACTGCCAGTTTTTTCTCAAATTTTGTCTCATTGTATCCAAATCGAGGATCGTTTGCTTTATATTCATTAATCCAGTGTTTTTTTCTTTCTCTACGCATCGCCGAATCGAACATTTTTTCTTCCAAAATGTATACTTCGAACGCATCTTCTCCGAATTTGTTATAATCATCTTGTATTGGCGAATTCACTCTGCGTCCATCTACCACCCACATCTTACGACCCCTTTTCAAATCCATAAAAAAGCTTGTTATTGCTTGTTCCGGATTAACGCTTCCGCAAATGAATAGTTTCCCTGTATTTTTACATCTTATCGCATAGATACAGGGACCGCTTTCTTTTCTCGTCATTTCAAAAAATCCTCCACTTTGCACCCAAAGATGTCTGCCAGTTCCTTGCTTAACGCCAGCGAAGGCGTCTTGGTACCTCGCTCGATCTGATTGATCATAGAACCAGTGATGCCCAATTTGGCACCAACCTCAGCTTGTGACATACCGCTTTCCTTGCGGATTGTTCTAATATTTTCGGAAATACTCATTGCTTTTCTCACCTTCTTTTTTGTTGACTTTGTGCCCAAAATCGGCTACAATATAAATGCCATTAGGCAAGAAAGGAGCGTGGTCGCCTTGACCAAACTTTTGACCTTGCCTGTTCCTGAATGTAAATGCTGATGCGTGGCAACCTTACGGCTGATCCAAAACAGCCCAAGTGAGGCGGCTTGCAAAGAAGCAGGTTGTTGCGTAATCTGCGTCGATGAAAAGACGGAAACGCCCTGCTTACTAATGGTGGAGTCGCAACCATCTTTGAATTTGCGTGTGACAGCGATCGGCCCTAAAATGGGTAACGATTGTTTTCAACGACTGCAGCAAGTTTCAGGTAAACAAAATTTGGAAAATAATATCCGCAACGCAACTGCGGATATTATTTTTTTTGGGTAAACCGATATAGTTCCTTCCTTGGATCTGCATCCAGCGCCTCACAAATTAAAAGCATTTCATCAACAGTAAACGCATACCTCTTTTGGATTTTCATATTTAACGTTGTCAAAGGAATTCCAGTAGCAGTGCTCAATTTTCTATAGGAAATGCCTTTTTCTTTCAACATTTTTTTCAAATCTTTACACCCGACCATTGAAATTCACCTCTTTTCTTTACAAAATCACGTTTTGCTAACTGTGAATTTGTTTGGTAAAAAAATTTGAGTTACTTCTACTTCTAAAATTTCGCTGATCTTTTGAGCAATTTCAGCGGGTACATTTCGTGACCCAGTTTCATACTGACAATAAGTAGATGTTGCGATTCCCACCCTATTGGCCATCCCTTGTTGAGAAAAACCTTTTTTACGCCGAAGTGTTTCCAATGAATTTTTAGCCATTATATCACCCCCCTCTTGATTTCACACTTAGCAAATCTCAACTGCATTATATACCCAAAACCAACTGTTGTCAAGCAAAAGTTTGTCTTTTTGTGAAATTATATTTTCAAAGCGCAAATTATATGATATAATTTTCTCAAATTGAGAAAGGTTGGTGTTTAATAAATGGCATCTGTACTCGGTCACAGGCTTAAACTATTACGCGAAGCCCACGGGATGGATCAAATAGAGTTATCGAAAAAACTGAATATTGCAAATTCCACTCTATCGCAATACGAAACCGGCAAGCGTGTTCCAAGTGACGATATAAAAATTGCTATAGCAAATTATTTCAATGTAAGCGTTGACTATTTACTTGGCAATGACCAAGCAGACAAAAAAATCAACGTATTCGATTTTGCTATGGCAGCACATGGCGAAAATTATGAAGTTTATAGATATTTCATTGAGTTATACCAAAACGGAATGATATTCATCGGTCAAGCTCAAGCAACTTTCATGAAAAATGCCGCTATTCACGATAAAATTTTCTTTAACTGCAAAGAGTCGTTTACGATTTACGATTTATTTGAAGCCTATGCCTATATCTATGAAAAAGAAGTACCAAAGCACCCTGTGTGGAGTACATCATGGTATAGAATTGAATATATCAAACTCCCTCCAACTATTATATCTGTTCGAAAAAACGAAGGCAGCCAATCACTTATCGTTATGAATGCACGAGCCTTTCCTTTGCCACAATCTCAAAAAGATGCGGAATTATTAGCTTTTGGCGGCCCTGCCCTCCGTATGGTTCACCAGGACTCCCCCGCTCAGGTTGCAGCCTTTACCGGCAGCAATAACAAAATAAAGACCAACGCCTCAAACGAGGAGCTGGCCTCCATTGATGCTAATATTGATGATGAATAAAAAAAGAGTAACCGTTTCCGGTTACTCACAAAATTCAACCTATATCAGCAGAATACCCCACACAGGCGCAATACACACAACGTAACGTTTACAAGCATTGCAACAATATTAAGCGATGAGGTAATTAATAAATACAGTTCTTTTTTGGTATACATTGCTTTTCCCTCCTCAAGTTCAAAATAAACGTTAGAAACCCCAAAAATATTATACACTATTTTATAAATAACGTCAAGTTTCACCGGAGGTTTCCATGGTTAGTAAGACACAAAAGAAGATCCTTCTTTTCTACTATAAGCATCAAGAAAAATTCATTGACATAAATGAATTCCCAAAAATCAAACGGCAGTTCGACCCGACCATCATTTCATCTTTGGTTGAAAAGGAATATTTGGAGGCACTTCCGGATATGTCCATTGAAATGAAAGATGGACACATGACGCTATCTACTCCCGATCAATACAAAATCACCGATACGGGGATTGACATTGCCGAATTGATTAAACAAAACCGCACCAACCGAATTACATCATCCATCGAAGTCATTGGTAACACCATCGGCACGATCGGTGGAATTTTAGGAATCATTTCCTTTTTTAGTGCCTAAAAATAAGACGGTAATAGTTTTTTGTCGGAAATTGTTATACTCTATAAATACCAAATTTATTTATGGAGGTATTTCCCATGAAACTGTTGAATTTCTATTTGAGGTACTTTGCTTTTCGATCTCTCCGAAAGGTAAGAAACATTGAAGCCGTGATTAAATCTCATGGCTTCCGCATCCACCGCTTCCGATTGGAAGAAACCGACTCACAGATCACCAAGCTGATCACTAAATTAGGCTGTGAAGATCTCGCCCGGCGTGAATCCGGTTTTGTTGTCAATAACGATGTTATCAAGGCCGTCTTTATCAGAAAGAACCTCAGCACCAACGATCAATTAGAGCTCTTATTTCACGAAGAGGCCCACATTTGGTATAGCCACCTAAACACCGTCAATTTCACAGATCAGACCCCAATCCAAAAAGAAGTAAAAGCCCAACGCTTTTACCCCCGGCTCAAAGCCCTGAAATTCATCACCACCCTACTTACCATCACCATCCTGACCGCCGGGGTTTTCTTTTTACCCTCCCGGTCGTCGGATTCCGTTGCCGAGCAGGACCCGGTCGTCGATGCAACACCCCAAGCAGAAGAGCCACCCGCTCAAAGTATGGACGCCGTCACCGTCTTCCCGGAGGATCCCGTCTGGATCACCGCCGAAGGCGATGCCTACCACCGTCAGTTCTGCGGCACCATCACCGGCAGTCACACAGCCACCCAACTCATGCGCATGGACGCCGAGCAACTCGGCCGCCACCCCTGCGCGCACTGTAATCCATAAAATAAAAAAGCACCCGACCTTTCGATCGGGTGCTAAGGGGCATGAAGGGCAAAGCGTGGGACAATGCTCCGCCCATCTATATTTTACAATATCACCTTTAGTTTTGCAAGAAATATTTGAAAGGAGGTGAAAATAATGTCTACCGTGCAAAAACTGCTACGTAAATATATCGACCTCCCCTCCGACGATGGAAAGCGACACCGGGTCACCGTCTCGGCCGCCACCCCCAAGGAGCTGGAACAAAAGTACCGGGATAAACTGATGGAACTGGCAAAGAATGATTTCCGCTTCGCCAAGACCGCCACCGTGGCAAACTTCTTCGGGCGGTATATGCAATACTACGTCCGTCCCACCCTACGTGAAGGTGCCCGGCACGACAAAGAAGCACGGCTCCGCCGATACCTGGTGGAACCCTTTGGCAGTTATGAACTGTCTGCCATCACCACCCCCATGCTGCAAAAACTCCTTAATGACCAATCGGATAAAAGCAAAAGCTTTCTCTTGAAACTCAAAGGAGAGCTGACCGCCTTCTTCGATGCGGCAGAGGATGAAGCATTGGTTCCGAAGAACCCTTGTAAAAGACTGTTCCTGCCGGATGCCGAAACAAAAGAGCGCCGCGCCTTGACCGAGGAAGAACGTAGGATCTTTCTCATCGCCGCCGATCAGCAAAAGCATGGATTGATCTTCCAATTCATTTACTACTGCGGACTCCGACCCGGAGAGGTTCGCGCCCTCACCTTTGCCGATATTGACTATGACGCAAAAACCGTCACCGTCAATAAAGCCCTGGAAGACCGCACCGGCGAGATCAAAAGCCCAAAAACCAAAAGCGGCTACCGTACCGTTCCGATCCCGGACGAGCTTTTCAAGAAGCTCCCCAAGAAAGGCTCCGGTTATCTTTTCAAAGGCGACCAATCCGGAAGGCTCCTCGCCAGCTCCAATTATAAAAGAGCCTGGCAATCCCTGCTCAATCGCATGGATCTCGAAATGGGCGCCAAGACCTACCGCAATAAGATCCTGCCGGACACTTCGGTTCTGGATCGGAGTATCACCCCGTACTACCTCCGGCACACCTATTGTTCTATGCTGGCCGAGAACGGCGTGGATATCAAAACCGCCCAATATTTCATGGGTCACTCCAACATTTCCGTCACCGCCAACATTTACCAGCACGTAACAGAAAAAATGTTCAACGCCGGGGCAGAAAGAGTAAAAAAGCTGTAATTTAGTCCATTTTGTCACACAAATGACACACAAATAGATTTCAAATGCGCCGTTTTTGGCTTTACAACGCCAATTCAGCCGTTTTTTCATGTCTGTCTTACAAGCAGAGGGTCAGCGGTTCGAGCCCGTTAACTCCCACCAAAAAAATAAGACAGTCGAAAGACTGTCTTATTTTTTTGTAAAGTTATCTCATTTCGTCTAAAGTCAGCTCAAACGCCGGCATGAATTCATCCAAAAAGATCCGGAGTTCCGGAAGCGCCATCCGCTCCAAGGATTCCCGGGTGGACTGCTCCGCGATACGGAATTCCAGATTACCGGCCTTCCGCTCCTCGATACATTTGATCAAAGCAGAGAGCTTATCCGCCGCTTTGACCAAAGGCTTCAGTTCTTCGTCCTTTTCCTCCACCAAGGGGGCGTAAGTATCTCTTAAATCCTCCGGCAGCATGGAAAGAAGGGTCTCATTGGCTGATGCTTCCACCCCTTTGAAGGCGGTTTCGATTGTAAAGTTTTGATACTTTACAGGTGTCGGCATATCACCGGTCAAAATCTCATGGGCATCATGAAAAAGCCCCAGTACTGCCGCGCGATCCGCATCATACTGCCGATTACACCGCTCGTTCCCCAGGGTGGCCAGCGCGTGCGCCAATACCGCCACCTCCAGGGTATGCTCCGTCAGCGTCTCATTGCGGGAATTCCGCATCAGCGCCCAGCGGTTGATATATTTCATACGAAAAAGCATCGAGAAAAAATTACTGCTCATCGCACTCACCTGCTTTATTCTTAATTTTAATATCGCCCTCACCCATAATGAATGCGCGATCCACCGTCACCTCTTCAACGTTTTCCATCGAGGGGACCCGATACATCACGTCCATCATGGAATTCTCAATGATGGCGCGCAAGCCCCGGGCGCCGGTCTTTTGCTTGATGGTCTTTTCGGCGATGGCCGCTAAGGCGTCATTAGTAAAGTGTAATTTTACACCATCTAAATCAAAGAGTTTTTGATATTGCTTGACGATGGCATTCTTCGGCTCGGTCAAAATCTTCAGCATTGCCGCCTCGTCCAGCTCATCCAAAGCCACCAATACCGGCAGACGACCCACCAGCTCGGGGATGACGCCGTACTTGGCAATATCATGGCTTTCGATCTGCTGATAGATCTCGCTGAGAGAGGGACCTTCCTTACTCTGCACCTCCGCACCAAAGCCCAGCGCGGATTTCCCGATCCGCTTGGTGACGACCCCTTGAATTCCATCAAAGGAACCACCGCAGATGAAGAGAATGTTGCTGGTATCAATGGGGATAAACTCCTGGTTGGGGTGCTTTCTGCCCCCCTGGGGCGGTACGTTGGAAACCGTACCCTCCACGATCTTCAAAAGCGCCTGCTGAACGCCCTCGCCGCTCACGTCCCGGGTGATGGAGACGTTTTCGCTCTTGCGGGCGATCTTATCAATCTCGTCTACGTAGATGATGCCCTTTTGCGCCCGCTCCACGTCAAAATCAGCGGCTTGCAACAGCTTCAAGAGGATATTCTCCACGTCCTCGCCCACGTAGCCGGCCTCCGTCAAGGTCGTCGCATCGGCGATGGCGAAGGGAACGTTCAAGATCTTTGCCAGCGTCTTGGCCAGATAGGTCTTACCGCTACCGGTGGGACCCACCAATAAGATATTACTCTTTTGGAGCTCTACCCCATCCTTTGCTTTATCCTGGTTGAGGATCCGCTTATAATGGTTATACACCGCCACGGAAAGGGCGATCTTGGCGCGATCCTGGCCGATAACGTACTCATCCAGAAACCGCTTGATCTCCTGCGGCTTATAGACGTGGATCTCCTCATCCTGCTTCTTTTGCGGTTTTTGAGGCTGGAGCGCGGTCTTGGGTTGATAGCCGTTTTCCAGCATAATATTCATGCAAAGCTCCACGCAATCGGTACAAATCAAGCCGTCGATTCCCTCGATCAGATTGGCCTCTTTAGACTTTCGACCGCAAAATGAGCAATGATTTTTTTCAGACATGATGCTACTCCTTTAATTCACACAAGGATTAAAAAGGACGGGAATATTCAATTCCCGTCCTTCCTTCGGTTTAGACTAAAACCCTATTATCTATGGGCAATGACTTCATCGACCAGGCCGTAGGCCTTGGCTTCCTCGGCAGAAAGGAAGTTATCCCGATCGGTATCCCGGGTGACCTCCTCGATGCTCTTACCGGTGAACTCCGCCAGCATACGATTGAGTTTATCCTTGGTCTTTTTAAGATTACGGGAGCGGATCTCCACCTCGGTGGCGCTTCCCATAATGCCGCCCAGCGGCTGATGGATCATCACTTCGCTATTCGGCAGACAATACCGCTTGCCCTTGGTACCGGCCGCCAGCAAGAACGCACCCATACTGGCCGCCATGCCGATGCAGATGGTGGAAACGTCACACTTAATATACTGCATCGTATCAAAGATTGCCAGCCCTGCTGTTACCGAACCGCCCGGGGAATTGATATAAAAGCTGATATCCTTATCCGGGTCCTGACCCTCCAGATACAGCAGCTGGGCAATTACCAGACTGGCGGTGGTATCGTTTACCTCATCGGTCAGCATGATAATGCGATCGTTTAGGAGCCGGGAATAAATATCATACGCCCGCTCACCGTGGCCGGTCTGCTCAATAACAGTAGGTACTAAGCTCATTGAAATTCTCCTTGCTTCAATTACTCTGCCTTGGGTTCTTCCTTCTTGGTAGTGGTCTTCTTTGCAGCAGGCTTCTTCTCGCCGGTGGTCTTAGCGGCGGCTTTCTTTGCGGCAGCCTTCTCCTCGGTGATCTCCGCATTGGCGCGGATCAGTTCAACAGCCTTGGAAACTGCGCAATCCATGGTAATATCTTCCTTGGGCAGGTACATCTTGACCTGGTCGGCAGGCATGCCGTACGCATCGGCGATATCCTTGTATTCCTTCTCGATATCCTCGTCGGAAACAACGACGCCTTCCAGCTCGACGACCTTCTCCAGAGCCAGGCGAACCTTGACCTGCTTCTCAGCATCAGGCTCAAAGCCCTTGCGGAAGGACTCCAGATCCATGCCGGTATACTGCAGATAGGTCTTGAGATCCAAGCCGGAGCCGGCCAGACGCTGCTCGAACTCGCCACACATATTATCGACCTTCTGCTCGATCATAGCGGCAGGAACTTCTACCTCGGTCTTCTCCAAGAGTGCGTCAATCAAAGCGTTATCCACTTCGTTATCAGACTGGCGAGCCTTCTGCTCCTTGATGTTCTTCTTAATGTCCTTCTTAAGGTCTGCCAGGGTATCAAACTCGCTGACGTCCTTTGCAAACTCATCGTCCAGAGCGGGAGCTTCGATCTCCTTGACTTCATTGATATGGCAATCAAAGATCGCAGCCTTGCCCTTCAGCTCTTCTGCATGATACTCTTCGGGGAAGGTTACCTCAACCTTGACGTCCTCACCGGCCTTCTTGCCAACCAGCTGGGGCTCAAAACCGGGGATAAAGCTGCCGGAGCCCAGAACCAGATCATAGTTCTCGCCCTTGCCGCCATCGAAATGAACGCCATCCACAGAGCCGTCAAAGTTGATATTGACGGTATCGCCATCCTTGGACTCACGATCCACGACAACGGTACGCTCGTTCTGCTTCTGCAGACGCTCCAGCTCAGCCTTCACTTCAGACTCAGTAACATTATAGACAGTCTTGGTTACTTTTAAACCCTTATATTCCTTAACGGTCACCTCGGGCTTCACGGTAACAACAGCCTTAAAGGTAAAGCCTTCAGCATCTACCTCAGTGATCTCGATCTCGGGGCGTGCAACCACCTTCAGACCGGACTCGGCCACTGCATCATCATAAGCCTTAGGATAGAGAGCATTGACAGCATCCTCAAAAAAGATCCCCTCGCCATAGAGCTTCTCCACGATCTTCCGGGGAGCCTTGCCCTTTCTGAAGCCGGGGACGGTGATCTTGGAAAGATTCTTTTTGAAAGCAGCGTCAACGGCGGCTTTGAATTCCTCGCCCTTGACTTCTACGGTCAGCTCAACCAAGCTCTTTTCCAGATTTTTTACTTCTTTAACAGTCATCCTATTTTTACCTCCATATGAATTTCCTTCATAACTCTACTTATTTTATAATTTCTCGCAGGAAAAGTCAACACAAACCTTTGAAATACGAGAGAACTTTCGCCCAAAAACCGGGCTTTTTTTGGTGATTTTGTTTAGAACCGGCAGAAGAGGCGATCAAAAGAGGGGTAAAATCCAATGCATCAGCAGATATTAAGGTATAAAGAACCCCATCCTTTTCAATAGGAACGCTCTCTCTTGCCGCCCGGCCGTGGATATGCCCGTAGTAGCATCGCTTGACGCCGTATTTCTTAAAAAGCTCTTCAAAGGGCGCGTGCTCTCCATCAAAAGGCGGATAGTGCAAGACGACCACCCGCTCCCGATCCGCCGGCGCCGACTGCAACGAAAGCTCCAGCCGCTGCACTTCTCTTTGGAGGATCTTCCGATCTTGCTCGCCGGTGCTTTCTGCCTCCCAGCCCCGGGTGCCGCACACTGCTATATTTTCGCAAGAAATGGAATTATTATACAAAATTTGAAAATCATCCCATTTCCGCTCCTCAAAGAAGCGATTCATTTTGGAAACAGTCTCCCACCAATAATCATGATTGCCTTTTAAAAGAATCTTCCGACCGGGTAGGTCATGGAAAAATCGAAGATCCGGCTCCGCGTCCCTTAAAGACATCGCCCAGGAAAGATCACCTGCCAAAATTACCGTATCCTCAGACTTAACCATTTTTTTCCAAGCCTTTTTGATCTTTTCCGGATGGTCCTGCCAGCAGGAACCGAAAATATCCATCGGCTTATCCGCCGAAAAGGAAAGATGCGGATCTCCCAACACATAAATTGCCAAAACAAATCACCTCCTCCACGGATAATTGATTGCTTTCCGTCCATACTATTTAGCGGAAAGGAGTGTACGAAAAAATGATGAATTCTGTTAATTCCGGCGTGGATTGCAAGGTTAAAAACTGCCATTACCACACCACCGACAACAAGTGTACCGCAGAAAAGATCGAAGTCAGCAATTGCGAAAACTGCCATAACTCCTCCGATACCTTCTGCAAGACCTACAAAGCAAAATAAGCCTGATAAAAGAGCGCCTTCGGGCGCTTTTTTATTTGAAATTTTGATCCAAAAAGCGTTTCATATTTCTATATAAAAACGCATCGTTGAGCAGTTTTCCCAATCGGGGAAGCTCCGAAAGATCCCGAAGATCAACGGGCGTCCGGTCAATTCCGTCGAAATCACTGCCAAATGCCAGAATCTCTTCGCCGCCCAGGTTCAAGACGTGGCGGATATGCAACAGAATATCCGAAATGGTGGCAAAGCTGCGATTGGTCAAAAAGGGCGGATAAAAATTGATCCCCATCAACCCTTTTCGCGCGATCAAAGCTTTGATCTGTTCGTCAGTCAGGTTTCGGGGATGATCCGCCAGCGCATAGCAATTGGAATGGGTGGCCACCACGCCATCCGGCAATAGCGCCAGAAGATCATCAGCAGAGCGGTAATTGAGATGAGAAAGATCCAATACGATCCCCTCCTCCCGCAAGAGCAGCGCCACTTCCCTGCCGAGAGGGGTGAGACCGCCGCTGCTGAGCGCGCCGCCGGCCAGATTGTTCCCTTTATTATAACAAAGGGATAAAAAGAGGATCCCTTTTTGCTTCAATTCTTTAGCGATCCTGCGATTTTTCTCCCGATCCTCTCCGAAAAATCCACCGCCCTCCACACTCAGCAGATAGGGCGTCTTTCCGCTTTCAAAAGCCTGATCGATCTCCGCCCCCATTCGGCAGAGCACCAGCTCCGGATACTTCCGCATCACTTCCTCGCCATAGGCGTAGACCGCGCGGAAATACCGATAGGGATCGGGTTCCTCATCGGGAATATAAATTGCATAGGTCTGCAGGTGACGAAAAGAAAGATTTCGCTTGGTCTGCAAGGTGGGATCATCCAGATCCGTCCTGCGGTCATAACACCGCCAAAGGGCATCGCAATGCAGGTCGCCATAAATATTCATAGGGTCAATACATTCTCCAGATGCGTAACCGCCAGCTTACCTTGCTCGGCGGTAACAGCAATTACATCAAAGCGCATTGGCAGATCCAATTCCTTGGATTGCAACCAAAAAAGCGCCGTTTTGATCATTTTTTGCTGCTTGGCATAGGTCACGCTCTCCTGGGGCAGGGCGATCATACCCTCGCTCCGGGTCTTGACCTCGCAAAACACCAGGCAGTCCTTATCCCGAGCGATCAGATCCAGTTCTCCAAAACGGCATTGAAAATTCTTTTCCAAGATTTTATAGCCCTTTTTACGGAGATACTTGGCTGCTGCGATCTCTCCCTTTAATCCTAATCCGTATACCTTCATTTTATTCGCCCAAAATTTTCTTTAAAAAGGTTTTGCGATGAATAGGCGCCGGCCCCAAGGTCAAAAGCGCCTCCCGGTGAACCTTGGTGCAATACCCCTTATGCTTGCCGATTCCATAGCCGGGGTAATCACGCTCCATCTCGTCGCACAAGCGGTCACGGGAGACCTTCGCCAAAATAGACGCCGCCGCAATGGAGGGCGAAACGCCGTCTCCCCCAATGATGGGCTCTGCCGGGATGGAAAAATCCCGGGCGATATTGCCATCCACCAGCGCATAATCTGCAGGGATGGGCAATTCTTTAATGGCACGGCGCATGGCAAGCATGGCGGCGTTCAGGATATTAATCTCGTCGATCTCCTCCACGCTTCCCCAGCCGATGCCGTAAGCCAGCGCATTTTCTGTAATAATAGAGAATAATTCTTCTCGTTTCTTTGGGGTAAGTTTTTTGGAATCATTTAGTGCAGGATGGTTCCAGCCCTCCGGCAGGATCACCGCCGCCGCGCAGACCGGTCCGCAAAGACAGCCACGTCCGGCTTCATCCACCCCGCAAACCGCGCGAAAGCCGGCATCTTTTGCTTTTTGCTCGTATTTAAATTCCAGCATCCGGTCCCTCCAACGAGATCCGCCCGATCTTGCCGCCCCGGAATTCATCCAGTAAAACGGCGGCGCATCGGGTATAGTCAAAATCATTGCCCCGGAGCAAAAAGCCTCGTTTGCGGCAGATCTCCTCATAAACGTCCAGGGGCGCCCAGCCCTCGATATCCGGCAGCTTATACCGCTCCTCCAGCTGATGGGGATACTTCGCCTGCAGGATCTCGATCAGTTCCAACGCCAGCCCCTCGCGGTCTACCACTTCATCACTGACCGCACCGGTGAGCGCTAAGTGGATGCCGACCTGCATATCTTCAAATTTATTCCAGAGGATGCCCGGCGTATCCAAAAGCTCCACGTCTTTTTGCAGGGTGTACCATTGACCGCCCCGGGTGACGCCCGGGCGATCCTGGGCATCCGCCGCCCGTCGCTTACAAAGCGCATTGATCAGCGTACTTTTTCCGGAGTTTGGAACACCGCACATCATCAAGCGAATGGTCTTGGTCATCCCCTTGGCCTTGGCACGCTCCAGTTCCTCCGAAAGGATGCTCCGCACCATCGGCAATACGTCGGAAACGCCCTGCCCGGTGGTGGTATTCAAAAAGAGCACCGGCTGCCCGATCTTCTTGAAATAGGCTTCCCAGGTTTTATTGATCTTCTCGTCTGCAAGATCCCGTTTGGTCAGCACGGTCAGCCGTTTTTTATTAGCCAAAAGGCGGTCGAAATCCGGATTGCGGCTACTATTGACCACGCGCGCGTCCGCCACCTCGATCACCAGATCGACCAGCCCGATATTCTTCTCGATATAGCGCCGGGTCTTGGTCATATGACCCGGATACCATTGAATTTGCAGATTACCCATTATTTCACCGTCCCAAAATGAGGAGCCAGCCGCAGAATGAGGCGACCCAATACATATTCCGTAGGAATAGCGCCTAAATCACGGCTATCCTTGGAGTTGATCCGATTATCACCTAAGCAGAAGACCTCACCCTCCTGCACCGTATACGGAAATTGGAAACTTTTAGGAATGGTATAGATCCCGGCATCCAGGTACGGCTCTTCCAAAACCTTTCCATTGATCATCACTTGAAAATTCTCGTTGATATCCACCGTTTGTCCGGCGGTGGCAATGACACGCTTGACCAACACCTTATTATCATTGTTTTCTGCCAAAAAGCAGATGATATCCCCTTGCTCCGGCGTATAGAAAAGATTGGAGACCAGCAACCGATCCTGATTCATCAGCGTGGTATTCATGGACCCCCCATCTACCACATAGACCCGGCAGACCAACGTAAACACCACCATCACCGCCACCAGGGCAATAATGATCGAATCGGCAAATTCTAAAATCATTTTGGATATTTTTTTCATTTCTATTGCTCCTAAAATTATATCTGATTAATTATAACACATTATTTTAAAGATTGCTACAATTAAAATAAAAAAGCGTCCGAAACCCAAATAACCACCCCGATAGATCTTTGCTTCGAAATGAGGGGGATACGATGCACTCTCGGTGAAAGGGGGATGCACTGCGCTCGGCATTTTTTCGGTTGCCCCGGGCAACATACGAAAAAATTGCCGTGCTCGAGACACGGCAGTCCGCAAAGCCTATCGCGGCTTTGCGGCTCCCTCAACGAACCCAAAAGGGTCCGATCCCCCGATCGACGATATAAAAATAACCACCCCAATTGGGGTGGTCATTTTTATGGCGGAGAGAGGGGGATTCGAACCCCCGAACGGGTTTAAGCCGTTACACGATTTCCAATCGTGCGCCTTCGACCAGCTCAGCCATCTCTCCAAACTGCTTGAATAGTATACAACGACTAAAAGAAAAAGTCAAGCAGTTTTTATAAAAGATTTTTAACGGATGGGATTTCCGTCCTCTTTTAGAAAACGAAGACGGCAAACGCGGCGGATCTCCGCCGAAATTCCGGCGTTATTCAAGCCATCTGCCAGATAATTAGGACTGAGGGAGCGATCGTTGCCGGCGGCAATGGACGCCGAAAGGACGACGCCCGTCTCCCCTTTTTCCGCTGTGATAGAGCGGATGAAATCCCGAAGATCCACTTCCTTTTCGCTCCGCTTTGTCTTTTTCACCACGGTGAGCGAACCCTCGAAAGCCTTCTGCACCATTTCTGCATCCGCATCGGTGCGAAGTTCTACCCGATAGTCTGCCCAGGCGATCTGCTTAAAGGAGTCCTCCGGCGGATAGACCTCCAGTATCTTCAGCGATTCGGGGAACGCCGCGATCAACGCTTGCGGATCAAAATCATCCGTCACCCGAAAATCAAAGAGTTCCCCCTCGCTTTCAAAACCCAAGGATAAAGGCTGGGCAAAAATACAATACGGATGGGGGCTGAACCCGCCGGTACTCCAAAAGGGTATTCCGCTCCGGCGGAGGGCACGCATTACCGCCCGATTCAAATCCAGGTGAGAAAAATAGATGGCGCTATCCTTTTTGCAAAAACGCGCGCGCATATCCTTAAACATCACATTTCCTCCCAATCAGTTTATTGGCACCGCACCCGGCGCAAGCCTCCTTGCAATTGGGCGTAGTCTTGGCTTCATAGCTACGCTTGGCCTCTTGGATCAAAAACTCCTTCGTTACGCCGATATCAATGAAATCCCAGGGCAGGATCTCCTCAAAATCACGCTTACGCAAAGAATAGAAATTCCCGTCCACGCCGGTGGCGGCAAAGGCTTCACTCCAGCGTTCATAGTCAAAATGCTCCGTCCAGGCATCCAGCTTACCGCCGTGCTTCGCCACATATTCCAAAACCGGCGCCAAGCGGCGGTCACCCCGCGCCAAAATAGCCTCCAACATGGAGGTACGGCAGTCGTGATAGCTCAGCGAGACCTGCTTTTTCCGCACCTTGGAATAGAGATAATCCTGCTTGCGGTGAACCTCCTCCTCGCTATTCTGCGCCTCCCATTGGAAGGCGGTAAAGGGCTTGGGAATAAAGGTTGCCAGGCTGACCGCAATATGGATAAAGCGGTTTCTTTTTTCTTTATCGGTATCATAGAAATAGCCGATGATCTTATCTGCCATGGAATGAATGGCGTCCAGATCCTCGTCCGTTTCGGTAGGCAGACCCATCATGAAATAAAGCTTGACCGAAGAATTGCCGTTCTCAAAGGCGATCCGGCAGCTACGCTCGATATCCTCTTCGGTCACGTTCTTATTGATGACGTCGCGCATCCGCTGGCTTCCCGCCTCCGGCGCAAAGGTAAAGGTGGACTTCCGGACGCCGGTGATCTTGGCAGCCAGTTCCTTGGAGAAGTTGTCCACCCGCAGCGAGGGCAGCGAAAGATTGATGCTCCGCGGCTCGGTATAGCGGATCAGCTCGTCCACCAGCTTTTCGATCTCCGGATAGTCACTGGAGGAAAGGGAGCAGAGAGAAAGCTGTTCGTAGCCGGTATTCTCCAGCAGGGTGCAGGCATCCTGCACCAGCGTTTCCGCCGATTTGCACCGCACCGGACGGAACAGCATTCCGGCCTGGCAGAACCGGCAACCCCGGATACAGCCGCGGAACAATTCAACGGTCACCCGATCATGCACCGCCTCGGTAAAGGGGATAATCTGGGTCTTGGGATAATAGGTGCGGTCAAAATCCTTGACGATCCGCTTGCGGACGGTGGCAGGAACGTCCTCCCGGATAGGCGCGAAGGAATGGATGGTGCCGTCCTCATGATAGTCCACCTTGTAAAAGGAGGGAACGTACCATCCCTCCAGCTTGGACATTTCCAAAAGGAATTCCTCCCGGCTTTGCCCCTTGACGCGCGCCGCTCTCAGCATATCCGCCAATTCCGTCAGGGCATCCTCCCCCTCGCCAATGCAGAAAAGATCAAAGAAGGGTGCCAGCGGCTCCGGATTATAGGCGCAGGGGCCGCCGCCCACCACGATATTCTTCAAGCCGGTACGCTCCTTGGCATAGAGCGGAATTCCGCCTAAGTCCAGCATATTCAGCACCGTGGGATAGCACATTTCGTATTGTAATGTAAAGCCGACCAGATCAAACTCATCCAGCGAGGTATGGCTCTCCAAGGTGAAGAGCTTGATTCCCTCTTCGCGCATCCGCTCCTCCATATCCGGCCAGGGCTGAAAGGCACGCTCGCACCAATTCCCCTCCCGCTCATTGAAGGCGCTATAAAGGATCCGCATCCCCAGATGGGACATCCCGATATCATAGATATCCGGGAAACAAAACGCCATCCGGACGTCCACTTGATCCAGATCCTTGACCGTCTGCCCGATCTCACCGCCCACGTAACGCGCCGGCTTTTGCACCTGCAGCAAAAGGTCTTTCATTTCATTCATTTTATACGTCATATTCATTCACTCCGATCAAACTAAGCAAATAGATACAAATAAACAGCAACGAGAGATTATATCCGCTGCTGAGAAACTGCCAAAAAGAAACTGCCAGCAAGGGCAGAAGTACCAAAAGTCCTACCGCCTGGGAAACTCCTCTCTGCCGGGTCGGCGAACAGCGCAATGCCAGCACCGCGCGCAGTATCCGCCCTCCATCCAGGGGCAGGATGGGTAAAAGATTCAGCACCGCCAACGCCCCGTTGGCAAAGGCAAAATACCAAAGCGGCTCCCATTGAAATCCCCACGCCGCCAAAGCAAATCCCAGCGCCAGCAAAAGACTGGTCAAAGGACCTGCCGCGGCCGCCCAAAGCTCCCCTTGATAAGAAAGTCCGTTGACCGATAGGGCAAACCCTTGTCCGCCTCCGGAGAAACCACTGATCTCTCCGCCCAGCAGGCGGATCGCCGCAATATGCCCCAACTCATGCAAAAGGGAAAAGCCCAAGATCCATAGCGGATCAAACGAGCCCTCGATCAGCATATAGGAAACCGTCAGCAACACCAAAAGCGGCGAAACTTTAAGCCTTTTCATCCTGCTCCGCCAAGGCGCTGTCTACCGTCTCCTGCACGTCGTCCGTATCATTCCGAAAGACCGCGGCAACCTCCTCTTTCCAGTCCGTCAGCTTCTGCTCCACCGCCGCACTATCAAAATAACGATCCAGCCACTCCGGCTGCGCGGTCTTTAAGTAAAAGCCCCCTGCCGCCAAAAACAAAAGAATGATCAACACCGTCACAAACTTCGAGCCTTTCGGCCGTTCCGGGTACTCCTCCGCCATCCGACGCAGCTCCCGAAGGGAATCTCTATGATATTCTTCCATCGTTCTCATCTCCTTTGTATAGCGTATGAAAACGATACAAGCCTTAGACTAAGAATTATATAAAAAATTTGTATAAATGTCAATCCGCTTGACTTTTCCCTCGCTTTGGATTATCATTATTTTCGCAATGCCCCAATAGTTCAACGGATAGAATAAACCCCTCCTAAGGGTTAGATATCGGTTCGATTCCGGTTTGGGGTGCCAAAAAATAAAGGACTACTTCGGTAGTCCTTTATTTTTTGTATTTGTGTCCGTAAGGACACAACATCATTTATTCGAAGAATAACATCGTTGCCGTCAAAGCGCAGCAAATTTTGCCGCGCTTTTTTGTCACATATTACCTATTGACAAAGAAAACGGGCATCCTATATAATGTATTATGCAGAAAATCAAGACACAACATATTGGGTTTTATACAGAAAGGACACCTATGAAGATCATTAAAAGAAACGGCGCAGAAGAGACCTTCAACGAAGAGAAGATCCGCATTGCCATTACCAAAGCCAACGAATCCGTTCCCGAGGCGGATCGGATGACCGATCTGCAGATCCGCCGGATCACCGAATCGGTGGTCATTGCCTGCGAAGCCTTAGGGCGCGCTCCCACCGTCGAGGAGATCCAGGACTTGGTAGAAAAGAAAATTATGGCGCACGGCGCATTTGAAGTAGCCAAGAACTACATCACTTACCGCTATACCCGCTCCCTGGTACGCAAGAGCAACACCACCGACGATAAGATCCTCTCCCTCATCGAATGCAATAACGAAGAGGTCAAGCAGGAGAATTCCAATAAAAACCCGGTGGTCAACTCCACCCAGCGCGACTATATGGCCGGCGAGGTCTCCCGGGACATCACCAACCGCATCCTGCTCCCCAAGGAGATCGTGGACGCCCATAACGAGGGCATCATCCATTTTCACGACAGCGACTATTTTGCCCAGCATATGCACAACTGCGATCTGGTCAACTTGGAGGATATGCTGCAAAACGGCACCGTCATCACCGGTACCCTCATCGAGCGGCCGCACAGCTTTTCCACCGCCTGCAACATCGCCACCCAGATCATTGCGCAGGTGGCCTCCAATCAGTACGGCGGTCAGTCCATCTCTCTGACCCACCTGGCACCCTTCGTGCAGGTCTCCAGGGAAAAGATCCGTAATAGTTTAGAGGAAGAGATGGCAGAAATGGGATTGCCCATCAGCAAGGAACAGCTGGAAAGCATGGCCGAAAAGCGTCTGCGCGAGGAGATCCGACGGGGCGTACAGACTATCCAATATCAAGTGGTCACCCTCTTGACCACCAACGGACAGGCCCCCTTTGTAACCGTCTTTATGTACCTGGGCGAGGCGCAAAACGAGCAGGAAAAGCAAGACCTTGCGCTGATCATCGAGGAAGTCCTGCTCCAGCGCTACGAGGGCGTCAAGAACGAAAAAGGAATCTGGGTCACCCCGGCATTCCCTAAGCTCATCTACGTCCTGGAGGAAGACAACATCCACGAGGATTCCAAGTACTGGTATCTGACCGAGCTGGCAGCTAAGTGCACCGCCAAACGAATGGTTCCGGACTACATCTCCGAGAAAAAGATGCTGGAATTGAAGGTCGATAAAAACGGCGAGGGCCATTGCTACACCTGCATGGGTTGCCGCAGCTTCCTGACCCCCTACGTAGACGAAAACGGCAAGCCGAAATATTACGGCCGGTTCAATCAGGGCGTGGTCACCATCAATCTGGTGGACGTGGCGCTCTCCTCCGGCGGTGATAAAGAAAAGTTCTGGAAGATCTTTGAGGAACGGCTGGAGCTTTGCCATCAAGCCCTGCTCTGCCGGCATGAGCGGCTGAAAGGGACCCTTTCCGATGCAGCCCCCATCCTTTGGCAGTTCGGCGCATTGGCGCGGCTGAAAAAGGGCGAGCCCATTGACAAGCTCCTTTTCGGCGGATATTCCACCATCTCTCTGGGCTACGCCGGTCTTTACGAGTGCGTTAAATACATGACCGGCAAGAGCCATACCGACCCGGAAGCCACCCCCTTTGCCCTCGAAGTCATGAACAAAATGAACGAGGCTTGCCGCGGCTGGAAAGCGGCGCACAATATCGATTTCAGCCTTTACGGCACGCCCTTGGAGTCCACCACCTATAAATTCGCCAAGTGCCTCCAGCGTCGGTTCGGCATCATTCCCGGTGTCACCGATAAGGGATATATCACCAATAGTTACCACGTCCACGTCACCGAAGAGATCGACGCATTTGAGAAGCTGCGATTTGAAGCGCAATTCCAGCACCTCTCCCCCGGCGGTGCCATCAGCTACGTGGAAGTCCCCAATATGCAAGACAATATTCCGGCGGTTCTGCAGGTGATGAGATTTATCTACGATAATATCATCTACGCCGAGCTGAACACCAAGTCCGACTATTGCCAGGACTGCGGCTACGACGGCGAGATCGAGATCGTAGAGGAAGACGGCAAGCTGCTCTGGCGGTGCCCGAACTGCGGCAATACCGACCAGGATAAAATGAACGTGGCGCGCAGAACCTGCGGTTATATCGGTACCCAGTATTGGAACCAAGGCCGTACTCAGGAGATCAAGGAAAGGGTTCTGCACTTATAATGAACTACGCTGAAATTAAAAACTGCGATATTGCCAACGGCGAGGGCGTACGGGTCACCCTCTTCGTCTCCGGATGCACCAATCGGTGCGAGGGCTGCTTTCAGCCGGAGACCTGGGATTTTTCCTACGGAAAGCCCTTTACCGCCGAGACGGAAGAAGAACTTCTCACGCTCTTAAAGCCGGACTATATCAACGGTCTGACCCTTTTGGGCGGTGAGCCCTTCGAGCCGGATAACCAGCGTGCACTCCTCCCCTTTATCCGGCGCGTCAAGGCGGAATATCCCCATAAAAATATCTGGGCGTTTACCGGCTTCACCCTAGAGGAATTATGGGAAAAAGCCCCTCACCCCCGGTGCGAAGCAACGGATGAACTGCTGACGCTGATCGACGTTTTGGTGGACGGCAAATTCATCCTGGCGCAAAAGAATATCCGCCTGCGTTTCCGCGGCTCGGAAAACCAGCGGCTTCTGGATCTTCCTGCCAGCTTGAAAGCAGGCACCCCCATCCTTTGGGAATAAACCAAAACGGCAGAGAAAACAAAAAAGTTTTCTCTGCCGTCAGACTGTCAAAAAAGTCCCCGACCGCAGAAAATGAAAAGATCTAAAAAGTTCATACCGATTTTGCAATATGACGGCGAGAAAGAGAACCTGCTCTTTCTCGTTGTTTCTTTATAAGGAAAAAATCTGCATAAAAATGCGGATTTTTATTAATATTTTCTGCTATCCGCGGGACCGCTCTCTACCGTACCCATGTACGCTGACGAGACCGCCCCACGAATTCGGAAACATTTTTGAGAGTCTGTCCAGCGTGTCAAAGATAAAAAAACAAGATTCTTTGACACACTGACTACCCCTTTAGGGGTAGTCCTGTATTTAGCCTTCTATGGCTCTTGATAAACGAGCCTGCCGTCCACGATGTTCTTATAGTCATGAGCGCCAGACACTTCATTTGTGATTTGGCAATCATTAGATGCCGCATTTTCTTGACAACACATTGTATTCATGGTAAAATATCGGAGTATATCTATTATTATATAAGGAGTCAACATGGAAAAGAAACAAGAATTCAAGCCTTATATTCCTGCCGAAAAGATCACCCCGGAATTGACCATCACTTCCATCATCATGGGTATTCTACTGGCAGTAGTTTTTGGCGCTGCGAATGCCTATTTAGGTCTTCGTGTTGGCATGACGGTCTCCGCCTCAATCCCGGCGGCAGTCATTGCCATGGGCGTGATCCGCGTGATCATGCGCAAAAACTCGATTTTGGAAAGCAATATGGTGCAGACCATCGGCTCTGCCGGTGAGTCCCTGGCTGCCGGTGCTATCTTTACTCTGCCTGCCCTCTTCCTTTGGGCAAACGAGGGAAAAATGGACAAGCCCGGCATCCTGGAGATCACCCTCATTGCCTTACTTGGCGGTCTCTTGGGCGTCTTCTTCATGGTTCCGCTCCGCAACGCTTTGATCGTACGGGAGCACGGCATTCTCCCCTATCCCGAAGGTCAAGCCTGTGCTGAGGTCATGCTGGCCGGCGAAGAGGGCGGTTCCAACGCCGGAACGGTCTTTGCCGGTATGGGCTTTGCCGCCTTCTTTAAGTTTATCATCGACGGTCTGAAGCTTGTCCCCGGTGAAGTTTCCGTAGAAGGAACCACCAAGACCTATCCCGGCGCAGTCGGTACCCAGATCTATCCTGCGGTCATGAGCGTCGGCTACATCTGCGGTCCCCGGATCTCCTCCTATATGTTTGCAGGCGGACTTCTGAGCTGGATCATTTTAATTCCCATGATCGTCATTTTCGGTGCAGAATTGATCCTTTATCCCGGTACTGAAACCATTGGCAATCTCTTTGCCTCCGGCGGTACCAGCGCCATCTGGAGCACCTACGTACGCTATATCGGAGCAGGCGCTCTGGCGGCAGGCGGCATCATCAGCCTCGTAAAATCTCTGCCCCTCATCGTCCGTACCTTCCGGGATGCGGTCAAGAGCATGGGCGGTGCCAAAGCCAGCACCCTTCGAACCGAGCAGGACATCAATATCAAGATCGTCCTCCTTGCCATTTTGGTACTGACTTTAGCGGTATGGCTGGTTCCTGCCATCCCCGTCTCTCTCATCGGCGCCGTCATCGTCGTCATCTTCGGCTTCTTCTTTGCCACCGTCTCCTCCCGTATGGTCGGTCTGGTCGGAAGCAGTAACAATCCGGTCTCCGGTATGGCCATCGCTACCCTGCTGATCGCCACCCTCATCCTTAAGGTGACCGGTGAATCCGGCGCTACCGGAATGCAGGCTGCCATTGCCATCGGCTCTATTATCTGTATCGTCGCCGCCATCGCCGGCGATACCTCTCAGGATCTCAAAACCGGCTACCTCCTGGGCTCTACCCCCAAGAAACAGCAGATCGGCGAGATCCTGGGCGTAGTCGCTTCCGCTCTTGCCATCGGTGCCACCCTCTATCTCCTGGATAGCGCGTGGGGCTTCGGTTCCGAGGAACTGGGCGCACCTCAGGCTACCCTGATGAAGATGGTCATCGAAGGCATCATGGGCGGCAATCTGCCCTGGGGTCTGATCCTGATCGGCGTCGCCATCGCCATCGTCGTGGAGATCCTGGGCATTCCCGTTCTCCCCTTTGCCATCGGCGTCTATCTGCCGGTTCAGCTCAACGCCTGCATTATGGTGGGCGGCTTGATCCGGTTGTTCTTTGATAAAATGAAGAAGGATGAGGAAAAGAAGAAGGGCATCGTCAACAACGGCATCCTCTTCTGCTCCGGCATGATCGCCGGCGAGGGTCTCGTTGGCATCCTGCTTGCCATTCTGGCAGTCTTCAACGTAGGCTCTCTCCTGGATCTCTCCGGTCTTTTGAACCTGCCCGGCTGGGTCTCCAATATCGGCAGTATTCTGGTCTTTGGATTGATCATCCTCTCCCTTTTGAAGTTCACCCTTTGGAACAAAAAGTCCAAGTAATATGAAAAAGAACGTCGTATCTGAAAACTATTTAGATCGTATTCCTGCCCGGGCGGCCGGGATCGAATGGAAGGCTAATTCTGAGGGTATGGTCACCTTAGAGATCCAAAATACCGGCTGGGCAAACCGGCTGGCACAGATCTTCTTTGGACGTCCCAAGGTCAGCCACATCCATCTGGACGAGCTGGGCAGCTTTGTCTGGCCGCTTTTGGACGGCGAGCGCGACATCACCGCCCTCGGCAAATTGGTGGACGCCCAATTCGGTGAAAAAGCGCATCCCCTTTACGAGCGGTTGGCGCAATACTTCAGAATATTAGATAGTTATCACTTCATTGAATGGAAATAAGCCAAAAGGCACGAAGGTTTTACCTTTGTGCCTTTTCGTCATTAACCTTGGGATCTTCTATATTGAATTTTCTTCTTCCCTATGGTAAAATAACCACAGGCGTATTACGCTAATTTTCTAATAAGGTATAATATTATGAACATTATTATTGTAGGCGGCGGCAAGACCGGCGCCACACTGGCTCAATCGCTGACGGCGGAGGGGCATGACGTTACGGTCATCGACCAGAATACCGACCGCATCAATGACATCTGCGGCAACAACGACGTCATGGGTCTGATCGGCAACGGCATGAACTACAGCGCTCTCTCAGAGGCTGGCATTGCAGATGCAGACCTCTTGATTGCGGTGACCGGATCCGATGAGCAAAACCTGCTCACCTGTCTTTTTGCCCGTAAATCCGATCATTGCGCCACCATCGCCCGGGTACGAAACCCCATGTATATCACCGAGACGGAATTTATCAAAGATCAGGTGGGGCTTTCCCTCATCATCAACCCCGAATTGGAGGCTGCCAATACCATCTCCCGAATTCTGCGGTTCCCCGGCGCCATTGATATCAACTCCTTTGCCAAGGGAAAAGCCGAGATGCTGACCTTTAAGGTACCTCAAGGTTCCCTTCTGGACGGACATACTCTGACCCAGATCCGCAGTAAAGTGGAGTCCAAGGTTATTTTCTGCAGCGTCGAGCGCAGCGGTCAATGCCATATTCCTTCCGGTCATTTTGAACTGCAGGCAGGAGATAAAGCCACCATCCTCATTCAGCCCCGGGAGGCCATCAAATTCTTCCGCCAGATCAAGCTGGAGACCCAAAGCGTCAAAAACGTCATGATCGTCGGCGGCGGAACCATCACCTATTATCTTGCCAAGCAGCTGCTGGATAACCGCATCTCCGTCAAGATCATCGAAATCGACGAGCAACGATGCCATGAGCTGGCAGAGAGATTGCCAGGCGCCATGATCATCAACGGCGATGCCTCCGATAAAAATCTCCTTTTGGAGGAGGGGATCGAAGCCATCGACGCCTTCGTGGCATTGACCGGCTTTGACGAAGAAAACATCCTTCTCTCCCTCTATGCCAAAGAGATGAGCCGCGCTAAGGTGGTCACCAAGATCGACCGATTGATTTTCCACGAGCTGATCGGCAATCTGGATCTGGACAGCGTCATCTATCCTCATGCGCTGACCAACGAAGTCATCCTCCAATATGCGCGTGCCAAGCAAAATGCCATGGGCAACAATATCGAAACCCTCTATAGACTGATGGATGATCAGGTAGAGGCATTGGAATTCAAGATCGGGCAGAATGCGCCGGGACTGGGGATCCCTCTCCGGGATCTCGACTTAAAGAAAAATCTGCTGATCTGCGGCATCTTCCGCGACCGCCGCTTTATCCTGCCGGACGGCGATACCGCCATCCAGCCGGAGGATCGGGTCATCGTCGTGACCGGGCAGGCGCGCCTCAACGACTTTAAAGATATCCTGAGGTAAGCCTATGAATTTACGGATCATTTTTTATATCATCAGCTACGTTTTAAAAATTGAAGGTATTTTGATGCTGATACCGGCGGCGGTAGGATTGCTCTACCGGGAGCAAGAAAGCTACGCCTACTTGATCTGCGGAGCGGCGCTGGCTCTCATCGGCATCCTCAGCACCTTAAAAAAACCGAAAAATCAAGTGTTTTACGCCAAGGAAGGATTTATCTCCGTCGCTCTCAGCTGGCTGGGACTGAGCTTTTTTGGCTGTATTCCGTTCATTTTAAGCGGAGATATTCCTCACTTTGCAGACGCTTTCTTTGAGATGATATCCGGCTTTACCACCACCGGCTCCACCATTCTGACCGACGTGGAAGCCCTTTCCCACGCCTCCCTTTTCTGGCGCAGCTTCTCCCATTGGATCGGCGGCATGGGCGTCCTGGTCTTCATTCTTTCCATCCTGCCCATCACCGGCGGTGCGACCATGCATTTAATGCGTGCGGAAAGCCCCGGCCCGCAGGTGGGAAAGATGGTGCCAAAAATTCGGGACACCTCCAAGATCCTTTATATTATTTATACCGCCATGACGATTTTGGAGATCATCGTTCTGATTGCGTGCAAAATGCCGATCTTCGACGCTGTCACCCTCTCTTTCGGCAGTGCCGGAACCGGCGGCTTTGCCGTCAAAAACTCGGGACTCGCCGATTATTCTGCGGTCTGCCAATATATTGTCGGCATCTTTATAATCCTCTTCGGCGTTAATTTCAACGTCTACTTTCTCCTGCTGCGGCGGCACCTTAAGCAAGCGCTGCGCTGCGAAGAGGTACGTTGGTATGCCGCCATCATCGGCGCATCTACGCTGATCATCTTTGCCAATACCTTAAAGCTTTTTGATACTGCAGAAGAAGCCTTCCGCCACGCCTTTTTCCAGGTCGGCAGTATCATCACTACGACGGGCTATACCACTACCAATTTTGATCTCTACCCAGAGCTTTCAAGGTTGATTTTAGTCCTTTTGATGTTCATCGGTGCCTGCGCCGGCAGTACCGGTGGCGGTATCAAGGTCTCACGGATCATACTGCTTGCCAAGTCGGTGGGACGGGAGATCTCCCAGATCGTCCATCCCAGAACGGTCAAAAAGCTTCGCTTAGAGGGAAAAACGCTGGAAAATTCCACCATTCAGTCGGTCAATACCTTTATGGCCGCCTACGTCCTGATCTTTTTCGGCTCCATGCTGGTGGTCTCTTTGGATAACTTTGATTTTGTCTCCAATTTCACCGGCGTCGCCGCCACCCTTAATAATATCGGTCCGGGGCTCAATATGGTGGGCCCCATGGAAAACTTCAGTAAGTACTCCGACCTCTCCAAATATATCTTTTGCTTTGATATGCTGGCCGGACGCCTGGAGATCTTCCCTATGCTGATCCTGCTGCGCCCTGCAGTCTGGAAGCGCCCCATCCGCACCATACGGAAAAAAATAAAGCATTAAAAAAGAGGCTGTTTTCACAGCCTCTTTTTTAATTCATTTTTTCTTAGAGAATAATTTATTAATTAAGAGCGTAGCCAGAATGATCACGCCGATGATGATAAAGATCACCAGCATCCCGATTCCCATTTTGTCCAGCATCTCGATAAATCTTCCGGGTAAGAAATCCAGTTCAGAAAAAGCACCTTTAAACATGAGCATCAACCTCCAAACATATTCAGAATAATACCGCCAGCGATGACCGATGCGATCTGGCCAGAAACGTTAACACCGATGGAATGCATCAGCAGGAAGTTCTGAGGATCCTCCTGCAGACCCATCTTATGAACGATACGACCGGACATGGGGAATGCAGAGATACCTGCCGCACCGATCATAGGATTGATCTTGGTTTTGAGGAACAAATTCAGGAACTTGGCAAACAGCACGCCGCCAGCCGTATCAACGATAAAGGCAATGAGACCCAACGCCATAATCAAGAGGGTGGCAGGCTTCAGGAACTTATCCGCCGTCATATTGAAGGCAACGGAAATGCCCAGGAAGATGGTAATGAGGTTCGCCAATACCTTCTGCGCCGTCTCAGAAAGGGAATCCAAGACACCGCACTCCCGGATCAAATTACCAAACATCAGGAAACCGATCAGCGCCGTCGCCTGCGGAACGATAGCCGAAACCACGATGGTGATTATGACCGGGAACAAGATCCGAGTCAGCTTGGATACGGATTTCTGCTCGTAGGGCATCCGGATCATCCGCTCTTTCTTGGTGGTGAGCGCGCGAATCACCGGCGGCTGGATAATGGGTACCAGCGCCATATAAGAATAAGCGGCAACGGTGATTGCGCCGACATATTCAGACTTCAGCGTATTGGCTACCGCGATTGATGTGGGCCCGTCTGCCGCACCGATGATGGCAATGGACGCCGCATCGTTATCGCCGAAGAAGATCGCCGCCATGGAAAGGGTGAAGAAGATACCAAACTGCGCCGCTGCGCCGAAAAGCATCAGCTTCGGATTGGTCAGCAAGGGACCGAAATCAATCATGGCACCGATACCGATGAACAGCAAGAGCGGAAACAGCTCATTGGCAATACCGGCATGATACAACTCATCAATGGGACCGGCAAGTGCATCGGAAAAGGGAATGTTGACCAAAATCGTGCCAAAGCCCATGGGCAAAAGCAACGTCGGTTCCATCTCTTTCTTGATGGCCAGGTAGATCAAGAGGCAGCCGATGAAGATCATAATAATCTCGCCGACGCCAAATTCCAATAGGTTTTTGTAAAGAATGTCCATTTTTTCTCTCCTTATCTCCAAAAATCGAACATTACAAGAATAACACAATCTCAAAAGAATTACAAGAGAAATTAAAGAAGTTTTTTACGCAATTCCTCTGCAGTCGCCGGATGCAGCATACCTGGAGCAATATCCAGCACCGTTTTACAGCCGCTCTCCCCCTTTTGGCTCAGCCGATAGGCTGCGCGGGCATACGCCACCAACACACTGGAGGTGAATTCCGGATTGGAGTCCAAGGTCAGCTTATACTCCACCACGTGCTTATGCTCCCCCTCAAAGCCGGTGGTTCCGCAGCGGAAGACCATGCCGCCATGAGGGATACCGCTATGCTCCCGATCCAGTTCTTCCTGGGAGATAAAGTGCACCGTCGTATCATAGTCTGCAAAATAATTCGGCATGGTGACGATCGCCTTTTCGATGGCGGCACGATCTGCCCCATCCTTAGCCACCACAAAGCATTCACGGGTATGTTTCTCACGGGTGGTCAATTGAGGGTTTTCGCCCTTACGCACCCGATCCAGCGCACTTTTCACCGGAATGGTATACTGGCGAGCGTCCTGTACCCCTTCGATACGGCGAATGGCGTCGGAATGACCCTGGCTGACACCCTTGCCCCAGAAGGTATAGTCCTCTCCATTGGGCAGAATGGCCTGGCCATATGCCCGGTTCAGCGAGAACATCCCGGGATCCCAGCCCACGGAGATCACGCCGACCTTACCGCTCTTCCGGCAGACTTCGTCCACCCGGGCAAAATGCTCCGGAATCTTGGCGTGGGTATCAAAACTATCAATGACGTTAAAATATTCCGCCAATGCCGGGGTCTGCACCGGCAGGTCGTTAGCCGATCCGCCGCAGAGGATCATGACGTCGATCTGATCCTTCATCTCCGCCGCTTGATCCATCGAATACACCGGAACCCCGGTGCGGGTCTTGACGGTCGCCGGATCACGGCGGCTGAATACCCCTACCAGTTCCATATCTTCACTGGTGCGAAGAGCGCTCTCTACGCCCCGACCCAGATTTCCATAGCCGACAATACCGATCCTGATTTTCATGTTTTTTTCCCTTTCTTTTCCATTTCTTTTAAATAAAGCGCCTCCAGCTGGGCGGTCATCGCCCGGGCGTTAAATTTCTCTTCATATTCGCTCTTGGCACCGGCAGAAAGCTTTTCGTAAAGCCCCGGTTCTTCCATGATCCGCAAAATTGCGTCCGCCATTGCATCGGCATTTTTTTGCGGTACGATCAGCCCATTTACGCCGTCTGTGATCATATAAGGATTGCCGCCGAAATCGGTGACAACCGCCGGTTTTGCAAGGCTCATTCCCTCTGCCAAGGCAATAGAAGAGGCCTCTGTTCCGTACGAGCAATTTAAATTAATATCGCAGATATTGCAATACGGCACCACGTCCAGCACAAAGCCGGTGAAATGCACCCGATCCTCGATGCCAAGCTCTTTTGCCTGACGCTCCAGATCGGCACGGCAGCTGCCATCCCCCATCAGGATGAATCTGACCGGCTTATCAGCAAGCTTCTTTGCCGTTTCCAAAAGATAGGAATGTCCTTTATAGACCTCCATTCTTGCAGAAAGCAAGCAGACAAACTCTTCCTCTCCAATCCCCAAGGATTGGCGGAATGCCTTTTTCTCTTCCGCAGAAAGAACGGGAACCGGCTCAACGCCATTGATGATGACGGTGATCTTCCGCCCGTCTACGCCGGTATCCAGAAGATTATCTCTTGCCGCGTGTGCCACCGCAATGATCGCAGTCGAAAGCGTATTATTGATCAAACCGCTGATCTGCTTTCCCGGAAAGGTCGTCGCCCTCCGGGGCATATCAAAGACGCAATGACGGGTATAGATCCGCACCGGAACGCCCAAGAGCCACGCCGCCACCTTACCGGCCAGCGAAGAATGGGTATGGACGATATCCGGCCTTTCTTTACGGATGATCTTTTTATATTCTGCCACTGCGCCCCGTTCCCAGGAACGGTCGTGCCCTTTTTCGGTCTCGATGACCCGATAGCCCAGCTCCTCCACCAAGGCGACCAGCGCACTGCCGGAAGGAACTGCCACTACCATTTCAAATTGAGACCGATCTAAGCATTTCAGCGTCTGCAATACCACACGCCCGGCTCCGCCCAGCGTGGCATCGGTCATAATGGTCAAAATCTTGATCATTCCGCTTCTCCTTTAAAATACAATTATCTGTTATTATAACATATACGTATAGAAATTACAACAATTGCACTTAAAAAATGATACAGAATAAGACGGCTTTCTTTTTCATATACTCTACCGTATTGGAGGGAGCTTTATGAATATAAACGTCTCAAAATGGCAATTTTTCGGCTTTCTTTTTACCGGATTAGGGGGCGTTCTTCTCCATTTTGCCTACGATTGGAGCGGTCAAAGTCCCCTCCTGGCACCTATTTCCGGCATCAACGAGTCTACCTGGGAGCACATGAAGCTCCTCTTTTTCCCCATGCTGATTTTCGCACTGATTCAAAGCCGCGTTTTCAAAGAACGACATCCGGACTTCTGGTGCATCAAGCTCTATGGGATCTCCCTGGGGCTTGCACTCATTCCCATCATGTTTTATACCTTCAACGGCGCATTGGGTCCCTCTCCCGACTGGTACAACATCGCCATTTATTATCAAGCAGCGGCTGCCGCCTTTCTGCTGGAAAACCATTTTTTAAAATACGGCCCTATTCCATGCTCTGCACCCTATCTGGCCGTGACTATCCTCGCAATCTTAGCCGTTGCTTTCGGCGTTCTCACCTGGTTTCCGCCGCATATTCCGCTTTTTCGGGACCCGCTCACCGGAGCCTATGGGCTAAATTGAAAAAAATGACACAAACAACTGGACAAATCTGAAAAATGATGTATAATAAAAACTAGGGATATTTTGAAAAATAATCCCTTTAATTTAAATTTGGAGAGTGAACAAAAATGAAACTGATCATTAAGAACAATTACGATGATATGTGTGCATGGGCCGCTCAGCATATTGCGGATGCCATCAACAATCATAAGGAAAATCGTCCGTTCGTGCTGGGTCTGCCCACCGGTTCTTCCCCCCTCGGCGTTTATAAAAGACTGATCGAGATGAATAAGGCCGGCAAGGTCACCTTTAAGAACGTGGTAACCTTCAACATGGACGAATACGTGGGTCTGCCCCGCGAACATGACCAGAGTTACTGGTACTTCATGCACGACAATTTCTTCAACCACATCGACATTCCTGCCGAGAATGTCAACATCCTCAACGGTATGGCCGAGGATTTAGAGGCAGAGTGCCAGCGCTATGAAGATAAGATCGCTTCCTACGGCGGCATTGATCTCTTCCTGGGCGGCAGCGGCGTGGACGGTCACATTGCCTTCAATGAGCCCTTCACCTCCCTTACCTCCAGAACCGGTGTACGTGCTTTGACCCAGGATACCCTGATCGTCAATTCCCGGTTCTTCGGCAACGATCCCAACAAAGTACCTAAGACCGCACTTTCTGTCGGCGTCGGCACCGTCTGCGACTCCAAGCAGGTCCTCCTCTTGATCAGCGGTCACAATAAGGCACGTGCTCTGCGCCATTGCGTAGAGGGTGGCGTGGATCATGCCTGGACCATCAGCGCTCTCCAGCTCCATAAGGACGGCATCATCGCTTGCGATGAGGATGCTTGCGGCGAGCTGAAGGTCGATACATACAAATATTTTAAAGAGATCTATAAAGACGAAAAATAAACTGAAAATTCAATGCCCTCCGGCGTTTGCCGGAGGGCGTTTTTTAATCTAAAAGGTTGAAATAGCCGTAGATCAGATTATGGTCGCTGGCACCGTTATGAGGTACCACGTAATAACCGTTCTGCACCTCTTCATCGTACCAGGAGATCGTCTTTTAACTAACGACGATATGGTCGATAGAATTCGCCGTCATATCCGCCTTATTCGTATAGAAGCTATAGCGGACCGTTCCGCTGAATTTTTCATAACTGCTCCAGGTGGCCGTCACCTCATAAACATAGTTTCCGTCTTTTAATTGAAAAAACAAATTGCCATTGACTTGGTTTAAACTAATATCCTCGCTTTTGGCATCCGTCTTTCCCCAATATTTTTCTTTCCAGCATCTGATTTGAATCTCGTCCGGTGGTATTTCACAAATGGGGGCGATCCCCTTTGCATTGAATTGCAAAGACGCGCATAGGGTGAGCAATCAAACTTGAACACCGTTTTGAAAAGGTGTTTTTTCGCTCACTCATTGTTAAAATACTCGCCAATACGGCAGTATTGGCTGCGTTTTATGCCTCGATTGAACAAAAAAACACTCTTTTCAAAATCTTCGACCGCAAAGCGAGAAGATTTTGCGGGATTTTTGCCCAATTTGGATGAAGCAAGGCTGCCGCCTTGCGAGAACAAATTGGATAAAAAGCACCGAAATATGCTGCTTTGCGGCGGGTTCAAGTTT
>JAZQJH010000010.1:0-138792 GCA_045541555.1 Eubacteriales bacterium | reverse complement strand
TGCATCCGATATAAACTGCTTTTGCTTTTGATAGCTTTCTTCCAAAGGATTTACAATCCTTTTTGCAAGGTACATCGAAAGGAAAAAGAATAAAACAAGGGCAACGCCGCCGAAAATCAGCGTATAGCGGAACAAGGTCATCGCACTTTCGTTTATAACGGTATTGTCCATAAAAGTGACAAGAGTGTATCCGCCTTTGTCTGTTTTATAGAAAGCAAGGTTATCGTATGTACCATACTGTTTATTGTCTTTAATAATTCTCTTTGCCAGTTCCTTTAGATCATCATCAGAATATACTGTTGGTGGTTCGTTCTTTATCTCAAGAATGTCACCGTCATAGGAAACCGCAACCGTGTAGAAGGTGGATAACTGAAACATTGGTGACTCAGGATCAAATCCGGGGTTGAAACCGTGATTACCGTCAGGTCTTGGTCTATTGGGTGGCATCATTTCTCCAAACGAATTTGGCAGTGAATATATCTGGGCGTGTGCCTGAAGCATCTGCTCATTTTGTCTTGTCATTTCAAAATAACTTGATGCATAAATAACGCCAAGTGTTCCCACCCATAAAAGTACAAGGATAGACATAATGGCGACAACGATTTTTCTGCGGGACTTCTTAAACATCGTCACACCTCAATTCATATCCGATTCCACGCACTGCCTTTATTTCGGTTTTTGCCTCAACAAAGCTGAGTTTTTTGCGTGTGAAGGACATATATACTTCCACGTTGTTGTATTCGGCTTCACTCTCAAATCCCCAAATTTTCACTGCCAACTGCTCACGGGTAAGGATCTGACCGCTGTTTGCAATTAAATATTCAAGGATTCGGTATTCCTTTTCGCTGAGTCGAACACTCTGACCATTGGTAGTGCAAGATAATGTGAGAGTGCTTGTATCAAGCGTAATATCAGCAAAAGAAAGAATGCCATCTGTTGTGCCGAGTGTTCGACGCCCGAGCGCACGAAGACGTGCGAGGAGTTCTTTGGTCATAAAGGGTTTTGTTAAGTAATCATCTGCGCCACTGTCAAGACCTGTCACTTTATCGTCCAGTTCTGCCTTTGCAGTCAGCATCAATATTGGCGTTACAATTCCTTGGCTTCGAACACGCTTTGCAATTTCAAAGCCGTTCATTCCGGGAAGCATAACGTCAATGATAATAATGTCGTATATATTGCTCTCTATAGCTGCCAAACCGTCAAGTCCATTAGCATAATGGTCAACCTCATATTTTTCAAGACGCAAGATTTCGCATAGCGCCTGGGCCATTCTTTTTTCATCTTCAACGAGTAAAATCCTCATAGGGACACCTCCACATATACCCATTATACCATAAAAGATTGAAAAATGATTGAAGAAATTGAAAAAGCGGCGAGGAGAATTTAAGCTCCCTGCCGCCGTTACCTTAAAATAAAAAAAAGACAGTATAGCGTTTTGCTATACTGTCATCTTCTCTGCACTCGTCAATCGGCTTATTTCATAGGATATTCAAAACATCCTTATGAGAAGTAGCCTTTTACGTGTCTTTTTTAATGCAGTTCACAGTTTTTGGCATAAAGAAAAACCGCCCCGTTTGGGACGATTCATCTTATTTGGAGCTGCTAACCAGATTTGAACTGGTGACCGCTTTATTCGCCTTTGGCGAAAAGCGGAAGATTTAATTGCGGGCTTCGCCCGGGATGAGGTCACCAGTTTCTGAAAAAAGAAAAACCGCCCCGTTTGGGACGATTCATCTTATTTGGAGCTGCTAACCAGATTTGAACTGGTGACCTCATCCTTACCAAGGATGCACTCTACCACCTGAGCTATAGCAGCATATGGCGACCTGGATGGGGCTCGAACCCACGACCTCTAGCGTGACAGGCTAGCGTTCTAACCAACTGAACTACCAGGCCAAATGAAGTGCTTTTTCCAAAAGCGCTCTCCTATTATACACAACTCTTTTTCATTTGTAAAGAGATTTTTTTGAAAAAAATAAAGTTTTTGCAAAAAAGTGTTGACTTTCCATTTTGGATGTGGTAATCTATATAGGCAAAAAGAAGTAGGATAGTTTGCTCTGTTCTCACCCTGCGTTCATTTTTAACAGCAGTGGTTAACATTCCAAGACCGATCGTTATCGGTTTACTATGTTATGAAACGAGCAATTATTTTGCTCGTTTTTATTATTTTTCGGAGGTGTGGAAACATTAACGCAAAAGAAGCAAAAGGATTAAGTATCAACGAGGAAATCCGCGAGAAAGAAATCCGAGTCGTAGACTCAGACGGAAGTCAACTTGGCATCATGTCCCCTGCCGATGCGATGAAGATCGCCGAAGGCAAAGGCCTTGATCTGGTGATGATTGCGCCCAAGGCGCAGCCCCCTGTATGCAAAATTATCGATTTCGGTAAATATTGCTACGAGCAGGCCAAGAAGGAAAAAGAAGCCAAAAAGAACCAGAACATCGTGACGGTCAAAGAGATTCAATTGACCCTGAAGATCGACACGCACGACATCCAGACCAAAGCATCTCACGCTAATCGCTTTTTGCAAGCCGGTGATAAGGTGAAGGTCGTCGTAAAGTTCAAGGGCCGCGAAATGGCTCATACTGAGTTGGGATACGATATCGCTAAGCGTTTCTGTTCCCTGACCGAAGAAAACTGCGTGATCGAAAAGCCCGCCAAGCTGGAAGGGCGTAATATGATCATGGTTTTAGCGCCAAAGAAAGAAAAAAAATAAGGGAGGCAATATTATGGCTAAGGTAAAGACCCATAGCGGTGCAAAAAAGCGTTTCAAGATCACTAAAGGTGGCAAGATCAAGAGAAGCCATGCTTTCAGATCTCACATTCTGAACAAGAAGACCACCAAGCGTAAAAGAGGACTGCGCAAAGAGGCTTACGTTGATGCAACCAACGCCGCTTCTTTGAAGAAGCTGATCCCCTACAAATAATTTAAAGATACGGAGGCTGAAATAAATGGCTAGAATTAAAGGTGCGGTTACTACCCGCAAAAGAAGAAAAAAGATTTTAAAGCTTGCTAAGGGCTATTATGGCGCTAAGAGCAAGCAGTTCAGAACTGCAAACCAGGCAGTTATGCGCTCTCTGACCAACGCTTACATCGGCAGAAAGCAGAAGAAGAGAGATTTCCGTGCTCTTTGGATCACAAGAATCTCCGCCGCTTGCCGCATGAACGATATCAACTATTCCCAGTTCATGCACGGTCTGAAGCTTTGCAAGATCAACCTGAACAGAAAGATGCTCGCTGAGATCGCTGTTTCTGATGCTGAAGCTTTCACCGCCCTGGTTGCTACTGTTAAAAAGCAGCTGAGCAAATAAGTTTTTAAACAGAGTAGGTTCATTCCTGCTCTGTTTTTCTTTATTTTGCAAAAGGGTCTTGCAATTTCATGAAAATATATTATAATTGTTTTGCATTATAATAAGAAGAAACTTGTATATTTTAGGAAAGGAGTCGGTGTTTTAATGGTAAAAAAAGAAAAAATCATCTCACGTTTCATTTCGCATAATCCCATGATTACGGTAATTATCGGCTTCTTTTTGATCATCATGGCGGGTACTTTTTTATTGGTACTACCGATCTCGAACCGTAATGGTGAGTGGCTCTCTCCCCTTTCTGCTCTCTTTACCGCCACCAGCGCAACCTGCGTTACCGGTTTGACCGTGGGGGATCCTTATACGATGTTCACGTTTTTCGGTCAGCTTGTCATATTATGTATGATCCAAATAGGCGGACTCGGCTTCATGAGCCTTGCTATGATTATGATGATGCTTCTACGAAAAGCCATCTCCTTCAGCGAAAGAATGTTGCTCTCTTCCTCGCTGGGGTTATCGTCCGCCGGCGGAATTCTTGCTTTTGTTCGGCTTGTTGTAGGAGGAACCTTTGCGATTGAGGGCGCAGGAGCACTTTTACTATCATTCTACTTTATTCCGAAACATGGATTCTTTTCCGGGCTTTGGAAATCTATCTTTATGGCAATATCTTCATTTTGTAATGCCGGATTTGACATTCTCGGTCATGGTGACAGCCTTGCATCTATTCAAACCAACGGATACGTTTTAATCATATTAATGGCCTTAACTGTCATTGGAGGACTTGGTTTTATTGTATGGAAAGATTTGCTGCAGCGGAAATTGTCCATTTACTCCAAAATGGTTTTACTATTCTCCGGTGCACTTTTACTTTTTGGCATGATCTTTTATCTTTTGGTGGAATGGAATAATCCCAACACTATTGGAGAACTCTCCTTTGGCGGAAAACTCCTTAATGCGGCTTTTTCGTCAGTCACAATGCGCACCGTAGGATTTGCCACCTTTGATATGGCACAATTCACCGAGTCTTCTAAAGTAATCTCCGCTTTATTGATGTTTATCGGCGGTTCCTCTGGTTCCACTGCCGGCGGAATCAAAACCGTCACATTCCTGGTTTTAATGATAACGGCATGGCAGGTGGCAACCGGACGAAACAAGATCCAATTTCGCAACAGAACCATTGCGCAGGACGATATCCACCGTGCTTTTTCCCTATTCTTTATTGCTTGCAGCATTGTGTTAGTCAGTACGATCACCGTCAGCTTAATGAATCCGGACGGAAGCCTGCTCGATATCTTCTTCACCTGCACCTCCGCTTTTGGTACAGTAGGATGCGCAGCCTATAGCATCTCGTCTATGTCGGCTCTTTCACAGCTATTGATCATCCTTTTGATGTTTATGGGTCGCCTCGGAATCCTTACGATCACGTTGGCAATTATGATCCGCTTAAATCGCAGTAAAGATAAAATTTCTTATCCCAAAGTAAACATTCTGATTGGTTAGGAGAATCACGATGAAAAATAAAACTTTCGCAGTGATCGGGTTGGATCGTTTCGGCTCCAATCTGGCTATCAACTTGCAAAAACTGGGCAACGAAGTCATTGGTATTGATGCCGATGCCGAAAAAGTGCGTCGCGTTTCCGATATCATTACCCATGCTGCCATTGGTGATCCCACGGACGAAGAAGTTCTCCGTACCCTGGGAGTACGAAATGCGGATGTGGCAATTGTGGCATTGACCGATAATATACAATCTGGCGTTTTGGTGACCCTCATGCTGAAAGAACTTGGCATGAATAACGTCATTGCAGAGAGCACCAGCGAAATTCACGGCAGAATTCTAACCAAGGTGGGCGCCGATAAGGTCATCTATCCCGAAAAGGATATGGGCGAACGATTGGCAAAAAGCCTCAGCAACACCGATATTATGGAATATATTGATCTCTCCAATGATTATTCTATTATGGAGATCCGCGTCCCCAAAAGCTGGGCCGGAAAAAGCATTCTGGAGTTGAACGTTCGTGCCAACTATAACATCAACATCATCGCCTGCCGCGGAACCGACGGTTCTATTTGCATTTCGCCCGATCCTAAAATGCCGTTAATTGCCGAAAACAAGCTGATTGTCGTCGGCGCCAACGAAAGTATCGAAAACATTATAAATCAATGATGGAACACATTACAAGCCTGCAAAATGAATACATCAAGCAGCTTTGCCGCCTACATTCTGCATCTTCAAGAAAAGAAAGCGGTTTATTTCTTGCCGAAGGACGAAAGGTCTGCGAGGAAGCCATTAGAAGCGGTTTGATTGTCGAGCGTTGCCTGATAACGGAAAAGGAGCGTTGTTTCCCTCTGCTTGCCGGATTGGAAGATAAAACAATTCTGATCGCTGACCACATTGCTAAAAAACTGAGCACCATGGAAACCGTACCTGGAATTTTTATGGTATTGCGGCAAAAAGAGCATCGACCGAAAAAAGATCCGCAGTTCATTCTGGCGTTGGATCATCTGGCAGACCCCTCTAATCTGGGCGCGATCCTGCGTTCCGCCGAAGCCTTCGGTGCAGACTTAGTCTTTTTAAGCGATGGCTGTGTGGATCTCTATTCCCCCAAGGTTTTGCGTGCTGCAATGGGAAGCGTCTTCAGAGTTCCGGTAAAAAGAGGCTCTCTTCTCGATTTTATTGCACAACTCAAGCAAAAGAATTATACTATTCTCGGTGCCGGTCTTGATCGCAATTATCGTGAATTACAGGACATCTCGTTTGATAAACCCACCATGATGATCATCGGTAACGAATCCAATGGCATCACTGACGAAATTAACGCCCTATGCGATCATGGGGTTTTCATCCCGATGCTGGGTCAAAACGAATCGTTGAATGCGGCTGTGGCTGCATCCATCCTTTTATGGGAGCAATCAAAATGGAGATAAATCATCATCTTCTCTGGTTATGGGCTAAGGAAATACTTGGCTTCAATAATAAAAAGCTTCTTAAATTGGTCGATCTCTATGGCTCAATAGAGGCGGTATATTATGCCGAGGATTTTACGGAGCATCGTTTTTTAACACAAAAGGAGCAGCATACTTTGATGATGAAGGATCTTCGCTCCGCATGGGAAGTCTACGGCGACTGCGAAGAAAACCAAATTGGCATTCTGACCCTTGATGATCCCGCCTATCCGGTGCTTTTGAAAGAGATCACCAATCCCCCATCACCGCTCTTTTTCAAGGGGCATTTACACTCTATTCTTCATCATCCCACATTAACCATTGTGGGCACTCGTTTTCACGACGGATATGGCGAAGCGATGGCAAAAGAGTTAACTACCGCCCTTTGCCGTTGCGGCTTCACCGTAGCTTGCGGGATTGCAGATGGAATTGACCGATTTGTATACGAAAGCGCCTTACGCGCCGCTTCCGGACCTTTAGCGGTACTTCCTTTCGGTATTCTCTCAAATAAAGGCTTGTATACACGCGATTTCCCGGACATTCTCGCCAAAGGTGCTTTGATCAGCGAAATTTTTCCGCGCAATAAATCTCATCGATACGCTTATCATGAGCGCAACCGCATCTTAAGCGGTCTTTCTCATGGTACCTTGGTGATTCAGGCACCTAAACGTAGCGGAGCTTTAATGACTGCCAACTATGCCATCGAGCAAAACCGCGATCTTTTCGCCGTCATGGCCAATGCCGGTGCAGCTTCTGAAGGCAGCAACAATCTCATCAAAGAAGGCTGCTACCCCGTCACCGAATATACCGACATTCTTCGCCACTATCTCCCCCAATTCGGGGATCGTCTGGCTGAGTTGAATTGTACGCAAGAACAAGTTTTTTCACTACAAGATGAATTAACTGAAGATAAACTGATAGCATATAAGAAAAAACATCGTAAACAGTTGAGCGACGATGCACGCGCTGTATTCGATCTGCTTACAACAGAAGAATGCACCACTGATTATCTGATCGAAAATGCCGGAATTCCCATGGAAGCCGTCCTGCAAAGTCTGACGATGCTGGAATTCCAAGGTTTGGCAGTTTCCTGCCCCGGCAGTAAATTTAAAGTTATTATTTAAGTGAGGTCCCTAAATGTCTAATCTATTAATTGTTGAGTCCCCGGCAAAAGCCAAAACCATCGAAAAATATCTTGGAAAGAAATACAAGGTCATGGCCTCTATGGGACATATCCGCGATCTGCCAAAGAGTGATTTTGGTATCGACGTGGAGAATAATTTTACCCCCAAATATATCTCCATCCGCGGAAAAAGCGATTTGATCCGTGCTTTGAAAAAAGAGGCGCAAAAGGCCGATATGGTCTACCTAGCCACTGACCCGGATCGCGAAGGAGAGGCCATTTCATGGCACCTCTCTACCCTTTTAGGACTGCAACCGGATCAATGCAAAAGAGTAATTTTTAATGAGATTACCAAAAGTGCATTGCAAAATGCCGTGGCAAACCCCACCGAAATTAATATGAATTTGGTCGATGCTCAGCAAGCACGCCGCGTTTTGGATCGGATCGTGGGTTATAAATTAAGCCCGTTTCTTTGGAGAAAGGTCAAAAAGGGTCTTTCGGCCGGACGTGTGCAATCGGTTGCAACCGCAATGATCGTGGACCGTGAGGAAGAGATCAAAGCATTCATTCCGAAGGAATATTGGAACCTGAATGCCACTTTTACCCAAACCAACGGAACCGGAAAAATTGAAGCTAAGTTTTATGGTACTGAAAAAAGTGCATTGGAAATTAATGATGCCGATACTGCCGGTAAAATCTACAGTGAATTAGAAAACGGTAAATTTTATATTAAAGATATTAAGCGCGCAGAAAAGAAAAAATCACCTGCTCCCCCCTTCACCACCTCCACCCTTCAGCAAGAAGCGTCCCGTCGCTTTAACTTCCAAGCAAAGCGGACAATGAAAGCCGCTCAGGAGCTTTATGAGGGCGTGAATATCACCGGAATTGGATTGGTCGGTCTGATCACCTACATGAGAACCGACTCTTTGCGCATCTCCGATGAAGCAGCGGCAGCGGCAAAGGTGCATATCGTGGAGAAATTCGGAAAAGAGTATTATCCTCCGCGTCGCCGCTACTTCAAAACAAAAAAGAGCGCCCAAGATGCACACGAAGCCATTCGTCCCACCAATATTGCCATTACACCGGAGCAGGCCAAACTCACCTGTACCTCTGATCAATACCGGGTCTATAAATTGATCTACGATCGGTTCCTTGCCAGCCAGATGGCCGAAGCGGTATATGACACCCTTGCAGTCGAGATCAGCGATGGCAAATATATCTTCCGTTCCAATTGCCAGGTTGTAAAATTCAAAGGCTTTACAATTGCACACCAAGAAAGCGAAGATAAAGAGAAAAATCAACGTCGGCTTTACAAGGTCGAAAACGGCGATGAAATGGTCCTGAACGAGCTGAATAAGGAGCAAAACTTCACGCAGCCTCCCTCTCGCTATACGGAAGCATCCCTCATCAAAGCTTTGGAGGAAAATGAGATCGGTCGTCCTTCCACCTTCGTACCTATTATTACGACGATCCTGGCGCGTGAATATGTGGAGCGCGAAGGCAAAACCTTAAAGCCCACGCTCCTCGGAGAAGTTACCACGAAATTGATGAAGGATCATTTTGCCTCTATTGTTGACTATGATTTTACCGCGCAATTGGAGACTGAACTGGATAAGGTAGAAGAGGGTTCCGCCGAATGGCAAGCCATCGTTGGTCATTTCTACGGTATTTTCGTCAAAACCCTTGAAGAAGCCGAAAAGACACTGACCGAGCGTGTCAAAGTCCCCGATGAAGTAACGGAAGAAATTTGCCCCAATTGCGGCAAAAATCTTGTTGTCAAGAGCGGTCGATTTGGTAAATTTCTGGCGTGCCCCGGTTATCCCGATTGTCGGTTCACCAAGGCGATTGTCATTGATACCCAGGTCCCCTGTCCCAAATGCGGTGGTAAGATTTTGAAAAAGCGCTCCAAAACCGGCAAAACCTACTACGGCTGTGAGCATAACCCCACCTGCGATTTTATGACCTGGGATGAACCCCTAAATAAAAAATGTGACAAATGCGGCGCACCGTTATTTAAGCGCTACGGACGCGGCAAAGGCACATATTGCTCCAATCCTCAATGCGGTAAGCAGGAGACAAACAATGAATAATCAAGCAATCGTTATCGGTGCCGGTCTTGCAGGATGTGAAGCGGCTTACCAACTGGCAAGCCGCGGCATTTCAGTAAAACTCTACGAAATGAAGCCGCACCAATACACCCCGGCGCACCATTATCCGGACTTCGCCGAATTGGTTTGCTCCAATTCCCTAAGAGGCGCAGGGCTTGCCAATGCAGTCGGTCTTTTAAAAGAGGAAATGCGCAGACTGGGCTCTGTCATTATGCAGGCTGCCGATGCAAACCAAGTTCCTGCCGGCGGTGCCTTAGCGGTCGATCGCGAAGCATTTTCCGCGGCAGTGACCAAAATAATCCGGGAGCATCCTTTAATTACTGTGGTGGAAGAGGAAGTAACTTCCATTCCCGAAGAAGAGAACGTTATTATTGCGACCGGTCCTTTGACCAGTGAACCGCTTTCTAAGGCAATTGCTACATTATGCGGCGAAGAGTATCTTTCGTTCTTCGATGCAGCAGCCCCCATTGTCACCTTTGAAAGCATCGATATGAGCAAGGCATTTTATGCGTCGCGCTACAATAAAGGAACTCCGGATTACATTAATTGTCCGATGACTAAAGAGGAATATGAAGCGTTTTATCAAGCGTTGGTTAAGGCTGAATGTGCCGAGCTTCATGATTTTGACCACCAAGTCTTCGAAGGATGTATGCCCATCGAAGAAATGGCGCGCCGCGGTGAAGACACCATGCGTTACGGGCCCTTGAAGCCGGTGGGGCTGGTGGATGATCGGACAGGTCTTCGCTCTCACGGCGTAGTACAGCTACGTAAAGATAACGCCGCAGGCACGCTCTATAATATCGTCGGATTTCAGACACATTTGAAATTTCCTGAGCAAAAGCGCGTATTTTCCATGATTCCCGGATTAGAGAATGCAGAGTTTGTACGCTATGGCGTCATGCACCGCAATACCTACTTGAATGCACCAATCCTTTTAAATGCAGACTTCAGCATGAAAGGAAAGTCCTCTCTCTACTTTGCCGGGCAGATGACCGGCGTAGAAGGGTATGTGGAATCAGCAGCATCCGGTTTAATGGCAGGGTTATCTCTTGCGGCGAAAATCCTTGGTATTCCCCTTCCCCATTTTTCTGATAAAAACGCCATCGGCGCACTTGGCTTCTATATCAGCAACGGTAATGCTGAAAACTTCCAACCGATGAACATTAATTTTGGCATCATTGCTCCCTTGGAGGAACGAGTACGCAAAAAAGCAGAGCGCTACCTTGCCACCTCAAAAAGAAGCCTTGATATAATCGATGAAATCAAATCCAATTCCACTTTATTTAATGGAGGAACATTATGAGAATTGTTGTTGATGCCCACGGCGGTGATAACGCCCCTCTTGAGATCATCAAAGGTTGCTGTCTTGCCGTAAAAGAACTGGAGGACATTTCCATCCTATTAGTCGGAAGAAAGAATGAATTACAGCAGGTTATGACCAAAAACGGATTGCCTGCCACTAATATCGAGATCGTGGATGCACCGGACATTTTAACGATGGAGGATGACCCCACCTCGGTATTAAAAGAAAAGCAATACAGCTCTATGGCTGTGGCATTCAAGCTGCTCAAAGAGGATAAAGCCGACGCTTTTGTAAGCGCTGGTAACAGCGGTGCGGTACTGGTGGGAGCAACCCTGCTGGTCAAACGTATTCGCGGTATCAAGCGGGCAGCTTTGGGTGCGGTCATGCCCTCTACCAAAGGTCCTTATATTATGCTGGATTGCGGTGCAAACGTCGAATGCAAGCCGGAGTACCTGGATCAGTTCGGCATGATGGGCAGCATCTATATGAACCGCTGCTTAGGGATCGAAAATCCTCGCGTTGCTCTGCTGAACAACGGCACCGAGGAATGTAAGGGTCCGGATCTGCAAAAACAATCTTATCAATTATTGAAGGAAAACAAAAATATCAACTTCATCGGCAACATCGAAGGACGCGAAGTACCTTTGGGTGGAAGCGACGTCGTCGTAGCAGATGGCTTTAGCGGCAATATCACCTTGAAGGTATCCGAAGGCTGGGGCAAGCTGATCTCCGGTGCTTTGAAGGAAATGCTGACGAAGAATTTGAAATCCAAGCTGGCAGCTCTGCTGATCATGAGCGAGATCAATGCTTTCCGCAAAAGATTTGATTACAAAGAATATGGTGGCGCTCCCCTTTTGGGCATCTGCAAACCGGTCATCAAAGCCCATGGTTCCTCGGATGCAAAAGCCTTTAAAAATGCCATCCGTCAGGCTTGTACGTTTGCCGAAAGTGGCATGATCCGCGAGATCGAAAAATCACTGGCAGAGGGATAATTCTCTTGACATTTTTCGTATAAATAGGTACTATATAATATATATAAACATTGAAAGGAATTACCATTATGTTTGAAAAAGTTAAAGCAATCATTATTGATCAGTTGAGCATTTCCGATGAAGATATGATTACCATGGAGACCACCCTGGAGGATCTGGGTGCAGATTCTTTGGATATGGTCGAAGTGATCATGGCCATCGAAGATGAGTTCGATGTGCAGATCAAGGACGAAGATCTGGAAACCCTCAAGAGTGTCGGTGATCTGATCGAGTATATCAGCAAATAAAATGCCGGATCTCAAGCAACTGCAAAAAAATATGAACTATACCTTCCGGGATGAAGAACTTTTGAAGCACGCATTGGCGCACTCCAGCTATGCCAATGAGCATCGAAACGAAGTTCCGGGCTCTAATGAACGATTGGAGTTTTTAGGCGACTCTGTCTTGAGTCTTATTACCGCCGAATATCTCTTTGGTCATTACCGTCATCTGCCGGAAGGAAAACTCACCAAGATGCGCGCATTGCTGGTCTGCGAGAATTCTCTTTTTGATTTCGCGCAAAAGCTGGGGCTTGGTGATGCCCTCCTCTTAGGTCATGGCGAAGAACGTTCCGGGAGCCGAAATCGTCCTTCTATTCTTTCAGATGCTTTTGAAGCAGTTTTAGCCGCTGTTTATTTAGACGGGGGTTTGGAAAGCGCCAAAGAGTTTGCTCTTCCCTATTTGATTCAGGGCGCACGTGAAATCGAAGGTAATGTACATAGCTACGACTATAAAACGACCTTGCAGGAAATCGCGCAGCAAAACCCGGGAGAGTTGATTCACTATGAATTGATCAACGCATCGGGTCCGGATCATGCAAAGGTCTTTGAAGTGCATTGCTTTTTAAACAGCAACCTGCTTGGCAAAGGGATTGGAAAAAGCAAAAAAGAAGCAGAGCAGTTAGCGGCAAAAGAAGCACTGAAGCTCATGGGTGAGGAGCCGCAATGAAGCATCGGAATTTAGCGATCTTTATCCCCCATGTAGGATGCGGTCATCGGTGCTCCTTCTGCGATCAGCACCGAATCAGCGGTCAATCCCAACCACCGACACCCGAAAATATCAAAAAGCTTATCGAAACCTGCGTCAATTCCTCCGATCATCGGCCAGAATTGACGCAGATCGCTTTTTTCGGCGGTTCCTTCACATGTATCCCAAAAGAACAAATGCGCGCCTATTTGGAGGTAACAAAGCCGTTTATCGAGCGCGGAGATTTTGCAGGAATCCGCATTTCCACCCGTCCCGATGGAATTACCCCGGAAATTTTAGAACAACTCAAAAGCTATCAAGTAAACAACATCGAATTGGGTGCCCAAAGTATGGATCCATCGGTTTTGATAAAAGCCAATCGTGGGCATACACCGGATGATACCATTCATGCATCCCGTCTCATTCATGACTTTAACATTGAGTTGGGGCTCCAAATGCTGATCGGCTTGCCGGGCGACACCAAAGAAAAGGCGTTTTTGACTGCGCAAAAATTAGCGGCGCTGCGACCGTGCGAAATGCGTCTTTATCCTGCGGTGGTATTTCCGGGAACCGAACTGCATGATCGATACTTAGAGGGAAGCTACCAGCCACTATCCGTCGAACAGGCCTTAGATTGGACAATCCCGATTGCCGCCTATTTGCAAGATCAGAGAATTCATCTCTTAAAGGTCGGCTTGCATCAGGCAGACGGTGCAGTAGCAGGCGCATTCCATCCGGCATTTGGCGAGATGGTACGTACCGGGCTTTGGAACGAGCGCTTAAAAAAGAAATTGCCCCAAAACGCAGGCAAAATCCTTGTCCAGGTTCAGCCAAACGAAATGTCCATTGCATTGGGGCAAAAAAGAAGTAATATACAATATTGGGCAGATCGCGGCTATAATTTGGAAATTACAATCCGCGATGATCCTCACGCAATCAAAATATAAAAGTCCATGGATTTCTCCATGGACTTTTATTATAGAATTTTAAGCAAGTGTTCCAATACAGAACGGACAGTTTCTTCTCGAACCTCTTCCCTGCTTTTCAGTCTATAAAGCTCGAGCCGGAACGCCGAACATTCATCTTTATAGGATATAGCAAAATAGACCAAGCCGACCGGCTTTTCCTCAGAGCCGCCACCGGGACCGGCAATGCCGGTGATCCCAATTCCAATATCACTCTCTGCAAGGCTACGAACCCCATCTGCCATTTCGCGCGCGGTTTCGGCACTGACTTCGCCATATTGACGAAGAGTATCTTCCGAAACCCCTAATACTCGATGCTTGATTTTTCCGCTATACGACACAACGCCGCATTGAAAAACTGCAGAAGCACCAGGTTGGTCGGTAATGTATTTAGAGAGAAGACCGCCGGTACAGGACTCTGCATGGGCAATTTCCAGTTTCTTTTCCAAAAGGGTCTGCACAACCTTTTGGCTCAATTCAAAATTATTCATCATTCTGCACCACCGGAAGTTCGATAATATTACGTGGGCAATTCTCGGCGCAGATCCCACAACCGACACATCGGTCATAGTCGATAACAGAGATGTTGCCCTTAACGCTGATGGCACCTTCAGGGCAGTTCTTTTCGCAGCTCTTGCAGCCGATACAGCCGATATTACACGCCACTCTGGTTTTTGCACCCTTATCCTTGCTGGCACAATTGATCAATACCTGACTATCCTTAGGAATCATTTCAATCACATTTTTGGGGCATGCAGTCAAGCAAATACGGCAGCCATTGCAAAGTTCGCGATCAACGACCGCAACACCGTTTTGGATGCTGATCGCGTTTTCCGGACATTTCTTAACGCAATTTCCAAACCCAAGGCAGCCATACTGGCAGGTCATATAACCACCAAGCAAGCGGCTGGCCGCCTCACAATCATTCATCCCGTAATAAATGTATTTTCGGTTTGCAAAATCATGCGTACCATGGCAACGAATATGCGCTACCATTTCGCGAAATGCCACCCGCTTTACGCCCATGATCTCAGCAATTGCTTTCGCACCTTCTGCTTTTGCGATGGGGCATCTGGCGCAATTACGATCACTGCCGAGGAGTGCATCAGCATAATCCGCGCAGCCTGCATATCCGCATCCACCGCAATCTGCGCCGGGTAAAATCTCCAGGATTTTTTCTTTACGCTTATCTTCTTTTACATAAAAGAATTTACCCGCCAATCCCAGCGCACAGCCGAAAAGAGCACCAATAATACCAAGTGTTAAAAATGCTTTTAAAACATCAATCCACATTATATGCACTCCTTTCTCAGAGCGTAATTCCGTTAAAGCCCATAAAGCCAAAGGAAAGCAGCGCTGCTGCGATCAAGGCAATGGGCAAACCGCGGAACGCCTCGGGAATCTCGCAGGTTTCCTCAATGCGTGTGCGAACCAAGGAGAATATCCAGATCGCCAACGTGAACCCAATGGCTGTAAATATAGAATTCAAAAAGGAGGTGATGAAATTATATCCGTCCTGAATATTATTCAAGCAAACACCCAAAACAGCACAATTCGTTGTTATTAGAGGAAGATAAAGCCCCAGCGCTTTATAAAGAGCCGGTGCAAACTTTTTGAGGATCATTTCAACCAATTGAACCAGCGCTGCAATCACCACGACAAAGGTAATGGTCTGAAGATACTCCAGTTTCAAGGGCTCTAAAATCCAAAGGTGAATGCAATAGGTCACGATGGAGGAAAGCCCCATGATAAAGGTGACAGACATCCCCATCCCCAATGCCGTTTCACTCTTTTGGGAAACCCCGAAAAAGGGGCAGCAGCCCAAGAATTGATTCAAAACGATATTCTCAATCAAGATGGCGTTGATGGCAAAGGCTAAGAGCGTACCAAAACTGATTTGCATCATGATTCATCGCCCCCTTTATTCTTTTTAAGGAAATGCTGTGCCACAGCAACGACAAATCCCAAAGTCAAAAATCCTCCGGCAGGTAATGCCAAGATAGAAAGAGGAGCAACACCACCGAAAATAGAGAATCCTAAAATGGTTCCGCTACCCAAAACCTCACGAATCAAACCCAAAACAGAAATCGCAAAAGTAAAACCGAGCCCCATCGTAAATCCGTCCAAAAAGCTGGGTAGAACCTTATTTTTAGATGCAAAGCTTTCTGCACGCGCAAGAATGATGCAATTTACAACAATAAGCGGAACAAAGACACCCAAAGCATTATAAACCGTATTAAAGTACGCTTCCAGCAGCATATCCACAAGAGAAACAAAGCCTGCAATGATCACGATATATGCGACAATTCTGATCTTTTCCGGAATAAACTTCCGCAAAAGAGAAATCAAAATATTGGAGCAAACCAAAACCAAGGTGGTCGATAACCCCATACATACCGCGTTAATCAGCGATGTGGAGGTCGCAAGGGTAGGACAAAGACCCAAAAGCTGAATCAAGACCGGATTATCCGTCAAGATTCCGCGCTTGAAATAATCCATGATCTTCATTCATCCACCTCCTCTGCACGAATAATCTGCACCGTTTCAATCGCTGCATTTACACCATTTATATACGCGGCGGAAGATACCGTGGCGCCGGCAATTACCTGGACTTCTTCCTTGGTTTTCGGTGTATCTTTGACAATCTTAGCAGAATCCAAAAGACCGTTTACACTGGCGCGAAACGTTTTATTGTTTTTTACTTTTGAACCAATACCAGGAGTCTCCGAAAAGCTCAGGAGTTCAACATCCTTAACGCTCCCCTCTGCATCGAGAGCCACCATCATATTGATCATATCAACATAGCCCATTGGACTAACGTTAACACAATAACCTATCGGTTGGTCGGTATGATCCTTAACCAGATACACGGCATTGATGGGGACGTTTACATTTCCGAGAATGATTTCCTTGGAATACGCATCGACCTTGACAAATTGAGACGATTCGCCCATCAAATCCACCAACGATTGATTTAAAAGTTCCTCGGCAGAACGAGCCACAAGCGGAGCGGTAAAATGATGCACCACCGAAAGCATCGCCCCGACCAGCGACGCAATGATAAAAAGGATTAGCGCCATACGCCAAAAATCATTTTTTTGATTTTTTAAATGTGAAGCCACGACGCTCACCTCCAAAGTTATTCGGAACAGTTTTGGTATCCAGATAAGAAGCAAAACAATTCATCAGAAGAATGGCAAAGGAAACACCTTCCGGATACCCACCGTAATAACGGATAAAGACTGTGATCAATCCACAGCCAACGCCATATAGAATACGGCCAAGCGGTGTGATTGGGCTGGTAGAATAATCGGTAGCCATAAAGAACGCCCCGAGGAATAAACCACCACTATAAATATGGTATTGCATATACTGCCATGCGGAAATATCATGGAAGCGCGGAAACAGCAAGGTAATCAGCGCCACAGTACCGATAAAACTTACCGGTATATGCCAGGTGATCACCCTTTTATAAAGCAAAAAGATGCCGCCTAAGAGAAGCAGGACTGCACTGGTCTCGCCCAGGCAGCCACCCGTATTTCCGAGCATACAGTCGCCAATCGTAATTTTAGTGGTAATATTAACCAGTTCTCCCCCACTGTTTTTTAGATAGAACAACGGGGTTGCAGAGGAAACACCGTCAAAGGGTGCGACCCAAGGTCCGGTCATAAAGGAAGAAAATGAAAGAAAGAGGAAAACACGACCGGCAATGGCGGGATTAAATATATTACGTCCCAATCCGCCAAACAGCATTTTCACTACGACGATAGCAAAAAGCGCACCGATCGGCGGCAACCACAGCGGTGCCGATGCCGGAAGATTGAACGCTAAAAGTAATCCGGTAACAATCGCAGAACAATCATATAAGGTTTGCTGACGCTTTGCGACCAGGTTATATAGATACTCAAACAAAACGCAGGAAAGGATGCTGATCAAAATCAGCAATAAGGCTTTCCATTTAAAATAGATTATCGAACCAACGGCAGCCGGAGAAAGGGCTATCAATACGTAACCCATGATCTTGCTGACGTTTCGATGGTCTTTCGAGTGAGGGGATGAAGATACAATTAATTCTTTCACGCTTTCTTCCCCCCTCGTTGACTATATTTCATCTCTTTCATCTTTTGTTTTCCAATGCGCATATATTGGATCAAAGGAATTTTCGCCGGACAAGTAAAGGAACAACAGCCACATTCAATACAATCCGACACATGATATTTTTCCAACCGATCGAATTGCTCCGACTTCACGTACTGCGCTATATAGCTGGGAACCAAATTCATCGGACAAGCCTCAACACAGCTGCCGCAGCGTATGCAATGCACATCGCGGTCGATTGCCAACTGCTCTTTAGTCATACAGATCAGACCCGACGTACTTTTCACGACGGGAACATCCAAAGAATACTGCGCCGTACCCATCATCGGTCCGCCCATAATGACCTTTCTTGTGTTCTGCTTAAATCCAAAATAATTCAAAACCGCAAAAAACGGCGTACCAATACGAACATTCACGTTTCCAGTACGTTCCACACCATGACCGGCCACCGTTACGATGCGCCGCATCAATGGCGAACCATTCACAACCGCACGATAGATTGCAATGATCGTATCAACATTCAAAATCAGATAGCCAATATCCGTCGGCAATTTGCCGGAAGGAACCACCTTGCCGACTACGGCACGTAGCAATTGCTTTTCTCCACCTTGAGGATATTTGGTTTTAAGGATAACTACCCGATTTCGATACCGCCCCATACGTTTATGCAAAAGGGAGATCGCATCCGGTTTATTATTCTCGATCCCGATATAGATCGACTTAACGCCCAAAATATACTGTACCAACTTAATGCCGCCCATTAAATCATCAATCGACTCCAGGATCACGCGATGGTCACTGGATAGATACGGCTCGCATTCTGCCGCATTCACGACGATGGTATGAACACGACCCAAGGCAGAAGAAAGTTTAATATGAGTAGGAAATCCGGCGCCGCCCATCCCCACAATACCAGCCTGCCGGATCATGGCGATCAGCTCTTCCGGCGTCTTGGATTCATAGTCGGGGCAAGCCTCCTGGAAGCACTCTGCACGATTATCCTCAAAATCGTTTTCAATAACTATGGCAGGGATGCGGGTACCGGTGGGATGATCCCAGTCGCAAATTTTCGTCACAGTCCCGGAAACCGAGGCATGAATAGGCGCAGAGATCGACGAATCACTATCCGCAATGATCTGCCCAATCCGTACATAATCCCCCACCTTCACGCAGGGCTCGCAAATCGCACCGATATGCTGAAGCAACGGATAAATCATTTCTTTTTGCGGTGGGAGAGTTTCGATCGGTTTTGAACGGGTATTTTTATGGGGCGTGGGATGAACGCCACCGTCAAAACGGTGAATCCAATTCAACCGCATTCCATACCATACCGCCTTAAAATCAATTCCGCTCCCCATAATCGAGAGAATTGTAACGGCTAAAGCCAGGGCAAAATGATAATAAACGCCAATTGGTATTTTAAGCCAAACATCTTTTTGCGTAGCAATCAAATCAATGCCATTGAAATAAAGTTCGCGATTGATGGCGAAATAAACGACAAATAAAACCAAATAGATCAACAAAAAGATCAATGAACCTGTGAAAATAGAACGTTTACCGCCCTGCCCCTTAGACCACACTAAAATCAAACCGCAAGTATAGCAGACCATGCCAACATAGAATAAAAGCATGACCACATAAAGCACAGTACCGAAGAGACTGAAGGAACTCAATACACTTTCATAATATTTTTCAATCCCACCCAAATCAGCAAAGATCGAAAAAAGCATATGGGTATTTTCTTCACCATACGCCACAATAGGATTGAGATATGGTATGAATGCAGAAACAATTGTCACGATCGCTAAAATCTGCACATAAAAAAGATGGGTTTTAAAATAACCGAAAATCTTTTTCATCGTTTCACTCCTTGATTAAACATCGATTGATTATCCATCGAAACATCAGACATTTCATTCACGCAGATATTATAACATAAATGCAGAGCATTTTGGTATAATTGTCCATTATTTTCGGTTGCCGCATCAGCGGCGAGAAAATTGGACATTGGATAATATCTGCCATACGGATATTATAACATAAGAAACGCTTTTACGCAAGAATTACTAAACATGATCTTGCTTTGGAGAAACGCCAAAATGCTTTCGATAGGCACGATAAAAAGTCGTGTAGTCTTGAAATCCGCATTTTACGAATGCTTCTGTCGGAGATACACCGGTCATCAGCATTTCGCGTGCCAACATCAAGCGCTTAGTCATTATATAATTCCAGACCGTCGTACCGGTAGCCAATTTAAAGATACGATTCAAGTGTGCCTTACTCAAATAGAAGTGCTCACAAAGTACGGAGAGCGACAGATCTTTCCTTATGTTATGATTAATATATCGTACGATCGTATTGATCGGATCAGAGCGTTGCGACTGCTCCGAACTTTTCAGCACATCAAAACACTCCGAAAGTTCACACAACAACGGCAAGAGATGTGCCAGCCGACACGCCTGATTTTCAGTATCGTAGATTTTTTTTAAATAATACTGCCAATTATTCTCCGGAAACATTGCTGCAGAGTAATGATTGAGCTGACCCAAGGGACGGTCTTCAAAAATCGAAAGCAACTTCCCTTCCGGATCGATTTCATTCAAAAATGGAATTTCAAAATTCAGACCACGGCGACCATACGGCGCATCACTACGCAACACAATTTGATGCGATTCGCTCTTGCGCATGACAACAATGTCTCCATGTTGAAGCGAATACCTTGTACCTTCCACATAATAATCGGCATCACCGGCATAGATGGAGTAAATCTCATAAGTATCGTGCATATGCATGGGAAACCTAACATTTTTAGAATCTTCGGATAGCCGTCCGTAAGGCTTTATAATATAATCCATCGCTCTCGCCTCCCACATAATTCTACCATCAACCGTTTCTTTTTTCAATGTTTTTATTAAAAAAGCGCCTTTGCGATTGCAAAAGCGCTTTGATGTTAAATTGAAATCGTTTCGCTCATTTTAAAGAGCTCCATGGGAAATTCTTTTTTCATTACGAGAGCCTCTTGAATATCATAATCTACAAGCTCTTCTTTATGAATTCCCACTACGCGGTTACTCTTACCGGAAGCCAGCAATTCCACTGCATAGTGGCCAAACTGGCTGGCCAGTACGCGGTCGCGACCGGAGGGAGAACCTCCGCGCTGTACGTGCCCCAGGATCGTGGCACGAGTCACAATTCCGGTCTGCTCCTGAATATATCTGGAGAGTTCTTCTGCGTGACCCACGCCCTCGGCTACGATAATAATAAAATTGGTCTTACCCAAAGAACGGCCATGCTGAATCTTTTCAATAACGTCCTCTTTCGTACATTCCACTTCAGGAACCATGACGAACGCTGCGCCGGTAGCAATCCCTGCATGAAGCGCAATATATCCTGCATTACGCCCCATTACTTCCACCACGGAGCACCGCTCGTGAGAACGCATGGTATCGCGAATACGGTCGATCAAATCGGTCACACAGTTTACGCAGGTATCAAAACCGATGGAATAATCGGTAGAACTAATATCGTTATCAATCGTACCCGGAATACCGATACAGGGAATACCGCGCGCCGAAAGCGCAGCAGCACCGCGGAAAGAGCCGTCACCGCCGATAACGACCATGCCTTCAATTCCATGCTTACGGCAGTTCTCGATCGCTTTCTGCATACCCTCTTCCGTCCGAAAGAACTTACTTCTGGCAGAGAAAAGGGTAGTGCCGCCCATCTGCAAAATATTGGAAACGTCGCGAAAGCCCAACGGATCAACCTCATCCTCGATCAATCCGGCATATCCTCTATGAATACCAACGACCTCGATCCCCTTAGCAAGTGCCGCACGTGTCACTGCACGAACCGCTGCGTTCATGCCCGGAGCATCTCCGCCGCTCGTTAAAACACCAATCTTTTTTACTTTAGACTCCATTGTATCTACCTCATTAATATTATTGAATAAAGATTATACACTATGATTTCAGAAAAATCAATGCTATTTAACAACAATTTCCGCGTCACCAAGCACTTTTTTCAACTTACCGAGAAGTTCATCTCCGATCTCAACTCCAAATCGATTTAACGTAGAAACGCTTTTCTTTGTATCTACAAAATAAAGAATACATTCCTGAATTCCGGGATAAGCTTGCAGTAATTTCAATACTTCATCGGTCTGCCTGGAATTGCGACTGGGAAGCTTGATATACAACCGTTTTGTCCCCTCTTTTAGATCCTTTTCGGTGGGATGACGAAGTTCTTCCAGAAGCAGCTTCGTACCGCGCACCTCATCTTGCTGAACTCTTCCACGTAAAAAGACAAAGGATCCCTTCACAATGGTGGTGCGCCATTTTGCATAAACCTTTGGAAACATGATCCCTTCCATTGCGCCGGAAAGATCCGAAAGTGCAAGGTAACCCATTTCCTGCCCTGCTTTGGTTTTGACAGTGCGATAACTATCCACCTGGGCAAAGCACCAGATCTCTTTTCCATCCTCCATCTCATCAGCAAGAGCAGCAGAAAAGAGCGTAATATCTCTACGGTTATAAATATGGCGATAAGGCTCAAAAGGATTATCGGTCAAATGAATGCCGATCATTTCTTTTTCAAACGCCATCTTGACAGTTTTCTCAAATTCCGGCTGCGGTTCTTTAAAGAATCGTTCACCGCTTTCAGGCGGCTGCTCCAACATGGAAAACAACCCGATCTGACCTTCGATTTGACTCTTCTTTTCGATGGACAGACTATTCAAGAGTTGCTCATAGACCATCGTCAGATGACGTCTTGTAAATTTAAAGCAATCAAATACACCGCATTTTATCATGCTCTCAATGGCACGTGTGTTAATGTCTAGCCCAACGATCCGACTGCAGAAATCAACAAAATCTTTATATTCCCCGTTGGTTTCTCGCTCTGCAACAATGTCGTCCACCATTTTATTACCAACATTTTTAATTGCCAATAGCCCATAGACAATTCCATCTTCCGTCGCATGAAACCGAGAAAAACTCTTGTTGATATGCGGCGGCAAAACCGGGATACGCATACGCCTGCATTCCTCGATATATTGCGCTGTCTTTTCAGTAGCGCCGATCACACTGGTCATTAAAGCAGCCAGATAGGCTTTGGGATAATGGGTCTTTAAATAAGCCGTCTGATATGCCACTTTTGCATAGCAGGTGGCATGAGATTTATTAAATGCGTATTTTGCGAAATCGATCATCTGATCAAAAATTGTATTTGCTGCAATTTCAGAAATTCCTCGCCGCAAAGCGCCGGGTACAAGAACCTCCCCTTTCTCATCTAACGAGCCGTAGAGAAAGATCTCCCGTTCGCGCTCCATGACATCGCCTTTTTTCTTACTCATGGCACGGCGCACCAAATCAGCACGTGCATAAGAATAACCCGCCAACGAACGCACGATCTGCATAACCTGCTCCTGGTAAACGATACACCCGTAGGTCACCTTTAAAATCGGCTCTAATTCGGGGGTCAAATATCGGATCTTTTCGGGGTGATTTTTATTTTCGATATACATGGGGATTGAATCCATGGGACCGGGACGGTAAAGAGAAATCACCGCAATGATGTCCTCAAATTCAGTAGGTTTTAATCTTTGGAGCACCTGGCGCATACCGCCGCTTTCCATCTGAAAGATCCCCAGGGTATTTCCGCTGGCTATGGTACGGTAGGTTTCCGGATCATTTAAAGGGATTTTATTAATATCAAACTCCGGCTCGGTCTCGCGGATCAATTCTTCCGTATCATGAATAATGGTCAGGTTTCTAAGACCGAGAAAGTCCATCTTCAGAAGACCCAGCTCTTCCAACGTGGTCATTGTAAACTGCGTAACGTAGGAATCCCCATTCAACGAAATGGGAACAAAATCGCTCACTTCATTTTCCGTAATCACCACACCGGCGGCATGGGTGGAATTATGCCGAGGAAAGCCCTCCAGACGTAAAGCCTGATCCAAAAGACGATGCACGGTCTGGTTGGTTTCATAAAGTTCTTTTAAAGCAGGGACGTCGTGCAGTGCATCCTGCAAGGTGATGCCCAATCGGAAGGGAATCATTTTGGCTACCGCATCCACTTCTCCATAGGAAATCCCCATGGCGCGACCGACGTCGCGCACCGCCTGCTTGGCCGCCATCGTACCAAAGGTAACGATCTGCGCCACATTGTCGGCCCCGTACTTATCAATCACATAATCGATGACCTTGCCGCGATTTTCATAGCAAAAATCAATATCAATATCCGGCATGGTAACACGCTCCGGATTAAGAAAACGTTCAAAGAGCAAATCATATTCAATGGGATCAATATCCGTAATATTCAAGCAATAGGAAACCAAGGAACCGGCCGCACTGCCACGTCCGGGTCCTACCGGAATATCATGACCTTTTGCATAAGCGATAAAATCGCTGACGATCAAAAAATAGTCCACATATCCCATATCCCGAATGGTATTCAACTCGTAGGAAAGACGTTCCTCTAATTCGGGTGTAATCGCACCATATCGGGCAGAAAGCCCCTTTTGGCATTGCTCTTGCAGATAGGAAAAGCTATCCGCAGCATCCTCAGGCAATTGAAATTTCGGCAGATGAAATTGACCAAATTCAAAATCATAATTGCAGGCATCCGCAATCTTTACGGTATTTTCAATCGCTTGATCGTAGCCTGCAAAAAGAGATGCCATCTCATCGCCACTCTTTAGATAAAACTCATCCGTATCAAAACCCGGCGCATCTTCATCATTCAGCGTTTTATTCATTTGGATGCACATCAGAACCTTCTGCGTGAAGGCATCCTCTTTGGTAATATAGTGCGCATCATTGGTTGCCACCACAGGGATCCCCGTCTCTTCATGAAGCCGCATTTGAGCCGGCAGAATAACGGCATCCTCTTTATAGCCATGGTTTTGCAGTTCTAAATAATAATCTTCACCAAAGATACGGTGATACCGCAACGCTTCTTCTTTAGCACCTTCATAATTATTTTGAAGAAGTTTTTGCTGGATCGATCCACCGATACAACCGGAAAGACAGATCAAACCTTCATGATATTGCTCCAACAATTCAAAATCTGCACGGGGTTTAAAATAGAATCCTTCCGTAAATCCTTTGGAAACAATCTTCATCAGGTTATGATACCCTACTTGATTTTTTACCAGAAGGATTAAATGAGAGTATTTTCCGTCCAGGTCATACTGCTTGTCTTTACGACCGTGAGGCGCCATATAGATTTCACAACCGATAATGGGCTTAATTCCCTCTTTGCGGCAGGCTTTATAAAAATCTACGACTCCATACATTACACCGTGATCTGTGATCGCCAGGGCAGACTGACCCAGAGCCTTTGCGCGAGCCACCACTTCATTGATGCGGCAGGCACCGTCTAAAAGGCTATACTCCGTATGAAGATGCAGATGAACAAAATCCTTCATTTCATTACCCTTAAATGTTTTTTGCAAAATCTATAATTTTATTCAGCTTACGGCTTAGGCTTGGCTTGCTGAGCCGACCTTCGCAAAGTGCGGTCAGCTCCGTAAGATTTTTGGTTGGATTTTCCTGGCGCAGGATCGCCACGTATAAAAGATCCTCCGGCAAAGCAGAAAGCCCGACCTTTTCCTTGATTTTTTCGATGGCGTGAACCTGCTCCACCGCCTTATTCATGGCTTTATCAATATTATAGGCAGTACAGTTATCCACCCGATTGTTATTGTTGTTGGTTTCTTTTTCGATCTTCACGTTCATCAGATCAAAAGCGGCAGCTCGGGCGCCCAAAACATAAAGCAAATTATAGATCTGCTGGCTATCTTTTAAATAGACCACATAGTTAGAACGACGCACCACCATCTTACAGGGAATTCTGCGTTGATTTAAATATTCCTGCGTTGATTTAGCGGTTATGTAATTTGACGTAACCAATTCAAAATGATAGCCGCTGATGGGGTCGCTAAAATATCCGCCCGCCAGAACCGCACCGCGCAAAAACGCTGCAAACTGATCCTTTTGGCGAAGCAATTGCTCATTAATTCGCATCTCAGGTTCATCAGAGCCCTTTATTCCAAGCTTGGAATAAAGGGTTGAGAGCGGTGTTTCTCTCATCGTCGCAGTATAAGTCACACCGGTTTCAGACATTTCAAAGAACAAACCCAATAAATCGGCAGAAAGTGCTTGCAATCGGTTAATGACAAAGACATTTTCCGTCGAAAGCTTTAACTGATCCCGATGAACAACCTGACTGAAGAGCACCATTCCATAAAAGGCGGCCAATTTGCAGGCATCATTTTTCTCTTCAATTTTGCAAATTTCTTCTTTTACATCAAAGCAAAAAGACACCTGAAAACTCCCCTTTCCTTATTCGCCGAGGCTGCGAATTTCGCATTCCAAATTCACCCCGAATTGCTCAAAAACAGTCTTTTGCACATAGGCGATCAACGCCCGCACATCGTCCCCCGTTGCATGATCAAAATTAATAATAAATCCGGCATGCTTTTCACTGACCTGCGCGCCACCGATGGTATATCCTTTCAATCCGGCATCTTCAATCAATTTCCCTGCAAAATATCCCTCCGGGCGCTTGAAGGTACTGCCGCCACTGGGATATTCCAAGGGCTGTTTATCGCGTCGGCGCTGCTGCAGATCGTCAATGAGCGCTAAAATCTCCTTAGTCTCTCCTTTTTGAAGCTGTAATTCGACGCCGATAATCAGATACGCAGGATGCTGCATGAAAAAGCTTTTACGATAACCGAAGTCATGATCCTCTTTGGAAAGAATACAATGATTGCCGCAATCATCCAGATAATGGGTTCTCAAAACCACTTGATCCATGGAACCGCCATAGGCACCTGCGTTCATAAAAACAGCGCCGCCGACTGTCCCGGGAATTCCGTGAGCAAATTCAAAGCCGGTATATCCGTTCTTGGCTGCAAAGGAGGAAACCTTTACAGTCTTGACGCCGGCACCCACATGTATAATGCCATCCGATACCATGGTAAGCTCTGCCAAACGATCTGTCTTGAGGATCCAATCCTCGCAGCCGCGGTCACTTCCCAACATATTGGAGCCATTGCCAAGATAAATCAGCTTTTTACCATGATCTTTTGAGAGTTTTAAAATAAACGCACATTGCTCGATCGTTTCCGGATAGAGCACCATGGATGCGGGACCGCCTACTTTAAAGGTGGTCAATTCACTGAGCGTGCTGTTCTCGCTGTAAACTATATGATGTTTTTCAAGGGTTTCTCTTAAAATACTCATATAAACCTCATTAAAAATCAAATAAACTCAACTGCGCGCTGACCGGGATATCACCAAATACCCCTTCCTTATTCAAAAGCTCGCAGACAGTTGTGGAAATACCGGCGCGAACGCGGAACTCCTCCTGAGAGAAAACGTCTCCCTCATCACGGGCTTTTACAATATTATAGGCAGCATTCTCGCCCACACCGCTCAGTACGCTGAACGGCATACGAATGCCCTCTTCCTCAATGGTAAAGGATTTGGCCTGGGACTTATAGAGATGAACCGGTAAAAAGCGAATACCGCGGCACATGGCCTCGATGACGACCTGGTATGTATTGATCGTTTCATCGTCCTTGGCAGTTTTGGCTTTTCCCAGCCCCTCCAGTCCGCGAATCACACCGCGCAGATGGTCAACGCCCTTCACAACGTCCACCGCATTAAAGCCCTCGGGACGCACCGTAAAGGTGGCGCAATAAAATTCCTTGGGATAATGAATCTTGTAGTAACCCAAACGCATGGCACCCATAACGTAGGCTGCTGCGTGGGCTTTGGGGAACATATATTTGATCTTCAAGCAGCTATCCAGATACCAATCGGGCAAATCATGTGTCTTCATTGCCTCGATCATCTCATCGGTCAACTGCTTTTTTGCCTTACCCTTACGGACGATCTCCATGATCTTAAACGCCATACTGGGCTCAAGACCCTTATGGATCAGATAAACCATGATATTATCACGGGTACCGATGACGTCTTTGATCTCGCACTTGCCCTCTTTGATCAGATCCTGCGCGTTGCCGATCCAAACATCCGTACCATGGGAAAGACCGGAAATCTGAAGCAACTCGGAAAAGTTTTTAGGGCGCGCTTCCATCATCATCTGGCGCACGAACTTAGTACCCATTTCCGGCAAGGCTAAGGTGCCGGTCTCACACTCGATTTCTTCCGGTGTGACTCCCAGCGCTTTGGGGCTGGTCAAAAGACTGTATACCTCCGGATCATTCATGGGAATATCCACGAATTTAAGCGGTGTCAGATCCTCCAAATGCTTCAAAAGGGTCGGCACATCGTGACCCAGAATATCCAACTTCAAGATGGTATCGTGAAGGGAATGGAAATCAAAGTGGGTAGTCAAAATATCGGAGGACTGATCATCGGCGGGATGCTGAATGGGGCAGAAATCATAGACGCTGTATTTCTTCGGGATTACGACCATTCCCGCCGGGTGCTGACCGGTGGTACGCTTAATACCGACGCAACCATCCACCCACCGTTGCTCCTCCGCTTTATTAAGTTTCATTTCCTTACTCTCAAGATACTTTTTGACATAACCGTATGCCGTCTTATCTGCAAGGGTGCCAATGGTTCCGGCTTTAAAGACATAGCCTTCACCAAACAGTTCTTCTACATACTTATGGGCAGTAGACTGATATTCACCGGAGAAATTCAAGTCAATATCCGGCACCTTATCCCCCTTAAATCCAAGGAAGGTTTCAAACGGGATATCATGACCGTCCGTTTTCATCGGCTTGCCACACTTAGGACAATCCTTATTCGGCAAGTCAAAGCCGGAACCGACGGAACCGTCCTCAAAGAATTCGCTATGCTTACAGAACGGACAGATATAGTGCGGCGGTAAGGGATTGACTTCCGAAATGCCGATCATGGATGCAGCAAAGGAAGAACCGACCGAACCACGCGAACCCACCGAATATCCTGCATCATTTGATTTCTTTACTAGTTTCTGGGAGATCATATACATCACGGAATAGCCGTTACCGATGATAGAATCCAATTCACGCGCCAAGCGCGCTTCCACCAATTTCGGCAAGGGATCACCGTAAATATCATGAGCAGTTTGCCATGCAATTCTGCGCAGATCCTCCTCTGCACCTTCCATCTCAGGGGGGTGCATCCCAAAGGGGATCGGAATGATCTCTTCCACCATATCTGCAATCTTATTGGGGTTTTCTACGACGATCTGATGCGCCTTTTCATAAGGAAGATACTCAAATTCTTCCAGCATTTCTTCCGTCGTACGGAAATAAAGAGGCGGCTGATTATCTGCATCCTCAAAGCCATTGCCGGCCATCAGGACACGACGGAACACCTCATCACGCTGATCAAGGAAATGAACGTCGCAGGTGGCAACCACCATTTTGCCAAGTTCTTCGCCCAAAGAGATAATCTTCTGATTAAAGCTCCGTAACTCTTCTTCATTGGCAGCCATGCCTTTACGAAGCATATAAGCATTGTTGCCAATGGGCTGAACCTCGAGATAATCATAAAATGAGGCAATCTCGCGAATCTTTTCTTCCGGATCCTTATTCACGATAGAGCGAAAAAGCTCGCCGGCTTCGCAGGCGCTACCAATAATCAAACCCTCTCTTAACCGTTCGATCTCAGAACGATACATTAAGGGGCGGTAATGAAAATGCTTAATGTTGGAATAGGTGATCAGCTCATAAAGATGCTTCAAGCCCACCTTATTTTTGACAAGCAGAATGATATGATACCGAGGGGTATTCTTAAGTTTATAGGAGCTCTCCGGGTCGAAACCGGGAACCGTATCATCCACCAAATAACCTTCAACGCCGTAGATCATTTTAAGGCCGCACTCGCTGGCCGCAGCCTGGGCACCGGGATAATTCTGCAGATTGCCGTGATCGGTAATTGCAATGGCTTTATGCCCCCAATAAGCAGCCCGACGGACGTAATCCTCAATGGTATTTACTGCATCCATTGCCGACATATTGGTATGCAAATGAAGCTCTACGCGCTTTTCATCAGCATGATCCTGGCGAATGATATATTTCGCTTCAAAAATGCATTTAGCATTAATGACATAGTCTTCTTCGTATTTATCATACATGGCCTGGCCGGTGGCACCGATGGCTTTTCCGGGTTTTAATTGACCGGAGATTTCATCAGCCTTTTCAGCAGGAACCATAAATTTCAAAATGATAGAACTGGTATAGTCTGTAACGTAGACCGAGAAACGCACATTTTTCTGATCCCAGGTAGAGCGGCTATCACATTTAAAGATGTTGCCCAATACCGAAGCAGTGCCATCCACCTGATTGACCATGTTCATGGCGTAAAAATTCTTGCCGATCCGATCGCCGAGAATCGTCTTATCCGTAGGTTTGAAAGGAATCTTCGGCATCTCGGTCACCACCGGTGCAGAACGGCGCCATTCACGTTTGACCGGCTCCTTGGGCGGAGGCGGTGCAGAGGGCACCTCCGGCAAGGGTGGCATTTCCATGATCTCCGGCTCTGGAATTTCCTGACGATTACTATTATCCACCTGAGTGGAGCCGGAAAATTCAATCTTATAGGGCGCGCCATACCACTCCCTAAAAATTTCCACCAATGTATTCTGTACGCCCAAGGCATTCATAATATCCAATCCACCATAGCAGAGAGAGACGGTCAATTGATCCCCGTCAATGGCGAGAGTAGAATCGTTTAAAAAGCCGTTTACGCCACCGTTTTTACGCTTGGCGCAAAGGACAATATCTTCCCAATGCGACGCTTCAACAGAAGTATTTTGATAGCTTGGAATGATCTCAACAGTATGAAGTTCGTAAGTTTCTTTGATCTTTTCTTCCAGCTTTAGAATATGGGAAAAAGGCACATAGCCCGGAAACTCCGCATGTGCCTTTATCATTCTATGCTCCTGGTTGACCTCTACCTTAGTAGCAAAGGCACCGTCCAGCAGGCGTTGCTCCTCCTCATTGAAGATGCAACGCTTAAAAAAACTAAGTAGGTTTTTATTACCCATTTCAAACTTCCCTTGACATTTCATCAATTTCAGCCATCAGAGCATCAAAAAGCTGATCCTCCGGGACTTTTTTTATAATTTTACCTTTTTTAAAGATCAAGCCTTCCCCATCACCGCCGGCAATGCCCACGTCTGCCTCACGGGCTTCGCCGGGGCCATTGACAGCACAGCCCATCACCGCAACCTTCAAGCCGCTATGATTATTCTCCAGCGCCTTTTCCACGCGCTCTGCGATTTCGATAACGGGGATTTTGGTTCTGCCGCAAGTGGGGCAAGAGACCAACTGACAAGCACCCTCCACCAGGTCTAAGGCTTTTAAAATGCGAAAACCGGCGTAGATTTCTTCAACCGGATCGGCAGTCAAAGAAACGCGGATGGTCGATCCAATTCCATCGCTCAAAAGACTGCCGATACCGATGGCATTCTTGACCAGACCCATTTCGCGGGTTCCCGCCTCGGTCACGCCCAAGTGAAGAGGATAATCGCAAATATCATGCAAAAGCCGATATGCGGCGATCATTTTACGAACGTCCGAACTCTTGATCGAAATGACAATATCGTGAAAATCCAATCGCTCCAGAATTCTGACATGGCGCATGGCACTTTCCACCATCGCTTCGGGTACCGGTGATCCATATTTTTCCAAAAGCTCGCGCTCCAGGGAACCGCCGTTCACCCCGATACGGATCGGAACGTTCATTGCTTTACAAGCATCCACAACCGCTTTTACACGTTCTTCCGAGCCAATATTGCCGGGGTTAATACGGATCTTATCCGCACCGGCCTCCACGGAAGCGATCGCCATGCGGTAATCATAATGAATATCCGCCACAATCGGCATGGAAACTTCTTTTTTCAAAAGGCGAATGGTATCCAGACAATCGCGGTTCGGAACGCTCAAACGCACAATATCACAGCCGGCTTTCTCCAAAGCCTTCGCCTGCTTCAATGCGCCTTCATGATCACCGGCAGCGGTATTCAGCATAGATTGCACATAGATGCGATCGCCACCCAATATCAAATTTCCAACCCGAACAGTCTTAGACACGGATACCCCTCCTAAAATAAATTTAGTATATCTTTAAACGTTACGACGACCATCAAACCCATCAACAGAATCAAACCAACGCCGTTTAATACCATCTCAAACTTGGGATTTAACGGTTTTCTGCGAATGGCTTCAACAAGTAGCAACAAGATCCTGCCGCCATCCAGGGCAGGAAACGGTAATAGGTTCATAATACCAAGATTAATGGAAATAAACGCTACAACCATCAGCAAGGAAGACAAACCGTTTGAAGCGCTCTCTCCAATAGCCGATGCTGTCCCCACCGGCCCGCTGACCTGACTATAATCCGCTTCCATCGTAAAGATAGATCCTACAAACGAATAGATGGAACGAGAAACCGAAACGGTATAGCCGAACGAATATTTAAAGACTGAAAAGACATCGCGTTTTTCACCGTAAACTTTAAAGTCTGTATCATAAAACGAACCCACATTTCCAGCATCAGTTTTGGGAAAACGAACGTCTTCGAGCTGAACTTTTTGCCCGTTTCTCTTAACAGTCAGATCAAAGTCCTCAGCTTTGCTATCTTTTGTCAGTGCATAAGAGATATCCATATAGGAAAAAATGCGATAACCATCGATTGCGACGATCTGATCCCCCTCTTTTAAGCCGGCTGAGGAAGAAATCGCATCTTCATTAAACTGCGCCACCACAGTAGTGGGATAAGCAGAGATCGTTGCATTGATGCAACAGATCAAAAGAAATCCCATTAGAATATTCATGGCCGCGCCCATCACAAGGACTAAAAAACGTTTCCATTTCGGCTTCTTTGAGAAGGCATTCTCATCATCACTCTCGCCGTCCTCCCCTTCCATTTGGACAAAACCGCCAATGGGAAGTGCACGGATACAGAATCGACATAACTTACCTTCTCGTTTAAAGAGAGCAGGCCCCATACCGATGGAAAACTCATGAATTTTGATTTTAGCCCAGACGGCAGTGAAAAAATGTCCGGCTTCATGAGATAAGATCAAAACACCGAAAACCAGTATTGTGATCAGGATATTAAAGACAATTCGCATCAAAACTTACCCTCTTCATATTGCTTAATGACGCTCGCTCTGGCCAGTCGATCTGCATCCAGAACATTTTCGAGTTTTTCTGCATCTCCGCTCGGCGTTTGAACCAGTGCGCTTTCAACCAAACGGGCAATCTCCAAGAAACGGATCTTGCCCTCTAAGAACAAGGCAACCGCTTGTTCATTGGCGCCATTCAATACTGTTGGATAAAGGCCGCCTGCGCGGCTGGCTTCCTTGGCAAGTTTTAAACACGCAAAGGTATCTTCGTCAGCCTCATCAAAGTGGAGCGTCTTTCCGATGAGAGAAAGCGCAAAATCACCGCTCTCTGCACGTTCCGGATAAGTTAAGGCATATTTGATAGGCAGGTACATGGACGGTACGCCCATCTGCGCAATCACCGAATGATCCTTGAACTCTACCGCAGAATGAACGATACTTTCGCGATGAACGACAACCTCAATCTGATCGTCCGTAACGTCAAATAACCATTTAGCCTCCATCCACTCAAGGCCTTTATTCATGAGGGTGGCGCTATCAATCGTGATTTTTGAGCCCATGCTCCAGTTGGGATGATTTAACGCATCCGCAACCGTCACCTGCTCCAGCTCCGCTTTCGTCTTGCCATAGAACGGCCCGCCCGAAGCGGTCAGCAGGATCTTATTGATCTTGTTATCACCGGCGCCTTGCAGGCATTGAAAGATCGCACTATGCTCACTATCCACCGGCAAAATACGAACGCCTTTTGCGGCAGCGGCAGGCATAACGATCTGCCCGGCACACACCAGCGTTTCCTTATTGGCAAGACCAATGTCCTTCCCTGCTTCGATCGCTGCCAAGGTAGGCGTCAAACCAATCATCCCCATCATCGCCGTCACGACCAAGTCTGCTTCTGGATGCGAGGCAACAATACAGTTCCCTTCCTCTCCGGTATAGACTTCGCACGGAAAGCCGTCCAGTCTTTGCTTTAGTATCGCCGCGGATTGCGGATCATATACGCTGGCAACCGGAACCTGAAATTCCCGTATTTGCTGCTCCAGCAGGTCAATATTACGTCCGGCACTAAGGGCAACTACACGAATACCCAGATCTCTGCAGACCTGCAAAGTCTGGGTACCGATAGAACCGGTTGAGCCGAGAATTGAAATCTTCTTCATAAACTCACCCTATAAAATTTATAGTATGAAACTCTGTGTATTCATCAATGCATAAAACATCGGTGCGATAAAGATCAAGCTATCCAGGCGATCTAATATGCCGCCGTGCCCCGGCAAGATCTTGCCAAAGTCTTTGATGCCGTAGGAACGCTTAATGTAGGAAAATGAAAGATCGCCGATCTGACCAATGACGGTGCAGCTAAAGCTATAAAGCAATACGAGCAGCCAATCAATGGAAGCGCCGGTAAGTCTTTGGTAGATATAACAGAACAAAAAGTAAATCGCGATAGAAAACAGCGCGCCGCCAATGCAACCCTCTACAGATTTTTTGGGACTGATCAAGGGGAACGGGCGATGCTTACCGATCAGAATTCCGGTAAGATATGCAAAAATATCCGTACACCATGCGCTGCATACGATACACAATACCATAAAGAAAAATCCGTGATTTTCAATTTTACGAATCAAGATGATATTGCTCAAAAAACAGGTGATGACAAACGTCACAAACATGGCTACCGTAGCTTCGCTGAACTTGGTCTTTTCAAAATTTATCATTAAGGTGATAAAGAGAAAGACCAGGTAGAAAAACGAAATAATGATCACGCCGAAATATTCGCTTCTATGCGGATATAGAAAATCCTGAACCAAAAACGATAACGGAACCGCCGCCCCAAAGAAGAGGCTTGGAAGAAGCAATCTCTTTTTAGTAGCACAGCCGGTGCAGGTCAACGCCTCATACACACAGATGCAGATCAACGCCGCGATCGCGATCTCAAAGAAAGGAGAAAAGCCGGAAATGGCAAACAGAAAAATAAAGATACCCAATATGATTAATGAAGTCCATAATCTTTTCAGGAAATTTTCTTTCATACTCCGCCAAACCTCCTATTCCTCTTTTGATAATCGATGATTGCTTGGTCAAGATCTTCGGGCTTAAAGTCCGGCCAAAGAATATCGGAATACCAAAACTCTGCATACGCCGATTGCCAAAGCAGAAAATTCGAAAGACGTTTCTCCCCGCTGGGACGAATCACCAGATCCACCGTATCGCAATCATCAAAATAAAGCATCTTACCGAAAATTTCGGGAGTAAGCTCTTCGGCTTTCAGTACGCCGCTTTCGACGCGCCGAATTGCCTCACGCGCCGCGTGCACAATTTCGTGCTGACCGCCATAGTTCATGGCGACGTTTAAGGTGAGCCCAGGGAAATCCTTTGTGGCATCCATGATCTTCTGCATTTTTTCCAGAAGGACGCCGGAAAAGGCAGACATATCGCCCAAGAAACGGATGCGAACCTGCTCCTTTTCAAAGGTATTCAAGGCATCGTCAATAAATTCTTCCAAAACCTTCATGATTCTGGAAACCTCTTCTGCCGGCCGTTGCCAGTTCTCAGTCGAGAATGCATAGACCGTCAGATTTTTCAGCCCTATATCACGGGCATAATATGCGATCGTCTTAAAGACCTTGGCACCGGCGACATGACCGGCATAGCGAGGAAGGCCGCGTTTTTGAGCCCAGCGGCCGTTCCCATCCATAATAATGCCGACGTGTGCCGGCAGGCGCTCCGGATCGATTTTTTCAGTTTTCTTTTTAAACAAACTCAAATCGGATTCTCCTCAGCTGAATCAGACAGCCATAATCTCCTTTTCCTTTTCGGAAACCATCTTATCAATCTCAGCAATATACTTATCAGTCAACTTCTGAACGTCAGTCTCGATACCCTTCAACTCGTCCTCGGTAATCTCCTTGGCCTTCTCCTGCTTCTTGAACTTATCCAAAGCATCGCGGCGAACGTTACGGACAGCAACCTTAGCATCCTCGCCCAGTTTCTTTGCTTCCTTAGCCAGCTCCTTACGACGCTCCTCGGTGGGCTGAGGGAAGTTCAAGCGGATCACCTTACCGTCGTTGGACGGAGTGATACCAATATCAGAAGCCAGAATGGCTTTTTCAATTTCCTTAACCAAGGTAACGTCCCAGGGCTGAATCATCAGCATACGGGGTTCGGGGACGCTGACGGCTGCCACTTCATTGATCTTGCTGGATGCACCATAGTAATCAACACGCAGACGATCCAAAACGGCGGGGTTGGCACGTCCTGCACGCAGACCGGCATAATCATTGCCAAGCGCGGTCAGGGTTTTCTTCATTTTGTCTTCAAATTCGGTGTAGTTAGCCATAATATTATTCTCCTTTATTGTCAATTGTTGTACCAATGTCCTCGCCCATTACCGCGCGAACGATATTAGAGGGATCAGACATATCAAAAACATAAATGGGGATATTGTTATCGTTACAAAGAGCAGCGGCCGCACTATCCATAACGCCCAACTGATTCTTCAAAATATCCATATAGCGAATGTGATGCAGTTTTTTCGCGTTGGGATCCTTTTTCGGATCGGCGGTATAAACGCCATCCACATTGGTTGCTTTAAAGATCACGTCAGCGTTTACCTCAGCGGCACGAAGCGCTGCGCAGGTATCGGTGGAAAAATAGGGATTCCCGGTACCGCTCGCAAAAATCACAACATAACCCTTTTCCAGATGCGCAATTGCACGATTACGAATAAAAGGCTCTGCAATCTGACGCATTTCGATGGCGCTCATCACGCGGCACTCTACACCGTTTTGAATCAGCGCATCCTGCACCGTCAAAGCATTCATCGTCGTCGCCAGCATACCGATATAGTCTGCTCTGGTGCGATCCATCTGCTGATTGCTTCTGCCGCGCCAATAGTTGCCGCCGCCCACAACAATCGCCACCTGAACGCCTTTATCGACGCACTCCTTAATGTAGGAACCGATCTTCAATACATAGTCAAAATCAATGCCGGATTTACCGCTGCCGGCAAGGGCTTCTCCACTCAGTTTTAAAAGGATTCTGCGATAAGCAATATCTGCCATAAATAACACGCTCCTATAATAAAGTTTATTATAGATATTATAATATATTATAAACTCAATGTAAAGAAAAAATATAAAAAAAGCGGTGATCAAAATGGATCACCGCTTAAAATGATTTTTTCAGTTCTTTTTCATTACGATCTTGGGCACTCTTGCGATCAAAAGGGCTGCAACAGCGGTAATAATGATCTCCGGAATCATGTACATACCGTTATAGACAACACTATAAAGAAAGCCAAGAACACCGGGACTGACGGACTCCACAAGCTTCGCACCCCATGCCGGGAAACCATCCTGAGTAAAGAACCACTCTGCCCAACCGGCAAACAAAATATAGCCGGAAAGAATATGCGCCACATAGCGTGCCATAAGCGCCACCAGGCTACCACACATCAGAGAAACTCCAGGTCTTTTGATCTTATTACGGAACACGCCGCCAAGACCTAAAAGTGTATAGGCTAAAACGTAATCCAGAAAGACCATGATAATGGCATTCATGATCATGACACCATCACCAAAATAATCCGCCTGGAAAGCGGCTGTCACGGTTTTGACACCGAGACCCATCTGCAGAAGAGAGTACACAACACCGGAAAAAAGTCCCCATTTGACGCCGTATCGGTAGGAGATCAGCACCATCGGCAACATACTTGCCAAGGTCAGCTGACCGCCAAAGGGCATTTCCGGTATCACGAACTTACTCACAAGCTCCAATACAGCTCCGAGTGTCAACAGCATTGCACTCTCAACCAACATATGTACGCGTTCTTTCTTCATCTTTCATACCTCCTATCGAAAAAGAAAGACCCTGCGCAGTATGTCAGCGCAGGGCCTAATAAAAGGCATTTTATAGTTCCTACGTCGGCATTACCCGCATCAGGTTCATGGGTTAGACGAAATTCATTCATCCTCTCAGCCGAGTTTTACTCAGCACCCCGTTTTTAAGATGTATCTAAATATTACTCCATCCGTTCCAGTTTTGTCAAGAGTTTTTTGAAATATTCCGGCAAAGGACTTTCAAAGACCAGATGTTCGCCGGTGATGGGATGGTCAAAACCAAGCACTCTGGCATGAAGACACTGCCCCTCAAAATCAAGATTAATGCCGGGGACCGCATGACCATACACCGTATCGCCCACGACAAAATGACCGATCGAGGATAAATGCACCCGGATTTGATGGGTACGCCCGGTCTCAAGCCGGCAAGCAAGGTGCGAAAAACCGCGATATTGCCGCAGAACCTCATAATGGGTCACTGCACGTTTGGTGTTCCGCGCGCCTACCGCCATCTTCTTGCGATCCTTCTGACTGCGCCCGATGGGTGCATCAATCGTTCCGTTTTCCTGCGGCATCCGTCCGAACACAATGGTTTCATAGACGCGGTCGATACTATGCACCTCAAACTGCTTGGAAAGGCCTTGATGGGCTTGATCATTTTTGGCAATCACCAATAACCCGCTGGTATCCTTATCAATGCGGTGAACAATACCCGGTCTAATCTCGCCATTAATCCCGGAAAGGCTATCTTTGCAGTGAGCCAAAAGACCGTTCACAAGGGTGTCCCCGGTATGACCCGGAGCCGGGTGAACCACCACCCCTTTCGGTTTATTCAAAACCAAAAGATGCTCATCCTCATAGATAATATCCAGATCCATTGCGCAAGGCAATGGCGTGGCATCCTCGGGAGGAGGCACTTCAATCGACACTTGATCGCCAAGACGGATCTTATAACTTTTGGAGACTGTTTTTTGGTTCACCAATACCTTTCCGTCTTTGATGAGATTTTCGATCCGCGACCTGGAAAGCTGGTCTAATTGACGCGCGAGAAAGGCATCTAAACGCTCTCCTTCCAGCTCGGAAAGTAACTCAAACTGCTCCATCCGTCGATTCCTCTTTTTTCTTATTAGAGTCAAAATCGCTGGAAAAGAAGATATACAATGCTAAGATAATCGTACCGCAGCAGACAAAAATATCAGCCACATTGAAGACGGCAAACTGATAGCCCCAAAAATTAAAGGCAAAAAAGTCCACCACTTCGCCGAGATAGATTCGGTCGATCATATTGCCGATTCCACCGCCGATAACCAAAGAAAGAGAAAAGATTCCCCATCCGTTTTTCACACGGCCGGAGCAAAGGGCGACAACCGCGCAAATAATAACAATGGCAGTAAAGACCATAAAGATCCAGCGCTGATTGGAGAGCATTCCAAACGCCGCGCCGGTATTACGCACATGAGATAAAGAGAAAAAATCCGGGATCAGCTCGATGGAATCATTCACCGGGATATTCTTCACCACAAGCAATTTGGTAATTTGATCCGCGGCAACAAGCAAGATCGATAAAATAATCCAATAATAGCGCTTAATCAGCTTCAATCGTTTCTCCTTAGGGTGACAAAATTAATCCGAGCCTGTTTTAAAAAGGCGGATTTTCACTCACCCATCGTTAAAATACTCGCCAATACGGCAGTATTGGCTGTGTTTTGTGCCTTGGTTGATCAAAAATCCGCACTTTTTAAAATCTTCAACCTCAAGACGAGAAGATTTTGAGGGATTTTTACTCAATTTAGGTGAAGTAAGGCCGTCGCCTTACGAGAACAAATAGGGTAAAAAGCACCGAAATCTGCCGGCTTGAGGCAGATTCGGATTAATCTTGTCACCCTATTCGTCCTTATTGATGTCGTAATCAACACCGAACTTTAAATTTTCAAATTTCAAGGGCTTCACTGCCGGAGCAGACGCTTCTTTTTTTGCTTCCTTTTCCTTGAGTTTGAATTCCATGGTATTGCCATCCTGCTTCGGCTCTTCCTCAACCGGAGCGGCAGGCTCAATCACCGGCTCTTCCTTTACAACCGGAGCCGGCTCCTCTTTCTCCACTGCCACTTCAGGAGCAGGCTCAGCCTTTTCCTCTGCAGGCTTAAAATCAGGCAATTTAGAAATAGAAGTCAGGTGTGTTTTATACAGTTCGATAATGGTATTCTTGAACTCGGCAACTTCACCATGCAGATAGTCCAATTTTTTCTGCTCTGCAGCGGTTTCAGCCTGAATACGGGCAATTTCCTTGGCAGATTTTTCTTGCTCTGCATCAATTTCGGCGCGGCAACGTTCCTGAGCAGCACGAATCGCATCAGCAGATTCGCGCTCTGCCTTCTGCAAAATTGCCTTCGCCTGCTCTTCGGCAGCAGAGATGATTTCAGCCGCCTTGGCTTTGCTGGAAACCTCCACTTCCTTTTCGCGGATTTCGATCTCACGCAAGGTGGTTTCGTTCAGTTTCTGCGCATTAATGATCGCAGTCTTCAGGAACTCTTCGTCCTTTTTATAATCCTCGATCTTTGCAAGGCAAACCTTCAGTTTTTCAACCAACTCGTCGTTTTCAGTATACAGCTTGCGATAATCTGCTTCCAGTTCATCTAAAAATGCGTCTACCTCATCACGGCGGTAGCCACCCAAAACACTTTGCTCAAACTCCTTGGACTGAATTGCATCAGGGGTCAACATCTTAAAATCCTCCTAAATATATTTTCTGCACTCCAAAATTGCACGTCCTTTCCGAGTTTGGTCCCGACATTCATCAATGATCCACTTACCAAAGCCTCGAATGACTATGCAATCTCCGGGGTGCACTTCTTTTGTCTTTTTCTCTAAAAGTATATGATTGATATAGACCAGTTTTCCTTCGATCAAACGATTAGCTTGTTCTCTTGAAGTCTTCGCAAGACCGCCAACCACTGCATCCGCACGCAACGACGCAATCGTAGTACGCAGATACTCAAAATGAGGCTCCGGAATCATAAAATCAGAGGGAGCCTCAGATAGTTTTACATTCTGCCGCCCAACAGACGTAATATTTTGCATTAAAAAATCCTTGATATGATCCGCCGCAAAGAACAAAGCCTGACCATCACGTACGATAATATCACCAAGAACGTCCCGACGAATGCCGGAGCCCATCAATGCACCCAAAACATCGCGATTGGTCAAACGTTCAATCTCCGCACCGTCAATACGTATTAAGACAATGGGAAAGCAAAGCCGAAGTGTTTGCCGATCCATTGAAGAGATCGCCAGTATCTTTCTTTCTGCAGAATCATAACCGCCGTAAAGCAGATACGGAGCACCGTAACGCTTACAGATCGCTTCCGCTTCCACGCATTCTTCCGCCGTTAAAAATCCGGAAAAAGTCATGGTTTCTCTTCCGGCTTCACGCATAATCAGATCCTCGATCCGTCCTGCAAAGAGCGCCTTTTCGTTCATAGCAGAACCCCGGCGAGCCAACCAATCAGCGAAACCAGCATACGAAGCAAAAAGAATAAGATCAGCGGTGAAAAATCCACCGGTGAATTCCGGAAATAGTCATAACGATTCAGAAAATTACGAATGGGCGTCAAAGGCGGCTCCGTCACCGCCGCAAGAATACGAATAAACTTATTACGCGGATCACGGATAAACCATGTCGACAAACAGTAGAGTAGCATAATAGCAGCATATATACTGACCAATCGACTCAAAACATAAGCAAGAATATAAAGCAAATTAATATTCCTCTTCCTTCATTTCCTCCGTCAATTCGCCCTGCAACCCAACGTTACGGGGCGTAACGGCATAAGTACTGTGCGCCACGCGCTGCAGATCGCCGCCCTGGGCATAGACAACACCGCTCAAAAAATCCAGAATACGTTGCGCCATTTCCTTATTGCAGTTTTCCAAATTCAGCAAAACGGCACGATTGCCGAGAATATGGTCAGCAACCGTCCGGGCATCACCGTAATCATTGGACTTAATAATCACCATATTGACCTGCCCTCTGGAGGCGGCAGTAGCGGGAGTTCTGGCGGCGGGAGCACGATTAGGCTCACGCTTCACAGGTGCTTCCTCTACCACCGAGGTCACTTCTTCATTTCCTTCGTCGCTACCGACAATATCACTATCGTCAGGGATTCCGATCACTGCTTTCAGTTTGTCCCATTTACTCATTATGTTATACCTCCAACATTAATTTCTGGGGCCAAAAATACCGCGACCTACGCGAATGAAAGTACTTCCGGCTGAGATTGCATCTTCATAATCGCCGGACATACCCATAGATAAAATATCCATACTAATATTATCTATCTTTTTTCGCCTTATGTCAACCGACATTTGCTTCATTTTTAAAAAATATTCAAGGTTTTGGTGTTTTTCCACCGCAATCGGCGGAATACACATCAACCCTTTAACCCGAATCCCGGATAAAGTGGAAATGCTTTCCAGCAAAGAAACCAGTTCTTCCGGCATTACGCCGCCCTTGGATTCTTCTCCACCGATATTGACCTCAATCAAAACATCCTGCGTTTTCCCGATTGCTTCTGCTCGCTTTGAGATCTCATTGGCAAGACGCAGAGAATCCACAGAATGGATCAGATCTACTTTATCAACGATATATTTCACCTTATTGGTTTGCAATTGACCGATAAGATGAATCGTCACACCGTCCTTATCTAAGCGATCATATTTTTCCAAAAGTTCCTGAACGCGGTTTTCGCCAATATGGCGAACACCGCACCCGATCGCATAGTTGATCTCCTCCACCGATCGGGTTTTGGTTACCGCCAAAAGCTCAGTATTATGACCGGAAAGACACTCTTGGATTTTTTCAATATTTGCTTTAATCTCTTGAAATCCCATCAAGATACCGCCTTTCCATCATAGAGATTGGAGCCTTTATAGACGACCTGATCATAAATGCGAAGACCGCCGTTTTCCGCCGCATTATACTCAATCACAGCGTTTGTGCCGTCATTATAAAGAATCTTCACCTTCCGATAACGAAGCAAAAGTCCAACCTTGACAAAGACACCGTCTTCCCCATCCACTTTCCGCAAAGCGCTCTGGCGGATCAGAATACCATTATAATTCTTCACGATCAATTGAATCTCTTCCTGACGAAGGGTCAGAATATTCTCGTTAATGACAGACGACGAAAGAACAACGACAGCCTCTTCGCCACTTTTGCGAATATCTGCAACCGTACACTTGATGCGTTCGGCACCGAAAGAGGGGATCTTGATATAGACCGTATCATTTACTTCAAGGCGATCTACGGCATGTGTTTCGGTTTTAATCGCAACGCTCCACATATTATTGTAAACGATCTTGCCGAGCTGATCACCGCTCTCCTCATTTTTCTGAGACAGTTTTTTTGCTTCGTCAAAGTTATCAACTGTCAGATCTTTAAGATAATCGCTATTTAACTGCTCCTCCAGACCATCAGTGCTTAAAGAAAAGTAACCGCTTTCATCGGTACGAATGGTTTTGACACTGTCTCGCGCGGAGGATTTCAGCGTAGAAAGTTCTTTCCGCAGGTCATCCAGAATGGTATCGTAGCTCACCAGATCCCCGGATGCGATCTTCTTTTTCATGATATTGATTACCATGTCTTCTGCGCGACCAAATGCATCCGCAGCGTTTCCTCGCTTTGCCGATACAACGATCTTACCGAGATCATTATAGATCTCTTGCTCGATACTGCTTGCCGCACTTTGATAAGAGCCGCTATGCTCCAGCACCTCTTCATAGGTGGTGATCTTCTCTTCGATCTCACGGATTTCTTTGCGCACCTTAGCTGAATGTTCATCGGCATACACACGCGCAATCGTACCGCCTGCCGCGACACGTTCGCCCTCATTACGCACCACATCAAGATAGTCGTATCCGGAACTGCTGACGGACTTCTCATTACGGAAAAAGATGCCGGTGGCTTTAACGACCTCCTCCATCTCCCCCATCACGGCACTTTCCGTTTTGATGGAAACGAAATTATACTTATAAAGCTGGTAACCGATCACGATGACAGCAAAGACCGATAAAACACCGATGATGATTTTGATGAAACCCAATCCACTGTTTTTCATTCGTTTCCTCCTTCTAAAAATTCCTCACAGCATTGAATCGCTTGCGCCAAAAGCGTATCATCATCCAGTTCATCCCGATAAAACCAATGAATCTTTTCGTTTTTATGAAACCAGGTCAGCTGACGCTTAGCGTAATTCCGACTTTTTTGCTTCACTAAATTCAATGCTTCTGCAACGCTGCCACCGCTTTCTAATGCGTCGATGACTTCCTTATAGCCGATGGCGGCTCTTGCGGTGGAAGAAAGCCTATAATGAGCCATAAGATACTGAATTTCATCCAAAAGCCCTTCGCTTTCCATCAGATCAACGCGCCGATCAATACGATCGTAGAGAAGCTGGCGGTCGCCATAATTCAAGCCGATCCAGAGCACATCATAAGGACTGGAGCGCTTGCTCTCCAGCTGAAAATCAGAAAGTTTCCGACCGGTCGATTCATAAACCTCCAAACCGCGGATAACACGCTTGACATCGTTGGGATGAAGCTTTTGGGCAAGAACCGGATCCACCTTTTTCAAAAGAGCATAGAGATAAGCCGCACCCTCTTTTTCAGCCAGCTCCTGATATTTTCCACGCAGTGATTCCTTCAACGGAATATCAAAGAAATCTGTATTGTTCAATAAATGATCCAAATACAGCCCGGTACCTCCGCAAAGGATCGGCAGAACACCGCGCGTCTCAAGGGACTGCAAAACCGAGCGGGCATCCTCAACATAGGTCGCTACGTTATAAGTATCTTCCACGCCGATATGCCCCATCAAATGATGCGGGATTCCCTGACGTTCTTCCAAGGTGGGCTTCGCGGTTCCGATGTTCATTTCGCGATAGATCTGCATAGAATCCGCCGAAACGATCTCTCCGCCCAAATGAGCAGCCAGCGAAACAGAAAGACCGGTCTTACCGGAGGCGGTGGGGCCAACCACTGCAATCATCTTCTGCTTTCCCATCGTCATATCCTCTTAAATGCTTTTTCGATTTCTTTTTTGCTGTAGGCGATCATGACCGGACGTCCATGAGGACATTGGTGCACCTCATCATCGCGAATCAATTTTTGAACCAACGCCTTCAATTCCATCGGATTATTAATGTTTCCGGCTTTAATAGCAGCTTTGCACGCAACAGTTTTCAAAGCACGGTTTTCACGCTCCGTACGATCGTTCTGCTTTCCACGCATCCAATCGGATAGAATTTCAGAGAAGGCATCCGTCGCCGACTCGGCAGTCAGGCAAACGGGGCGACTGCGTAAAACGATCTGACGCTCACCAAAAGCATCCACTTCAAAGCCGATTTTTTCAAATTCCGCTTGGTTTTCCAAAGCGAACGCCATCTCATCCTGGCTCAATTGGATCTGCTCCGGCACGAAGAGCCGTTGCTGGGCCGGTTTATTTTCCGCCTGCTCCTTGAGTAAGCGTTCGAATATCATCCGTTCATGGGCGGCATGCTTATCAATCAGATAAAGATCCTCCCCGCTTTCCACCAGCAAATAAGAATTAAATGCTTCGCCGATAAAGCGATACGGAATTTCAGGCTCTTCCTCTACCATCGTTTGCTGAGCAGAAGTAACCGGAGAATCCACTTTATGAAGGACAGTTTGCTCGATCTTCACCTGCTTACCTGAAGTTGCTTCCCGCAACGGCTGAAAACCTCCGGTCTTAAACATCGTTTTTTGCGGCAGAGTGACACGAACTTCATCCTCTTCCATCGATGGTGTTAATATTTTTGTTTCTGTTTTCTTTTCGGGAGTAATCTCAGTTTTTTGAACCTCAACCTTAGGTTGTTCTTTTGGAGTAAACAGCGGTTCTGGCTTTTCCAAAACCTTCACGACGTCCGGCGTTTTATGAACGACAGGTGCTGCCGGTTTTGGAGCCATGGGTTTCTGCTCAAAAGCAGCCGGCTTCACTTCCGTTTTCTGCAAGGTCTGCTTATTCAGCGCACCTTTGATGGCGTAATAAACAGCTTCAAAAATAATTTTCTCATTAGAAAACTTCACTTCCATCTTGCTGGGATGGACATTGACATCCACCAAGCCGTACGGAAGATTGATCTTCAGAACGCAGATCGCGTGACGCCCATGAAACATATCGTTGCGATATGCTTGCTCAATGGCGGCGAAAACCGTCTGGCTCCGTACCAAACGACCGTTAATATAGCAAAGCTGATAATTCCGATTGGGCTTGGTTACCGTCGGTTCCGCCACATAGCCATAGACCCGAACCTGCTCGATCGTCGTATCCACCTGCAGCATTCCTTTGGTGACATCACGCCCCATCACCGCATAGATCACATCCAGCAATTTACCGCTTCCGTCCGTCGTCAAGGTTGCCTTGCCGTCCTGAATCAAGCGAAATGCAATTTGAGGATTGGATAGCGCAAGCCGATCCATCAATGCCGCAATGTTACTGCCCTCTGCGCGATCCGTCTTTAAGAATTTCATTCTGGCAGGGGTATTAAAGAAAAGATCGCGGATAATGATGGTCGTACCCTGAGGAGCGCCGGTCTCCTCGCAGGAGACCTCCTTGCCGCCCTCCAGCTCTAAGCGCGTCCCGCACCCTTCCATCGAGGTCAAAAGTTCCACGCGGGAAACAGCAGATATCGCCGCCAAAGCCTCACCGCGAAAGCCCAGGGTTTCGATGGCATAAAGATCCGATATATCCCGAATCTTACTCGTCGCATGGCGCAAAAAACAATTACGGGCATCTTCTCGATTCATGCCGCAACCGTCGTCGGTAACGCGCATATAGGTAATACCGCCGTTTTTTATCTCAACCGTAATATGCTGAGCACCGGCATCCATGGCATTCTCCACCAATTCCTTGATGACACTACCGGGACGCTCCACCACTTCACCGGCGGCTATTTTATTGGCAATATCCTGATCCAATACCTGAATCTTTGGCATTCCCTTACAGCTCCTTTGCTTTCTGTGCTAATTCATAAAGAATTCCCATAGTTTCGATGGGCGTCAGCGTCGTAACGTCCAAGCTTTTTAAACGGTCAATGATGGCGCACTGCTCCATATAGCCCATACTGATCTGCGGTTCTTCCTCCTCCGCCTGAGTAGTAACAGGACGGACAGGACGCCCCTCCGATTTATCAATTTCTTGCAAGATCTTTTTGGCGCGCTTTACCACTTCGTTCCGGACACCGGCCAACGCCGCCACCTCAATACCATAACTCTCGTCGGCACCGCCGGGAACAATCTTACGCAAAAAGATAATATCATCACCGCGCTTTTTGACGGCAATATTATAGTTCACAATCCCTGTCCCCTGATCGCCAAGTGCACAAAGCTCATGATAATGGGTCGCAAAAAGGGTCTTTGCCCCCAGCTTTTTGGGGTCATTGACATATTCCATCACTGCGCGGGCGATGCTCATTCCATCATAAGTAGAGGTACCGCGACCGATCTCGTCAAAAATCAATAAGGACGAGGAGGTGGCATGATCCAGAATATGCGCAACCTCTGTCATCTCCACCATGAAGGTAGATTGACCGGAGGAGAGATCGTCCGATGCGCCGACACGGGTGAAGATCTTATCCACGATGCCGATATGAGCACTCTTGGCCGGGACAAAGCAGCCGATCTGCGCCATCAAAGTAATCACCGCCACCTGACGCATATAAGTAGACTTACCGGCCATATTGGGGCCGGTGATCAAAGCAAGGCGGTTATCTGCTTGATTCAGCAAGGTATCATTAGGGACGAAAAGGGTGCTTTTAGCCACGCTTTCCACCACCGGATGACGACCCTCCACAATATGAATCTCGTCGCTTTCATCCACAACAGGGTTTACATAATTGTTATCCTGCGCCACCTGCGCAAAGGATGCCAGTACGTCCAGCATCGCCAACGCAGTCGCCGCATTTTGAATCTCTTTCAAACGCTCGCCCACTTTATTCCGTACCTGGCAGAAAAGTTCATACTCTCTGGCCTGGCAACGCTGCGTAGCGTAAAGAATTTTGGTTTCCAGTTTCTTCAGATCCTCGGTAATAAACCGCTCGCAATTCACCAAGGTCTGCTTGCGAATATAGTGCTCCGGCACCAGATCATAATAAAGCTTTGTCACTTCGATATAGTAACCAAAAACCTTATTATAGCTGATCTTCAGAGACTTAATGCCGGTCTTTTCACGTTCTTCCGCTTCACACTCGCGTAAGATCCGCTCAGAATCCTTGGCAAGGGCACGACATTCATCCACTTCAGCATCATAACCGTCGCGAATGATGCCGCCTTCCCGGACGGTAAGCGGCAGCTCGTCCCCAATTGCAGAGCTGATCAGCTCATGAAGATCCTGCATATTGGAAAGCTTGCTGTTTGCCTCGCGCAATAACCCGGCATTAAAGTTTCCTAAAACCGCCTTGATTTCCGGAAAAAGTTCAAAGGTATGCCCCAGCGCACTGATATCTCTGGCATTGCAAGTACCAAGCATTACCCGGGTCATTAATCGCTCCATATCGTAGGTTCGGTTCAAAAGCTGGCGAAGCTCATCCCGATCCATGACGTTGCTCTTCAGCTCTTCCACCGCCGCCAAGCGACGATTAATGTCATGAATATTAACCAAAGGACGCTCCAAAAAGGCGCGCAATAACCGAGAACCGGCAGAGGTTTTGGTTTTATTCAAGACATGGAAAAGCGTACCTTTTTTATCGGTACGGCGTATACTCTCCGTTAATTCCAGATTCCGGCGGGTTGCCGCATCCAGCTCCATATACTGCTCCGGCTGAAAGACCTTCAGCTTGTCCAGATAGCCGATGTCACACTTTTGGGTTTCTGATATGTACGCCAAAAGATAGTAAAGGCAGGCAATACTCTCTTCATTCTCAGGAACGCCTAATTTCTGAAGACTATTGACCCGGAAATGGGCCATCAAAGCGGCTTCACGGCCGGTGTTTTCTCCCCCCTCCAGCGCGGTCACCAATGTTCCAAGTCGCTCACGGGCATAGTCTGCCGCTTCCTTCAGCTTTCCGCCTGCACTGACCAGCATTTCGCTGGGAGAAAAACGAACCAACTCATTAATGATGGCTTTCTCATCCGCATTTTGCAGGACGGTCATCTCAATATCCCCGGTTGAAATATCCGCAAATGCCAGCGCAGTACAGGAATCCCCGGCGTAAATACATGCAAGATAATTGTTTTTATCATCCTCCAGCATACTGGACTGAGTCACCGTACCCGGCGTAATGACCTTGATAACGTCACGGCGTACCAAACCCTTGGCATTCTTCGGATCCTCTACTTGCTCGCAAATCGCCACCTTAAAGCCGTTGGCAACAAGCTTCGCCGCGTAGTTTTCATAGCTGTGAAACGGCACGCCGCACATCGGCGCACGCTCTTCCAGACCACAGTCCTTCCCCGTCAGCGTTAATTGCAGTTCTCTCGACGCCGCAATGGCATCATCGAAAAACATTTCATAAAAATCACCGACCCGGTAAAAGAGGATATAATCCTTATAGCGGTTTTTAATTTCAAAAAACTGCTCCATCATCGGAGAAAGTTTTCCCATTGGATTCCCTCCTGAAATTGATCAATTAGTGGCAGCCGCCGCAGGTAGAACAATCGTGCGTACATCCGGTAGGTTCTTCACCGGTCACATAGAAAGAAATGACGCCGTTTACCTGACCCATCAGTTCTTCCACCGCTTTGGCAGACTCCTGCATGGCGATCATCTTTTCATTCGCCATGATCTTCTCATAGACGCCTTTGATCCGCTCTTCGATCTCAGCAATACGCTCCGGCTCCTGCTCTTCCGCATCAGAAAGAGACATCATGGTCATCCGATGGAGATTAAACTCCTGCACCAACTTCTGAACTGCTTCGTCCTGATCATAAGCAGCCTTGGCGGCATTATACTTCATGATCTGCTCACTGCCCTGCAGGAGAGCACCTAATTCTTTTGCCTTTTCAATAATTTCAGTCATTTTTATTACTCCTTTATTTTTCCATCCAAAGACCAGCTTTTGGCTTTGGTGATCGTTACATCGCAAAATTCACCGATCAGATCGGCGTTTCCGGGGAAATCAACCGTCTTTCCTCCGGCCGTTTTACCGGAAAGGGTGTTAGGATCGTTTTTACTGAATGATTCCACGTACACCCTTAAGGTTTTTCCTTCCAGCTCTTTATTCCTTTTAAGACAGACCGCATGCTGAAGCTCCAGCAGTCGGTTGAACCGTTCTTTTTGAACCGATTCTTCTACCTGGTTGTCATAAAGCGCCGCTTTCGTACCGGTTCGCTTGGAATAAATAAAGGTGAATAGATTATCAAATTGCACCTTATCCACCAAATCCAGCGTCATTTGAAAATCCTCTTCAGTCTCACCAGGAAAACCTACGATGACGTCGCTGGTCACCACCACGTCCGGCATGACCTTTCGGGCATATTCGATCAAGCCATAATAAGAGTCGGCGGTATAATTTCGGTTCATCTCCCGAAGAATACGGTCGCTGCCGGCTTGGAAAGGCAGCTGAAGCTGATGGCAGACCTTTTTGCACTTCGCCATGGTATCTAATAACTTGATGCTGCAATCCTTGGGGTGGCTGGTCGTAAAGCGGATCCAGAAATCTCCTTCAATTCGGTCGATGGCAGCCAGAAGGTCGGCAAAGTCCATCTCCCCGTCCAGATCCTTTCCGTAGGAATTCACATTTTGCCCCAAAAGGGTAATATCCTTATAGCCGCTTTCGACCAATTCTTTTACTTCGCGAAGAATCTGCGCGCTTGCACGGCTACGTTCCCGCCCACGAACATACGGAACGATACAGTAAGTGCAAAAATTATTACATCCATACATGACCGAGACCCAGGCTTTATGCGCGTCATCCCGGACGATCGGAAGATCCTCCGCAATCTCCGGCTTTTCCAGACGGGTAAAGACCTTACTGCGATCTTTCAAGACCTGATCGATCATCGCCGGCAGATCGGGAATCAGCGATGGCCCAAACACGATATCGACGTGCTTATACTTGCTTTTAATTTGATTTTGCACCGTTTCCTGCTGCATCATGCATCCGCATAAAATAATCAGCATCTCCGGACGGGCAGCCTTTAAAGATTTCAAAGCACCTACATTGCCATAGACCTTCAGTTCTGCATGCTCGCGCACTGCACAGGTATTAAAAAGAACCAAGTCGGCAGATTCGGTTTCCTCTGTAAAGCCATAGCCCATCTCCGCAAGCATTCCTTTGATCCGCTCGCTGTCTGCTACGTTTTGCTGGCAGCCATAAGTACGGACGCAAGCCAGAGGAGTTCGGTTTAAAGCCACCTGCAGGCGAATGCGTGCCATCAGCTCCGCTCTATTCAATTGTCCTGCATCAGACGTTGCTTGTTTACTCATCAAAACATAATGCTCCATGATAAAATATTATATTTTAGTATAACATAATAATATAGTTATGTCTATAGATGTTTTTCAAAAAATAAATAAAAATATTGGCAAAACCAAAAAGAGTCCGGCATAAATCCAGACTCTTTTTCACTCAATAAAGAAGCGTATAAACGGCACACTCCCAGGGCTTCCATTCAGCGCAATCCAGGGCGTGTTCCAGCTCGGTATAACTATTCAGTTCCTGCTTCCAGGTATGCGCTTTTAACTCCGCAGGCAACTCGAAAGTAACCACCTCATCCGATTTATTGGCAATCACCAAAAGTTTCTGACGGGCGCAGGTACGGGTATACATGATGATCTGGGGATGATCGCCGTCGCAGAACTCCAGATCACCGTCCAGAATGGCAGGATGAGTCTTACGCATTGCAATCAGCTTTTGATAATAAGCAAACACCGAATCGGGCGATTTACGATCCGCCTCAAGGTTGATTTCAGAATAACTGGGATTGAGCTTCATCCAAGGTTTTCCGGTAGTAAAGCCGGCATTTTCGGTGGCGTCCCATTGATACGGCGTACGGGCATTATCACGGCTTCTGGGACCAACTTTAAGAATTGCTTCTTTGGGATCCACCCCATTATGAACCATGGCATTATAGTCGCCGATGGTATAGCAGCAGTCGTAGTCCTCAATGGAATCAAACTGTACGTTGACCATTCCTATCTCATCACCTTGATACATATAGGGCGTACCGGGGGTGGTGTGCTGCAGAGTTGCAATCATCTTTGCAGACGGGATACGATACTCTTTATCGTTGCCATTCTTAGAAACGATCCGCTGCGAATCATGATTGGAGAAGCATTGGGTTGCCCAACAGTTATATTGACTTAAAGCCGCCCAATCGGATTGCCGCTTACGGAAATCATCCGGTGTAAAGGATGGGGTGGTCCTTCCGCCCAGCGCATTTGTATAAACAGACGAAACCTGCTCGGCACCTTCGCTGATATAAGAAGCCGCATTTTGAGCGTTGATTCCGGCACCCTCACCTACTGTATAGCAATCGTAGGGTTTGAAGACGTTGAGCCAGATATCATGCAGGATCTCATGAATTCCTTCCACACAGGTACACATTGTCCCGTCTAAAATAAATCCATTGCGATCCAGTTCAGGATTGGTTGCTTTGACGTTATTAGGGAAGCCCTCCGGCTTTTTAAGTCGGGTGAAAATATCCAGCCGGAATCCATCCACGCCGAGATCCAGCCAGAATCGAAGCATCTTGTAAATTTCCTGACGGAGGGGTTCGTACTCCCAATTCAGATCCGGCATCTTCTTGGAATACTGATGAAGATAATACTCGCCGGTCAATTCATCAAATTCCCAGGCAGAACCGTTACCCTCACGGAACCGGTTGCCCCAGTTATTGGGTTCCGAGCCGTCCGGCTTGGGCGGCTGCCAGATATAATAGTTTCGATAGGGATTATCCTTGCTCTTACGGGACTCCCGGAACCAGACGCACTCATCGGAGGAATGGTTCAGAACTTGATCCATAATCACCTTAATTCCCATTTCATGCGCCTTATTTAAAAGGGTTTTGAAATCCTCCAAGGTACCATAGGCCGGTTCAATATCATAATAGTCAGATACATCATAGCCGTTATCCACCTGCGGCGATTTATAGATGGGAGAAAACCAAATACAGTCTACCCCTAAATCTTTGATCATAGGAAGTTTGGAGATCACGCCGGGAATATCACCAATTCCATCACCGTTTGAATCGCAAAAGCTTTTGCAATAGATCTCATAGACAACCGCTTCCTGCCACCATTTCTTCTGCATATAACGAACCATCCTTTCATTTTATGGTTTAATTATATTGCGAATCCCAAGCAGTGTAAAGGTACAAACTTGCTTACTTACATCAAAAAAATATAAAAATCTTGCTTTTCGTCAAAAAACAAAAATGAGCCCGGTAATACCGGACTCATTTTCAATTCTTTTGTTAATTACTCAGCGTCAGTTTCTTCAGCTGCAGCTTCCTCTACGGGAGCAGCCTCAGCCTCGGCAGCCTCTTCATCCAAGAGAGCGCGGATGGAAAGACCAACCTTCTGGGTCTCTTCGTTGATATCAACGATCTTGACCTGAACTTCATCGCCAACCTTCAGAACGTCGGCAGGCTTTGCAATGTGCTTGGTGCTGATCTGAGAAATGTGGATCAGACCATCAACGCCGTCAATGATGCGTGCAAATGCACCGAAGGGCATCAGGTTCATGATGGTAACGGTAGCAACGTCGCCAACATTGTACTGATTGGTGAAGAGCACGAAGGGATTATCCTCAGCCTTCTTATAACCCAGAGAAATCTTCTTCTTCTCTTCGTCGATTGCCTTGATGTAAACGTCAATCTCATCGCCGACATTCATCACGTCGCTGGGATGCTTGATCTTCTTCCAGGACATCTCGGTGATATGGAGCAGACCATCAACGCCGCCCAGGTCAACGAATGCACCAAAGGTGGTCAGAGACTTGACAACACCCATGTAGCGATTGCCAACGGCAGCATTATCCCAGAATTCCTTGCGGGCAGCCTTACGCTTCTCAGCCTCAAGAGCGCGCATGGAACCGATAACCTTCTTACGGCCGCGAACGACAGAGATCTCAGCGATCTGCAGCTCAACAGTCTCGTTCATCATTGTATCAAATTCAAAGCCACGGGGCTTGCCGGACAGAGACTTGGGAACGAATACGCGAGAACCGTCGATCATAACGGTCAGACCGCCGTTGGTCACCTCAACGACTTTACCCTCAAGGGTTTCCTTCTCTTCGCAAGCCTTCTCCAGCTTCTCAAAGCCAGCCATAGCGTCTACTTTCTTCTTGGACAGGGCAACAGTACCCTCAACGTCATTCACTCTCAAAGCGATGCACTCGATCTCATCACCGACTGCAACGGCAGTCATCAGATCGACAGACGGATCATTGGAAAAGTTATCCCGGGTAATGAATCCGGAATACTTCGTGCCAAGATCAACCTTGACTTCAGAAGGATTGATTCCGACAACAATGCCTTTCACCCTATCTCCATTACTAATTACTTTCAAGGAATTCTCAAGCATCTGCTCAAAGGTCAATTCTTCCTCAACCAAGTTGACATTTTGTTCCGACATAATTTGTTTTACCTCCTCGATGATACAGACGGGTGTGGAAGCCCCGGCTGCAATACCAATCCTCTCTTTATATAATAAATTTATTGGTACCTCGTTTGCTTGCTCGATCAAAACCGAGCAGGGGCACGCTTCCTTCGCGATGGAAAAAAGCTTTGCCGTATTGGAACTCTGCCTGCCGCCAATGACGATCATGGCGTCGCATTTCGAAGCTAAAGCAGCCGTTTCTTGCTGCCTGATTTGAGTTGCTTTACATATTGTATCATAAAGTTTCAAATTTTCAAAGTTTTTTTTGAGAAAACTGCAACATTTTTCGAATTCGATTAAATTAAATGTCGTTTGCCAAACAACTACTATGTATTTTGACGAAAAACTTTTGATTTCTTCCGCCATTTTTTCCAATTCTTCCGCATTTTTGAAGACAAAAGTTTGCGCACCGCAATAGCTATGGATCCCGATCACCTCAGGATGATCGGGATTACCACCGATAAGAATGGTATTCTCCGCTTCATTTTCTACGATACGATGAATCTTCTCAACAAACGGACAAGTAGCGTCCACAAAGCGAATCTTCTTTTCACGAAGATATGTGAGATCTTCTTGAGGAATTCCATGGGCACGGATCACGGCCACTCCATCATCCGGAATATCCTGTACCTTATCAGCGATCCGCACACCACGCTCCGTCATTTCATCAATAATCTGGGGATTATGAATGATCGGCCCCACCGTATAGATAGGCTTCGTTCCGGCATCAATTTCCTTATTCAAAAAATCAACAGCACGAGATACGCCAAAGCAAAACCCGGCGTGTTCAATGACTTCAATTTTCATTCCTGGTTATTTAACCTTTCTTTGATCGTCTTATAGAGCAAAGCCAGAGCCTCATCAAAAGAACAATCGGAAGTGTCCAAAATCACGCTATCCTCCGCCGGTTTCAAGGGTGCTACCGGGCGGTTCATATCCTGATTGTCACGCTGATTGACGTCAGCTAAAATCTGCTCGTAATCCACTTCCTGCCCCCGTTCAAGAAGCTCATTATACCGACGGCGTGCACGCACCTCTGCGCTTGCAGTCAAAAAGATCTTAACGTCCGCATTGGGCAGAACTACGGTTCCAATATCACGACCGTCCATAATGACATCATTTTCAGCCGCCATTTTCCGCTGTGTGTCAAACAAAAATTGACGCACGGCCGGGATGGCGCTGACTAAGGAGGCATATTGACTTACTTCATGCAGACGAATATCGGTCGATACATCCTCACCATTGAGATAAACGTGCTGCTCGCTATTAATAAAGCGTAAACCCACATTGATTTCCGGCAAAGCATCCGCTACGCGCGCTGTATCCTTGGGATCGATCTCATTGCGATAGATATAAAGTCCTACAGTACGATAAAGCGCACCGGTATCCACATAAATATAATTCAGCTTCTCTGCCAGTTTTCTTGCAAGGGTGCTTTTCCCCGCACCGCTGGGACCATCAATTGCTACGTTAATACCCATTTTACTTCTCCTTCGCTGCCGATCTGCCGGCAAGATAGCCGGTTGAATAGGCAATTTGTAAATTATAACCGCCGGTTACTGCGTCCACATCAAGAAGTTCACCGGCAAAATATAAACCCGGAATTATTTTTGATTCCATCGTACGAGGATCCACCTGACGAACGTCGACACCGCCAGACGTAACAATCGCCTCGGATATATCCCCTTTTCCGGATAGTTTAACAGAAAAACGTTTAATTATGTAAACCAATTGTTCCCGTTGCGCACGGGTAATCTGATGGATCTTTGTATCCGGAGCAATACCACTCCGTCTCACAACAACCGGAATTAGTTTCTTCGGCAAAAGCTTGCCCAAAGAATTATGAAAATCTTTATTGACCTGCTCCTCAAAGTCGCGAAGCAAGCGTTTATCCAACGTCGCATCGTCCAGGGCGGGCTTTAAATCAATTTCCGCCGTGCATGGAAATTCTGTATTCTTTAAATATGAGGATGCAGAAAGAACGATGGGACCGGAAATTCCCTCATGGGTAAAGAGCATTTCCCCAAAGTCTGTGTAAAGTTCAGAACCTTTACAGTCAAGGATAGTCAACCTGACGTTTTTAAGAGAGAGCCCCGTTAATTCCGCGCAGTTTTCACCTTTTGCCAGCAAAGAAACCAGCGCCGCCTCCGGCTTGATGATGCGATGTCCCAACGCCGAAGCAAAGCGATAACCATCCCCATGGGAACCAGTCAAAGGGTAGGAGCAACCGCCCGTCGCCAAAATGACACGATCAGCATAATACATTCCGTTTGCGCCCTCTAAAATGAACGGATCAACAGATATTTTTTTAATCTCGTCTTCTATTATCCGAACACCCAGCCGATCCATGGCTTGCTTCATGGCATTGCGCACATCGGCTGCACGATCAGAATTCGGAAATACACGATTACCGCGCTCGATCTTTAAAGGCACCCCTTGCTCCTCGAAAAAGGCATAGGCATCATAGGCATTAAATGCCGCAAAAGCTGAATAGAGAAACTTCGGATTGGTCACAACCTGAGAGATTAATTCCTCCTCGGAGCAAAAGTTCGTAACGTTGCAACGACCCTTCCCCGTGATCAAAAGTTTTCTGCCTAATATATTATTTTGCTCAATCAGCGTTACCCCAGCGCCCTCAGATGCGGCCTGAATTGCCGCCATCATTCCGGCCGGTCCGCCGCCCACAATAACAATTCTTATCAATCATTTTCATCCTTTGAATATAGTTATTTTAATTCTAATATTTTTGCCCTAAAATTGCAAGTAAAAGTTGAAATATCTTTTCTCACATGATATAATCGCCACAATAAAGCATTTAATAAAAGGGATACATCATGAAAATTCAATTCAAAAACCTTCCCGATGAATTAAAAACACCGCTCAAAGAAATCGATGCAATGCTTCCCCTCGAGATCGCCGAGGATGGTGTAATTGTTGAAGTACAAAAAACGAAGTCGGCGCTAAAATCATTACTGAAAACGGAACGGCAGTAATCGAGTATCATCGTATCCCGGAATTTTTTCGCGCGCTGACCATGCTTCCGGGAAGATTGACTGAGAATTCCGTCTACGAAGAAGCGTCGGCATTTCAGGATCTCTGCCTAATGTCTGACTGTTCCCGCAACGCAGTCTTTAACTTAGAAAGCGCCAAGCGCATGATCCGCTATCTGGCACTGATGGGCTTTACCTCCTTTATGCTTTATACTGAGGATACATACGAAGTACCTGAATACCCCTTCTTCGGCTATCTGCGCGGCCGTTTCACCCAGGCTGAACTTAAAGAGATTGACACCTATGCCCTCAGTTTTGGCATCGAAGTCATCCCCTGTATGCAGGTATTGGCGCATCTGGAGGCCGCACTTCGATGGCCTGCGTTTAACGATATTCTCGATAGAGGTGATACCATCCTCGCCGGAGAAGAAAAGACCTATGATTTCATCGAGGCTATGATCAAAAGTTGCCGCGAATGCTTCCATACGAACCGTATCCATATCGGCATGGACGAGGCTGTTGCCATGGGCACCGGTAAATATCTGGCCAAAAACGGTTACCGCAACCGTAACGAGATCTTTTTAGATCACCTGGATCGGGTCTCTAAGATCTGCGAAAAATATCAATTCAAGCCTATGATCTGGAGTGATATGTTCTTCCGCATCGCTTTTGATAAATACTATCTTTCCGAAGGCGAAATCGAGCAAAAATATATTGATATGGTCCCCGAGAATGTATCTCTTGTCTACTGGGACTATTATACCCCGGACGAAAAGAAATTCCGTCATATGATCCATTGGTAGATCCAACCGGCCGTAGAGACGTTAACGCCAAGCATCTGCTTTATAACGATCCCTTGGGCGGCTGGCTTGACTTCCGCGTCAAGCCGGAATTCAAAGAGGAATATGCCGAAATGGCAGAGCAGCTTGCTAAGGTACCCGAAAATCAATTCTCTTATATCATCAGATCTTCCGAGGCACTCTGCAGACTGCTGGCACTGAAAGCCACCCTTTCCTTGGAAATCCGCAATGCTTATCATGCAAATGATCGTGTCACATTGAAAGCCATTGCCGCGGAACGGATCTCAGCCACCATCGAAGCACTGAACGCCTACATTATCGCCGCGCGCGACGAATGGTACCACGATGCAAAAACCTTTGGATTTGATATTATCGAGCTTCGCTTGGGCGGTTTAAAAGAACGCTTACTCTCCACCAAGCTTACGCTGGAGCATTTCCTTAACAATGAGATCGAAAAGATTGAACAATTGGAAGAGAAACTTTTAGAAAGCAACGTAGACAACGCCAGAACCTGGACAAAGATCTCCTCCACCGTCAGAAACTTTTAATACAAAAGCCGGCGCTATGCGCCGGCTCTACTCTTTTTAAACAGATAAAAGATCGTCAAGTACCCCAGTATCAGCATCAAAGGGCAGGACATGGTTAAATGATCAGCCACCACACCGCCCATCATTTCAACAACCGAACCGCCTACAAACCCGAGGATCATTAGATACGTAGGAATTCGATAACGATAAAAAAGATATTCCACTGCTTTTGCGGTCAGCAAAACACCCAATATCAAACCGATAGCAAACGGCAAGATCGGAATAAAATCGAATTTTGCGATAGAAGTCATTAGCCCTTCATAGATTCCCAGTACATACAGCAGATGAGAAACACTAATTCCCGGAAGTACCAGGGCAGCCGCGGCAAGCAATCCTCCCAGCGCTTTCCACAATACCCCTCCTGAGGAAACGTCAAACAATCCTTGCGGTATCATAGAAATTAAAATAACAAGCCCGACACCGCTTAAGAGAAAAAAGAAATGATACCAATGAAATATATACGGTTTCATTTCACGAAGAAGTGCCGGAACTCCGCCAGCCACAGCACCGATAAAGAAGCAAAGCATCGGCATAGGAAAGCGCGTCAAAAGATTAGTCACAACGCCGGATAGAGCAAAAATTCCCAGCAAGGCTCCTACGGAGAAAACAAGTAAAAACAGTGAGTTTTTACGCCGCCCCTCCCCTTTTATCGCTCCGTTAACCGCTTGTATCAACCGCTCATAGATGCCAAGGATAATCGCCATCGTTCCACCGCTGACACCAGGAACTGTCAATGTACCGCCAATTAAAGATCCTTTTAAAAAAACAAATATAAAACGCTCCATACTTCATCTCCTTAAGATAAGTATAGAGTATTTTGGTTTTTTTAGACCGTCTTCCATAAGGCTACGTCGATATTTTTTCATGGAGTCCTCTAAAAGTAGAATAAACCGATTTGTCATTGGAGAAACCTTTCTATTTTCGTTTAAAAGATAACCAATGATATAAAATTCCTCGCTGTTGAACGGAATACTGACAATATCGCCCTTATTCAAAGCCGAGGGCATAATACCGGTACCAATGGTATACGCATCCGTCACCAGCATGACGTTCATTAGTGTAGCGCGATCACTGATTTCGATATGCTTATCAATATAGGAGGCATCCATGATCTCCTCGGTAAAGAAGGAACTTAACCGGTCACTTCGACTTTTTTAGCCTTTTTATACTGGGAAAGGATCCAATAGGTGGCCTCATCCATATCAATTTGGTGACCTCCATCGAAAACATCTAAATAAACATTAGATTTCGGATACTTATCCATCATCATATTAAAGAATTTTATGCTATGCATCACCGGTACGACGGAGTCAAATTTGCCATGAAAAATCTTCAGATTTGCCTTAGCAATCGTATCCAGATAATAGATTGGCGAACGTTTTAAAAGTTCTTGCTCATCCTCACCGCAGCAGGCTATAACGCGCGGACGGTAGCTTTTGCTTTCCTCAATCCAATCGCGAAGATCCGTAATAGGCACAAAAGCCCCGATCGCTTTAAAATACTCCGGGCATTTTCCCGCCATCAGAAGCGCCATATGACCACCGCCGCTCAAGCCCAAAAGAAAAACATTCTCCGGATCCACATTCTCATGCGCGATCACATAGTCAATGGCATCCTGAATATCTTGCTTCGCCAGTTCCGAACCGCAGGCCTCACGGCAATGAGGGTTCTCCGCAAGGTTTTTACCGCGAAACTCGGGTAAAAGGAGATTAAAATCATGCTCTTCCGCCACCGGGAGCATATTTTTGATCTGGTTGAAACGGTCATAGCTCCAGGTATGAAGCCCTACCAACAGCGGACGTTTTTCCGCCGATTCAGATTTATAAAATAAAGAGGGCTGCATGGAGCCATCCAAAGTAGATTGAATTAAAAGCTCTTGTTGTTCCATTTTCACCTCACTTACCAATAATCACTTCGCTACAATCTCCCAGCCCCATCAGCGTGCTGTGATCCGGCATTTTTACACCGCTCACATAAAACGCACCGCTACCTAGGACGCAAGCACCCTTTTCGGCAAGAAGCTTTTCCATATCCGCTCTGCGATCGGTGGAATCGCCGTTACTTTCCAAGACATATAAATCAGCAACTGTTTTCATTTCAGTTCTCCTTTTAAGAAACAGCGTTTTTTACATATTTAATTCTATTAAGAACAAAAGATATAGCTAAGGAACCAACCAGCGTCAAGGTAAAAATGTAAATGGACGAAACCATCGGTGACGCATCAATCATAATGAATTGCTCAATTAGATCGATCACCGCTACATGGACCAAATATATCCCAAAGCTATATCTCGAGAGCACTGAGGCGATCCTACCGGATGAAGTCTTTTTTTCAAATGCAAATCGTGCGCAGACGAATATAGCTGCAGCCAAAGCGTAATGCCATAAACTATAGCCATAATTGACCACCAAATCAATGGCTTCGCTTGACGAGTGAATATGGTTCAAAACAACCGAGCCCGCCAAGCCTAAAACGCCGGCAGCCGCGAACCAAATCGCAGTTTTATAATTACATTTCATTTTAGAAAGGATATACCCCATAAGAAAACAGGCTATATAGCCATTAAAAAGCGGTTCAAAGAGATATACGTATACCGGAGTAATCAGGTTGATAAAGGGTCGTATCGTAGGACACAACATCATCAAAAATAATAGTAAAACCAATTGCTTTTCACTGCAATGATTAACGAGTATTTTCAAGAAAGGGGCCAGCAAATAAATACCGATCAAGGTATAAAGATACCATAAATGATATTCTGAGCCGCAATTAATGAAGTCTGAAAGTAAAACCCGAACATCAAAGTGGTTATGACCTTTGATTCCATTAATAATGAAATATACCACATTCCAAACCACCAGCGGAATGCCAATATGTATCAGGCTCTTTTTATAGAACGCTTTGATGTTTTCGGTTCTGTCGGAAGACAGCAGAAGGCTTCCGCTCAGCATAAAAAAGATGGGAACCCCGGTACGCGCAAAGGCATTCAAGAAAAGATACCCATACCAGGATTTCGTTTCGAATAAACCGGGCTGTACGATATAACCGCTTATACTATGAAGAATAAGCACCATCACGATCGCAAAGCTACGCAAAAAATCCAAGTAATATATCCGTTTCTTCATTCAATCACCCCTTTCTTAAATTATAACATAAAAGCGGTGGAGTGGCAAGATGTTAGTGATATTCTGTGCTTGGCGCAGAGTGATATTTTTACTTTGTGAAAGTGATATTAAAACCTTCGTTTCGGTGATATTATATTCGCCCTTAACTACCCGAATGATGATATCACTGGGCATTAGCCGAATATCACTACGAAGCAATATCACTCGCCGCAGGCGAATATAACTAAAAAACTCTTGTTCAAAAAGAACAAGAGTTTTTTCTGGAGCTGGAGATCGGATTTGAACCGACGACCTACTGATTACGAATCAGTTGCGCTACCGGCTGCGCCACTCCAGCATATCGGCCGTGACCGCAAGGACACGGCGGAGTTTATTTCATTAAAAATGCAAGAAGATCCGCGGAATAGCCTTCTTTTTTCTCTACAAGGCTGGCAGATTCTCTGCTTAAATTGAAAGAAAAAGTCATATCAAGATGAACTCTTTCGTCTTTGGGAAGATCCTCGTCCTGCTCCTCATCATAGTAGAGTTTCAAATAGATCTTATCCTGGTTTAAATCATAGGTTCCTTGATTCTGCAGAGTGTAATCGATCTCAACAGCATCCTCGGTGAATTCTTCACCCACCTCGTAGCCGGGCTGATAATACTTAACCAAGGTAGAAAGGAGTCGGTCACTCTTTTCGCCGATGGAAGATATCTTCACGGCACCGGAAGGATAAAGCAATTGAAAAAGCTTAAAGCCTAAGCGCTTTACGACAGCAGGAATCTCGATCTTAAAACCGATCAGGTCTTCCCCGTCCTTCGCGCCAAGTGTCAAGATACATGCACTGGGGGTAAGCTCCGATTCAATGATGGAAAAACGCAGCTCACCATCATATTCTTCGCTGACTACCGGTACACACTGCTTCATAACACTTAACCTTTCTTTAACAACTTCAATACTTCTTCGTAGAAGGAATTAATATCTTTAAACTGGCGATGAACAGAGGCGTAACGAACGTAAGACACCTCATCCAAGGTCTTCAAGGTTTCCATCACCAATTCGCCGATATACTCGGTGGTAATTTCCTTTTCCATAGAATTATAAAGGACGGATTCAACATCCGAGACGATCTTTTCCATATCAGCAACACTGACCGGACGCTTTTCGCAAGCGCGGATCAAGCCCTTCATAATTTTATCCTTAGAAAACGGCTCACGGGTCTTATCTTTTTTAATCACGACCAAAGGAATGGTCTCAATCGCCTCAAAGGTCGTAAACCGCTTGGCACAGCTGGTGCACTCACGGCGTCGGCGGATCTTTTCTTCATCATCCGCCGGTCTGGAGTCAATTACCTTACTCTCCGGGCAACCGCAAAAGGGACACTTCATCGGGAATCCACCGCCTTTCAAAACGACTTCGACGAATATTATATCGTACTTTCATTTAATTTGCAAGAGTTAATTTCTTTTCCAGAAAAGTTTTTGCTGCGATAATTTCCTCTCGACTTTCAAAATTGCTTCGATAGACTTCCATCAATCCGGGACCGCCATAACCATTCTTTTTCAAAATGCTGCCAATCTGTTCATAATCCACAGTTCCTTGCCCCGGCAATAAACAGATATGCTGATCATCGCGGTCATTTACATGGAAGTTGACCACCGCATCCCCCATTGCTTCCGCCAAAGCATAGGGATCCTGACCACCTTTAAAGGCTTGCTTAATATCCAATGTAAAGCGAACTTCCGGCGCAAGTTGGCGCAACCGTGCCGTAAATTCAGGATGATTTACGCTGTTAAAATAAACGTTTTCCATGGAATAAATAATCCCGGTCTCATCCTGTAGCTTCAGCAATGGTTGGATCAATTCCGCGTAGTACTCGGGATTTTCAAGCCCGATTCCGCGGTCGCCATGAATGTTGATCACCTGCGCACCCAGGATTTTTGCCGCATCGGCATAGCGGCGATAAAAAACCATCGAATCCGCTATTCGTCGAGGATACGGCGCAAAAAACAGATAATTTTCCAAAAAACTCGTAAAGGGATGAATAGAATAAACGCGAATACCATGGCGATCGCAAGACTCGCGAAGAGCGTGCAGATATGCCGGTTCCAACTCACTGTAGGTATTCAAAAAAACCTCGCATACCCGAATTCCAAAAGCTGCCGCTTCTTCCACGGCCAATTCCGGCTCCATCGGATAAAAGCAGCCTAACGACATTCCGATCTCCATGTTGCTCCCCTTTCTTAGTTTACCGCCACCTCGCGGTCGGCCAAAATCTTTTCGATGCAGGCGATACGTACACAGACGGTAAAACGCTCCATTGCGATCTTCAATTCTGAAACCGGCGGATAAGAAGGCGCCAAACGGATATTGGTATCATCCGGATCATTTCCATACGGGAAGGTTGCTCCCACCATAGTCAGTGATACACCGGCCTCATCGCAAAGATGATAGACGCGCTTTGCGCACCCCGGCAGAGTGTCCACACTTACAAAATAACCGCCCAAGGGCTTGCTCCACTTGGCAATCCCGGTGCCGCCCAGATCGCGCTCCAAAGTGCTCAGTACCGCATCGAATTTAGGGCGCAGGATTTCAGCGTGCTTCTTCATCTGTGCCAAAAGTCCCTCTTTGTTCTTAAAGACGCGAACGTGGCGCAATTGGTTCAATTTATCGGGACCAATGGTCTGAACGCCGATCTGCTTCTTGACGAACTCGACGTTTTTCTCACTGGTCGCAAGCATTGCAACACCGCTACCGGGATAAGTGATCTTGGAGGTGGAGCTGAACATCAACGCCATATTGGGATTGCCGGCCTTCTCGCACTCATCCAGAATATTCAACAACTGGGGATGATCATCGTAGAGATCATGAACGACATAGGCATTATCCCAAAAGATCCGGAAATCAGGAGCCTTCGGCTTAAGATTAGCAAACCGGCGAACCACCTCATCGGAATAAACGACACCGGTAGGATTAGAATACTTGGGCACGCACCAGATCCCCTTGATGGTATCGTCCTCTGCCACAAGCCGCTCGATCATATCCATATCCGGACCATCCTCATGCATGGGAACGGTAATCATCTGGATATTAAACTGCTGGCAGATGGCGAAATGGCGGTCATAACCGGGAGCCGGACAAAGAAACTTGATCCGCTTTTCCTGGCTCCAGGGACGAACGCTATTCAGATTACCAAAGCAAAACACGCGTGCCAAAGAGTCAAACATCATATTCAAGCTGGAATTTCCGCCCAAGATCAATTGCTCCGGACGAACACCCAAAACGTCTGCAAACAAGCGTTTAGCCTCCGGAATACCATCCAAAAGACCGTAATTTCGACAATCCAGGCCGTTTTCCGCAATACAATCCTCGTTGGTGTGAATGATGCCGAGCATTTCTTCACTAAGCGCAAGCTGCTCCACATCCGGCTTACCTCTCGTCATATCCAGGCGGATAATATCCCCTTTATAACGCAGGTATTGCTGACGAAGCACATCCAACTCAGTTAAAAGTTCCTCTTTGGATGCATTCAAATAATTGATCATAATTTACCTCTTTCTCATTTTTTCTTTGAAACATATAAAGTAAAATGATCCGACCTCCACGCCTCTGCAAAGGTCGGATCACTTTTTATGAAACCACAACCGTCATCTGATATTTACCGACCGCGCCGACCTTCAGATCATCCGGAAATACTGCTACCGCATTCAAACGATTCGTCCCCTCAGGAAGAACCTGACTGCGAACATCCGCCACCAGCGAAACATTTTCTGCACTGAGCTTCTTCAGATCGTCTGCAATACCGCGAACCTTGATGGTCAAACTCTTTTCGGAGATCGCCGCATGGGTTCCGTCCGGAAGGTTATCCAGCGCAAGATTTGTCACTTTAATCGTACGGGTCTGCACATCGTTGAAAGCGACAGAAACCTTGACTGTCTCAATGTTATTGACGTTCTTGACACCATTGGGCAAAACAACCGCAATACTGGTTTCAAAATTCTCTGTCTTTTCCGCCACGTCGATGACGCCAAGATCAATTGCATTGATCGAATCCAACACCTCTGCATTGCCGGTAATGGTGATACTCTCTGGTTGAACCTTGGCAGTGCAAAAAGAAGCGTCGGTACCACCGCTCGTATTCACTACGCTGACTTTAAGGGGAACCGTCTTTTCCTTCACGACCGCAACGGTCACGTCCACCTTTTCAACATCCACCTGTAAAAAGGTCGTCGGGACAGGATTTTTATCCTTGTCAACCAACGTATATGCACAGCTAAAAGTGTTGGTCTCTTTAAAAACGTCCTGCACGATCTCAATATCGGCAGATACGATCGTATCCACAATCTGCTTCGGTCCGGTCACTGTCACAAAGTTATTGAGCATGGTTGGATCTTCCTTAATAAAGCCCTCGGCCACACCGCCTTTGACCTCCACGTTCACCTTGACGCTGGATACAATGTTCGTATCAAATTTGACCTTTACGGTGTCCACCGATTGGTCGATCAGCTTCAGGTTTTGCCCGCCCAGGTCGATCTTTACGGGAAGATCGTATTCCCCGCTTCGGGTCACATTGCTGATGTCCACCGATGCCGTAATCTTATTGGGATTCATCAAAGCGATAGTATCACGCGAGCCGCTGACGCGAACGGAAACCGTTTCTTCAATCAACGTCATTACGCCAAGTCCCTCTTTTTGAGGGACAGAGCCTTCATACTGCATCGCAATGCTGATATTATTGACGTTGGTATCTGTATCGGGATCCACATACTCGCAAATAATAAACCAAAGAACGATGGCAAGAAAAAAAGAGAGAAGCTTAATCGGCCAATTGTAACGCAAAAAATGCAGGAGTTTATCTTTAATCAAGTTCATGCTTCCACCTCCGCCGTTTTCTTTTCCTTATCAGAGAGGAACGTATCCATCAAGACACTGCGCAATTCATCCGAGGAAACCCCGATATGGATCTCGCCATTGGAAGCATAGGAAATCTTTCCGGTCTCCTCCGAGACGACCACTACCAAAGCATCCGAAATCTCGCTCAGACCCACTGCAGCGCGGTGACGAGTACCCAAAGCCTTGCTGATCTCCAGACGCTGACTCAACGGCAGCAGGCAACCGGCGGAAACAATTCGAAAATCGCGGATAAACACTGCACCGTCATGCAACGGCGTATTGGGGAAAAAGATAGTCACCAAGGCCTGCGCAGAGAGATCGCAATTCATGCTGATGCCGGTCATCTCCACATCACCCAGCTTAGTCGTCCGTTCCAGGACGATCAAGCCGCCGATTTTTCGATTAGAAAGATCCGAGCAGCAATCGCAGATGCCCTCGATCCCGGAGGTGATCCGCTCTTTTTCACTATCAAGGCCTTTGGAAAACGGAAGTACCTTGGAAAGATTGATCCGCCCCAATTTTTCCAGCAAAGAACGAAGTTCCGGCTGAAAAACGATAATGATAGTAATAAAGCTCAACTGCAGGACATTATTCATCAGATAACCCACCGCGCTCAACTCAAGCACCTCTGCCAGCACGATAAGGATCAGCAACGCCGCCAGACCACGCAAAAGATGCCCGGCTCTCGTCTGCTTAATAAAGTTCAAAACACTGTAAATCAGATAAGCGACAACCAGGATGTCGATACAATCTTTAAATTGGATGGTCCGGATCACATTTACCACATGATCAAAAAAATCAGCAAACATCGGCGTCTCCATTCTTTTCCCGAAAATTATTTCTCTATTGTATTATAACATAACTATTTAGTAAAATAAATAGTTTTTTCTATTTTATTTTGTAAAATTTTTAAGAGTTCGCACCAATTGATCCACTTCCCGATCATGATTAAAACAGCCAAAGCTGATTCGTACCATTCCGCGCTTCTCTGTTCCCATCCGTTGATGGAAGAGCGGTGCACAATGAATGCCGCCGCGCGCATAGATTTCTTTCTCGTTCAAATAGGAAATCACATCACCGGAATGTCGCCCTGAAAGATTAAACGGGATAACCCCGATACAATGCTTTGAATAGGGGCGCATATACAGTTCAATTCCCGGGACACAAGCAAGCTGCTCATAAGCATAATCGGTCAATGCTCTTTTATGAGAATGAAGCTTTTCTTGCCCCATCTCATCGATATACTGTGCACCCGCCAGCATTCCGGCGCAGATTGGTGTCGGCAAAGTGCCGCTTTCCAAGCGTTCCGGAAGTTCTGCCGGTTGCTCAGGATTGAAGCTTTCCGTCCCGGTTCCGCCAAAAACCAACGGACGCGGAGAGCGATTATTGATTAAAATAATCCCGCCTCCTTGGGGACCCAAAAGACCTTTATGAGAGGGGGCGCAATAATAATCAATACCGCTTTTCACAATGTTTATCGGTAATGTGCCGGCGCCTTGCGAACCATCCACGATCAGCAAAACCGCCCCTGGCTTTCGTTCCGCCAGTTGCTGAACAGGCAGAATACGACCGCATATATTGGAGCAATGTGTGCATATTATTGCCTTGGTTTTCGGACGGATTGCTTTCAAGATCCGCTCCAAAGTACGCTCATCATCCTCAAAGTCCACCCGTACAACAGTCACCTCTACCCCTTTACTTTGCAGATGCCACAAGGGACGCAGAACACTATTATGCTCCAAATCTGTGGTGATCACATGATCGCCCTTTTCGAAAAGGCCCAGCAAAACCGTATTCAAGGCAAAGGTCGCATTGGGAACTAACACCACATTTTCAGGCTTATCAACCCCAAAAAGATTTCCCATGGCAACTCGGGTATTATAAACCAATTCCGCTGCATTCATCGACATTTTATGACCGCTTCGACCGGGATTTGCGCCGTTTTTTTGCAGCCACCCCGCCATCGCTCTCACAACAGACGGCGGCTTGGGATGCGAAGACGCGCCGTTATCAAAATAAATCATCATTCATCCCTCAATTCAGATCAATCATTTTATAATATTTTCGTTCGCTAAAACCTGACGGGCATATGCTAAATCCTTTTCGGCAATATTCAGATAGTAATAGCACCCGGAATCTCCACTTCGTTTTCCAACATAGGAGCGAATTCCGTATTGATTCAATAATTGCTTCCCTTTCATTGCATAGGTTGCGCTCTTCACCGGAAGTTCCATTTAATCATCTCCTTATCCCTTCATTCTATGAACAACTAAAATCAAAGTTGAATTATCCGAAAAGCCAAAATGCCCGGAAAGTAAAATTACTTTCCGGGCATTTCATAAGATGCGAATCGTTTTCTTTCGCGCCTCTTCAAATAGTTCCTTGATTTCTTTGATTTCGAAGGGCATCGCCACGCCGCCAAGTGTCGAAAAATGCGATTGATTATGGAGATCTGTACCTCCAATCTTCATCAAACCAAAATTCTCTGCATATTGATCGGCTAAAAAATTTGCCTTCGGTTGATTACATTTATTTACCGTCTCTACCCCATCGGTCAGTCCGGGCAATAGACGTATCGTCTTCCTTGCGTCCCTCTGCCGAAAAGGGTGGGCATGAATTAAAATACCGCCATCCTTTCGCACCATCTCACAATAGTGCTCCAGATCAATATTCTTCAATTCCGGATGTGCCAGCAACCATTCTTTATCCAACCCATAGGTCAGAAACTCCGTCCCATTATCATGGAACTCCCAGCCAAAAAACACCTGAAGTCCATGCCGCTCGCCGGATCTCTTCATTGCCTCGTATCCCTTGGCAAGACCATTCACCCATCTATCCCAAGACTGATCTCGCTCGACCGCAGTATTTCCACCGTAAAAATGATCTGTCACCACAACGCCGCGGTAACCTTTGCTTGCATAGAGCGGCGCCAATTCCTCGCCGGAAACAGACGCACATCGACTCCCTTCCGACGTATGACAATGCATTTCATATAAAAACATACTTAACCCTTCCCTTTTAAGACTTTATAAGCATCCGGCCCCAGGAGAAGCCTTCCCCATTCCCGAAGCAACGATTCGTTGCAATAATGGTAGCGGCAGCGTCCACCATATTCTTCAAGCTGCATTAAAAACAATGAAAACTCCGGTCTTGCCGTCAGATAGCTTGGAAATGAAAGAACAAAATAGTAGCAATCCCCATAGTAATACAATTCACTTCGTTCCGGTCTGTAACGTTCTAATTTATCGATCAAATTCAAAACATCCGCACCGCAATTCAATCTGAAAATATACACCTCAACATCGGTTCGGTCTGCCTTATCAAATTCAATTTTCTCCAGTCCGTCTGCATCCATTTTGCTCAGCAAAATATAATAAGTGCGAGACACACCGGGTACGACCTCGATCATCACACGACAGTCCTGAAAATTAACGCCGGTCTCATCATAAGTCTTTTGTATCAGTTCATAAATAAACGTACGGGAAAGCGGATCATCATAATTGATCTTTTCAAACGGTAGACCATAAAAATCAATATCCTGATCTTCCATCAGGATTTTGACCCGATTTTCATCCAATACCTTTACCAGCATCTATACTCCCTCCTGTCGTTCTCTTCTATAATATGAATTCAAGGGGCAGCCGTTACAGTTGCCCCTTGATCCGTTCCATTGCCCCCTTTTCCAATCTGGAAACCTGCGCTTGCGAAATCCCCACCTCTTCTGCCACTTCCATCTGCGTTTTTCCATCCAGAAAACGAAGTTCAATAATATTTTTTTCACGCTCCGGCAGTTTTTTGATGGCATCTTTGATCAAGATCTCGTCCAGCCAATCGTCTCCGCCGCGACCGTCACTCACTTGATCCATGACATAAATTGCGTCGTTCCCATCTGAATAAACCGGCTCAAAGAGTGAGATCGGATCGACGATCGCCTCCAGCGCCATCACCACCTCCTCCTTGCGCACCTCTAATTCCTTGGCAATCTCCGCGACTGTCGGCTCCCTGCTTTTTTCATTCGCCAACCGCTCTTTTACTGTCAGTGCACGATATGCAAGATCTCTTGTGGAGCGAGAGACCCGAACCATATTATTATCGCGGAGATACCGCCGGATCTCCCCTAAAATCATTGGCACACCATAGGTACTGAACCGTAAGCCAAGACTGATGTCAAAGTTATCAATGCTTTTGATCAAGCCAATACACCCCACCTGAAAAAGATCATCCATGCTCTCTCCTCTACCTGAAAACCGCTGAACCAAGGATAGTACCAGACGAAGATTCCCCTCCACAAATTGATCCTTTGCCTTTTTATCACCGGCTTTGATTCTTCGCAGTAATTCGTTCTTTTCATCATTCGATAGAATCGGTAGTTTTGAAGTGTCTACACCACTGATCACGACCTTATTATGCATCTTATCGCCATCTCCTTTTATCCTCATTATTTCCATCTTTCGCCGCTCTTATACGAACGAGAAAAGGAGAAAAACATAAGATAAAAGGAGGTGATCATATGAAATTCAAAACTTTTTGCGCCGCCAATAGCGGCGAAGGATTTTATTCCTTATTCCATTCATTTATTGATGAAAAGAAGCAACAGGTCTATTACATAAAAGGTGGTCCCGGCTGCGGAAAAAGCACCCTCCTCAAACAATTAGCAGAGCGAGCCGAAAACGCCGAGCTCATTTATTGCTCGGGCGATCCTGCGAGTCTCGATGGCATTGTCCTTCCGGAACAAAATGCGGTTATCATCGACGCTACCGCCCCCCATAGCCATGAACCGATTTATCCGGGCATAGGAGGAAATATCATCGATCTTGGAATCGGATGGGATCCTCGAAACATGAACAAAACTGCGATCATTCAGAAGATCGACGCAAAAAAATCCGTCTACAAAAGCTGCTATGCTCTGTTAAAAAGCGCAAAATCCATCCAGGAAGGTGTTTTTTCACCATTGGAAAAATACTTATCCATCCCCAAAATAAAGAAAACCGCAGATAAACTGCTCCGCCAAAACGCGCTCTGGGAAAATCTTGACCGTGAAGCCTGTATTAAAAAACGTTTTTTATCCGGAATCTCTCCCGACGGACGCATCACGTTCTGCGACACCTTTTTGCATTTGGGAAAAAACATCATTATTTTAGAGGATCGCTGGATGGTCAGCCACATCATGCTTTCTATTTTAGAGCAACATCTGACCGAAAATGGAATCGATCATATCAACTGCTATCATCCTTTATTTGGTGAATCGCGTCTGCAGCATTTGATCGTACCCGATGCCAATCTCTCCATCGTCACCCGCGACGGTCTTTTCCCCTTGGACTTTCCCGAGGAAAGCGTTATACGTAAGATTAACCTCCAAGGCATGATGGAGAAAGCTTATCTTGATGAACACAAAAACAAACTGGCATTCATTAAGCGAATTGAACGTGAAATCCTCAATCTTGCCACCGAAAAACTGAGTGAAGCAAGAGCTTTGCACCTTGAAACCGAAAAAGAATATGCCCAAGGCACCGACTTTTCAAAATCAAATCAACTTAAAGAAAAATTAATCAACAATGTTTTTGGTCAACCTTGATTTTAAAGACAAAATATGTTAGAATCTTCATGATCATGTATAAAAATAAGGAGAATCAAAATGAAACTGATATCCTTTGCTGTTCCGTGTTACAACAGCGAAAGTTATATGCATCGTTGCGTGGAATCCTTGCTTACCGGCGGCGATAAAGTGGAGATCATCCTCGTCAACGACGGCTCCTCTGACCGTACCGGTGAGATTGCCGATGAATATCAAGCAAAGTATCCCGGTATCGTGAAGGTCGTACATAAAGAAAACGGCGGACACGGTTCCGGAATCATGGCCGGTCTTTCCGAAGCGGAGGGCATTTATTATAAGGTCGTTGACTCAGACGACTGGGCGGATGCCGACTCTCTCCAGCGCATCTTAAAACTGATCGAAAGCTTTATGGATCGTGGGAACCTCATCGATCTTATTGTTTGCAATTACGTCTACGAGCACGAACAGAGAAGCACCCACACCATTCATTATCGTGGCATCTTCCCGAGAGACCGGGAATTCACCTGGTCGGAATGCGGTGCCTTTGATATGACGCGGTATATGATCATGCATTCGGTCTTTTACCGCACAGAGCTGGTGCGAGAGAGTAATCTTCAAATTCCTCTCCATACCTTCTATGTGGATAATATTTTCCTTTACTCTCCTCTGCCTTTAGTAAATTCGATTTATTACTGCGATACGGATTTTTATCGCTACTTCATTGGTCGTGCAGATCAGTCGGTCAATGAAAAGGTGATGATAAAGCGGGTAGATCAGCAGATCAAAGTATCCAAGCTGATCCTTGAAAAGCATGATCTTCCCAAAATCCGGCAATCCAGACCCAAGCTTTATAAATATATGCTCCATTATGCCAGCGTCATGGTACTGATTTCCGCCTTGATGCTGACCTTAGACGGCTCTCCGAAAGCCATGGAGAAGCTGAAAGCATATTGGAAGTACCTCAAGGAGCAGCATCCCTATATTTACGGGCATCTGCGTTATCGTTCCCTTGCAGGCTTCTATGCATATACCAATAAGTTCATCCGCACCCTAACTATTGCCGGCTATCGAGTCGTGCAAAAAGTCTATAAATTCAATTGAGGTGCGCTATGTCGAAAATCAAATCATTATTTCAATCCAAGTACGGTCACGCGATCATGGTGCTTTATTTCTTACTCTATATGCCATGGTTCGGTTGGCTGAACATGTTTACACCCCAGCGTTCCAATATTACAGAGATCTATAGCCACATCGACGATCTGATTCCCTTCTGTGAGCTATTTGTCATCCCCTATTTTTTATGGTTTGCCTATATCGCCGTCGGTTATATCTTTCTCTTCTTCAATAATCGGACGGACTTTCTGCGGATGTGTGCATTCCTCTATATTGGAATGACAACCTGTCTGATCATTTATATGATCTTTCCCAACTACCAAACCTTGCGCATTGATTACGATACTCTCGGCAGAAACAATTTCCTGATTGAAGCACTGGAGATGTTGCAAGCCGGCGATACCCCCCACGATGTTTTCCCCAGTATTCATTGCCTCAATTCCATCGGTATGAATATTGCTTTAGCCAAGAATGAGTGGTGCAGAAAACATTCCTGGGCTGCCCACACCGCAACGATCCTAACCGTATTGATCTGCCTTTCCACCGTATTCGTTAAGCAACATTCGATCCTGGATGTTTTCGGGTCATTAGTTCTTTCAGTCCCGCTTTACTGGATCAGTTATAAAATTAAATGGCATAAAAAAACAGAGAGCTGATCAGCTCTCTGTTTTTTATAGTTTACTTAAATGTTATCAGGAATCTTATTATAGCCCTTTTCATTTTCGGTCAAAGTGATGTTCTTTGTCCATTCTTCATAAGATTTTTGATAATCAGCATCTTGCTTATCGGAAATACAATCGGACTTCCAAGCGGCAATGCCTTCGCCCACATAGTAGCAGATCGCATAACCGTCTTCGATAGCAAATGCCTCGAAATCGCCGGCCTGACGCTTAGCGTCAAATGCCCAATCGCCGATAGTACCTTCATAGGAAGACTTTTTATAGTTCTCGCAAAGACCGCCGTTTGCAGAGGATGCGGTATTCTCACTATACTCAGCCGCATACTTTTTGAAGGTTTCCTCGGTCAGTCCGGCCTTCTTCATTTCCTCGACGATCTTGTCTGCGGTGGTCTTTAGCTCGTCCTTTTTATAATTTTCGGTCGTCAGGATAATATCGCGGATGGTGCGGGTAGCGCTTTCATCACGATAAGGAGTAGCAGTAAGATAATAAACAGTGTAGGTGCCGGATTTATCGTCTGCGATGTAGGTCTCGCCAACTTTTCCGGTATTAAAGAGCCACTTAGATGCCTCATCGTCCTTGATGAAGGTAATCTGCGTATTTGAAAGACCCTTCAAAGTAGACTCCAGATCCTCTTTCAGTTCATCCTCTTTATAATCATCACTGATCGGATTTTCGGCACGGAAATCCTTTTCGACCCAAGTGGAGAATTCTTCCGGACTCTTGGCTGCCGCCAGTTCTTTTGCTTTCTTCTCGGCTGCTGCGAAGGTAGACTCGTCTTCATTATCAGCCGCTTCAACTGCATAGCTATAATAATCGACGTAGCGATAACTATCCATGTTCTCTTTATAGAACGCTTCAAGATCGGCGTCAGAATAGTCCAAGGAATCAACGTACTTTTCGCGATATTTATCCGCCAAAAGAGAAAGCTCCAAGCATTTCCGAACATCGTTTTCATTCACGCCGGTACCGAAGACTGCGCTCAAGAACTTTTTTTCGTCCATTTTATTTTCTTTTGCCGCTTCATAATATGCGTCGATGGTTTCCTGGGCACTCTTCTTGTCTTCCTCATTCAGGCTCATGCCGTCTTTAATTGCCATTTCAGCAAGATAGACCAATTCTTTAGCCTGGCTACCGGCCTGAGCAGCAAAATACTCATACCAAGTCTGATCATCGCCGAATACAGATTTTTGCTGCTTCAAAGACTTAGCGGTATCCAAGCCAATGGAAGAGAGCATAGAGGAATAAGTATTCGCAAAATTATTATACTGCGTATAGAAGAAATAAGACATCATTGCAGCATCAACTTTATAGTTTTCAGACTGCAAAACGATCGTGTCGCGCTGGACCGTACCCTTATTATACGCCGTACTATAAACCGTATGATAGATCACACCGCCTAAGATACAGACCGCCAAAACAGCGGCGATGATCGAGGTTGCGATTTTGGTCGCCTTCGCTTTTTTAGCCTTCTTAGCCAGCAGAACTTTCTTTTCTTCTTTTTCGGCTGCTCTGGCAGCACGAACCCGTTGCCCTTTACCCATGGGTTATACCTCCGTGTAATTAAAATACAATATATACATTATAAACTATTTTTTCTTTTTTGGGAATAGTGAAATGGTAAATAATATGTAAAAATTTAAAAAAGCCCCCTCAACGAGGGGGCTTTTTATAACATTACTGTTCGCCAAACTTATTTCTGGCCACGTAGGAGGTGTGCAGCAGTTCATGAGCCTTATGGCTGCCGGGCTTCTCCAAATAATTCTCATAGAGTTCCTTAATAACAGGGTTCTCATGAGACTTTCTGAGAGTCATAGCAGCATCGGTATCATAAAGAGCCTTTGCACGCAGTGCACGCAGATCCTCATAGTTTCTGACGGAAGCTGGCTGGAAGGGCTGACCGCCGCCGTTGACACAGCCGCCGGGGCATGCCATCACTTCGATAAAGGTATAGTCGGCTTCGCCGGCCTGAACCTTCTTCAGCAGTTCCTTCGCATTCTTCAAACCGGAGCAAACGGCAACCTTCACTTCCAGATCGCCAACCTTATAAGCGGCTTCCTTGATGCCGGCAGTACCGCGAACGTCGGTGAACTCCAGTTTGCCCAGCTCTTTACCGGTCAGTTTCTCAACCGCGGTACGCAGAGCGGCTTCCATAACACCGCCGGTAGCACCGAAGATCAGACCGGCACCGGAGCCAACACCCAGAGGATGATCGAACTCGCTATCCTCCAGCTTGGTGAAGAACAGACCGGCTCTCTTGATCATTCTGGCCAGCTCACGGGTGGTGATAGAAATATCAACGTCGGGAACGCCGGCAGCGCTCTGATCCTCACGGCCGACCTCAAATTTCTTTGCGGTACAGGGCATGACAGATACGCTGACAATATCCTTAGGATCGATATTATTCTTCTCGGCATAGTAGGTCTTAATAATAGCACCAAACATCTGCTGAGGAGACTTACAGGAAGAGAGATTGGGGATCATATCGGGGAAATAGTGCTCGCAGAACTTAACCCAGCCGGGAGAGCAAGAGGTGATCATGGGGAGAACGCCGCCGTTCTGGACGCGCTCGATCAGCTCATTGGCTTCTTCCATGATGGTCAGGTCGGCAGTGAGGTTGGTATCGAATACCTTATCAAAGCCCAGCTTCTTCAGAGCGGTAACCATCTTACCCTCGACGTTGGTGCCGACAGGCATATCGAAAGCTTCACCTAAGGTCACACGGATAGAGGGCGCAACCTGAACCACCACGTGCTTGGTGGGATCAGCAAGTGCTTCCCAAACCTTATCGGTGTCGTCCTTCTCTCCCAGCGCGCCGGTGGGGCAAGCAACGATACACTGACCGCAGCTGACGCAGGAGGTCATGCCCAAACCATCGTCAAAAGCAGAACCGATATGAGTAGCGAAACCTCTTTCGTTGGCACCGATCACGGCAACAGACTGATACTTATCGCAGACAGCCACGCAACGACGGCAGAGGATACACTTATTATTATCGCGATACATATGAGCGGCAGAATTGTCGATATCATAGCAACCGACTTCGCCTTCGTATGCATTTTCCTTCTCTACCTTGTACTCGTTGCAAAGACGCTGCAGTTCGCAATCGCCGGAACGAACACAAGAGAGACATCTCTTATCATGGTTGGAAAGAATCAACTCTAAGGTCTGCTTTCTTGCCTTCAGAACCATGGGGCTATGGGTATAAATATCCATGCCCTCGGCCACGGGGAATACACAAGCGGCAACCAAACGGCCGACGCCGTTCACTCTATTCTCCACAACGCAGATACGGCAAGCGCCGATGGCGTTGATCTCTTTCAGGAAGCACAGAGTGGGAACATCAATATTCATTTGTCTGGCAGCCTCCAGAACAGTCGTACCGGCAGGAACGCTGACCGGAGTGCCATTGATCTTTAAGTTAATCATTTGCATTCTTCTCCTCTCCTTTACTTCCGGATAATAGCCTTAAACTTACACTTGCTTACGCAGACACCGCACTTAATGCACTTATCCTGATCGATGGTGTGCATATTTTTAACAGTGCCGGTGATGGCGTTAACAGGGCAGTTCCGGGCGCAAAGGGTACAACCCTTACAATCCTCGGTGATCTCATAGCGCATCAGATCCTTACATACGCCGGCGGGGCAGCGCTTCTCAAGGATATGAGCTTCATATTCATCTCTGAAGTAACGCAGAGTGGAAAGAACCGGGTTAGGTGCAGTCTGACCCAAACCGCAGAGGGAGTTTGCCTTAATGTAGTAGCAAAGCTGCTCCAGATCGTCCAGATCCTGCATGGTAGCCTTACCGGAAGTGATCTTATCCAGATACTCCAGCATTCTCTTGGTACCGATACGGCAGGGAGTACACTTACCGCAAGACTCATCCACAGTGAACTCCAGGAAGAACTTCGCAATATCAACCATACAGTTGTCTTCATCCATGACGATCAGACCGCCGGAACCCATCATGGAGCCGATGGCGATCAGGTTATCATAGTCGATGGGCGTGTCGATCAAGGAAGCCGGGATACAACCACCGGAAGGACCGCCGGTCTGAGCCGCCTTAAACTTCTTACCATCGGGAATACCGCCGCCGATATCCTCGATTACCTCACGCAAAGTAGTACCCATGGGGATCTCTACCAGACCGGTATTGGTGATCTTACCACCCAAAGCAAATACCTTGGTACCCTTGGACTTCTCGGTACCCATGGAACCAAACCACTCGGCGCCATTCAGAATGATCTGAGGAATGTTGGCATAGGTCTCAACGTTACAGTTCATGGTGGGGATACCGAAGATACCCTTTTCAGAGGGGAAAGGAGGACGGGGACGAGGCTCACCGCGGTTACCCTCGATAGAGGTCATAAGAGCAGTCTCCTCACCGCAGACGAATGCACCTGCGCCCAGACGGATCTCCATATCAAAATTGAAGTCAGTGCCGAAGATGCCTTCGCCCAGCAAACCGTATTCACGCGCCTGATTGATGGCGATCTGCAGACGGTTTACGGCGATGGGGTACTCTGCACGGATATAAACAAAGCCCTTGCAAGCGCCTACTGCATAAGCGGCGATTGCCATAGCCTCGATGACGGCGTGGGGGTCACCTTCCAGGATGGAACGATCCATGAATGCGCCCGGGTCGCCTTCGTCGGCATTACAGCAGACATACTTGACATCTGCAACAGTACGGGAAGCCAGATCCCACTTCAGACCGGTGGGGAAACCGCCGCCACCACGGCCACGAAGACCGGAATCCTTGATCACCTGGATGACGTCAGCAGGCTTCATCTCGGTCAGAACCTTACCCAAAGCCTGGTAACCGTCATAAGCGATGTACTCATCAATTACCTCGGGATTGATAACACCGCAGTTACGGAGAGCAACACGCTTCTGCTTCTTATAGAAATTGGTATCGTTCAGAGAAGCATGTACACCCTTCTCTTCCATCTCAGCTACTTCGCTGTAGAGATACTTCTTTACGATACGACCCTTAATGATGTGCTCGGAAACGATCTCGGGGATCGCTTCGGCATCAATACGGCTGTAGAAAGAGCCCTCGGGATACACGATCATGATGGGACCCAAAGCGCAAAGACCGAAGCAACCGGTCATAACGACTTTGACCTCATCCTGGAGATTATTCTTTTCCAGCTCGGCGTTCAGGGCCTCCATAATGCTCAGAGAGCCGGAGGACGTACAGCCTGTACCGCCGCAAATCAAAATATGGTTTCTAATCATTGTCTAAAATCCCCCTTATTTCTCAAAAGCGCCGATGGTGAATTCCTGAACGACTTTGTTGTTCACAATATGCTCAGTTACTACCTTAGCCACTTTATCTTCGTTCATCTTAACGTAGGTGGTCTTAGTACCGTCGGGCGTGGTGATCTCGACAACCGGCTCATACTGGCAGATGCCGATACAACCGGTCTGGGTGCAGATCACGTTGCCGAGGCGACGATCCTCGATCTCCTTCAAAAAGGCATTCAAAACGGGGCGAGCGCCTGCTGCAATACCGCAGGTAGCCATACCGACAACGACACGAATGGTGTTGCCATCCTCGCTTGCGCGCAGATTGACCTTATTCTGCATCTTTTCTTTGATTGCCTGCAATTCAGCTAAAGATTTCATTTATATTTTTCCTCCTTGAATATCATCCAAATTCTCGTTGATATATTCTCCGATCCAGCTCAGCACGGCAGGTTCCGAAAGCGGTACGTCCCCTAATTGGGCGTGCAGCTCATCGGTATCCAGGACGAACGTCCCGCGATCGGTATGATGGTGATAAACAAAATGGATCTGATCATTGGCCTGAATCAGGCTGACGATCGTCCCGGACATATCCCCGATAGGGGCGCGATCCAGGTGATCCAACCGATAAGACGCGGAAATCACAGTCCCCTCCCCGACCTTTGATCGGATCAAGAAGCTGCCGTCTGCATCCTCGGCACTTTGCTTAAAGAGCGGAATTCCAAGCCCCACCTTTCGGGTGGTCCGGGTGGTGACGAAGGGATCCGTCACGTTCCGCAAAAAATCTTCGTCCATACCGCAGCCGTTATCCTTAATCTCGATCTCAACCGTATTCTTTGCCATCGACTCCGAAACGGTGATCTCGATCAATTCTGCTTTTGCTTTGATGGAGTTATAAGTAATATCCAGTATATTGAGCGATAATTCCTTCATGGAATTAGGCCATATACTTCTTCAGAATGTCGGGAATATCACCTACGACCAAGCGACCATAAACGTCTTCGTTGATGGTCATGACAGGAGCCAGACCGCAAGCACCGATGCAACGGGTGGCCTCCAGAGAGAACTTACCGTCGGGGGTACACTCACCCACATCGATTCCGATGATTTCTTTGATCTTATTCAGGATGTCACCGGAGCCCTTAACATAGCAGGCCGTACCAAGACAGACACCGATCTTATACTCACCCTTAGGAGCCAGCGAGAACTGCGCATAGAAGGTAACTACGCCGTAGATGTGCTCCAAAGGAATGTCTAGACCTTCGGAAATGATCTTCTGCACCTCGATGGGCAGATAACCATAGATCTCCTGGGCTTCCTGGAGAACCGGCATCAGAGGACCGTCTTGATCCTTGTGTTTCGCAATCACTTCACGCAACTGCTGCTCTTGCTCTTTTGTTCCCTTGAATGGAACGGGACACTTGTTGCTCATTTTTTATCCTCCTTAGTAATGAAACTGCAAAGCAGTAATATCCAACTTTACAAACATATTAATTTTAACATATTATTTTTTTAATTTCCACAGTTTTTTCTATTTTTTTCGCGGAATTAACCTAATTTCTCGATACTCAAATATCGAATGAGTGCTCCCGCAGAATTTTCCGGTAATTCCAGAAGATTATCGCCGGAATGTTCGCCAATATCCTGCAGATAATGGGCATCTGAATCGTGAATATACCGATAAGGACGCTTACCAAGACCGGGGGTTGCAATAATGAAATCCTCCGGCAAATTCCGCGAGAGTTCAAAGCAGTGAAAGCCCATATAGTCCCCGACCATACCGAAGTTACCCACCAAGCTTTTGGTCTGCTTATCAATATGCGCCGGGATAGCAATTCCGCCGTAGGACGCCACCAGATCCGGAAGCCCGTCCAACGAGATCGCGGTCGCATTGATAAGATAGCGATCTTCTTTTCCGACGACCTGATCCGCAGCATCCATCAATAACTGCTCGCCAAAGATCCGGGCGTCATTTTGAATCGGCGGCAAAGCAGGCACCACCTGCTCTTTTTCAAAAGCCAGCACCGCGTCAAGCGTTGGAAACAAGCAAAGCACATGGATTTCTTCTGCCGTTTCCAGCTCCATGGCAGGGACGACCGTCACACCGATCTCCTTCCCCACTTCCATGACAGCCGCCACGTTTCCGGCAGTGTTATGATCTGATACCGCAATCACGTCTAAACCGCAGATCTTGGCCATATTCACAATATTATTCGGCGTCATATCCTCGTCCCCGCAGGGAGAGAGTGCCGAGTGAATATGCAGATCATAACGCAATTCCATCATGCCGTCTCCTTTATTTACTCAATGCCTCATGAATTCTAAGAGCTGTTTTATAGGTGGTTTCCTCCGAAGATAAGACGATAATACCGTTCGCAACCGCTTTATCCAGTGCGTTATCGTCCGGACGAACCCCTTCGGTTAAAATGACGCAGGGCAGATCCGCCATCACCGCCACCGCCATTACATTGGGATTAGACATTACCGTAACCAGTGCGTCATTTTCACCGGCACGTCCAATGACCCAGGAAAGCAGGTCGCAGCAATAGGCGCCGCCCACTTCACGATCCTCAACGTCTTTCCCGGAATAATAGCCAAAGCCGCAGGCCTTGGCAAGCTCATGCACTTTCATCATTCCATAATATCCTTTAATCGATTTTTTAAGATGATCAGACAGTCCGACATTTTAGCCGTACCCTGCACCACGTCCACCGCAAAAGCATGGCAGGACGGTGAACCGCAGGCGGAGCAATCAATACCGGGCAGTTCTTCCTCTATCCTTTGGATCTCCTGCATTTTCAGCATTGCTTTTTTAAGGTCTTGATCTAATTGGAGAACGGGATCGTAAGTAATGGGATTATGCCAAAGATAATCGTCCAGTTGCAGATCATAATCCTTCAAATGGTTGCCGGCTACCGGCATATATTTGCGCAGCTGCCGAACGCGGGTCTTGGCGATATAGGGGTTTTCAATGGTCAGGCATCCGCCGACGCAGCCGGAAACGCATGCTCCCAGCTCCACGAAATCTACGTCGGAAAGCTTCTCATCCTCGATCTCTTCCAAAATCTTGATGACGTTCTCCATCCCATCCGCCGCCAAATAGCGATTACGTAGCAAGGCGGTCGCCTCGCCGCCGGTATAACTCCAGGAAATACCGGTCAAACCGCATTCCGAGAGGGCTTGCGGTTGCTTGATCTTATTCATTGCCGCCAAAAGTGGTTTATACACATCGGAAATAGCCAAAACGCCGTCTACGTCAGAACGATCTGTTCCCAAGGGCTGACGCATTGCCGTCACCTTTGCCGGGCAGGGCGAGATAAAGAAAACGCCGATCCGATCCGGAGAAAGACCGGTTTTTTCCACCGCTTTTCGCCGCGCAATATCCGCCGCTATATCCACCGGGGCTTTGACACAGAGCAAATGCGGAATCAGCTTGGGGAAACGCACACGGATCAGGCGTACCACCGCAGGGCAAGCCGTCGAAATCACCGGAAGCGGCTGACCGCCTTCACTCAATTTGATCCGGGTACATTCCGAGACCAATTCCGCCGCGCTGGCCACTTCAAAGATATCGTCAAAACCGATATCAAGAAGCCCGTTCAATACGTAGTCCACATTACCAAGATTATTAAATTGCCCATATAACGACGGCGCCGGAATTGCCACGTTATAGTCGAACTGTTCCAGCATCGAAAGCTTATCATAGACCGCTTTTTTCGCATGATGAGGGCATACGCGAATACATTCGCCACAATCAATGCAACGTTCTTTAATAATGGTCGCTTTGCCGTTTTTGACCCGGATCGCCTCCGTAGGGCAACGCTTGACGCAAGCAGTGCAGCCTCTGCAACGGTCAGGGTCTAATGTAACGGAATGAAAATAATCCATTCTATCACCTCATATATTGATTGTAATCGTTAAGGTCGTCCCGACACCCAATACGGTGTCAATCTTCAAATCATCAGAATATCTCTTGATATTGGGCAATCCCATACCGGCGCCAAAACCCAGATTCCGCACCTCGTCCGGTGCGGTAGAGTATCCCTCCCGCATGGCCAGATCCACATCCTTGATGCCGGGCCCTTTATCTGCAAGAATAATACGGATCGCGTCGCCGGTGATCTCGGCAGTCGCCTCGCCGCCCTCTGCATGGATGACCATATTGATCTCACCCTCATACATCGCGATGGAGACGCGGCGGATCACGTCGGGAGAAAAGCCCATCTGCTTCAAAGATTTTTTCAGAGCTGCAGACGCCTCGCCAGCATTGCTGAAATCCTCGCCGTCTACTTTATATTTAAATACGATCGGTTCCATTATACCTTATCCACTCCTTCACTATACAGTCCGTTGGAATAAAGAAGTCCACAAGCGGTGTATAAGCGATAGTCGGTAGCCATGATCATGATCCCGTTATCCTCAGCCAGAGAGATCACAGACTCTTCCGGTCGCTTGCCGCGCACAAAGATAATACATTTCATATCCATCATCTGCGCCGTCCGAACCGTCTGAGGATTGACAAGACCGGTCAGTAAAACCGCATGATCCTTGACAAACGCCAAGACATCACTCATCATATCAGAACCGCAAGCGCTTTCTACCTCGCCGTCCAGATTTTCCTCACAGCAGAGTACTTCTGCATCCAGTAATTCGCGCACCTTTGAAAGTTTCATGTTCATTCTCCTTTAATTTTAAGGTTAACATTATAATAATTATAGCATGGATCCTACGGTTATTCAAGACAGAAGTTCTTGAAATATCAGTTGACTTTTAATTATAAATATAATATAATGAACCTAAATTATATTTTAGAAAGAAAGGTGTATTTTAATGAGAGTTTACAATTTTTCCGCAGGTCCCTCCATGCTCCCTCTGGAAGTTCTGGAAAAGGCTGCCAGTGAGATGACGAGTTACGGTACCTCAGGTCAGTCCGTCATGGAGATGAGCCACCGCTCAAAAGAATATGGAGCTATTATCGAGTCAGCGGAAAGTTTACTCCGTAAAGTACTTTCCATCCCCGATAACTATAAGGTACTTTTCCTGCAGGGCGGTGCGTCCAGCCAATTCGCCATGGTCCCCCTGAACCTGATGACCAAGAGCGGCAAGGCCGACTACGTCATTACCGGTCAGTGGGCTAAGAAAGCTTTTAAAGAAGGCAGCCGCTACGGCACCTGCCGCGCAGTTGCCTCCAGCGAGGATAAGACCTTCTCCTATATCCCCGAATTGAACAGTGCGGATTTTGATCCCGAGGCTGATTTCTTCCATATTTGCTACAATAATACCATCTACGGCACCAAATTCTATAAGCTGCCCGAAACCGGCAACGTACCTTTGGTTGCTGATATGTCCTCCTCCATCCTCAGTGAGGAGATCGATGTTTCCAAGTTCGGTATTATTTATGCCGGTGCGCAAAAAAACATGGGTCCTGCCGGTCTGACAGTCGTCATCATCCGCGAGGATCTGATCGCTGAGCCTCAGCCCATCACCCCCACCATGTTTACTTATAGCACTCATTCCGAGAATGGCTCTATGTTCAACACCCCTCCCACCTACGCCATCTATATTCTGAAGCTGGTGCTGGAGTGGATCGAGAATATGGGCGGCATCAAGGTGCTGGAAGAAAAGAACAAGAAGAAAGCAAAATTACTTTACGACTTCCTGGATCAGTCCGAGATGTTCCATCCCACCGTTATGGGCGAGTCCCGTTCTTTGATGAACGTTCCCTTCGTGACCGGCAGCGAAGAGCTGGATAAGAAATTTGTCGCAGAGTGTACAGCAAACGGTTTTGTCAACATCAAGGGTCACCGCTCTGTCGGCGGTATGCGCGCCAGTATCTATAACGCTATGCCTTACGAGGGCGTTGAGGCGCTGGTCAACTTTATGAAGAAATTTGAAGAGGAAAACAAATAATGAAAATCCAAACCTTAAATAAAATTGCCAAGATCGGCCTGGATGGCTTTGATCAAAAATATGAAATCTGCGATACCTGCGATGCCCCCGATGGCATTCTGGTTCGCAGCGCCTCTCTTCACGACATGGAGTTGCCCGCTTCCCTGCTGGCTGTTGCCCGTGCCGGTGCCGGTGTCAATAATATTCCTCTGGATGCTTGTGCCGAAAAGGGTATCGTTGTATTCAACACCCCCGGCGCTAATGCCAACGCTGTAAAGGAGTTAGCAATCGGCGCACTCTTCCTTGCCTCCCGCGACATCGTCGGTGGCATCGAATGGGCGAAGGGACTGACCGGCGACGACGTTGCCAAGCAGGTTGAAAAAGGTAAGTCCCAATTTGTCGGTCCCGAAATCATGGGAAAAAAATTGGGCGTCATCGGTCTGGGTGCCATCGGTGTACAGGTTGCAAACGCTGCACAGCATCTAGGCATGAAGGTTCTCGGTTATGACCCCTACATCTCCTTGCAGTCTGCATGGAACCTGAACCACCACGTTGAAAAAGCGACAGATATCAACGAAGTTTACGCTAACTGCGACTATATCTGTCTGCACGCTCCTCTTACCGCCGAAACCAAGCACAGCATCAATAAAGATACCATCGCAACCATGAAGGACGGCGTCCGGATCTTGAATCTCTCCCGTGCCGATCTGGTCAACGACGAGGATATGGCTGTTGCTCTGGAAAGCGGCAAGGTTGCAAAGTACGTAACCGACTTCCCCAACGAAAAGACCCTTACCATGAAGAATGCCATACCTATTCCTCATCTGGGTGCTTCCACCCCCGAGAGTGAAGATAATTGTGCGGTCATGGCAGTCAAAGAATTGAAGGAATATCTGGAGTACGGTAACATTGTGAATTCCGTCAACTACCCCAACATTTCTTCTGCACTGAACTCTCCCCTGCGGATCTGTATCTGCCATCGCAATATTCCCAATATGCTTTCCGCTCTTTCGGCAATTGTTTCCGCCGTCGGCGTCAACATTGATAACCTGCTGAATAAGTCCAAGGGTGATTACGCCTACACCATGATCGACTGTAGCGAAGACATCGGCGATCGTGTTATTGAAGCTCTTAAGGCAGTAGACGGCGTCCTGCGCGTACGTTGCATTCGCTGAATAAAATAAATAAAAAAACAAGCCGCTTTTGAAATCAAAAGCGTCTTATTTTTTTTGCATTTCAAGAACTTGAGCGATCAGGCTTTCGCAATCTCGCAGAGATGCAATTTGACCGGCGGCGACTTTAAAAGGTGCGGCACCCGGAAATCCCTTTAAATACCAAAGCATATGCTTACGAAATTCAACTGACGCTTTCTCTTCCCCTTTATCTTCGATGGTATAGCGAAGCTGACGAAGGCAGACTTCAAAACGTTCCTTCAAAGAAAGTTCAGTTTCTGTCTTTCCGGCAAATACTTGCTTAATTCGAAGAAAAACGTCCGGAGCGCCCAGCGCACCACGCGCCAGCATCAATCCATCTGCGCCGGTCTCTGCAAGGATCTTTCGAGCAGATGCACCATCTATCACGTCGCCATTAGCAATCACCGGAACCGAAACCGCATCTTTAATACGGCGGATCATGGAATAATCCGCCTTTCCAGCATAAAATTGCTCTCTGGTACGGCCATGGACAGTGATAAACGCGGCACCGGCAGACTCCATTTTTAAAGCAAAATCCGTGATCTTGGGATCGGGTGCTTCAATACCAACCCGCATCTTTACGCTGACCGGGCATTGACATCCACGTCGGGCGGCACGAACCAACTCTGCCGCCAACTCGGGCTCTTTTAGAAGGGCACTTCCATCCCCGTTATTAAAGATCTTTGGCGCAGGGCACCCCATATTCAGATCAATACCGGCAGGATGAAATTGATCGTCTATAAATTTTGCCGCATACTCCATAGCAGCAGGATCGCGACCGAAAAGCTGGATCAAAATCGGCGTTTCATCCTCCGTATAGCGTGCAAGATCAACCGTCTTTTCCGCACCATATCGAATAGCTTTCGCACTGATCATCTCGGTGACCGTATAATCGGCGCCCCACTCCCGACAGATACGCCGAAAGCCGCTATCACCCGGACCCGCCATGGGCGCAAGACCTATTTTATTGCAAGGTGAAAACAATCCGCCCATGACGCAAACTCCTTTCAATCGTAAAAAAACTCCGGTCGGAATTCCGACCGGAGCATTTTCAGCTTTAATTACTTCAGCTCAACAGTAGCGCCGGCTTCAGTCAGCTTATTCTTAATTTCCTCAGCCTCATCCTTGGAAGCGCCTTCCTTGATGGTCTTGGGAGCGCCGTCAACCATCTCCTTAGCTTCCTTCAGACCCAGACCGGTGATTTCCTTAACAACCTTGATTACGTTGATCTTGGAAGCACCAGCGTTGGTCAGAACAACATCAAACTCGGTCTTCTCTTCAGCAGCAGCAGCGCCAGCGCCGGGAGCGGCAGCAACAGCAACGGGAGCAGCAGCGGAAACACCGAACTCTTCCTCGATGGCATGAACCAGGTCAGCCAGTTCCATAACACTCAGGGTTTTGATTTCTTCAACGATATTCTTAATATCAGCCATTTCTTTAATCCTCCAAATAAAATTAAATTAATAATTGCTTACGCAGGGGTAGCTTCAGTTTCGTTCTTCTGATCAACAACAGCCTGCAGAGCGCGAGCCAGACCAGAAACGTTGCCATTGAGGGCATAGAGCAGCATGCAGAGCAAGGTCTCCTTGCTGGGCATGGTAGCCAGTTTTTCCAGTTCTGCAACAGAAACAACCTTACCTTCTACAAAGCCGCCCTTGATGGTGAAGTAATCATGCTCTTTGCTGAAGTCATAGAGAACTTTAGCAGGAGCAACAACATCATCATTGGAAACAGCCAGAGCGGTGGTGCCGTTCAGGACCTCGGACAGTTCGTCCAGACCAACTTCCTTGGCAGCAAAACGGGTCAGGGTATTCTTAACAACGGCATAATCAACACCGGCTTCTCTCAACTTACCACGCAGGGCAGTATCGTCAGCAACATTGATTCCGCTATAGTCTACCAGAACACCGGTCACTGCGTTCTGAAGCTTTTCCTTCAGCTCGGCAACGACTGCTTGTTTCTGAGCAATGATCTTATCATTTGCCATGAATTGTTACCTCCATTAGATTTTCAAAAAATAATGCTCCCAGAGCGCAGACACGCTTGGGAGCATAGATATCCTAAGATATTCAAAAGCACTCCTCGGCGGGATATTAAGCCAAAAACCGGCACCTGCTGTCTGCGAAGCATATTTTTTTGACTCAACAATCATACCACAGTGTAGTATGATTGTCAAGACATTTTTACATAAATTTAGCCTGGTTGATCTTGATGCCGGGGCCCATGGTGGAAGCGACAACGCAGCTTCTTACATACTGACCTTTAGCGGCAGCAGGACGAGCCTTGACGATGGCACCCATCAGAGTATTGAAGTTCTCGGTCAGCTTTTCCTTACCGAAGGAAACCTTACCAACCGGGCAGTGGATAATATTGGTCTTATCCAGACGATACTCGATCTTACCGGCTTTGATTTCAGCAATTGCCTTGGCAACGTCCATGGTAACGGTACCGGCCTTGGGGTTGGGCATCAAGCCCTTGGGACCCAGGACACGACCCAGACGACCGACAACACCCATCATATCCGGGGTAGCAACTACTACATCATACTCGAACCAGTTCTCATTCTGAATCTTGGGAATGAGTTCCTCACCGCCTACAAAATCAGCGCCGGCAGCCTGAGCTTCCTCAGCCTTTGCATTCTTGGCAAAGACCAGGACGCGGGTGGTTTTACCGGTACCATGGGGCAATACAACTGCGCCACGAACCTGCTGATCTGCATGACGGGAATCAACACCCAGCTTTACGTGCACTTCAACAGTTTCATCGAACTTTGCACGTGCAGCCTTGGTAACAGCCTCCATAGCCTCTTCGACCTCATACAGCTTGGTAGAGTCGATCAGCTTGGTGCTTTCAATATAAGACTTTCCTCTTTTCACCTAATTAATCCTCCTTTGTGGTATTACGGAATGTTCCTCCCACAGTATTAAGGGCTTACTCCTCGACGGTAACGCCCATGCTTCTCGCAGTACCTGCGATCATGCTCATTGCAGCTTCAATATCAACTGCATTCAGATCGGGCATCTTCTGCTCAGCGATCTTTTTGACCTGCTCCTTGGTAAGAGAAGCAACCTTGGTCTTATTGGGGACGCCGGAGCCGCTCTCGATGCCGGCCGCCTTCTTAATCAAGACAGCAGCAGGCGGAGTTTTGGTAACAAAAGTGAAAGAATGATCAGCGTAAACGGTGATCACGACCGGAATGATATAACCAATATCATTCTTCGTTCTCTCGTTGAATTCCTTAGCAAAGGCCATGATGTTGACGCCATGCTGACCCAGTGCGGGGCCAACCGGGGGCGCCGGAGTTGCCTTTCCTGCCGGAATCTGAAGTTTAATGAACCCTGTTACTTTTTGAGCCATTTTTCAAACACCTCCCTCGTGTTTCAATGTGGTAATATAGCGGAAAGATAAAAAAGTACTCTCCTCCCACTTGCGAAAACGCACCAATGGTGCGATTTAGCCTTACTCTACAGGTGCAACCTGCTCGAAGGAAACCTCAACAGAGGTCTCACGCCCGAACATGGATACAACCACCTTCAACTTGGAAGACTCGGGATATACCTCGTCCACCACGCCGACAAAACCGCTCATGTTGGAAGCAACGAAGCGTACGGAATCGCCCTTCTTATAATCGGTATGAACCACTCTCTTCTCCACGCCGAGCTTTTCGATCTCAGCCTGGGTAAGAGGAAGCGGCTCAGAGGTAGAGCCGACAAATCCAGTAACGCCCTGAATATTACGGACGATATACCAGGTCTCATCGGTCATGACCATCTTTACCAACACATAACCCGGGAATACTTTACGCTCATATTCCTTCTGACCCTTTTCGGTCGTTTCAACAACGGTCTCAGTGGGAACAGAAATGTCCTGAATGACCTCTTCCAGCTTACGGTTTTCAATAATTCTGCGCAGGTTGGTCGCAACCTTATTCTCATACGCAGAATAAGTATGAATTGCATACCATTTTGCCTTATCAGCCATAACTCATCTGCCCCTTTCTGAAAAAATCAAATTAACCAATCAAGCCGCCCAACCAATTGGTCAGCGCCTGAATACCGGTAAAGAAAAGCCAGTCGAATATCCAGATAAACACACCGACTACCAGTACGCATACAATAACCACCAGGGTATTATTCAGCACCTGCTTAAAGGTGGGCCAAATAATTCTCTTGGTCATCTCAATACGAACTTCACGGAACCAGTTTCCGATTCTGGAAAAGACGGACTTCTTTTTAGCTTTCTCTGCCATGATTGCGTCCTCCTTTATAAACTTGGAAACTTACTTGGTTTCTCTATGCAAGGTATGCTTTTTGCAGAACTTGCAGTACTTGTTCATTTCCAGTCTGTCGGGGTCGTTCTTCTTGTTCTTCATTGTGTCGTAATTTCTTTGTTTGCACTCCGTGCAAGCCAGCGTAATCTTGACTCTCATCTTTGCGGCACCTCCTGTTTTTTGGCCTCCCTGCATTAATATTGGAGGGCAAATTTTTGCACAAAAAAATAAGCCCTACGGCAGGTATAAAAGATTATAGCACAGTAATTCCTCATAGTCAAGGACTTTTTTATATTTTTTTGAAGGAGGCGAAAACGGCTGTTTTCGCCTCCCGATTTCTTTATTTTAAGCGTTCCATCAAAAGCTGATTGATGATCTTGGGATTTCCTTTTCCCTTGGACTGCTTCATGCACTGACCGACCAGGAAGCCCAATACGTTGGTGCGTCCGTTGCGATACTCCTCGATGGTAGAAGGATTGGCAGCCAATACTGCATCGACGATACCGGCCATCTCATCCTCGTTGCTATTCTGGATCAGCCCCTCGCGCTCCACGATCGTCATCGGTTCAGCCTCATCCTCCAGCATGATCGCCAGAACCTTTTTGGCGGCATTGCCGGAAATCGTCCCCTTATCCACCAGTTGCAAGAGCGCCATCAAACGCTCCGGACGAACCGGGAACAGATTGATCTCTTCGTTTTTATCATTCAAATACTTAGAGATGTCGCCCAAGATCCAGTTTGCCGCATTCTTAGCAAGCTTTGCATCAATTGCCGTACAGGCATCGAAGTACACCGCGCGCTCATAGTTTCTCGCAATGATCCCGGCATCCACCTCCGGCAGATGATATTCCAGCACATAGCGCTTGGTCTTTTCATTGGGCATTTCGGGGATTTCTTCCTTCAGCTGATCGATCCAGGATTGCTCCAGCATTACCGGCGGAATATCCGGTTCGGGGAAATAGCGGTAGTCCTGAGCGTCCTCCTTGGAACGTAGCAGGACGTTGACGCCCTTTTCGTCGTCCCATCTGCGGGTCTCCTGGGAGATCTCTCCCCCATTCTCCAAGATCTCGATCTGACGCGCCGCTTCATAATCAATGGCACGCTGCGCACCGCTGAAGGTATTGATATTCTTCATCTCGCAACGGGTACCGAACTTTTCAGAACCTTTGGGGCGAACTGAAACGTTGACGTCGCAACGGATAGAGCCCTCCTGCATCTTACAGTCGGAAATACCGATGTACATCAGGATGGTGCGGATGGTCTCCAGATATTCACGCGCCTCCTGGGAAGAACGCATATCCGGCTCGGAAACGATCTCGATCAAGGGCACGCCGCAACGGTTAAGATCCACCAAAGAATAAGGAATTCCATCCTGGTGCAGCAGTTTACCGGCATCTTCCTCGATATGGATCCGGGTGATGCCCACGCGCTTAGTCTCCCCATTCATCATGAATTCTACGCCGCCATCGTAGCAGAGCGGAATATCGAACTGGGAGATCTGATAAGCCTTAGGCAGATCGGGATAATAGTAGTTCTTGCGATCCTGTTTCAGCATGGTATGGATCTTACAACCGGTGGCATGCCCCATGCGGATGGCATACTCCACCACCTTTTGGTTCAGCACTGGCAAAGCACCGGGCATACCGGTACAGACGGGGCAGCACTGGGTATTGACCTCGCCGCCAAAGCTATTTTTACAGGAACAATAGATCTTGGTTTTGGTATTCAGCTCGGCATGAACCTCCAGGCCGACTACGATCTCATATTCTTTCATTCTTCACCCTCCGTATTGATCATTCTCAAAAATTCATCTTCCTCGATGACCGGGACACCCAACGCTTGCGCCTTGGACAATTTACTGCCGGGTTTATCCCCTAATATTAAATAAGAAGTTTTTTTGGAAACAGAGCCGGAAACCTTACCGCCCAATTTCTCGATGGCAGCACCTGCATCATCGCGGCTCATGCTGTCCAATCCGCCGCTCAACACAAAGGTCAGGCCGGCCAATCGATCAGAAACCTCTTCTTTTTCATAATTCATCTGCAAGCCGACTTGACGAAGCGACTCTACCAAAGCACGATTTTCTTCTTTGGCAAAATAGGCGACTACATTTTCCGCCATGGTCGCACCGAAATCATAGAGATCGGCGATCTCATCCGCATCAGCCTGCATGATTGCGTCCATCGAACCGAAGTGATCTGCCAATAGCTTGGCTGCCTTGGAGCCAATATTGCGAATCCCCAAGGCATAAAGCACCCGATCCAAGGACGCGGTCTTAGAACGTTCCAGAGCGGCGAGCAGATTATCCGCAGACTTTTCGCCAAAGCCCTCCAGACCCGACAATTCTTCTTTATTTAAACGGTAAAGATCGTCCGGACGCTCGATCAAATTATTATCAAGCAGCTGCTCAATGATAGCAGGCCCCAGTCCGTCGATATCCATCGCCGCCTTGGAGGCAAAATGCTCCAATTGGCGCTGGATCTTCGCCGGACATTCCTCATTTCCGCACCGCAATGCAATTCCGCTCTCATCGGGGATCAAGGCACCGCCACACTCCGGGCAGGCATCCGGCATCAAATACGGCTCACTATCCGCAGGGCGCTTCTCCTTGACCACGCGCACCACCTCCGGGATGATATCGCCCGCCTTTTGAACGATGACGATATCCCCTACCCGAATGTCCAGATCGCGAATATAATTCTGATTGTGCAAGGTTGCCCGGGAAACCGTTGTGCCGGCCAATTGCACCGGATCCAACTCTGCATTGGGAGTCAGAACGCCGGTGCGCCCCACCTGGATGGTGATTCCCTTTAAAAGGGTGGGCTTTTGCTCCGGAGGATATTTATAGGCAATGGCCCAGCGCGGAACCTTCACCGTCTCTCCTAAAAGCGCGCGATCCGCAAAGCGATCCACCTTCAAAACCGCGCCGTCGATGTCAAAGCCCAATTCATCCCGAATAGCATTGAACCGCTCTACTTCCGCAAAGGCTTCAGTAATATCGGTAAACAAACTGTAATAAGGACTTACTTTAAAGCCAAGCTTCTTGAGATAGTCCAAGCTGGCCGCATGACCTTCCGGCATCTCCCCGTCCATCTGCTGAATATTAAAAATAAAGATATCCAGCCGACGCTCGGCAGTAATTTTACTATCCAGCTGACGCAGAGAACCTGCCGCCGCATTACGGGGATTGGCGAAGGTCTTTTTGCCCTTTTGCAGGCATTGCTCATTCAGCCGCTCAAAACTCTTGCGCGGCATATAGACCTCACCGCGAACAACGATATTCACCGGCTCATTCAGTACCATTGGAATACTGCCAACCGTCTTAAGATTATCGGTCACGTCTTCGCCCACCTGACCATCACCACGGGTGGCACCGCGCACAAAGATACCGTTTTCATAAGTCAATGCCACCGAGAGCCCATCAATCTTTAATTCAACCACGTAGCCGGCATCCGGGCAAAGCTTTTTGACGCGCTCATCAAAAGCGACCAATTCATCATAAGAGAATGCATCCTGCAAGCTGAGCAGCGGCACTTCATGGCGAAAAGGCTCGAACCGCTCTGCCACCGCTCCGCCCACACGCTGGGACGGCGATACCGGAGAACGCAACTCCGGAAACTCCCCTTCCAATGCCGCAAGCTTGCGCATCAGCATATCGTATTCATAGTCCGATATGGTCGGCGCATCCTCCACATAATAGCGGTATATATGCTCATTGAGCTGCTGGGTCAGCAATTCAATTTCTTTTTTTGCATTTTCCGCAGTCATAAAGTCTCCTCTAATTTACGATCCAGCAGCTCCGTATTGGCTCGGATCCGTTGGTTTTCATTAATATATTCATAGGGATATTTCATATTGATCACACGCTCGATCCGGCCGTCTTTACCGGATACGATCTTGGAGGAAGCGCCCGCGCCGCAAGCAGCGACCGTATGGAGATCCTCCATCATATAGAGATTATACAGCCCGATGGTTTCCGGGCGGGAAAAGCCGATGTTTTCACCATTGGAAACGGTGTTTTTCTGGCGATACATATAATAAGGGACATACCCCAGATCCAAAAGCCGTTTATAAGCACGATCCAGCATCCTCTGCACGTGGTCATTGGAGGGATCAAAATAGGTGCCGCTCCCATGAAGCCGCGAAGAACGCTTGATCGCCAAGGTATGGATGGTAATATTATCCGCACCGGCCGCCAGTACGTCCTCCAAGGAGCGTGCGAAGGACTCCTCGCTCTCCCCGGGCAGACCGGCAATCAAATCGGTGTTTATACTATCAAACTCCAATTGCTTTGTCAAGGAAACGGCGTCAAAATACTGGGTTCTGGTATGCCGGCGCCCCACCGCCTCCAGGATCTCATCGTTGGTGGTCTGGGTATTGATGCAAATACGGGTCACGCCCATTCTTTTCAATAGCAAGAGTTTTTCCTTGGTGACGGTATCCGGGCGCCCCAATTCGTAGGTAAATTCCGCCAATTCTCCATCAAGACAATCGCGTACCGTCTGTAAAAGACGCTCCATCTGCTCCTCATTCAAAATCCCCGGCGTACCGCCGCCTACATACACGGATTTGATCTTCAGCCGATGCTTATGGAGCACCGCACATTTATCCCGAATTTCTTCCGCCAAGCAATCCAGGTACCGCTCGATCAGGTGGTTACTTTTTTCCGCCGCCACGCTGATAAAGGAGCAATAGGTGCACCGGGTCGGACAAAACGGAATGGCAACATAAAGACTTGCCTCCTTACGGCTATCGGTCTCCACCGTTTCCATTACCTTACAGATCTGATGCAGCAACGGGATCTTCTCCGGCTGCATACAGTATTCCTTCAGCAGGTACCGCCGGGTCTCCCCATAGCCTTTTTCATCCAACAGGCGCCGATAAATTCCTGTGGGCTTGATTCCGGTCAGAATTCCCCAGGGAGGGCAGATGCCGGTCACACGATGAAAAACCTGATAGATGGTGTATTTCACCGCCGCCAATCTTCCCTCTTTATCCTCCGAAAGAACCGGCTTAGAACATTCAATCTTTTTTCCGTCGTACCGAAAGGTCGCCTTGGCATAAAGCCCTTTCTTGGTTTCTACCAATCGGGAGGAAAGCCAGGTATCCCCCTTGGGTCTCTTCAAAAAGATCACCGGCTCACCCGGGAAGAACAAGAGGGACATCCCGGTTACGTCATATTCAAATTCATGCCCACTGATCTTGATTTCCATTTCAAATCCTGCAATACATATTATTTTTCATTTCGTAAGAAAGGCTTGTCTTTGCGCCGTGACCGGGATAGCAGGTGCGATCCTCCAGCGTAAAAAGCCGTTTCTGAATAGACTGGATTTCCGTCTCGAGATTTCCAAAAGGCGGAAAATCACCGCCCACAGAATCCCGGAACAGAGTATCTCCGGTAAAGAGAACTTCCTCTACCCCATAGCATACACAGCCTTGGGTATGACCCGGCGTATGAATTACCTCGATCAAAAAGCCTGCCGCTTGGATGACATCGCCATCCTGCACCGCGATGGGTTTCATCGCATAGGTCAAAGGCTTCATATAGATCCGCATGGAGAGGTTAAATTCCGGCCGCTCGGGATATTCAAGATCATACTGATGAAGATAGATCGGACAGCCGAAATGCTCTGCCACCCGCGACGCACCCTCGATATGATCCGCATGACCATGGGTCAGCAGAATCGCCTCCACCGTAACACCGTTTTTTTGGGCAGCAAGAATAAGATCTTCTCCACTTCCGCCGCAGTCGATCAAGACGCCTTTGCCGGTCTCCTCGTTTTCCAAAAGATAATTATTACAGCGCATAGCGCCGGTTTCTATACAGGTCAATCTCATTGAAGATCCTCGCTATCAATGATAATGTTGATCGGCCCGTCGTGCAGCGCTTCGATCTTCATATCGCCACCGAAGACGCCACCCTTTACGCGCACCCCGTATTCATCCCGTAGCCGTGCGAGCGCATATTGATAAAGCTCCTCTGCCGGCTCGTATTTCATACTCTCGATGAATGAGGGGCGAAAACCCTTACGGACATCTCCATAAAGGGTGAAATTCGACACAAAGAGCATCTCGCCGCCCACGTCGGCCAGCGAACAATTCAGTTTGCCGTCCGGATCGTCCATGACCCGAAGACCCGCCACCTTTTTCAAGGCTTTTTCGATATTCTCTTTATTATCCTGCTCCGAAAATCCGCAGAAAACCAAAAGTCCTTTTTCAATTTCGGAGATGACCTCACCATCCACGCGGAGACAGGCATTTTTAACAACAGTACAAATTGCTCTCATGATACATTCCTCATTGGTTTGCTCTTTGAATATCAATCACATCGGGATCTTTACGAATTCTGGACGCAATGTAATTGAGGTGATCCAGGCTCTTAACTTCAATACCGATGGTCACCAAGGAAACCCCCATGTCCTCATCCCGGGTGGCGATACTGCGGATATTGACCTTCATATCCGCCAAGATCCGGGTCAGATTTGCCATGACGCCGATGGAATCCTTGACGTGGATCATCAGGGTCGTCGTAAAGCTATTATGCTCCGTCGTATCCCAGCGCGCCGCAAGCCAACGCTCCGGCTCTGCCTCCATACCGCTCCGGGCATTGGGGCAATCGGTCTTATGGATGGAAACGCCGTAGCCCTTGGTGATAAAACCGCAGATATAATCACCGGGCAAGGGATTACAGCACTTGGCGAATTTAATCAGGCAGTTATCAATGCCCTCTACCACAACGCCGCCGGCGCTGGCCTTCGGCTTGGAGATAGGCACCACCTTGACCGGACGGTTTTCCTTTTCCAATTGCTCGCAATGGGCGCGAATTCTCCGCTCCACCTTAGCCACCGGAATACCGCCATAGCCGATCGCTGCATACAGATCTTCAAGAGAATTGAAGTGCAGTAACGACGATACGGTCTTTAAAATTTCATCTTTATTCTCTTTTGCCAGGCGAATGCCGCTCCGGCGAAGGATCTTTTCCACTTCTTCCGTACCGGTGGCAATATTTTCGTCCCGACGCTCATTTTTGATCCAATGTCGGATCTTATTCTTCGCCACGCTGGTCTTGACGATCTTCAGCCAATCTCTGGAGGGACCGTGCCCTGCCGATGAGGTGGTCAACACCTCGATGATCTCGCCATTCTGAGGCTTATACTCCAGACCGACGATCTTACCGTTGACCTTGGCGCCGACCATCTTATTACCCACCGCACTATGGATCGCATAAGCGAAGTCGATCACCGTAGAACCGGCAGGAAGATTGACCACGTCACCCCGGGGAGTGAAGACGAAGACCTCATCATCAAAAAGATCGATCTTTAGTGCGCTGATGAAATCCTCGGTATCCGAAACGTCCTCCTGGGTCTCCAAAAGATTACGAACCCACTTCAGTTTATCATCAATATCTGCTTTGCCGCCTTGCACGCCGTTTTTATATTTCCAGTGCGCGGCGATACCATATTCAGCGGTATTATGCATATCCCAGGTACGGATCTGCACCTCAAAGGGAATACCCTCCTTGCCGATCACCGTCGTATGCAAGGACTGATACATATTGGGCTTCGGGGTGGAAATATAATCCTTAAAACGCCCGGGGATGGGATTATAAAGATCGTGGATCACGCCCAAAAGATAATAACAATCGTTTACGGTATTCACAATCAATCGAAAGGCGTAAACGTCATAAAGTTCTTCAAAAGTCTTATTTTGGGTAAAGAGCTTGCGGTAGATACTGAACGTATGCTTCACCCGATAGGTCAGTTCAAAGGGGATCTCATACTCTGCCAGCTTGTCGCAGATATTCTTTTTGGTATTCTCAATGAAATCCTGACCGTGACCCTCGAATTCCCGAAGCTTTTCTTCGATCATTCGACAGCCCTCGGGATCCAGGTAGTTAACGGAGATATCCTCCATCTCCTGCTTGACCTTCTGCATACCGAGGCGATGCGCCAGCGGTGCATAGATCTCCAAGGTCTCCCGAGCAGTCTTTAATTGTTTTTCTCTGGGTCTTGCGCTCAGTGTCCGGACGTTATGAAGCCGATCCGCCAATTTGATAAGAATGACCCGAATATCCTTCGCCATAGCAAGGAACATCTTCCGAAGGTATTCCACCTGCGCTTCTTCTTTTGTCGTATAAGGAATCTGACCCAGTTTAGTGACGCCGTCTACCAGATTGGCGCATTGCTCACCGAACTCTTTTTTAATCGCATCAAAGGTCAGGTCCGTATCCTCGATCGTATCGTGCAGGAAAGCCGCCACGATCGAATCGGTATCAAGACCAAACTCAAAGACCAGCTTGGCCACCTCAATGGGATGGCAGACATAGGGCTCGCCGGAGGAGCGGACCTGCCCCTCATGACTGCTTTTGGCGCGCAGGTAGGCACGTTCGATCTTTGCAACATCGAACTTTTTATCATCCAGCAATGCGAGAAGTTCAGAAAACTTTTGTTCTTCTATACACACGCTGCCACACCTCCCCTTCCTTTGATCTCCCTCAAAAGTTCAGAATCTTCAAGGCAGACCTTTTTTTCGCCATGGATCGTAAGATTATGGAAAATATTGCCGTCCGCCGTATAGTCCAGCACGCCCAATTCTCCAAGAATCTTTAAAGAATAATATAATGCACCTACCGAAATCACAGAATGCTGCTCTTTCAAGATCCGATCAAATAATGCATAAAAATCAAAAGACATCGGTTTATTCAGCACTTGTTTTTGAAGATAACGATAAAGCAACGCCGCATCCTCACGGGTCGGAATATCCTCCGGGCGCAACGCCTCAGTTTCAATTCGGCGCAACTCTTCCGCAGTCTTTTTGGAACGTTTCTCCGCATATCGCAGATCCTTGATGGAAAGTTGCACACTCTGCCGGCCGTTATAAGTATTAATATCCGCCTCAAAAACCAAGTCCAGATACTCGCCGGGGCGGTAACAGAATGACGAGGGCGGCATATTAAAATAAAAAGCTGTTACACGGAAATATCCGCATTGAAAGACCAGGCGCATATGATTACCGTTCGCCGTCGCCGCCGCATCCTGCAGATAAACGTTTCTCATACAGAAGACCGGCGTTTCGTTGCCGCGGCCAAAGGGCGCCAGCCGCCCCAGATCCTTCACTTGATCCAAGGTCAGATCCCCTTCCTCGAGGATACAATCGACCTCAATGCTTTCGTCGAACACATCCCTTTCCAGAAAGAGATCCACTTCACGGCAGAATGCATCACGAAACTCTTCCAGTCGATCGGTAGCTACCAAAACGCCGGCAGCAAAGGCATGTCCGCCGAATTTCTCTACCCGATCGGAAAGTCGCTCCAAAGCCTCAAACAAATTAAAGGGACGAACGCTGCGCCCGGAGCCTTTTGCATATCCCTCGTTGATTGAAAAGAGAATACAAGGCTTTCCGTAGCGATCCTTCAGACGGGATGCCACAATTCCAACCACACCGTTGTGCCAATCCTCACCCCAAAGGACGATTGCATTCCGTTCTTTTTGACGGGGATCCTTTTCCAGCATCTCTACCGCCTCTTCTAAGATGCGGTTTTCAATTTCCTGGCGGTGGTTATTTTCCTTGCAAAGCTCACTCACCAGCCGCTCTGCATCCTCCTTACTGCGCGTGGTCAGTAATTGCACGCCGGTGCAGGCATCCCCCATCCGTCCGGCGGCATTGATCCGCGGTGCGATGGCAAACCCCACCGTCGAGGTATCAATAGGACGATCGCCGACACAGCGGTCAATCATGGCACGCAGTCCCGGACAATTCGTTGTTTTCAGTTTCTCAAGACCCTGCCGGACAATATAACGGTTCTCCCCCAGCATCGGCATAATATCCGCAACGGTACCGACAGCCGCAAAAGTAGCATAACGCTCCGCTACGTCACCTCGCCCATAGCGCCGATCCAGCGCACAAGCCAATTTATAAACCACGCCTACGCCAGCCAGATCCTTAAAAGGATAGCCGCTCTCCGCATGCTTGGGATTGATAATAAGCGTATTTGGTAACACGGCCTGACATTCATGATGGTCGGTGATGATCACGTCCAAACCCAACGTCTTGGCGAATTCTACTTCTTGGACAGCGGTGATTCCGGTATCGACCGTAATGATCAGGGTCGTGCCGTTATCCGCGATCTTTTGCACCGCTTCGGAATTCACGCCGTAGCCTTCCGTAAAGCGGCTGGGAATATAATAATCCACCCTGCCGCCCATTTCGCGCAGCACCTCAACCAAAAGACCGGTGGCGGTAATACCATCCACATCGTAATCGCCGTATACGGTAATCTTTTCTCCGCCGCGTAACGCTACGCCGATTCTCTGAACCACCGCCTCCATATTCCTAAACATGAACGGGTCCGAAAGAACGGCGGCATCGGTATGCAAAAACTCACGCGCCTTCTCCACCGTATCAATTCCGCGATTGATCAAAACACGGGCAAAATAATGGGTACAATGCAGAGCGCGGCACAATGCGCTTACAATTGCTTCGTCTTGCTTTTTAATTTTCCAATTTCGCACAATACCGCCTCCTAAAATAAAATAATAATAATTATAACACTATAATTTAGATTTATCAATAATTATATATAAAAAAACGTGCATTTCTGCAAATTTCCAGAAATGCACGTTTCAATCAGATTGCAGAGATCAGAAGCAGCTGCTTCCCATCCAGAACGTCGCGATCAAGGTCATTAATGCTCTTGATAGCCGCCACGGAAGTCGCATACTTTCGGGCAATATCCCAAAGACGCTCCCCTTTTTCGCCATAATAAATGACCAAGGGCTTTTGCGCCATCTGCTCCAGAGGATGTTCTACGTCCAGTTCCACGTCGGAGATGACCTCAACAGTCTCTTTGGAAAAAACTGTAATTGAGCAGGCAATTTCGGTCTTGAGTTCGATGTTTTCACCGCTCATTGACCAGTCCATGCCAAGGACGCAAGGCCGCACCTCACAACGCATTCGGCCGCTTAAGCGCTGCAGATCTTTTTTAAGTGTAAAGGGTAAAACCTTGTCAATCCCACGATAGTTTTCACCCTCGCGAACAAACATGGAAACATCTAAAATCCCCTCGACGGAAAGGGTTTTATCCTGCCCGGTGATCTTTTGAATGATCGGTGTACCCAGAGCCTGAATTACCTCAACCTCTCCGCCGTCCACGGGGATTTCATGACGCACCGTCTCATTGATCTCCCCTTGCTCGGTCATTTCCTCCATCGTTAATGGCGCTCTTTGAAGCCGGATCGGATACCGATTGGAATAGGCATCCATCAAAAGGCGATGTTCGCGGTTGTCGTAAAGCTCCCCCTCAGTCATCAGAGTGGCGGTAATAGAGATCAGGCGATTTTTCCCGCTATCATCCGTCTCTACGTCCGTCCGGAGGTTCTGAATAGACGAAATTGCTTCCATTCGACCATTTTCGTCCGTATGCTGCAGCTCCAGCACCTGGCTGAACGGAATGGCAGTAGAGGTGCTTTCTACCTTGGATGGATCGGATTCCGGCGTAAAGAGGACAAAGAGATCTGCCACGCCTTTAACAATCGCCTTTCCCGGCAAGAGCTTAATATCTTTAATGCAAACCGAGCCGTCCGTCTTTAAGACGTCCTGAATATCGGTATGTACCTCTATCTCACCCTGGACCTTGGTGGTATCGGCTGTATGCTCCAGGACTGTATAGACCGTCGCAGGAACAAACAACGCTTCCGCCTCATTGCAATCCATCTCCTCGATGGTATCGGTCATCTCCTGCCCCTTCACCTTGAGTGCCACCGATACGGTAGCCTTTACGCTGATTTTGCGAGAATTCAAGAGACGGCAGGAGGTGCCGGCGACGCGCACGATCGACTGTACCCAAGGATCATTCCCCGTCTCTTTCAACGGAAAGCTTTCGCTGAAAGAAACTGTCTCGCTGAGCGATTTAATTCCGCCTTCCTCTTCCCCTTGATAAATAACTGTAAAGCGGCAAACCCCTTCCAAATTCAAGCGGTCGCCTTCAATCTCCTTTTTGATCAATGCCGGAACAGCATTGCATTGGATGATCTTTTCGGCGGCCGGGAAGTAATCCGGAATCAGAAGGTCACTCTCACATTTTTCCTCAATAAAGTTTTCATACAGCGTTTTGGTCGCTGCCACCATCGTTTGTTGCTGATTACATTCCATGGGCCACGGCTCCTTTGTTTTTTTATTATTACCTATGAGAAAAAGCCGTGGTTTAGAACCGATCAGTCCACATTATTGATTTTAAATACGCGTTTCAGAATGCCCCGTATGAATTTCGGAGGCTTGACAATTACAACCTGCATAACGTTCCCTCCTTATGTAAATTTTGCAATCACAATCCCCATGATCAATACCAGGACACAGCTGATTGCAATGATCAGAATATCCGGGAGAAAAATCTGGATCAAAATCCCCAGCGCCACAGCCGCCGCAAAGCAGGCGATCGTTTTAAAAAGATGATTCTTTTTCAAGCCGTCACCCCTCTCCCAATATACTCTCGCCCTATTCTATGCGAAATTCCGTAGGATGGTGCCAATGGTAAACCGAGGTGGAATAAAGTAAATTAACGCGGGCACGCAGCTCTGCTACTGTGGCATCCACCTCATGGTCGTCCTTGGTCTCAATATAAGAATTGAGTTTATGGAGCAGCATTTCCAGTTCTTCGATCCGTCCCGTAGGAACAAACCGATGCGCCCAGAACTCCTTAGAGCGGAAGTATTCATCCATGGATAAAGCGCAAGCCTTCTTTTCCTCGAAGCTTATCGCCTTTTCCACCGCGTCCAGGTGGTCATTCATTCCCGCGGCATACCCGGTCATAAAGTAAATATCCCCAAAAGCAACCGCCAGAATGAAAACCGTTATAAGAGTCAGACTGATGACGGTACGCTTCATTTCAGTTCTCGCCGCACCAAAAAGGTTTTCTTATTTTCGTCCATCGTCAGCATAAAGACGTCCTCCATTTTAATCTCATAACCGCGCAGAATTTCCGTCAAATCCTCCATTGACAAGGATTTTTTCTTTATATTTTTATTGACCATATGCCCATCCATCACCAAGATCTCCGGAATTCCACCGCTTTTCTCTGTCGTGATCTTCAAATCCTTGGCAGTGGGCGGTGCCGCCTGCGGCTTTGCAATAACCGAGACGGTACCGTTGGTTTCCAGAACTGCCGTTTCAATATCCTCCACCTGCAAGATCCCGTTTCCACGCATGGCTTCCATAATGTCTTCCATGGAGACCCGGGTGCGCAAAAGCTCATACTGATTGATCTTGCCTTGATAGATCAATAGAACCGGCTTGCCATAGCAAAAGGCACGAAACCGCATGGATTTCAAGGTAAAAAGCGACATCAAAAGCTCCAACCCCACCATCAAAAACATCGGCATTATTCCCCAAATGAGCGGCATATTCAGATCCTGCAGCGGCAACGCCGCCAACTCCGAAAGCATGATGGTGATCACCAGCTCCGACGGCTGCAGTTCCCCGATCTGCCGCTTGCCCATGATGCGCACCGACAACACAACCGCAATATATAAAACCACGCAGCGAAAGATACTGACGACCATTCCATCACCTCGTCCTTATTTTTCACCGTAATTTCCATAATATGCAGAAAGCGGAAGGTGAAACCCTTCCGCTTTTAAATTATTCAAATTGAGCCAGCTTTGCTTTCAGATCTGCCACGTATTCTTCCATGGTGATACCACGATTATAAATATCGGTAGCGATCTCCACCCCCACATAGCGGAAGTGCCACGGCTCATAGTTATAGCCGGTAATGCTCTCGCCACCTTTTGGATAGCGCAAAATAAAGCCATACTCATGAGCATGAGCGGCAAACCATTTAAATTCTGCGGTTTGGTCGTAATTCTCATGCAGGCAAGCATATTTATTAACGATGGACGGAATACAGACGTCCGCCGCCAAACCCGTATGATGCTCGCTGGCACCGGGCGGTGCATAGTACTGATCGGTCAGCTCAATAGCCTTTTCATTGGAATATCCCTGGTCTTCCCAATAGGCAATTTTATTATAGTATTTATTATACTGGCTTGAATAAGAACGATAACCGGAATACAAAATATAATTATATCCGGCTTTTCGTCCGGCATTGGTCAGCTTTTTCAGCGCCTCGGAGCAGGTACGATTGAGCTTATAGCCCCCATCGTACGCCACCAAATCGCTGGGCACGAAATCCTTAGAAACACGATTATCGCGATTGACAAAGATCATATAAGGATCGTTGAGAATGGCTTCGATCCCTTCTTTGGTCGTATAGTCCAGGGTGGTTGCCGTATTATTGACGACAGGCTCCTCCTGCTCGGGTTCTTCGTCCTTTTTGTCCTCAGCCGGTTTTTCTTCTTTTTCGTCCTTTTCCGGCTCATCCTTTACCGGATCTTCTTCCTTTTTATCCGTTTCCGGCTCTTTTTCTTCGGGCTGATCCTCTACCGGATCATTGTCCTTTTCATCCTCCGCCGGTTGCTTATCTTCATTGTCGTTTTCCAAAGTGGAATCCACTGTCGTATCCGTTTCCGGCGGATTATCGGGAGATGACTCTTCCGGCTTTTTAGAGCAAGAACCGATCATCATCGAAATAACGATAATCAGGCAAGCAACGCCGGCAATCAAGGCAAACAGTTTTTTATTTTTCATTGCAACAGATACCTCCAATTCATTTTAAGAAAGGTTTTCAATCATGAAAAAAGCATGGAATTATTACAAGATCAAATGGACCTCTTTTTTCGTCACCGCGTTGATCCTCGCGATGGGGCTGACGACCCTTTATATGATGCGACCTCAAAGTGAAGCCCCTGCGCCCACCCCCGATGATGAGGTAAAAATCCCCCATAACCCAAGCGGTCATTACTCCAACCAGGTATTCAGCCGACTGATCGAAGACAACCTTTCAGAGCTGGGCTTTATCAAAGAAATCGCATTTTCCGGCGAGAGTGAGGGGCATTACGCCATTTCCGGCACACTTTCTGATCCCAAGAGACTAACCGCCGTCTGCAAGGAATTAGAGCCATTTGAAATGCTTTTAGGGGTTCTTAAGGGAGAAAACGTCACCGTCAAGGGGCATATTGGCGAGGGCGAAGATGGAAACGGACGTTTCGTCGTCGATACCGTCACCTTTTCCGGCCACACATTACCAGCCGGAATCGCCACCTCGTATATCGACGAATACACTGCACTCAACGATCTTTTAGAGGTACCGGTCAGTCAGATCGCACTTTCAGAAAGCGGCATCACCTTCCAAGAGATCCCGACTGCTATTCAAATTGCTTCGTATAAGTAGACTCTTCTTGAATTTTAGGAATAAAACGAACCAAAACGGTTTGAATTGCCGCCAAAACCGCAACCCATACCGCAAGCTGCCAATGCTTTAAGCCGTACATCGCAAAAAACGGAAGCGGCAAGATCGCAGCCCCCTCCAAGGCGATGGCGAAAATTGTCCAAAGCACCATTACGCCGGTACGATAAGGCTGAGTCGAAATCTTACGAAGAAATCCTCCTGCCGCGACGGTCAGCATTGCAAAAGCAAGAAAAGCGACGGCAAAGGACAGATGGCCGGCTGCCGGGCGAAATACCGTAATGATAGTATTATCTGCAAAGGTTAGGTATCCCTCCTCCGCCACCTGGCAAGGGCCGTTGAAAAGACCGTTTAATCCCACTAACGGAAGCATGATCAGTAAATAGATCCCTAAAAACAGCCCCGGAGCTGCTCCGAAGCCAAAGCAAAAAGAATCCCCTTGCTCCTCTTTATAACGGTTATAAAGCGCCGATCTTACGATCAGCATCCGCAAAAGTGCCAGCAATGCCAAAAAGACAAAGCCGACCAACGTACGGAAAAAGGGCGTATTATAGTAATATTCCGTTTTAAAGGTGAGGCGGAACAGCAAAAGAATGATCAGAAATAACGCCACCGCCACGATGATCCCTAAGAAAAACATTCCCCAGTGAACTTTGATCTTCTGCTTCTTCTTTAAATACAGGTAAAGCCCTGTAAATCCCGCGGCAAGCAACAGGATTGCCGCGAAATAATACCAAAGGAGTGCGGTCATACGGATCCCTCCTTTTTCTTTTTAAAGGGTAGAGGCAGCGTTACATAGGCGATGATCAGATTGAACACCAGCACCGCCGCTACACAGCCGTACGTGATATAAATGTTAGAAAAGATCAGCATAACGGCAAAAAGGGCGAAATAGGAAAGCGCGACCGCTGCACCGGCATAACGTTGCTTCTCCAGCGCCATCCGATATCCCACAGCCGAAACAAGAATATAGATCCCGCCGCTTATCAGCATTAAAAGTCCGAATGCCATAGATTGGCTCATATCCAGCTCACCCAGGAAGATCAATCCAAAGATCAAAAGATTTTGCGCCAAGGAAAAGCCGCTGCCGAAAGCAAGACCGGCCTCTTCCTTCTGCTCTGATTTTATAGCACTATCAAAGCTGATCGCCTTGAGCACCTCCGAAAGCAGCCAAAAAAGGAGCAATACGACGGCACCGCCTATATAAATATAAGAGTTTGCGTCTGCTTCAGTGGAAATGCTGACGCCGGTCAAAAAGACCTGTGCAAAGACCAGAAGTAAAACTGCCACCGCCGCCAGTACCACGAAGAACGTACCGAACCCATAAAGAGCAGATTTAAAGGAAATCTGCTTTTTCTTTTTGCCAAAAAAGAGGGTCAGCAGTACGCCTGCCGGAATGATCGCACCCATCAAAAGCGCCGGCCAGATATAGGCCAGATTATTCAAAACGTTTACTGTTCCATTCATTATTTTAGTCCTGCTTTATCGTTAATTTAGCTGCCGAAAGGGTATTGCGAAGCAGCATGGTAATGGTCATGGGGCCAACGCCGCCGGGAACGGGGGTGATATAAGAGGCTTTATCAAAACAAGAATCAAAATCCACGTCGCCGCAAAGCTTGCCGTTCTCATCCCGATCCATGCCGACGTCGATGACGACGGCGCCTTCCTTAATCATATCACCGGTAATAAATTTTGCTTTACCAATGGCAACGACCAGGATATCGGCCGCAGCAGTCTTTTCTGCCAAATTCTTTGTCTTGGAATGGCAGATCTGCACCGTGCCGTTGGCATGGAGCAGCAGCATCGCCTGGGGCTTGCCCACGATATTGCTCCGCCCCACTACGACACAATCCTTGCCTGAGACCTCAATCCCGCTGTATTCCAGCAGTTTCATGACGCCGGCCGGTGTGCAGGGAAGGAAATCATACTGCCCCAGCATGATCTTTCCCACGTTCTGAATATGGAATGCATCCACATCCTTTTTCGGATCGATTGCCGCAATGACTTTATTTTCGTCCAGATGCTTCGGCAAGGGAAGCTGAACCAAAATGCCATGGATCGCCGGATCGGCGTTCAATTTTTGAATCAGCGCCAGCAGTTCCTCTTCTGCGGTATCCGCAGAAAGCTCATAGTTTTCCGAATAAAAGCCGACTTCCGCACAAGCTTTGATCTTGTTGCGCACATAGACCTGGGAGGCACTGTCCTCCCCTACGATGATCACCGCAAGACCGGGTCGAACCCCTTGGGCGATCAGCTTTTCCGTTTCTTCACGAATCTCGCCGCGCACCTGCTGAGCAATAGCTTTTCCGTCAATGATCTTCGCCATTTTCTTCTTCCTCCATTTGTGTAATTTCCTCCGCTTGAGGCTGTTCTTCCTCCGGCTCGACTGCATAATCGAATTGCGGTTTGTAGCCCGGTTTCTCATCATTTTTCGCCATCTCTCTTTGGATCATGAAACGCTGAGGCTTCCGGACGCGAATCAGGATGATCAGCGCAATGGCAACCACCGCCGCCAAAGCTGCCAAAACCAAATTGATTCGCAAGCCAAAGATATGAAGATTATACGTGACATCGCGCAGATTCTCCATCCAGGCTCGGCCAATTCCATACCAAGCGGTATACATTAAAAAGAGTTCGCCCCTAAATTTTCTGGATTCCATATAAGCCACGATGAACAAAAGGCCCAAGAGGTTCCAAAGAGATTCATAGAGGAACAAGGGGTGGACGTATTCCGCGATGCAATCAACGCCGACACCCATTCGCCAAGGTAGGTCGGTTTGAACACCGAAAACCTCCACATTGGCAAAATTGCCCCAGCGTCCGATACACTGGCCGATCATAAAACCGATTGACGCCAGATCCAACATATTGAGAAAGGAGATCTTTTTAAAACGACAGACGAAGTATGCCGCCAGACATCCGCCAAAGATACCGCCATAGATCGCCAATCCGCCATTCCAGACTGCTATCATATCCATAAAGGAATCAAAGTTTTGGAGATCTCCCAATATGTACCACACCCGGGCGCCGATAAAGCCGGCAGGCAGGCTGACCAGCAGAACGTCCAGGATATGATCACTCACCAAATCAAACCGCTTTGCAAGACGATCACAGGCGAAGAACGCCGCCAGAATTCCCACGCAAATGATTATGGCATACCATTCGATGGTAATATTCTCCGTAATCTTAAAGGCTGTGGGATCGATGGTAAACTCCCCGATCCCAAGCCCCGGAAAGGAAACTGTATTATAATCCATGGGTTATTCCTCCTTGGGGTTGATCACCGAAAGGCAGCTCCGCTCCTCGGCGAACATTTTTTCTGCCCGGGTACGAAGATCCTCGGGGCAGATCTTTTGCAAAGCATCAATGGCATCAAAGGTCTCAGCACCGTTGAGATAATTTCCAACCATGCGGTTGGCCATACTGTACGCTTGATCGGTCTCCATCACCAATGCGCCGTAAAGACCGTTGCGAATGGCACGGAAACGGGCTTCGTCTACCCCTTCTGCTTTCAATTTTTCAATATGCCGAAAAGCGGCGCATTCTACCGCCTTCGGGCGGTCACTTTCTCCGTTGATGACGCAGAAAGAGAAATAATCCGAAAGATCGTACCAGCAGTCAAATTCACTGTTGATAACGCCGGCCTCATACAGTTCTTTATAGAAGGGCGAGGATTTTCCGAAAAGGTACTCCAGTAAAATTTCAACCTCCATCTCTTTTTTAGAGAGGTCAAAACCGTCCACGTCCGTATCGTTATCTTTAAATCCAAGATGAAAGATGGGCTTGGAGATCAGCATGGATTTCTCGGTATACCGCTCCCCGGCAGCATCCGGCTCTGTGATGGGCATGGTGCCTGCAGAGAGGGTGGATTTCCCGGGGAAATAGCGATCAATGGCAGAAAGTACCGCATCCTTATCCACGTCCCCCACCACCGACAACACCAAATTACTGGGGTGATAGAACGTCCGGTAGCAATCCATCAGAATTTCCGGGGTAAGAGAATAAATATCCTCCACCGTTCCGGCGATATCCCGGCGGATGGGGTGCTCCTGATAAAGCCCCTGAACCATGGTAAAATAGCCTTGCCAACCAGGCTCATCTTCATACATTTTGATTTCCTGGGCAATGATCCCCTTTTCCTTCTCCACGTTCTCTTCCGTTAGATAGGGATGGGTAACAAAGGAAAGGAGGGTATCCAGGTTTTCCTCAAACCGGTCGCTGCAGATAAAGTAATAGGCGGTCTTATCATTGGAGGTATAGGCGTTGGCTTTTGCGCCGGTTTTGGCATAGAAATCAAAGGCATTGCCCTTTTCTCCTTCAAAAAGCTTATGCTCCAGGAAATGAGCAGTACCATTTGGGACAGTCACTTCGCGTCCGTCCGGTGCGGTAAAGGTATAATTAATAGAGCCGAACTTTGCCGCGATCATGGCCGCCTTTTTCGCCTTTTCCTGCTTTTTCATAAAATAGACCGTCAGTCCGCTGGAGTGGATAAATTTCTCATATTGCTCTCCAATGGCGGTGCAGGTATAGATGCTACTCATGCCTCGTTATGAACTCCCTTCAAAAAGTAAACCGTATCCAGCCGGATCTCTTTGGCGATGGTGATGATGGTATCCCGATCCACCTTGGAGATTTCTTCGATCTCCTGCTCCGGCGTTTTCATTGCTCCGCGTAAGGTGCCGGAGACCATCAAGGATGCCAGCGCACCCTCGCTATCAAGAAAGCCGCGCATGCTGTCGATGAGATAGACCCTTGCATTTTCCAATTCCTCATCGGTAAAATCACCGGAAGCGATCGCCGCCAGCTGGGCTTCGATCTCTTGGCGTGCCTCTTCGTATTTGGCCGCCTCCACACCGCTGGAAACGAACATGACGTTCTTAAAGCGGTCAATACTGGAGGAGCAGTAATAGCAAAGGGAAAGCCGCTCCCGTACGTTCATAAAGAGCTTGGAGGTGGCACTTCCACCGTAAAGGACGTTAAAAAGACGGCAAGCCGCTCCGTCCTCCAATGCGGTCTTACCCAAGCGGAAACCAAGGTTCAGCTTACTCTGATTCAGATCCATCGGATCGACGATTTCCTGCGCCGCCGCTCTGCCATCGCAGACAATGGTGGTGGGCATTGCACCCTTTCGTGCAGAAAACTGCTCCGATAGTGTATCAAGGAAGTAGCCGTGATCTTTTCCCACGTAGGTGATCACAACAGTAGCCTCATCCATCAGACGGCAGAAGAACCGATAAAGCGATTTGGCGTCCAATTCCTGTACCGCTTCTTTGGTTCCCATTTCGTTGATCCCAAAGGCCTCATCAGCACACATCAAGGATTTGCAACGCTCCAAGGAATAAAGACGCTTATCATTGAAAAGTCCGGTAATCTTATCGACAAGGTTATTTTGCTCCTGCACCAGATAGTCCGGCAGAAAAGCGTTGTCCCGAACCAGGGGGCGGAAGATCATCTCCTTAAAAAAGCCCATAATCGCGCCCCGTATATCCTCACCGTCGATGGCATATTCATTATCCAAAAAGGTGGATGCGAAGGTCAGGATCTCCAGCTCACCGGCTTTACTTGCCTGGATCGTAAAGGATGCGCCGTAATTCTCGGCCAGAAAACGGCTGATCTGATCCATTTCGGGATAAGTTGCGCATCCTCTGCTGATCACGCCTGCCAATAAAGACATGGCGCTGGCGTTTTCCACCGTCAGCGGCATGACAAAATCCACCGCCAGATAACCGGTCTTGAAATGCTCCGTCATCCCATAGTTACAGAGTACGCCATTTTTGGGGGACTGCTGAATAAATTCCATACCTTGCTCCTTAAATCATAATCAATCATAAATATTTTACCACGAAAATCCCGAAATGAAAAGGATTTATGCGATGTTTTTCATGAACAAACTGTAACGAAATAGTGCCGAATACCCTTTTGAATATTCTTTGCAATTTTCTTTGCAATATCCGCTTGGCAAAGCAGTTCATATTCTAAAGGATTACAGAGATATCCGGCCTCTACCAAAACCGCCGGATAGCGGGTCTCGCGGCAAACGTAAAGGCTCTGGCGCTTGCACCGCGCCGCCTTCTCGCCCACTCCGTCCCATAAATTCTCCGCCAAAGCCGACGCCAAGTTTTGAGATAGCGGCGAAGAATAAAGCATCAGACCGCCGGTGGCCGCAGTATAGTCCAAGGTTTGATTGGTGGCATTATGGTGGAGCGAGACAAAGAGATCCGGCGTATTCTCCAAAGCCATTTCCGCCCGTTTTTGAAGAGAGACCGTCTCATCCTTGGCGCGCATCATGATGACCTCGGCCCCAGCCAGTTCCAATTCTTTTTTTAACGTATAGGCCAACAATAAATTCAGATCGCTCTCTGCCGGATAATCGACTCCTCCGGGACCCAAAGCACCGCTATCCTGACCGCCGTGACCGGCATCCAGAACGATTCTTTTCCCGGCAAGACCGCCGCTATAAAAACGCAGATAGACGGTAATGCGGCTTTTATGCTGAATGATCTCATAGCCGGCGATCTTGCGGCCTTGTCCGGAATAGATTTTCAGCAAACTCGTTTGCGCCTTCCGCTCAAATTCAGTCTGGATCTCCGGTTGATCGGTATCCAATTCGAATTCCGCAGTACGACCTGCAGAAAGGGTAATTTTCAAAGATTCTCCGTCACAATATGAAGAATAACCGAAGAGATCTTTCGACGATATGTTTAAAACCTTATAGTCATAATTAGACGGTTCAGAAGGCGTGACCGCTTCATCGCCTAAAAGCTCCTGCTCGATCCAGTAGCCGTTCTCAAGCAGCGCACGGCTCCCCTCACGCCCCAGCACCGTCACACGGGTCCCCCGTCTTAAGGGATCGTGATCCATCTGGGATCCGCCGGCGCTTTCATCAAAAATATAAGCATCATCCTTTAGGATCTTTGCTTCCCGATAACCGCCGGCATAGAGATGCAGTTTTAGATCTGTCGGGATGGCTTTGACTGTTCCGTTCAGCGTCACTTCATACCGAAAATTCTCCAAGATCAACTTGTCCGCCGCAGGAAAAGACGGCACCATCCATTGCCCTTGATAAGAGGAGGAGCCCTCCTTCACTGCATGAAGCGGAATAGAGATCTCTCCGTTGGTCAGCACAACCGAAGAACCGGCAGGTACAGACGTAGTAAAGGTCATCAGATCCCCTGCATTACGATGCACCGCACCAGTCGGATAGGGATCTTTCAGCTCAGTCACCGCCTTTTTGGGGGCATAGGTCACCCGAATGGTGCGTCGCTCTTCTCCGCTTTGGGCGGTGATGGTATTCATCCCCTGCTTCAGCGGAACGTGCGCGGAAAAGAAACCCTTACTGCTGACAACGGCTTGCACACCATTGACCGAAACTTGACCATTGATCGGCGCCGTACCGCAGACAGAGACCTTCCCTTTTTCAAAAGTATCGCCGTTCTGAGGGCTGGTGATCTTCAATTCATCAGCGATAGAGAGCTTCGGGTAGGCGGGAGCCGCCTGCTCGCTCTCTGTACCTGCATTATCGTAATAGGCCAAGATGGAATCCAACGCTCCTTTCGGATTTTGGCTCAATATTCCGTAGTGAAAAAAGCAATGACCGGCATAGCTACGCTTGGCAGAGGCATACCGCAGCTGCTCTCCCATTACAACGCCGTCCTCAAAGCCCGGCTCCTCGGTGCCGACGTAATGGAAAGCAAGCCCGATATAGAGCGGCATTTTATTACGTACGCAAAGATCGTCCCACCAATCCACCAGGACGTCATAGGGTGCCGCCGGATGCTCATCCGTCCAATAAAGCTGGGGGCAGACGTAATCCAGCCATCCTTCTTCCACCCATTTTTTACTATCGGAGAAAATGGCCGCATAGGAGCTCATTCCCCGCGTATCACTTCCGGCAGGATCCACCCATTTATTTGCCCAGATCCCAAAGGGACTGATCCCGAATTGCACGTCCTTCTTCAAGGACTTGATCTTTTTATAAGCCGACTCCACCAGAAGATCCACCGATTTACGGCGAAAATCCTCCAAAGATAGACCTTTTCCATAGGTGGCGTAGGTTTTGCTGTCGTCAAAGCCGGTAAGATCATAAGGATAAAAATAATCGTCAAAATGAATGCCGTCGATCTCGTAATTTTGAACCAGTTCCGTAATGCCATCAAGGATCAGGGCACGCGCCTCGGGCACACCGGGATCATAATAGACCCCCGTTTCGGAAGTGATGGTATATTCCGGATGAAGCTTGGCAGGGTTATCCGCAGAAAGGTTTTCCCAAACCGCTTTGCCGGAGCCGATTCGGTAAGGATTGATCCAGGCGTGCAGTTGGATCTTTGCCCGATGGGCTTTTTTCACAAAATAAACCAGCGGATCAAATCCGTCTGCCGGTGCTTTTCCCTGAGTGCCGGTCAGATAGACGCTCCACGGAAAGACTTCCGAGCGATAAAGGGCATCCCCATTAGGGCGCACCTGAAAAAAGATGGTATTAAGCTCGTACCGCTTGCAATTATCGATAATTGCATCAATTTCCGCTTTAAGAGCGGAAACAGAAAGCCCCATGCGGGAGGGGAAGTCGATATTACCGATGCTGGCCACCCAGCAAGCGCGCACCTCCCCTGCCGCCGCTTCGGTTTTACGGCATCCCACGAAGGCAAAGGTATTCACAAAGGAGAATACCGCGATCAATATCATGCTTAAAAACTTTTTCATCACGCCATCTCCTTTCATCAAATTCTATGCAAAAAGTCTTATACCCATGAATAAGCATAAGACTTTTTGATCGATTAAAAACGATTGGGTTCGGTCTCTTCCTCCTGATAGCCCAACGCATCATAGAGATCCGCAAATTTCTGATAGGTTCCTTTTTTCTCATATTCATACGGCACCTGATCGTAAAAGGCGATCTCTTTATTCAGGATCAAATGGTGCTCTCTTTTCCCGCCGATGATGATGATCATGGAAAACTCCGTAATGGGTTGCGGCGTCATGGTCGAAATACGGCGCACCGGAAGTTCCCGGATCATGCTGCAGATCCGCTCCATATCCGCCTTCTCCGTCACGACTTTATGGACAAAATAAGTACCACTCTGATCTTCCTTTTGATATTCGCGCTGAATTTCCACGCTTTCCACCTCATCCTGAGGCAGATAAAAGGTATCCCGATCCACTTTAAAGCTGCAGCCGGAGGTCAGCACCAGCACCGCTGCCACGATCAATAAGAATAATCTTTTCATGATCATCCCTCCTTGACCAGCTCGCCGGAAGATACCGCCAAGACATTCCCGCTCACCGCATCCACCGTACAACGATAAACCTTATCGTTGAGCATGGAGATAAAATCCACTTCATATTGCTCCATGCCGTAAGGGGCACTCAAAAGGATCTGGACGTAATCATAGTGAAATTCCAGGTCATTACTAAAGGAGCGAACACCCAAGGAGATCGCTTTTTCACTATCAATCGGCAGAGTACCGGCATCAAAGGCATCGCACTCTTTTACTAATTGATACGGAGCAAGACCATCCTTCGCATAGTTTGCCGCAGAAAAGCGCGACACGTGCCCGGTCTTGGAATCCACCTCTGCCACCAATACGTCCGAATAAGCGGCATCCTTCGGTGCTTTTTCAGAATAGTAGAGCCGAACCGTTCCGTTGCCATCACTATTCAGGATCAGCTCTACGCCATAAAGGGCGGCATCGTCCTTCTTCTTATTCTTCAGATAGTCCTTCATGGCATCGGCAATGGCGACCGCTGTATTATTGGTCTTTCCCAGACTCTCCTCGCTCTCAATAAAATCACCAATTATGGGAATGGTGCAGGAGGATAGTGAAAGCATCATCAGCAGTATAATTAAACTTGCAACAACTCTCTTTTTCATAGTTGCTCCTTATAAGCTATATAAATACTCGATTTCTTTTTGGGTCAACGTACGATACTGACCGGCGCGAAGCGTACCGATAGAAAGAGCCGCCAGCTTGTCCCGCTTCAGGCGAAGAACTTCCAACCCCAACGCCTCACACATCTTACGGATCTCTCGGTTCTTGCCCTCATAGATGGTGAGATAAAAGACGGTGCGGTCTTCTTTGCTCTCCAGAATTTCAATCTCCGCAGAGCGGGTGGTATAATCATCCTCTGCAATATAGATGCCACGCTCAAAGGCTTTGATGTGCTCCCGATTGATGGCACCCTTGACGATGACGCGGTAGGTCTTGGGAATATTATTCTTAGGATGGGTCAGCTTATTCGCCAGATTGCCATCGTTGGTCAAGAGCAAAAGACCCTCGCTATCCTTATCCAACCGGCCAACGGGATAAAGCCGTACCCGTTCCTTGGCGATGAGATCCGCCACGCACTTTCTGCCCTGCTCGTCACTCATGGTGGTAACGTATCCGCGGGGCTTATAGAGCATCAGGGTGATCTTATCCCGGGTAATGGGCTTGATCACCTTGCCGTCGATACGAACCAGATCCTTAGCACCATCGGTTTTATCACCAAGGTGAACCGGACGACCGTTGAGGGTCACTCTTCCCTGCTCGATCATGGCCTCCGCCGCCCGACGGGAGCAGACGCCGCAATCGGCAATATACTTTTGAATTCTGATCAATTTTTCCTGCATAATAATCCCTTTTTACAATAATTCATATTTTATTATTTTATTGTACCTTCTTTTTACTCTTTTTTCAAGAATATTCGGCGAAAAAATCGAAATATTCGGGTGATAAAGAGTTCTTTTTTTACCGGCAGTTGGATCGCTTCCTCTAAAACCAACGGACTTTCTCCGACTTTGGTCTCCCGATACCAAAATTCCACCGTACCGACCACCGACCCCACCGCCTTATTTCCATAAAGAAACGGAGCGGAAAGCACCTGCTTTTCGATTGCTCCATCGTACTCAAAAAGGTTCGCCGATACTTCATCGGTATTCACCGCCCGAACCGATCCGCCCCCTGCCACCGGCAAGGAGACGGAGAAGCCGCCCTTCTCCGAAATGGTCACCCGTTCCATTTTTGCAAACCACTTCTCATAGGCATCTGCATGGATATTCCAATCGTCCCGCCGACCGAGGGTGACGCAGATCAATGGCGCACCCTCACGCTTCGCCATCGTCACCAGGCAGCGTCCGGCATCCATGGTATAGCCGGTCTTACCGCCAATGCAATCGGGATAAAGGCTCAAAAGGCGATTATGATTCACAATAGTCTGTTCCTTGACGGTATAACGCTTGGTTGCGGTAATCTTACGAAAGACTTCGTTTTCCATTGCCGCCCCCATCATCAGCGCCAATTCCTTGGCGGTGGTATAATGTCCCTCAGCAGATAAACCGTTGGGGTTCATAAAATGGGTATTTTTTAGCCCTAAGGCGGCAGCCTTCTCATTCATTTTTTTAATGAACTTCTCAGTACTTTCTCCGCCTGCATACCACGCCAGCGCCACCGCACAATCGTTGGCAGATTGAAGCATCAGTCCGTAAAGGAGTTCCTCCACCGTATAGATCTCCCCGGCTTTTATATAGAGTGAGGAGCCCTCCACGCCGGCGGCCTCCCCGGGGATCTTCACCTTATCCGAAAGCTTCACCGTTTCCAGGGTCACAAGGGCGGTCATCACCTTGGTGGTGCTGGCCATCGGCAGACGTTGATTGCCGTTTTCCTGCTCCAGTACCGTCCGGGTCACGCCGTCCATCACCAAAAAAGCACCGCCAGCAGCCGAAGAGGAAAAAGGCATCGAAAGCAAAAGGACAAGGATTATAAAAAATGACAGATACTTACGCATAAAAAATCACCTGCCCCATTATATGGGCAGGTGATGCCGAATTATACTTCTTCTTTCTTTTCGCGGACAAGGGCGGTCAATTTATCCACCACGTCGGGCACCAGATCCACCAGCTTATCCACACCGGTACTGCTCTCCGCCACCGGGAGCATTCGGATATTCTCGCCCCGAACGACCAAAAAGCAGACGGGGGTCACCTTGACGCATCCGCCGGCACCGCCGCCGAAATGCTCGTTCTGGGGATTGCCGCCGAAACCGCTTCCGCCGCCGGCAAAGCCGCAGGTTACCTTAGAGATCGGGATCAAAGTAATATCGTCGTTGACTTTGATCGCATCACCGATGACGGTATCCACGTCCACCAGCTTACGAATCCCCTCCAACGCGCCGTTTAATACAGATTGGGCTTTATTTTCCATGGCTTTATGCTCCTTTGGAATATGATAAATTTAGTATATCACGAAATGGTCGTTAAATCAACATTATTTTCCGTTTCTACCGGTTGCTCCGCCTGAAGGACGTCGTCGAAGGTCTGCTGACCCTCCACCTCATCGCCGGGCAGCTCCAGCCGCGGCAGCTCCGGCAGTTGATCCAGGGACTGCAAGCCAAAGCAACGGAGGAAATCTGCCGTTGTCCCGTAGAGCCAAGGTCTGCCGGGAGCGTCCAATCGACCTTTTTCCTCGATCAAGCCTTTTTCCACCAGCGCATTGATGCCGTAGAAGCAGTCCACGCCGCGAATCTGCTCCACGTAAGCCTTCGTGACCGGCTGGTTATATGCCACAATGGAAAGGATCTCCAAAGCCGCATTGGAAAGGGGCGTATTTCTCCGATGATCCAACGCCTTTTTCGTAATTTCTCCGTAATAACGCGAAGAGCACATTTGATAAGTATTATCCAGGGTGAGAATATCAAAGCCCCGATTGTCTGCACGGTAGTTTTCACGCAGTTCGTCCACGATCATCTCCAGGCGCTCCACCTCGATCTCCAGCACTTCCGCCAACTTTTTCTTTTCGATGGGTTCGCCGCTGGCAAAGAGGATGGACTCCACCGCGCCGCTCATATAGTTCAGTTCCATATTACTCTCCTATTTCTTTTTCTTAAAAGTCAGATAAAGGTCGTCGCTCCGGGTTTCCATCTCCACGTGCTTGGATTTGGAAAGCTCCAGCACCGCCAAAAAGGTGGCGACGATCTCCGAGCGGGTCCGGGCGCTCTTAAAAAGACTGCGAAAGCTACAGGTGATCTGCCGCTTCAAGGTACGAAGAACGCCGACGATCCGCGCCGGTACACTGGCCACCGGATGACCTACGATCCCGGCAAAGCTCTTCAAGGGCGGCGGCAAGGCGCGATCGCTCCGACGAAGAACGTTGCGATACGCCTCCGTCAGAACGCCGGTTTCATAAGAAAGCTTATGCTTTTTATCGAACTCCAACTGTTCCGTACGGCGCACGTAGGTAATGCCGGCCTCCTCCCGATTCTTACGAAAGGAGCCGATCACCGCCTTATAACGCTTATATTCCGCCAGGGCTTCTGCCAGGCTCATGCGGGGATCTTCCTCGTCTGCTTCCGCCTTAGGCAGGAGCATCCGGGATTTAATGAGCATCAGCTGCGCCGCCATCTCAATAAACGCGCTGGAGACCTCAAGATCCATCTTCTTGAGGTCTTCGATATATTCCATATACTGCTCCAGGATCAGCGAAATAGGAATATCGTAGATCGACACCTTATTTTTGGAGATCAGATGCAGCAGCAGCTCCAGAGGACCATCAAAGACCTCCAGAGAAAACTTCAGTTGTTCCATTTACCCACCTATTTTGAAAGAAATTATACTAAAAACCAAAAGACCAACGACCAAAGCCGCATCATCAGACTGACCGATACGCTTTGCACCGTCCCAATGACCGTACCCAGAATATCCGGAATGCCGATATACCGCGGCAGGATCAAAAGTGCAATAAAGATCAACTGCACCGTCTGGCCGTTGCGCGCCATAAAAGAGGCAAAACCGGGAGCGAAATAACTGACGACCCGGGAACCATCCAAGGGATGAACCGGGATCAGATTGAAGATCGCAAGACCGATATTCAAAAGGGTCATATAGAAAAAGAATAAGGTCAGAAAGCTTGGCAAGCCAAAGATACTGCTAAAAAAATACAGCAAGGACGATACGACCGATAAGATCAGATTGGAAATAGGGCCCGCAATGGCGGTCAGCATCATGCCCTTCCGCGGATTTTCAAAATACATCGGGTTGACCCGCACCGGCTTCGCCCAGCCGAAATGCACCAGCAGCATCACCACAAAGCCCAAAAGGTCGATATGATGAAAGGGATTGAGGGATAGCCGACCGTCCTGACGGGGCGTGGGATCTCCCAATCTCGTCGCCATCCGGGCGTGGCAGTACTCATGCACCGTCAGCGAGATAGCTACCGCCGGGACGAGATAAAGCAGGCTCATCAGCTGCGGCATCAGATTTTGAACAATATTATTCACCGTCTACTCCTTCGGCAATCTCCGTCAATTGGGCAACCAGTTCCTCGCGCCCCAGCTTGGTCTTGGAGGAAAACGCCAAAATTTTCTCGGGATGATACTCCCGGTAGGTTTCCTGGAGCGCTTTCAAATGCTCCGCCACCGCCGTCTTGGAAAGCTTATCCGCCTTGGTCGCCACGATCCAATAAGGGATCCCGACCTCTTCCAGATAGGCAGCCATTTCCATATCCGTCGCCGTCGGCTCATGGCGCAGATCCACCAGGGAGATCGCCAGTTTTTTATCGCTCTCATAGTTGAAATAAGCCTGCATAAAGCGCGCCCACTTATCCTTCTCTGCCTGGGAGACCCGGGCATAGCCGTAGCCGGGCAGATCCACTAAAAAGAGTTTTCTATCAATCTCATAATAGTTAATAGTCGCGGTCTTCCCCGGTTTTTCCGAGGTACGCGCCATAGACCTTCTGCCTAAAAGGCAGTTGATCATCGAGCTTTTACCCACGTTTGAACGGCCGCAGAAAAGCACCTCCGGCAGACCGTTTTGAAACTGATTGGGACGCACCGCCGAGATGCGCAGCTGAACCAATTGCAAATTTAAACCCATGCTTCTGTACCCGACTCCTTTTTGCCGGCCTTATGGGGCGGGCAAACAAAGGTCTTTCTCTTTTTATCTGCGATCCCCAGTACGTCACGCAGGACTTCATCCGCATGACCGACGGGGATAAACTTAATCTTTTCGCGCACCGCGGCATCCACCTTTTCCAGATCCGGGACGTTATCCTTCGGGATATAGACGGTGGTAATGCCGTGCTTATAAGCCGCCATGGACTTCTCGCGCAGGCCGCCGATGGGCAGAACACGGCCGGTCAGGGTGATCTCGCCGGTCATGGCGATCTTATTGCCGGCAGGATGCTCCGTCAAGGCAGAGCAGACCGCTGTCGCGATGGTGATACCGGCACTGGGACCATCCTTGGGGACAGCACCCTCCGGGAAGTGGATATGCAGATCCTTGGTCTTATAGAAATCATAGCTGACGTTCATCCGATCCACCACGCTGCGGAGGTAAGAGACCGCCGTACGGGCGCTTTCCTTCATGACGTCGCCCAAGCTACCGGTCAGCTCCAGCTTACCGCTACCCTCCAGGACGGAGACCTCCACCGTCAGCATCTCGCCGCCCACCGCCGTCCAGGCGAGACCGTTGACGATGCCGCAGCAGCCCTCTTCATAAAGGGGCTCGTCCTTATATTTCTTAGCGCCCAAAAGGGACTCCAATTGAGAGACGCCGACAGACATACTCTTTTTGCCGTTCTCCACGATCTGCAGTGCGGCCTTACGCATGATCTTGCCGATGCTCCGCTCCAGGGAACGGACGCCGGACTCCCGAGTATAGCCATCGATCAGCGCGCGGATCGCCGCATCGTTGATCTTGATCTGATTGGCTTTAAGACCATGCATTTTACGCTGCTTGGGAACAAGGTATTGCTTGGCAATATGGAATTTCTCCTCATCCAGATAGGAGGAAAGCTCGATCACTTCCATACGATCCAGCAAGGGACGAGGGATGGTATCTAAGGTATTGGCGGTCATCATAAAGAAGGCCTGCGAAAGATCCAGGGGCACCTCTAAATAATGATCCACATAGTTACAGTTCTGCTCGCTATCCAATACCTCCAGCAAGGCAGAAGCAGGATCGCCGCGCAGATCGGAGCACATTTTATCCACCTCATCCAAGAGGATCAAGGGATTACTGCTCCCGGACTTAATGACCGCATCCGCGATCCGTCCGGGCATGGCGCCGATATAGGTCTTACGATGGCCACGGATCTCCGCCTCATCATGGACACCGCCCAGGCTGACCCGCGCCAGCTTGCGGTTGGTCGCCTCGGCGATGCTCCGCGCAATGGAGGTTTTACCGACCCCCGGAGGACCCACCAGGCAAAGGATCTGACCGCCCACCGCATTGAGGGAACGAACCGCCAAAAATTCCAGCACCCGGGTCTTGACCTCATCCAGACCGTAGTGATCCTTTTCCAAAATCGCGCGGGCGGATTTAATATCCAAATTTTCCTCGGTATAGACGCCGAAGGGAACCTCCAGCACCAGATCCAGATAATTCCGGATCACCGCACCCTCATGGGACATCGGCGGCATCTTAGCCATCCGTTCTACTTCTTTATTGAGTTTTTCTTTAATTTCAGGGGTGGCGTTGAGGGCGTCGATCTTGGCATAATAGCCGTCGATATCGTCGCCGTTTTCATTCTCACCCAGCTCATCCTGAATGACGCGCATCTGCTCGTGCAGATAATAATCGCGCTGGTTGGCCTCGATGGACTCCCGCACACGGGCGTGGATCTCCTGCTCCATCTTCAGCACTTCGATCTCCCGCATCAGGATCTCCAGAAGCGTTTCACAACGCTTGACCGGATCCAGCTGCTCCAAAAGGGTCTGCTTTTGCTCCGGGGCAAAGAAGCATTGGGCGGTCATGCGGTCGGCACAACGACCCAGATCCTGCTCCGAGAAAAGCTCCGGAGAAAGCTCCTCATTGATCTTCGGCAAGAGGGTCAGATAGCCGCCAAAGGTCTCTTTCAAGGTACGAAGCAAGGCTTCCCGATTGGGGGCTTCCGCCGGTGCCTTGATCTCCGAAATGGGATAAACGATGCCCACAAACATTCGGGACTTCTTTTCCGCCTTCAAAAGATCCGCACGGGAAAGACCGCGCACCGATACCCGGATGGCACCTTCGCCTACGCGCACCACCTGGGTAATTTTAGCCAGGGTCGCTACGCTGCAAAGATCCCGATGACCGGGCTCCTCCACCGAAAAGTCCTTCTGAGATGCGATGATGACGATGCCGTCCTGCTTCCCTGCCGCTTCGACTGCGGCGATGGAAAATTCCCGCACCACGTCGAAGGACATGGTGGTACCCGGCATGACGACAATGCCGCGGGATGCAATCAGCGGATGCTGCTGCAATGTATGTTCATTTTCAAAGATATTGATTTCTGCCATGGTTTCTCCTATAGATAGTTATAAATATACAGACTAATTATACTAAAGATATTTATAATAATCAAGACCTTTTCTTAAACGATTTATGAACAAAAAAACGACCGCTAGAGGCACCCTCCGTAAGGAAGGTGCCTCAGTTATATTCGCCAAAGGCGAGTTATATTGCTTCGCAGTTATATTATGCTACGCATAGTTATATTGCCCTTCGGGCAGTTTTAAGGGCGGATATAATATCACGAAAACCGATAGGTTTTCATATCACTTTGCCGAAAGGCAAAATATCACTGTGAGACCTGTCTCACAATATCACTTATTATTCTTATCTTTGAGATAGGTTAATTTTAAAGTATGTAACCCACTATGACACTTTCAAACCGAAAGTGTCAATTTTTATATAAAAAGAAAGTAGGGAGAACACTTCTTTACGAAGTGTCTCCCTATGCAGTCGTTTTTTCATTAAACTTTAAATAAAAAACTTTTGGGCTTTGCAATAAAGTCCCCCGGCAGATTGCAAAAAATTCGCCAGGCGCAAAGCACCCACCCCATAATAGAGGCATAGAATGATCCCTTCGGTATGATGAAAGGCGGATACCGCCACCCCAGCCCACACCGAAAGATAGGGATACTCCGCCCAGCCAAAAGCGCCGCCGCCCAAAGCAAGATAGGCGGCAAGGCTGAAGGGCAGAAGTAAGATCCCCAGGGCAAGAGGTGCGGCACGGTAGTCCTTCCCCATTCCCAAGGGCTCCAAAAATACCAAAAGATAAAAGATCAAAAGATCGATCCATTTGCCGACCGACGGCAGTTCTGCCGTCCACCGAACACCCGGTAGGGTGGCGACAAGCATCACGATAAAAGCCAATAAAAAAGCAAAGAGCCACCAGCCGGAAATGCGCTCCAACTCAGCCTTTGGCACGTTGAGTGCCAATAACGCCACCGCCGGAATGAGGCAGAGCAGGGTAAAAAATCCGTTTCCGTCAAAGACGCCCACGCTGATGGTGAACGCCGCCAAGCTCGCCGCAATTATAGAGAGCACCCCATTCAGCCATTTGATCATAGAAAAGCGGTGCAGAAAATAGAACAACACCCCTAAGGGAATGATCGGCAAGACCGCCAGAAAAGAAAGATCATGCAGAATGAACCAGCCAAGAGCGGCAGTCTCCCCTAAAAGCAGTAATGCACTACGAAATAATTTCATAACACCCCTCCCCTCGGATCAACACCCGTTCTCCGGAGCCGTTGACCAGATCCCGAATGGTCTGCAGTTTATGCAATGCCTTTCCGCTCTCCGCCAATTCTCCGGAAAGCACCGCCCCTTCCCCCTCAAAAATACGACCGGCATCCTGCCCGAAGGTAAAGAACACCGGCAGATCCATCTGATCGTTTTTCAAAAGCCGATAATGTTCGTAAACCTTTTGAAGCAGAAAATGATCCTCCGCACCGGAAAGGATGAGCGCCGAAATATCGTCGGCAAAAAGACTTTCACCGCCGGAAAGCTGTGCCCGATCCATACATTCCTGCAGACTTTCGCCGACGGTAACGACCGTCTGGCGGCTTTTGCCGATGGGCTCGTCCAAGGAAGGGGCGTAAAGCTCGAAGGTTGCACGCAGTTTTCCCTCCACCTCGTCCAGCGCAATCCCTGCCACCTGTCCGGTGGAGCGCAGCTCCCGGCGCGGAATAGAAAAGGAGCCGAAAACGGCAGCAACTAAAAACACCGTCACCGTCATATATTTCATTATCAATCGTTTCATTTTTGCCTCCTTTGATTGGCGGTAAAGCGTTCTTGGCGCCAGACCATCCGCCAATAAGGCGTCCGAAAAAAGGTGTCCTGACAACCGCTTTTATGGCCAAGGGTATAGAGAAAGGGCACCCCCAGAGAGTTCAACGACGCCAAATGCAGCAGCGTCGCCACTGCCATCAAGGCAAGCCCCGGTAAGCCAAACACTGCGCCGGCAAGGATTGCTCCCAGCCGCAGATAAAAAACCGGTCCTTTGAGATCCTTGACCATCAGACCGGTGACGCCGGAAAAGGCAACGATGATCACCATGGGGGTGGAGACAATATTACTGGTCACCGCCGCATCCCCCAAGATCACCGCCCCCACCACGTTCAAGGCAAGCCCCAGCCCCGCCGGCATTCGGGATCCGGTCTCCCGGAGAATTTCAAAGGCAAAAAAGAGGAGCAGCATCTCCGTCACCGTCCGGATGGGCACCCCCTCCGAAGATGCAAGGACCGTATAAAGCCAATGCGCCGGCAGTACGCCGGGATTAAAATTGACCACCGAAAGATAAAAACCCGGCAAAAAGACGGCGATCAAAAAACCGAGATACCGCAGTACCCTGCCGATATTGGCGTAGAGATAGCTCTGATAATAATCGTCGGGACTTTGAAAGGCCTCGGCAAAAATATAAGGGACGGTGATGGCGACAGGAGAGCCGTCCATGATCACACCGATCCGTCCCTCCAGGAGCTTGGATGCCAGTACGTCCGGACGGCCGGTCTTGCCCACCGTCTTAAAGATCGAATACGGACAGTCCCGAATCAACTCCGCAAGGACATTGCCGTCCGGCACAAAATCAATATAGATCTTTTGGATCCGCGCCTTTACCTCCTCCACCAGCTCGGGGCGCACTACCCCGTCCAGATAGCAGATGGCCAATTTATTATTACACCGCTTACCGGCGGTTACGAACTCACATTTCAGATCCGGAGTAGCGATCCGCTTTTTCAAAAGTCCCAGGTTGCCCATGATATTTTCATTAAATCCATCCTGAGGGCCCAAAAGCGAGATCTCCGTCTCGGGAATATCGTTGCCGCGCTTGGGCATCCCCTTAGCATCAATAATGATGCACCGCGGCTCATCTCCCACCAGTACCACGCAATCTCCGGCACCGATCTGGATCATCGCCTTTTGTAGATCGTCGCTCACCTCTACGCTATGGTTGCCGATGCCGCCTGCCAACGCCCCCTCGACCGTCGGCTCGAAATCAAAGGATGCCAGACTTAAAAGCACGTCCCGATCGGTGACGTCGCTGCTGACCATGGCGCCGGAAAGCAACGCCACCATCTGAAGCTCCGGATGGTGCGGATTGCGGATGAACTTCATCTTAAAGGTATCGTCTTTATCAAAGGCATCCTGAAATAATTTTAAATTTTCCTCAAAGTTATTCTTAAATTCCATTTTTTGCCCCCTTTTCCACATTATTATCGGCAAAAGAACAAAAAAATATCCCCCTGCCGAAGCAGGGGGAATTATTTCATTATTTGCTGCGCTTTTTATCGTGCATCCGAGAGAAGATCTTGATAAACTCAACGATGGGAATGATACAAATGGCCAGCGCCATTGCAATACCATACTCCATCAGATCCAGATGCGCCAGATTAAAGGCCTTCGCCAGGAAGTCCACCTCGATGACCAGGGTGGTCAGCAGGAAGGAGAGAATTCCGGCACCCCAGAGCCACTTATTCTGGCTCTTCATGGTAAAGATGGAACCGTGGAGAGAGCGCATATTGAAGGAATGGAAGATCTCTGCCATAGAGAGGGTCAGGAACGCCATGCTGGTACCCAGATCAGCAGCATTATAAAGACCTTGGGCAATTGCCTCAGCATGATGCAGCTCAGCCAGCCAGTAGCGGCCGATGACGTAAGATGCCAGGGTAATGAGGGTCACCAGGAAGCCCTGGTAGCCGACTGCGAATCCCAAGCCGCCGGCAAAGATGCCTTCTCTGGAATCGCGGGGAGAACGCTTCATAACGTCTGCCTCCGGCTTCTCCATACCCAAAGCAAGAGCCGGGAAACAGTCGGTGATCAGGTTGATCCAAAGGAGATGCACCGGCTGGAAGATGGTCCATCCAAAAAGGGTGGCAAAGAAGATAGTCAGAACCTCGGAGAGGTTGGAAGCCAAAAGGAACTGGATGGCCTTACGGATATTGTCATAGATCCGGCGGCCTTCAGCAGCAGCGGACACGATGGTGGCAAAGTTATCGTCTGCCAGAATCATATCGGCCACGTTCTTAGTAACGTCGGTACCGGTGATACCCATACCAACGCCGATATCTGCATTCTTGATAGAGGGCGCGTCGTTGACGCCGTCGCCGGTCATTGCGGTGACCTTGCCCTTCTTACGCCAAGCGTTGACGATCCGGGTCTTATGCTCCGGCTGCACGCGCGCGTAGACGGAATACTGCTCTACCTTCGCTTCAAATTCTTCATCAGAGATCTCATCCAGCTCAGCGCCAGTGATAGCCTGGTCGGGGCTCTCGATGATGCCAAGCTGCATCGCGATAGCCACGGCGGTATCCTTATGGTCACCGGTGATCATCACGGCACGGATGCCGGCGCTGCGGCACTCATCAATAGCAGGCTTTACCTCGGGACGAACCGGGTCAATCATGCCCACAAGACCCACAAAGCAGAGCTCGCACTCCACCGTCTCGGGTTCATAAGCAGCAGGCTCTTCATCCAGCTTCTTCTGGGCAACGGAAAGGACACGCAGAGCCTTATCCGCCATCGCCTTATTGGCGGTCAGGATCTCCTTGCGGATCTCCTCGGTCATCTCCACTTCCTTACCGCCGATCAGCGCTTTCACGCATCTCTTCAGCACTTCATCGGGAGCGCCCTTGGTGAACTGGATCAAGCCACCGCTTGCATCCTTATGAACGGTAGACATCATCTTACGGCCGGAATCGAAGGGCACTTCGCCCACGCGAACCAGCTCGTTTTTCTGAACGTTCTTATTAAGACCCAGCTTATTGGCATAGTTAACCAGCGCACACTCGGTGGGCTCACCGATGGCTTCGCCGGCTTCCTCATCCAGCTCAGCATCGGAGCAGAGAGACATAGCGGTAGCCAAAAGAGTTTCATCCTCGCCGTAATGCTCGACGACGGTCATCTTATTCTGGGTCAGCGTACCGGTCTTATCGGAGCAGATGATCTGGGTACAACCCAATGTCTCTACTGCGGTCAGTTTCCGGATGATGGCGCTTCTCTTAGACATATTGGTCACGCCGATGGAAAGCACGATGGTAACCACCGTTGCCAGACCCTCGGGGATGGCGGCAACCGCCAGAGAGATCGCGATCATAAAGGTATCCAGTACGACGGCGGCAGAGAGATCCCCGCCGATCAGCGCACGCACCAGGTTAACACCAAAGATAATGACGCAGATACCGATAACCAGATAGGTCAAGATCTTGCTGAGTCCTGCCAGCTTCATCTGCAGGGGAGTCTTGCCCTCCTCTGCCTGCGCCAGAGCGTCGGCAATCTTACCCATCTCGGTTTCCATTCCGGTACCGACAACGACGGCTTTACCGCGTCCGTAAACGACGGTGCTGCCCATAAAGACCATATTCTTGCGGTCGCCCAGCGCTACGTCGCCATTGGCGCCGGCCTTGAGGGCTTCGCTTTCCTTGGTCACGGGGACGGACTCACCGGTCAGCGCCGCTTCCTCGATCTTCATGCTGGCGCATTCGATGATACGGGCATCCGCCGGAACGGCGTCACCGGCCTCCAGGACGATGATATCGCCGGGAACCAGCTCTTCGCTGCGGACGGTGATCTGGTGCCCGTCGCGAATGACCTTAGAGGTAGCTGCCGCGATCTCCTGCAGAGCCTCAATAGCCTTCTCAGCCTTGCTCTCCTGAAAAACGCCCAGGATGGCGTTGATCAGCACCACCGCCATAATAATGATAACATCAGAGGGGAATTCCTTCTCCCAAACTGCCATGAAAGCAGAGATCAAAGCCGCCACGATCAAAATGATGGTCATAGGCTCAGCCAGCTGCTTAAAGAAACGGTGGATCAGGCTTTCCTTCTTGCCCTCGGCCAGCTTATTGGGGCCGATCTCTGCAAGACGCTTTTGCGCTTCCGCGCTGCTAAGACCCTCGGCAGAAGATTTCTGCGAATCGAGGACCTCTTGCACTTCCGACAAATACTCTTTCATTCTTTTCCTCCAGTCTTAATATTAAGTAGTATGCACAATTGTGATAAAAAAAAGACTTATCTGCATGAAAGCAGATAAGTCTCGTCATTCCAAAACAAAGCCAGAAGACGATCCGCCTTCATGATGTTGGCTTCATCACACACTGCTGTGCTGACTACTCCCTTAACTTAATATGCAGTTTAGCATAATTTTCCGGGTTTGTCAATGTTTTTTCATAAATGCGATCAAGTCCAGCCAATCGGCACGGCTGAAATAACGCTTTGTCTACAGCCAAGCCGCCTTCACGGAACCGAAGAAAGCATATCACCCGGCAAAAAGCAAAAATACTTTACACCAAGCGATCCTTTTTTGGAACATTTTTTCTTATAAGTAATTTGAAAGCAGTTCCTGAGAAGACTCGTCGATCTCGGGGTAAGGAACCGTCCCCTCTCCCAGCACTGCATTGACGATGGTGGGCACCAGGATGGTCTTTCTCAGCGTGGTATTAGGAGAGACCAACAAATGCTGCATATAAACGGCAGTAATGCCATGCTCAGGAACCACCAGATGGAGCATTCCCGATGCACTGCCCCAGCCGTAATCGTTACTTTTGCCGGCAAGGGGCACCCGAGTTCCCAAGCCGTAGCTGTGGCAGGGATACCAAAAGTTTTTTCTGGCATCTTCATTCAGCTGATCGCGCAGCATCAGCTCCATCGTTTCCGGCTTCAGCACTTCTCCTTTGCGGAGGGCTTCCAAAAACTTCAGATAATCCTCCATCGTCGAAATACCGCCGGCACCGCCGCTTTCATATTCCGAACCAAATTTATAAAGGCAAATCTCCTTGCCGCAATCCACTGCCTTTTTCGTTTCCTTATTAAAACGATACTGGGGTGTAATGGTATCCAGCTCATCGGCAGGAAGCAAAAAGGTCGTCTGTATCATACCAAGCGGGGCAAAAATATGCTCCTTGAGGTAATCGTTAAACCGCTGACCGGTCACCACCTCGATCACCGCCGCCAAAACGTCGTGGCAAAAGCTATAATTCCACCGGGTGCCCGGCTCGAAGAGCAAAGGCTCCGTTGCGAGATACTTCACGGTCTCCCGAGTGGGACAACGTCCGTCCGTATCCTGCCGCGCCTTTTCAAAGATCTCCGCCTTCGTCTTATAATGCAGACCGGCGGTCATGGCAAATAAATGCTTGATCAGAATGGGGTTCTGCGCCTTGCGAACCGTCCCATCTTCGGAAAGCACCGTCATCTCCGAAAACTCCGGCAGATAGTCGGAAAGCCGATCCTCCAGGCGAAAAAGACCCTTTTCCCATGCTTTGAGCGCCGCCGCACAGGTAATAGCCTTGGAGAAGGAATAAATATTATAACGTTCCTTTCCGGTCATGGGCAGTTTTTGCTCCAGATCTGCATAGCCATCCATCCGGTGATAGATACATTCTCCATCCTTCAGGATCCGGCAATCATAGCCGGGAATCCCCATATCTATAAAAAGATCTAATAATTTATTCAGTTTATCAAACACGGAAATCACCTCAGGATTATTCTATCACAGTGCCACCGGGAAATCAATATGCATTTCTGCTCTTTATATCCCACATTTTTACCACAATCACTTGTATTTCAAAAGAATACATTATATAATTTTTAAAAACGCTTTTGGAGTTTAAAACTATGCAGATCAACAAAATCAACAACCACATCCATCGGCTGACCATTCCCTATAAGGATATTTATACCACCGTCCTTTTTATCAAAACCGAAGAGGGCGTAGTACTCTTTGATGCCGCCACCTTTGAAGAAGACGTCAAGGAGCAAATTTTGCCGACCCTGGCAGAGCTGGGCATTGAAAAAGAAGAAATCAAATATATTTTCATTTCCCATAACCACAGCGATCACGCCGGCGGTCTCCCTTGGCTGATCGAAGCTCTCCCCCACGCTGTCATTCTATCCAACAGCCCTTCCCTTGCGGAAAAGTATGCCGATCATGCCATCCAAACGCTGGAGGATGGAGAAATAGTAGCCGGGTGCTTGCGGCATATTTTAATCCCCGGGCATACGGCAGATGCCGGCGGTCTTTTCGATCTGCGAACCAAGACCCTCATGACCGGCGATTCCTTGCAGGTCTACGGCATCTATGGCTCCGGCAAGTGGGGCGCCAATATCAAGTGTCCGACACTTCATATTCCGGCGCTGCAAAAGCTTCATGATCTGGATGCCGAAACGCTGATCATGGCGCATGATTACCACCCCTGCGGTCCGATCGTGGCGGGCAAAGCAGAGATCGACCGCTGCATCGACGACTGCGCCGAGGCGCTTTATAAAGTACGGGATGCGATCCTCGCCGACCCCGACGCTGACGATGAAACCCTCGCCGCAAGCTATAACGCCACCTCCGGTCTGCCGACAGTAGGAAGTAAAGTATTTGCCGCGATGAGAATTTTGATAAATGAATAAAAAAACCAGGGCACCTTTTGGTGCCCTGGTTTTTGGCGCGCTGAAAGGGACGTGGCTTCGCCACCTTGCTTGACGACCGCTCCGCACCGCTCGCAGTACCCGTCTGCGCACCACAATCCTAAAAAACAGTCGCCCGGACTGTTTTTATTGACGGATTGTGCCCTCTCAGGGTTCGAGTCCCTCGTGATATAAAAAATAAGAGTACCAAAAGGTACTCTTACTTTTTATGGCGCGCTGAAAGGGACTCGAACCCCTGACCCTCTGCTTAGAAGGCAGATGCTCTATCCAGCTGAGCTATCAGCGCATAATGGAGCGGGTGATGGGAATCGAACCCACCTCCTCGGCTTGGAAGGCCGATGCACTAGCCGATGTGCTACACCCGCACAGATTTGCTAAAATATATTAGCACAACGGACATAGAATGTCAAGCGCTTTTTATAAAAATATCATATTCCGGGAGGCTTTCGCCTCCCGGAATTGTGTTTTATTACTTGATGATCAGGTTGATCAGCTTCCCTTTGACGTAGATGACCTTGACGATATTCTTGCCCTCTAAGAGTGCGGCGACCTTTTCATCTGCACGGACGATAGTCAGCACCTCTTCCTCGGTAGCTTCTGCCGGGATCATGACGCGGCTCTTGATCTTGCCCAGAACCTGAACGGCAATCTCCACCTCGGACGCCTTGGTCTTGGCTTCATCGTATGCAGGCCAGGGTGTATAGGTCATATCCCCCTCAAAGCCGGCAGTCTCCCACATCTCCTCACCCAGGTGCGGAGCAAAGGGATAAAGCATCTTGATATAGATCTCCAGTTCCTTCTTATTAATACTGCCCTTAGCGGTGATCTCATTGATCAAGCTCATGAGAGCAGCCAGCGCAGTATTCATCTTGAGGTGATCAATATCATCGCCCACCTTCTTGATGGTCAGATGGAAGGCGCGCTCCAGCTCGGAAGAGATCTCATCGCCCTCGGTGAGGATATCCAGCAGGTTGAAGGACTTCTCCAAGAACCGCTTACAGCCCTTGATGCTGGCGGTATTCCAGGGTGCGCTCTTTTCAAAGTCGCCGATAAACATCTCGTAGGTTCTGAGGGTATCGGCACCGTAATCACGAACGATATCGTCGGGGTTGACCACGTTGCCGCGGGATTTGGACATCTTCTCACCGCCCTCACCCAGGATCATGCCGTGGGAGGTACGCTTGGCGTACGGCTCAGCAGTCTTGACCACACCAATATCATAGAGGAACTTATGCCAGAAACGGCTATAAAGCAGATGGAGGGTGGTATGCTCCATACCGCCGTTATACCAATCTACGGGACCCCAATACTCCAATGCCTCAGGAGAAGCCAGCGCTTCTTTATTATGGGGATCCATATAGCGCAGGAAGTACCAGGAAGAGCCTGCCCACTGGGGCATGGTATCGGTCTCACGCTTGGCGGCGGCACCGCACTGCGGACAGGTGGTATTGACAAAGCTTTCCATAGCAGCCAAGGGGCTTTCGCCGTTATCGGTGGGCTCATAGCTTTCTACGTCCGGCAGCAAGAGGGGCAGCTGCTCTTCCGGCAATGCCACGGGGCCGCACTTGGGGCAATGGACGATGGGAATGGGCTCGCCCCAATAACGCTGACGGGAGAAGACCCAGTCACGAAGCTTATAGTTGGTCTTCGGCTCGCCCTTGCCGGTCTTGGCAAGATGCTCGATGATGGCTTTCTTCGCCTCTTCCACCGAAAGACCGTCCAAAAATCCGCTGTTCATCAGCGTACCGGTAGCCACGTCGGTAAAGGCCGCCTCGGAAATATCGCCGCCGGCGACCACCTGGATGATAGGCAGATCAAAGACCTTGGCAAACTCATAGTCCCGGGTATCATGGGCAGGGACTGCCATGATGGCGCCGGTACCATAGGACATCAACACATAGTCGGAAACGAAGATGGGGATCTCCTGATCGTTGACGGGGTTAATACCGCGGATCCCCTCCAGCTTAACGCCGGTCTTATCCTTTACCAGCTCTGTACGCTCAAAATCGCTCTTGGCGGCGGCGGTATTCCGATAAGCAATCACCTCATCATAGTTCGAAAGCTGATCCTTATAGGTATCGATTAAGGGATGCTCGGGTGCAATAACCATATAAGTAGCACCGAAAAGGGTATCAGGACGGGTGGTATAGACCTCCAGCTCGTTACCAACGGTGGTGCCGAAACGAACGGTGGCGCCGGTGGACTTCCCGATCCAGTTCAGCTGCTGGGTCTTGACGCGCTCGATGAAATCCACGCCCTCCAAGCCCTCAATCAGCTTTTCGGCATACTCGGTGATTTTCAGCATCCACTGGCTCTTCACCTTATGAACGACCGGGCTGGCGCAACGCTCGCAAACGCCGTTTACCACTTCTTCGTTTGCCAAAACGACCTTACAGCCGGTACACCAGTTGACGTTCATCTCCTTCTTATAAGCGAGCCCCTTCTTGAAGAGCTGCAGGAAGATCCACTGGGTCCACTTATAATATTCGGGATCGGTGGTATTGACCTCACGGCTCCAGTCGAAGGAAAGACCCAAGGATTTCAGCTGGCTCTTGAAACGGGCGATATTATTCTCCGTTACGATAGCCGGATGGATCTTATTCTTGATTGCAAAGTTCTCGGTGGGCAGACCGAAAGCATCCCATCCCATGGGATAAAGGACGTTATAGCCCTCCATTCTCTTTTTACGGCTGACGATATCCAGCGCCGTATAGGAGCGAGGATGACCCACGTGCAGACCCTGGCCGGACGGATAAGGGAACTCGACCAGCGCGTAGAATTTCTCCTTATTATGGTCGATCTCTACCTTATAGCTTTCATGCTCATCCCAATACTTCTGCCATTTTTTCTCAATGGCACTATACTCATACTTCATTGCTTTCTTCCCCCTCTTGATTGATCAAACTTTCCGGGTCTACCCGGTCTGCATCCGCCCAGAGATGCTCCAGCTTATAAAAATCGCGGGCATCCCGGTGAAATACGTGCACGATAAAATAACCATAGTCCAGCAACACCCAGTTAGAGGCAGCCGAACCCTCCCGATGAAGCGGCATCAAATCCAGCTGCTCTTTGAGCTGGAATTCCACCTCATCACCCAGCGTACGAATCTGGGTACCGGAGGAACCGGAGCAGATCACAAAGTAATCCGCCATGACGGTCAGGCTACCGATATGCAGAACCTCGATGTCCATCGCCTTTCTGCTATCCAGCGCCTTTACTGCTATTTTAATAGCTTCATCCATTCTTTTCAAGCTCCTTTATTAAATCATCCCTTGCCGCCGCGGTCTGCGGATGCAGGAATTGTTTTTTACTATTTAAATAGGAAACGGTGTGCTCCAAAAGCGCCAAGGTTCCTTTTTTAAGATCTTGCTCCCCCAGCGCGCGAAGCTCTGCTACTCGGGGGTAGTCCCGCCCCGGCTCACAGGCGTCTGCAAAGAAGAGCAACATCTCCAGCGCGTTCATCCCCGGTTTGCCGGTGGTATGGCAAGCGATGGCGGAAAGAATCTCTTCATCCCGGCAACCCCATTCCTTGCGGGCAAAGAGCGGCGCCGTATACTGATGCAGGATCTGGGGGCAGGCGCGATCCTCATCGGAGAGGACAATCCCCTGCTCCTTTGCAAAAGCAAGGTGCCATTCCGCAGGATAACACTTGGTGCAATCATGCAGCAGTCCGGCAAGGTACGCCTTTTCCGGATCAATGCCGAATTTTGGCGCAAGCGCTCTTGCATAGTCCGCCACCTGCATGGTATGGCGCACTCTTTTCAGATCCATTTCCTGATCCATAAATTCCAGAACCCGTTCTGCCATGCCGTCTCCGGCTGCACGCAGGGTACTGGAAGCGCAGACCATCGCATCCATCTTGCAAAGGATAATTCCTTTACATTCAAACCGCTCCTCCAACTGCTTTTTCTTAGCTTCCAGCTGCGGATAATCCCCGGTCTCCCGGGAACCAACCACCAAAATCAGCTTGCGGAGCAGTTCATCCGCACGATACCAACGATCAAAGCAGAGAAACATATCGCTTCCTATTAAAAAATAGAAGGTATCGTTTGGGTGTTGCTTTTGCAAAGCGGTTACGGTATCCACCGTATAGCTTTTGCCTTCCCTTTTTTGCTCAATATCCAGCACCTCGATACCGGGAATATCCCCGAACCGATCCAAAAGCAATCCCTTGCGCGATGCAAAGGAAAGGGACGGTCGATGATCCTTATGGGGTGGGATATACGACGGGATCAAAAAGACCCGATCAAAGCGTTGCTGCTGCAGGGCGGCATCCATCAGATGGCGGTGCCCTTTATGCGGCGGGTCAAACGTCCCGCCAAACAACAGTATTTTTCCCATATTATAATTGAATAACCGGTTTTTCCGCAGGGCGGTAAAGGACGATCTTCGTCCCGATGACGGTGACGACGATACTACCGGTCTCTTTGGCGATCTCCTCGGCGGCGGCTTTACGATCGATCATCGCGTTTTCCAGCACCTTGAACTTGATCAGTTCCCGGGCGGACAGCGCCGCGTCTACGCTCTTAATGAAGTTTTCGGTAATTCCTTCCTTACCCAGCTGAAAGATGGTATCCTCCTTGGATGCCAGACCTCTCAGCTTTGCTCTTTGCTTACTGGTCAGCGTCAGCATGATAATACTCCTTTAATTTCTCCGCCAGTTCCCGAAGGGCGTTGCCCCGGTGGCTGATGGCATTTTTTTCCTCCCCTTCCATCTCGGCGGTGGTCATAGAGTACCCGTCCGGCAGGAAGATGGGATCATAACCAAATCCATTGGTACCGCGGGGTTCATGGGTCAGCTGCCCGTAGATATATCCTTCGGCAGTAACGACCGTCTCCTCATCCAGCACGCAACTGATAGACGAAGTGAAGTGCGCCGCGCGATTTTCCTTTCCCTCCATATTACGGAGCAGCAGGTACATCCGGCCGGGGTCGTCGTACCCCTCGCCGCCGTACCGCGCGGAATAGATTCCCGGATCGCCGCCCAAGGCATCCACGCAGATGCCGCTATCATCGGCGACGGTCGGTAATTTACAGATATCATATACGGCTTTTGCCTTGATATAGGCATTTTCCGCAAAGGTGGTGCCGGTCTCCTCCGCATCGCAGAGGATGCCCATCTCCTTTAAAGAGACGCACTCAATGCCCAAGGGGGCAAGGATCTTTTTAAATTCGATGACCTTATGGGCGTTATTGGTGGCAATGACGAATTTCTTTTCCATTAGTCCAGCACCTTTTTCTGCGCCTTAAAGATCTTGGTACAGCCGCCTTTGGCAAGGCTCAAGAGGGTATCCAGCTGCTTTTTATCAAACTCTTCGCCCTCGGCGGTGCCTTGAATTTCAATAAAGCCACCCAGCGACGACATAATGACGTTCATATCCGTATCGGCACGGCTATCCTCCTGGTAGCAAAGATCCAGGGACGGCGTGCCGTCCAGGACGCCCACCGAGATGGCCGCCACCTGCTTTTTGATGGGGTTTTGCTCCAGCTTACCCTCGTCCATCAAGCGCTGAATTGCCAGCGCCAATGCGACGAAGCCGCCGCTGATGGAAGCGCAACGGGTACCGCCGTCTGCCTGGATGACGTCGCAGTCGATGACGATGCTCCGCTCTCCCAAAAGGGTGAGATCCACCGCACCGCGCAATGCACGACCGATCAATCGCTGAATTTCGGTACTACGGGGCGCCTGCTTCAATTTGCTGATATCACGCTTATTCCGGGTAGCCGTTGCCCGGGGGAGCATGGAATACTCCGCCGTCACCCAGCCCTTGCCGGTGCCCAAAAGATAGGGCGGAACGCTCTCCTCCACCGTCGCGGTGCAGATCACCTTGGTATTGCCCTGGCAATAGAGGACGCTTCCCTCAGCATGCATGGTATAGTCTTTTATAATTTCGATTTTGCGCAACTGTTTTTCTGTTCGTCCGTCAATTCTCATTCCACACCTCAAAATAATGCTTTCGCAAAGTCATGGCCATTGAAGGGCTGCAGATCGTCCATCTGCTCTCCCACGCCGATAAAACGGATGGGCAAGCCCATCTCGGCTTTCAGCGGGATCGCCATACCGCCCTTAGCGGTGCCGTCCAGCTTGGTCAGGATCACGCCGGTCAGAGCGGTGACCTTTTTAAACTCCGAAGCCTGGTTCATGGCGTTTTGACCGGTGGTGGCATCCAGCACCAAAAGCACTTCCATATCCGCATCCGGCAGCTGACCGGCGATCACCTTTTGGATCTTCGCCAGCTCGCCCATCAGATTGGCCTTATTATGAAGCCGGCCGGCGGTATCGCAGATGATCATATCGCATCCGCGGGACCGGGCGGCAGAGATGGTATCAAATACCACCGCCGCAGGGTCTGCCCCCTGCTGGCTTTTGATAATGTCCACACCGACCCGATCCGCCCATTCGGAAAGCTGCTCCGCAGCGGCGGCACGGAAGGTATCGGCGGCGCCGAAAATAACCTTTTTTCCTTGATCCTTATAGATCTTTGCCAATTTTGCGGCGGTGGTGGTCTTGCCCACGCCGTTGACGCCGATCAGCAGGATCACCGAGGGCTTAGTCTCCAGCCGAAGAGGAGCCACCTCCTCCTCCATGATGCCGCCAATGATCTCCACCAGCTGAGATTTGATCTCCTCCGGCTTGGTGATCCGACCCTGGCGCACCTCCTTACGGAGCCGCTCGATGATCTCCATGGTGGTATCGACGCCAATATCCGCCATGATCAAGGCTTCCTCCAATTCTTCAAAGAGATCTTCATCAATCTTGCCGAAAGCGGCCAAAACCGAATCGATCCGGGAGGAAATATTCTTTGAGGTCTTGGAAAGACCTTGCTTTAATCGTTCAAAAAAGCCCATTCTATCTCCTTAGGGTGGAGCGAATAATCCGATCCTTGTTTTAAAAAGGCGGATTACCGCTCACTCTTCGTTAAAATACTCGCCAATACGGCAGTATTGGCTGCGTTTTATGCATCGATTGAACAAAAAAACGCTCTTTTCAAAATCTTCGACCGCAAAGCGAGAAGATTTTGCGGGATTTTTGCCCAATTTGGATGAAGCAAGGCTGCCGCCTTGCGAGAACAAATTGGATAAAAAGCACCGAAATATGCTGCTTTGCGGCGGGTTCAAGTTT
>JAZQJH010000009.1:0-1956 GCA_045541555.1 Eubacteriales bacterium | reverse complement strand
GCGATGGAACGGATGCGTGCGCACCAGATAAAAAAAGGCGCCGCATTTGCGCCGACTGCGATTGATCAGCGTGCAAAGATCGAGGCACGGCTTTCGGAGTGCGAGGCAGTGATGATCGCCCTTTGCGAGGCGGAATTCTATGGCTTGATGCAAGAGGATCTGCGAAAGGCAGAGGGGAAAAACGTCTATTTTTTAGTCAGCCGGGAGTCCGGTCAGCTTTTGCCGACCCGGGAGCTTTTGCCGGCAGGCTATCGCTATCTGAAAACGGATCTGCAAGAAGGAATTCAATATGATGCGGAGCTGCAAGCTGAGATCGACGGCGGAAAAGCTTGCCTTTTGGTATATGGCGAGGAGGGGCTTTTGAATTGCAGAGGTCTTCTGCTGGATGCGGCGGTCTATGCCGTTGCCCGAGGGTATCAGAGCCGGGCGGTACTCAACCAAATGAACGGAGAGCCGGCTTGCGCAGTCTTTATTCCTGCCGGTTTTGATATTTCAAAATGGGTGCGGATCACTTCAACCACCCGGATCTCTTACTGGCACTTGGCGCGGCTTTGGGAGGATTTCGGCGATGAGATTTATCGCTGTACGCCGGTGGAACTCTATCAGAAATACCCGCAATATTTTATGGATATCTATCAAAGCAGTGCGCGGTTTCATGATTGGGGCATCCCCATGCAGCCCCCAAAGGGTATGGAGGATTTTGATCATCTGCGCGATCAAGCCATCAAGGCGTATCTGGACGGCTTTAAAAACATTCAGTATCACTCCGTTTATTTTGACGAGAATTTAGAGGAGCAAGCCATCTGCCGGGACAGCAGTCAACCGCAGCCCGGAATTCTGGTGCAGGCGGTACGCGCGAAAAAGGCGCGGATGGCGCGGGTCTTGGCCTGCGAAAAAGGGCAGGGGCTTCGACAGATGTTTGAGAAGATGGGAGAAAAAGGGGTCGGCGTGGTGTCGAATTTCCTCTTTTTCCTGACGGCGCGTCTGGCGAATCTTTATAATACTTTACGGAATGACCGCCCCTTGGAGCAGGCAGACGTGGCTGCCGGGCATTTGGACTATATGCTCTATGAGCGGGACGGAAAGCGGATCGAGACCTTTCCGCTTTTCCGCAAAACCTGCTTAGCCATGAAGGAAAACGGGGAGTTTCTCTTCTTTAATTTTCGGCTGGGCGGCGGTACTTTAACAGTAGGGGAGACGTCTGTTTCCTGGTCGGCAGATCAGGTGGATCCCGAAACTTTGACTGCCCCGGTCTGCGTCTTGACCCCCTATGCATCCCTGCCCGATGAGGAGGAAGATTCTTCCGTCTACCGCAGAATGGTGGGCGAGGGACGGGTCAACATCGTCATTTTGCAGGATAAGATCACCTGTATCCGCAAGGGGGACGTGATCCTGCCGGGAATCGGTGTGGTGGTTTCCCTTGAGCAGTCTTTGGGTGAAGAACTCTTGGAGACGCTTTCCTTGCCGGAATTGCAGGATGGCTATTTTGATACAAGTAAGCTGGATTTTTCCGTCTTGCTGGATGCGCCTGCCGAAATCGACCCTGAGATCTGGAAAACGGTACGCTGGGCTTATGGCGGCGGTCTTTCCTTGATCCTGGACGGCGTGAGCCTCAGCGATGGCGACGAACAAGCTACGGAGGAATGGTTCCGCAAGGAGGGGTGGATGTCGCCCCTTTCCCGGCAGACCCAGGAGTCCAGTCTGCATACCATGGTCAAGCATCCCCGCACCGCCATCGGTACCACCAAGGATGGCGATCTGGTGATCTTGGTCTATTCCGGGCGCACCTGGCGTTCGACCGGTGCGGATTATCGGGAGATGATCGCCATTGCCCGAAAGCTCTTCCCGGACGTCTGCAGTCTTATGAATGTGGACGGCGGCGGTTCTGCAATGCTGGGCATGGTGCAGGATGGGAAGTTTATGGAATTGAGTTGTCCTTCTTCCTCTTCGGGCAGT
>JAZQJH010000008.1:0-5358 GCA_045541555.1 Eubacteriales bacterium | reverse complement strand
GGGGTTCCGGTGGTGGGAACGGTGGCGCAGAAGAAAAAGACCCTCCGTGCCTTTACCGAAGCTTTGGATGCTTTGGTGGCGGGGGAGCCGCCGGAGGGGTATCTGGTACAATATGATGCTTCGATCGAAGAGGCCATTGCCATGGTGGAACCGACCCTCGCGCGGTGGGAGGGAAGGATCCGGACGCGCTGGCTCAGCCTGCAATTATTGGATCCTGATCCGGCATTGATGGAAGAATTAAAAAAATATTTAGGAGAAGATTTGAATGAAAACCCGATGGTTTCGGAGGCGATAGTCAAAGCAAGGACGTATCTTGCGGAGCAGGGTATCGAAGGTGCCGCGCTGAAAGATCGGATCGTGGGGGCGTTAGTGACGGCGGCGGAGGAGCTTGCCGGGCAGGTGGTGACCTGTAAAAAGGAGTGTTATAATCAGCTGGATCGCAAAGTGGATCGGGTCGTGACCCATCGGCTGGCGGCTTATCCGCTGATGCTTCTTTTATTGGCGGGGGTCTTTTGGCTGACCATCGTGGGTGCCAATTATCCCTCGGCGCTTTTGAGTGACGGACTCTTTTGGGTGCAGGATCGGCTGACCGAGCTTTTTCAGTTTTTAAACGCGCCGGATTGGTTGCACGGTGCGTTGGTGCTGGGGGTCTATCGGGTGCTGGCTTGGGTGGTTTCCGTCATGCTACCGCCCATGGCTATCTTTTTTCCGCTCTTTACCCTTTTGGAGGATGCAGGGTATCTGCCCCGCATCGCCTATAATCTGGATAAACCCTTTCATCGGTGCCGCGCCTGCGGAAAGCAGGCGTTGACCATGTGCATGGGCTTTGGGTGCAATGCAGCCGGTATCACCGGCTGCCGGATCATTGATTCGCCCCGGGAGCGGTTGATTGCGATTCTGACCAACAACTTTGTGCCCTGCAACGGGCGGTTTCCCACCTTGATCGCGCTGATCACCATGTTCTTTGTGGGGACGCAGGGTGGGGGATGGAATTCGCTTTTTTCGGCGGTGATCCTGACGGGGGTGATCCTTTTGGGAATCGGCATGACCTTTGCCGTCTCCCGCCTGCTTTCGGTCACTGTTTTGCGCGGAAAGCCTTCTTCCTTTACGCTGGAATTGCCGCCCTATCGGAAACCGCAGGTGGGAAAGGTATTGGTGCGGTCGATTTTTGACCGAACCCTCTTTGTCCTGGGGCGTGCGGCGGCGGTGGCTGCCCCTGCCGGGCTGGTGATTTGGCTGATGGCCAACGTGATGGTGGGGGATGCCAGTCTTTTGCATCATTGCGCCGGCTTTCTCGATCCCTTTGCACGGCTTTTTGGGATGGACGGCATGATTTTGATCGCCTTTATTTTAGGGTTTCCTGCCAATGAGATCGTCTTGCCCATTATCATGATGGGGTATTTGGCAGAAGGCTCTCTGCTGGAGCTGGGCTCTCTTGCGGAGATGCGAGAGTTGCTGGTGGTCAACGGCTGGACCTGGCAGACGGCGGTCAGTACCATTCTTTTTTCACTTCTGCATTGGCCTTGCTCCACCGCCCTTTGGACGGTAAAAAAAGAAACCGGCAGCTGGGGCTGGACCGCTATGGCGGCTTTGATCCCCACCCTTGCCGGCATGGTTTTATGCTTTTTATTTACGACTTTGATGAGGTTTTTATGAATAGAATTCAGTTTGATACAGTAGATTTCGCCCGTCTTTTGGCACGACTTCCGGATGCGGTCGCCCAATTGCGCGGCGGGCCGGAATACCCGGCTATTGAGGGGTGGGCGCGGTTTTATGACACGCCCTACGGTTGCTTGGTAGCGGTGCAGGCAGAGGGGTTGCCTCATCACGAGGGAAGCTGCGAGAACCATTTTTTCGGTCTGCACATTCATAACGGCGGACGTTGCGCAGGAGGGACTCCCCACGAGCCTTTTGCCGATACAGGACCCCATTATAATCCGGATCAGTGTTGGCATCCCCAGCACGCCGGAGATCTGCCGCCTTTGATGGAGGAGGACGGTCGGGGATTTATGGCGGTACTGGCCGGTCAATTAAGGGTGCGGGAAATCTTGGGGCGTTCGGTGGTACTGCATACCGACCCCGACGATTTCCGTACCCAGCCGTCCGGAAACGCCGGCAGAAAGATGGCGTGCGGTGTGATTCTGCCGGTGCGCCGTTCTTGACAGTATAATGCTGAAATGATATACTAAAATAAGACTGATCACGATAATAGAAAGGTTTAAAAAGATGAGTGACAAAGGAATGGAATCTTTAGACCAATTATATAAAATCGGCCGTGGCCCGTCCAGTTCCCATACCATGGGACCGGAACGGGCCTGCCTGCTTTTTCGGGAGCGGTATCCTGCTGCAGACCGGTTTGAAGCGGTGCTTTACGGCTCTCTTTCCAAGACCGGGAGGGGGCATGGCACGGACGCGGTCATTCAGCGTACATTGGAGCCGACTCCTTGCAAGGTGGTTTTTGATGACGAGAACGGAGATCTGCCCCATCCCAATACCATGGATCTCAAGGCTTATAAAGGAGAGACCTTACTGGGGGAGAGTCGGGTGTTCAGCGTGGGCGGCGGCCGGATCGCCTGGGAGGGGGATCCCGGACAGGCGGCGCCTATCGTCTATCCCCATCAATCCTTTGCGGAGATCGCGGAGTATTGCCGGGAGAAGCGAATTCGGCTTTGGCAGTACGTGGAGCAGATCGAGGGCAGAGAGGTCTGGACGCATCTTCAAAAGATCTGGAACGCCATGAAGGCCGCCATCGAGCGCGGCTTAGAGGACGAGGGGATCCTGCCCGGCGGTCTGGAAGTGCAGAAAAAGGCGAAGTTTCTCTATGAGATGCAGCACATTGACGAGTCAGCAGAGACCCGGGAAAACCGAGTGGTCTGTGCCTACGCCTTTGCTACCAGCGAGCAAAATGCTTCCGGTGAGACCATCGTGACCGCGCCTACCTGCGGTGCATCCGGCGTCATGCCTGCGGTGCTTTATTATCAGCAGCAAAAGCAGAACTTTACCGATCAGGACATCTGCAAGGCATTGGCTGCCGGCGGTGTTATCGGCAATCTGATTAAGACCAACGCCTCTATTTCCGGGGCGGAATGCGGCTGCCAGGCAGAGATCGGTACCGCCTGCGCCATGGCGGCGGCTGCCTTGGCAGAGCTTTTTGGTCTGCATCTGGACAAGATCGAGTATGCGGCGGAGATCGCCATCGAGCATCATTTAGGGTTGACCTGCGATCCCATCGGCGGATTGGTGCAGATCCCCTGCATCGAGCGGAACGCGGTGGCGGCCATGCGCGCCATCAATGCGGTCAATCTTGCCAGTTTCTTAAGCAGTACGCGCAAGATCTCGCTGGATAAGGTGATCGTTACCATGAAGGAGACCGGACGCGATCTCCGCGCCGCCTATCGGGAGACCTCCGAGGGCGGAATGGCAAAAATTGAACTGTAAAACAGTTGCAATTTATTTTTAGTAATGTTATAATTATTTTTAACAGTTTTTAAGCTGGAATATTTTAATGTGTGGTGAAAAAGAAATGCAAGTAAAATTAAATGGTCAGATGATCGAGGCTGAAGCCGGTGCATCGGTTTTTGATGCGGCTTTCGCGCTGGATCCTGCGGTTGCCAGAGAAGCGCTTTGCGCCTTGGTGAACGGAGAGGTTCGGGAATTGACTTATGCTCTGAAGGAAGGGGATGAGGTGACTACCCTGACTTTCGAGGATGAGCGGGCAAGAAAGGTCTTCTGGCACACCACATCTCATGTGCTGGCGCAGGCCGTTAAGCGGCTGTTTCCCGAGGCGAAATTTGCCATCGGCCCGGCGATAGATAGCGGTTTTTACTATGATTTTGAGGTGGAGAAGCCCTTCACCGCCGAGGATCTCACCAAGATCACGGCAGAAATGAAAAAGATCGTCAAGGAGCGTCTGCGTCTGGAGCGCTTTGAGCTTTCTCCTGAGGAAGCCAAGGAACTGATGAAGGACGAGCCTTATAAGCTGGAGCTGATCGAGGAGCACGCCGGCAAGGGGGAGAAGATCTCTTTCTACCGCCAGGGCGAGTTTACCGATCTTTGCGTCGGTCCCCATCTCTTTGACGTTGCCAAGATCAAGGCCATTGCGCTTTTGAGTTCCACCGGTGCTTATTGGCGCGGAGACTCCGATCGGACCATGCTGCAGAGAATTTACGGCATCTCCTTTATGAAGGCTGCCGATCTGGAAGCCCATCTCGCTCAGCTGGAAGAAGCGCGGAAGCGGGATCACAATAAACTGGGTCGTGAGCTGGAGTATTTTACCACCTCTGAAGTGGTGGGTCAGGGCTTGCCCATCCTGCTGCCCAAGGGTGCGAAGGTCATTCAGACTCTTCAGCGTTGGGTCGAGGATGAGGAAGAAAAGCGCGGTTATCTTTTGACCAAAACTCCCTTGATGGCCAAGAGCGATCTTTATAAGATCTCCGGTCACTGGGATCATTATCTGGACGGGATGTTCGTCTTGGGCGATCCTACCGACGAGAGCAAAGAATGCTTTGCAATGCGTCCTATGACCTGCCCCTTCCAGTATCAGGTTTATCTCAATCGGATGCGCTCCTATCGCGATCTGCCCATGCGACTGGGTGAGACTTCTACTCTCTTCCGCAACGAAGAAAGCGGCGAGATGCATGGTTTGATCCGTGTGCGCCAGTTTACCATTTCCGAGGGTCACTTAATTCTCCGTCCCGATCAGCTGGAGGAAGAGTTCAAGGGTTGCCTGGAATTGGCGAAATATTGCCTGGAGACTGTGGGAATGCTGGAGGACTGCACCTTCCGTTTCTCTCAATGGGATCCCAACAACAAAGAAAAATACATCGGTACGCCGGAGCAGTGGGACGAGGCGCAAGGTATCATGGGCAAGATCCTGGATGACCTGGGCGTAGAGTATACCATCGGCATCGATGAGGCTGCTTTCTATGGTCCCAAGCTGGATATTCAATATAAGAACGTTTTTGGCAAAGAGGATACCATCGTGACCATTCAGGTGGATCAGCTGCTGGCTGAGCAGTTTGATATGACCTATATTGATCAGAACGGACAGAAGGTTCGTCCGTATATCATCCACCGTACCTCTTTGGGTTGCTATGAGCGTACTTTGGCGTACTTGATCGAGAAGTATGCCGGCGCGCTGCCGACCTGGATGGCTCCTGTTCAGGTGAAGGTTCTGCCCATCAGCGAGCGTACCATGGAGAAATCCACAGAGGTTTATCAGCAGCTTCGCAATGCCGGCTTGCGCGTCGAACTGGATGAGCGCAACGAGAAGATCGGTTATAAGATCCGCGAGGCGCAGCTGCAGAAGATCCCCTATATGGTCATTATCGGTGAGAAAGAAGCCGAGGCCGGTACTGT
>JAZQJH010000007.1:0-59321 GCA_045541555.1 Eubacteriales bacterium | reverse complement strand
ATCACCAGTCGATCCTTGGAAAGCTTTTTCAAGGTCTCCAGCACCTGCCGCCCGGTAGCGGAATCCAGCGCGCCGGTAGGCTCATCCGCCATGATGATCTCCGGATTTTTGACCAACGCCCGGGCGATGGCGACTCTCTGCTTCTGTCCCCCGGAAAGCTCGTTGGGACACCGACCGCCGTACCCCTCCAGATCCACCTCTTTTAGAATTCGGTTAATGGCCTCGTCGGTAGCCTTCTTTCCCTGCAGCTGCAATGCCAGCGCAATATTGGCACCGACGGTAAATTCTTCCAAAATATTATACTCCTGGAAAATAAAGCCTACGTATGTATTCCGATAGGAATCAAAGTGCTTTTGCTTAAAATCCCGGGAAGAGACCCCCTTAATAACGATCTCACCTTGATCATAACGATCCAGTCCGCCCAGTACGTTCAAGAGCGTGGATTTACCGCTGCCGGATTTGCCCAGCAAAAACACCATCCCCCGATCGGGAAAACGAATGGTAAGATTTTTCAGTGCCGTGACCGGAACGCCTTTTTTCGGTTTATAGATTTTATAAAGACCTTTTGTTTCTAACATTGTATCAGCCTCCTTATAATCTACCAATATTTTACCAAAAACACATTTAAAGAAATAGGGGGTAAAGTTTTAAGGTTCTTTTAACAATCATATCATATTTCGCGCTATTCGTCTTGAATTTTTTGTAAATAATAAGAAAAAGTGCGGTGTAGAATTACACCGCACGGATCTCAAAGGTATTTTTTACGATTTCTCGCATCTCTGCAAGGGACTTATTCTCCTGATACATGATCTGCGCCAAAAAGGACTGATCCGTCGGATCGATCTTTTCCGTGAAGCTGCTTGCCATCGACATCTGCATCATTTCATCATAGGTATATTTTTTATTCAGGTTTTTCCGGATATTTTGGAAAAGCCACATTCCCATGATATTCTTCAAAAAGCGGAACCGATAATCTATACCACCTTCATTGGTGAAGTTGGCGGCAAGGGCTTCCTTGCCAAGGATGGGGTGAAGACTTTCCGTCCCGATAAGAAACTGCCGGCAGGATCTCTTTTTCATTCTCATCCAAAAGGACGTAATCCACGCCTCAGGTATCAATGGCAACGGTGGCAGGGATCTTTCCCAGCGTCTTACATTTGGCGATGCCGGCTTTGACTTCCCGCATCAGGCTCTCAATATCCCAGACGAGGGTGCCGTTCTGCTCGATAATGCCGTTCTCAAAACGGTGGATTTCTTCCAAATGGAGTTTTCCTTCCTCCAGATGACCCAGGATATGGCGTCCGCTGGACGCGCCGATATCAATCGCTAAATGATACATAAATACACTCCCATTACTCCAACTCGAACATTCCGGTATAGAGCTGGTAATATTTTCCTTTTTCTGCAATCAGTTTATCGTGATCGCCGCGTTCGATAATACGCCCCTGCTCCAAAACCATGATCACGTCAGAGTTCCGGACGGTAGAAAGGCGGTGGGCGATGACAAAGACGGTCCGCCCCTTCATCAGTTGATCCATCCCTTTTTGCACCAAGGCCTCGGTACGGGTATCAATGGAGGAAGTGGCTTCATCCATGATCATCACCGGGGGGTCTGCCACCGCCGCACGGGCGATGGAAAGCAGCTGGCGCTGACCTTGGGAAAGATTGGCACCGTTGGCGGTGAGCATCGTCTGATACCCCTCCGGCAAGCGACGGATAAAATTATGGGCATTCGCCAGCTTTGCTGCTTCGATACACTCCTCATCGGTGGCGTCCAGCTTGCCGTAACGGATGTTTTCCATGACGGTGCCGGTAAAGAGATTGGTTTCCTGCAAGATCACGCCGAGAGAGCGGCGCAGGTCTGCTTTTTTAATCTTATTGATATTGATACCGTCGTAACGGATCTTGCCGTCTGCAATGTCGTAAAAACGATTGATCAGATTGGTGATGGTCGTCTTACCGGCGCCGGTGGCACCCACGAACGCCACCTTTTGACCCGGCTCAGCATAAAGGCTGATGTCATGCAGGACGATCTTTTCCGGCACGTAGCCGAAGTCCACGTGATCCAGCACCACATCACCGGCCAGCTTGGTATAGGTGACAGAGCCATCTGCCTGGTGGGGATGCTTCCACGCCCATATTCCCGTGCGCTCGGCACACTCGATGATCTGACCGTTCTCTTCCCGACAGTTGACCAAGGTCACATAGCCCTCGTCCTGCTCCGGCTGCTCATCCATCAATTGGAAAAGCCGGGCGGCACCGGCCTGCGCCATGACTACCGCATTGATCTGCTGAGAGATCTGGGAAACATTGCCGGTAAACTGCTTGGTCATATTAAGAAACGGCACCACCGCCGCAATGGTCAGCGGCAATCCGGAAAAGGAAAGGTTGGGCACGTGAAGTGCCATCAGCACACCGCCCACGATGGCGACGCTCACGTAAAGGATATTGCCGATATTGCCGAGAATGGGCATCAGGATATTGGCGAAGCGGTTGGCGCTTTCAGCATCCTTAAAAAGCTGCTCGTTCAAACGGTCGAAATCCTTTTTAGAGGCTTCCTCATGGCAGAAGACCTGCACCACCTTCTGACCGTTCATGATCTCCTCCACAAAGCCTTCCATCTTACCCATGGCTTGCTGCTGGCGAACGAAATAACGGGCACTATTGCCGCCAACCTTTTTGGTAACAAAGGTCATTGCCACCACGCCCAAAACCACCACCAAGAACATCCAGAAACTATAGTAGATCATGATGGAGACTACCATCACCACCACGATGATCGCGGTGATCATATTGGGCAAGCTCTGGGAGACCAGCTGGCGCAGGGTATCAATATCGTTGGTATAATGGCTCATGATGTCGCCGGTATGGTTGGCATCAAAATAACGAATGGGTAATCGCTGCATCCCATCAAACATTCTACGGCGCATCTTATGCAGAAAGCCCTGGGTCACGATGGCCATCAAGCGATTATAGGTGAAGGAGCAGGTCAGCGAGACCGCATAGATGCAAAGCAAGGAAACTGCGATCCGAACGATGCCGCCATACACAGCATCCAAGCCCTTTACCAAGCCTTCCTCCACCAAAGTGACGGTCTGCCCCATAAAGATGGCCGGCATAGTGCTGGAGACCGCCGTGATCAAAAGGCAGATCAGCACCACCGTCAGATGCACGGGATAGTCCTTAAACAGCAGGCGGATCACGCGCAACAAAGTTCCTTTCGGCACCTTGATGGGTGGACGGGTATCGGTTTTCTTAGCCATTCTGCTCACCTCCCTTATTTTGAGAGGTATAGACCTCTTGGTAAATCTTATTACGTGCCAAAAGTTCTTGGTGGGTGCCCAGATCGTCGATCTGACCGCCATTCATCACCACGATCAGATCGGCCTCCTCCACCGAGGAGATCCGCTGGGCAATGATCAGCTTGGTGGTTCCGGGGATCTCTTCCCGGAAGGCCTTACGGATCATAGCGTCTGTATGGGTATCCACCGCGCTGGTAGAATCATCCAAGATCAATACTTTCGGCTTTTTCAAAAGGGCACGCGCAATACAAAGGCGCTGCTTCTGGCCGCCGGACACATTCGTACCGCCCTGCTCGATATAGGTATCATAGCCATCGGGAAACCGCTCAATAAAGTCATGAGCGCACGCTAATTTGCAGGCGTGGATCAATTCCGCGTCGGTGGCATTGGGATCGCCCCAGCGCAGGTTTTCCTTGATGGTTCCGGAGAACAGTACGTTCTTCTGCAACACTACTGCCACCTGATCGCGCAGGGTTTCCAGATCATATTCACGGACATCGATGCCACCGACCTTAACACTTCCCTCCGTCACATCATAAAGCCGGGAGATCAACTGGATCAGCGTCGTCTTACTGCTGCCGGTACCGCCGATGATCCCCACCGTCTGACCGGATTTGATATGCAGATCGATATTTTCCAGCGCATACTCCTCCGCTGTTTCAGAATACTTAAAGCAGACGCTCTCAAAATCCAAAGAGCCGTCAACTACCTCATAAATCGGCGTGGCGGGATTCCGGATGGTGCTTTGCTCATCCAAAACCTCCACAATTCGGCGTGCGGATTCTGCCGACATGGTCAGCATCACAAAGATCATCGAAAGCATCATCAGGCTCATGAGGATCTGCATACCATAGGTCAGCAACGCAGAAAGCTGACCCACATCCAAAGCAGCCCCATTGGTCGTAATAATCAGCTGGGAGCCGAAATAGATCACCACCAGCATGACGATATGCAGGCAAAGCTGCATCAGGGGATTATTGAGTGCCAAAATCTTTTCCGCCCGCGTAAAATCCAAGCTGACATCCTCAGATGCCGCAGCAAATTTTTCGCTTTCCCGATCCTCACGCACATAGGCCTTGACCACGCGCATTCCCTGGATATTTTCCTGGACGGAATTATTCAGGGTATCATATTTGCGGAAGACCTTTCGGAAGATGGGCATTGCTTTACGGGCAACCATCAAAAGACCAAAGCCCAGAATCGGCAAAACCACCGCGAACACCCATGCCATTTTTCCGCCCATATAAAACGCCATGAAAAAGGAAAAGATCATCATAAAGGGCGCCCGAAAGGCAGTACGAACCAGCATCATAAAAGCCATCTGCACATTGGCCACGTCGGTGGTCAGCCGGGTCACCAGGCTGGAGGTGGAAAAGCGGTCGATATTCCCAAAGGAAAACCGCTGAACGTTATAAAAAAGATCCTTACGCAAATTCTTGGAAAAGCCGCAGGCTGCGGTGGCACAAAAATGCCCTGCCAAACCGCCGCAGGTCAGCGAAAGCAACGCCATCACCAAAAGAATTACGCCATATTTGAAGATTACATTTAAATCACAGCCCGCTTTGATCTCATTGACCAGCTCGGCTGTCAGAAAGGGGATGATACATTCAATGACCACTTCCAGCATCACGATCAACGGAGAAAGGATGGAAGCGGTCTTGTATTCACGAATACACCCTGCAAGTCGCTTGAGCATGGGATACCTCCACTTATAATATGAATGTTATTATTATATCAAATATAGCCCTTCGTCGTCAACGATGCATAAAGCCAAAATTCTTTTTCCAAATCGTTCATATTTTGGTGGATTTTAAAAGTAGTTAAGCGAATAAACTAAATCCCCCTCCAGGACCGTAAAGTTTTACGTTTCCATTATTTTCTCCTTTTAAGATCCTTTTACATTTGTTATAATAAAAATATAGGTGATTAGAAGATTAGCTTTTTTGCGATACCTTTGTGAAATAGCCAATCTATTTGTCAATATTTTTAGAGCATTTTTGAAAATCTGCATATTATCTTACATTTTTCGACACTTAACGAATTTATGTGACTTTTATTGATTTAAAAGCGTAATATTTTTGCACACTAAAGCGCTTTAATTGATTAAAATATATATAAGTGAGGTGAGAACAGATGGATACGAAATTTATCCGTGACCGTATCACACAGCTTCGCATTCAAAAGGGCGTCTCCGAATACCGCATGAGTTATGATCTTGGTCACAGTCGCAGCTACGTCTATAACATTTCCTCCGGGAAGGCGCTGCCTCCCTTATCGGAATTTTTATCGATCTGCGATTATTTCGGCGTGACCCCCCAGCAATTCTTTGACGAAGGAACGGAGTACCCCACCCTGATCCAGACTGCCCTCGGTGAAATGCAAAAGCTCAATGAAGAGGATCTTCTGCTGATTATCAGCAACATTCGCCGACTGCTGAAGGACTACTGACCCCATACGTAAATACCAAAAAAGGAGATGCAACGGCATCTCCTTTTTGCTTTTCATAATCCTTATTCTCTGTTTTTTCGCTTTTCGTAGTCATCCAAAGCGTAACGGAATTGGGTCTCATAGAGTTCCCTATAAACGCCGTTCTGCTCCACCAGTTCCTCATGACGACCACGCTCGACGATCCGGCCGGCCTTCATTACTAAGATCTCGTCTGCTGCCAAAACCGTGGTCAAACGGTGGGCGATAACGATAGACGTACGCCCCTTCAGAAGAGGTCCGATGGCATCCTGGATCAGACTCTCTGAAATGGAATCCAGCGAAGAGGTAGCTTCATCTAAAATCAACACCTTAGGATCCTTCAAGATGGCACGCGCGATGGAAAGCCGCTGCTTCTCACCGCCGGAGAGTTTAAAGCCCCGGTTGCCAACTTCCGTATCGTAACCTTGGGGCAGGGTCATGATAAAATCATGGATATTGGCTTCCCGACAGGCCTGCTCCAATTCCTCATCCGAAGCGTCATGCTTGGCATAGAGCAAATTGGCACGAATGGTATCGTTGAACAGATAGGTCTCCTGGGTCACCGCCGCCACCTGCCGCCGGAGGGCGGTCAGATCCCATTGGCGAAGATCCACGCCATCCAAGGTGACGCTTCCCTCCTCCACATCGTAGAGCCGGGGGATCAGATTGACCAGCGTAGATTTTCCGCTTCCGCTGGCGCCCACAATGGCGATGGTCTTCCCTGCGTCTGCACGGAAGGTGATCTCCTGGAGCAAATCCTTTTCCTTGGTATAAGAAAACGCAACATCATGAAACGCCACGTCACCGCGTACCAGTTCCGGCTGATGTCCGTCCACCGGGTTTTCTACGTCCGGCTTCAGATCGAAATACTCAAAAATACGACTGAACAACGCCATAGAACGGATGACGTCTACCTGGATATTCAAAAGCTGATCCACCGGATGGTGCAGGCGATTGACCAGCGACACAATGATCGTCACGTCACCCACCGTTAAATCGGAGTCTCCCAAGGAATACATAACAAAGCCTGCCGCCACATAGATCAAAAGTGGCACGATCCCTCGCAGAACGTGAAGGGTACGCCAAAACCAAAGACCCATCATCCGTTCCTTGATATGGAGGCGGACGGTCTCCTTATTGATCGATTCATAGGCGGCGTACTCCCGTTCCTCATTGGTAAAAAGCTTTACCAGCAGCTGACCGCTGACGCTGAGGGTCTCATTAAGGATCTGATTGGATTTATCCCGTTGGCGCTGGGTCTGATCGGCGATCTGCCACCGCTTTTTACCCACCAGGCGCGTCGGAAGGATCAAAAACGGAACCAAGAGAATACTGAGAATTGCCAAGATCCAGTTTTTCTGAAAAAGGGTGACCAGGACGATCACCACTGTCGCACAATTACTGAACAAATTCAAAAACGTACTGGCGATCACCGACTGCACGCCGCCGATATCCTCAGTCATCCGGGTGATGATGTCACCCTGCATATTGGAGGTATAGAAGCGATGCCCCATTTTTTGAAGATGGGCATACATTTTATTCCGCATATCAAAGGTGACGTGCTGACCGATCCAGGTCGTGAGATAGACCTCCCCGGCAGAGATGATATTAGATACGATCAATACCAGCAAGGAAAGTCCTGCCAGCCGGATCAAAAGCGGCACATCGCCGCCATACAAACCATCGTCGATCATCCGACCGGTCAAAAGCGAAGGTACCACACTCAGAATTCCTGCCACCGTGATAAAAAGCAAGACCAGCATCAGTCTGCCGGTATAAGGGCGAAGCCAGGATAATACTCTTTTGACCAACGGCCAAGTCAGCTTCGGCGCGTTCTTCTTCTCTTCTTCCGTCAACTCGGGTCGCGGTCCGCGACGTCCGCCGGGAGGAGGTGCCATAGGATCAACTCCTTTTCTAAAAATTAATTTAGTTAACTAATTAACTATTTTATAGAAAGATCTCTGATCTGTCAAGGGTTCACCGGAAAATTCGTCGGCCTGCATAAAAACGGAACTTCCTTTTTATGCAGGCCGACCTATATTTTACTTTTTGGGCTGGATCTCTGAAACCAACAATTGCTGCTCTACTAAATAATCATACAGCTTGGAATTAACGCGTGGATCCCCTCCATCAGCATAGTTCCGGTCGCAAAGCAGATAAAAAGTATCCTCTTCCCCATCCTGAATATAAGGATCGCGCACGGCGCGTACCGAACCGGAAGAAGGCGCAAAGCTGCCGGCATAGATCACCCGGTTGCCAACGGTCAGCACAAAGCAATCCTCCGCATTGGCCTGAAACAGCCGGCTCCCGCCGTCTTTTACACCGCCCAGGACAGAAAGATCCGCCAGTTGAACCCGGTGATCCTCCCAATGCCAGCCGGCGATATCAGCGCCGGTGAACGCAACGCGGCCTTTGGTGCGCGCAATATTCAAAAGCACGCCGTCTGCCATTCCGGCAGAAACCAGATCGCCTTCTACCACGTAGAATTTCAAATCTTCTTTCGTTTTCTTACATCCGGTCATGGAAAAAAGCAATCCCACAACCAAAATCAATGAAAAGATCTTTTTCATTACGTCCCTCTTATTTTAAGGTATAGTTTACGATACTGCCATCCGCCTTTTGCAGCATGATTGCAGTCAAGCCGGCATGGTTAGGTCCAAAATCCAAGTAATAGACATCACCGCCGCGCAGCATATAAGCATCCCGATAATGGGTTGCCGTACCCTCCAGCCAATCAGGCGCACCGAAACGGCGGTAGATCTCAGAGGGTTTTGCATTTCTTTTCAAGGTATTAAACACCGATTGGTTACGGGTGAGGCGAATATAGCCCTCCGGCTTTTCCTCCTGCCCCCAGCTGCCGATATAATCGGCAACCGTCGTCCCGTTTCTCTTTTGCACCGCTCGCAGCTCCAGTCGGTTATAACCGTAATCCAGATAGAGAGAACTGCCATCCTCCATGACGTAAACGTCGATCAAATAACTGTCCTTGGCAAAATTAACGGAGCTGAAGTTATTGGGCTTACCGAAAGCAGACAGCACCGTTTCGCGCTCCACCCCTGCCTTCAAGATCTGCTCCGCCATTTCATAGGTATACCGCTTGGTGGAGAAATAACCGCCCTCGGTTTTGGCGGGCGTTTCCTCCTCCGGCGTCTTTTCCGGCTCGACGGGCTGGACATGATCTGCAGATTGCCCCGGAATGGAGTCCGGTTGCTCCGGGGGTTCCGGCTCTTTCGCTTCTTCTTTCTGATAATTAGAAATGATCCCCAGATCATTCAGATAGAGAAAGAAATCCTGCTTCTTGCCGGCAGTATCGATCAATTCCGCCGCCGTCACTTTATCATTATAATTATAGGTCAATACCAACGTCTCACCGCCGGTCAGACGATAGGTATCGGTATCCTGCTCCTGCAAGGCATAAAAGAGCGGACTGCCCAGTTGCTCAGCGACCGCCTTACGATTACTGCCGGGGCGCAGAAAATAGAGATCCTGCATCGTAAGGACACTCTTTTCGGTCGTGCCATAGCCGGTGCCGGCACTTTCCTCCTGCACTTTGGTGAGCACTGCTTTTTTACAGCCGGAAAGACTGCAAAGCAAGGTGCCGATCAGCAGGAATATCATCCATTTATTTTTCATTTCAGCATCTCCAATCTTGCTTTACTCTGTTCCCCATCCTTTTGGATCTGCAAAAATAACGCTTCTTGATTTTGAAATTTCATCTCCCGGCGCAGATAGGACTTCAGCTCCACCCGGATCTCCTTTTCATAAAGCTCCGGCACCTCGCCCATAAGATGCGCTTCAAGATTAAGTTTTCCATCGCTTTCCACCGTGGGGCGAACGCCGATATTGGCCACCGCCGGATAGCGCTGACCCTCCGCCTCGACCCATGCGGCATAAACACCGAGGGGCGGCAGTAACTGCTGCTCCGCAATTTCCAAATTCACCGTCGGTAAACCAAACTGCCGTGCAAGACCCTTGCCATGGCGAACCTTGCCCATCAGACAAAAGGGATGCCCCAGCCGATCCTCGGCACGCTCCAGATCCCCCGCCTCCAGATACTTCCGGATCAAGGTGGAGCTGATCCGCACGTCCTCCGCCGTCACGTTGCTCAATTTCTTGACGGCGATGCCGCGGCTGATCAAGGTGAACTCATTTCCGGCGCGATCCTTGCCGAACTTAAAATCCTGACCGCAGACCAAGCCTACCGCATTCAGTTCTTCCTTCAAAAAGCGGTCGGTAAATTCCTCCGCAGGCACGTCCTTCCATTCTTCAAAGGAAAGAGCACGCCATTTTTCGACACCGCACTGATGAAAGTAGAAATCCTTTACAGCATCGCTTGAGATGATCTTACGCCCTTTGGTGTTGCGATCGAAGGAGAGCACCAATGCTTCTGCGCCGAGAGACTCCGCCCATGTATTCAATTGCTCAAGGATCGCCCGGTGACCCCGGTGAACCCCATCAAAATCGCCAATGGCGATTACATGGTTTACTCCCATAAATGCGTTACGACCTTAAATAAGGTCTCTCCATCCTTTTCAAATTGATGCCCTAAACCGATCAATTCCTCATGCTTATAAACACAGCAAAGGGTATCGGGGACATTCTTCATTTTCTTGACGGCGATCTCACAACCGTTTCTCATCAACGTAGCAAAAAAATCCTGCGGCTCAAAGCGGGGCAGGAAATCAAGCGCTTCCGCAGGGGTGATCAGATCCTCTGCATTGCCCTCTTCCAGCCGCCGCATCAGTTCTTCCAAGGGAATGGCATTCTCCAAAGAAAAGCGGCCGGATTTAGTGCGCCGCAGAGCCGACATCGTACCAAGGTAGCCCAAAGCCTCCGCCATATCCATAAAAAGACTGCGGATATATGTACCCTTGGAGCACTCCACCTCCAAAACCGCCTCTTTCTTTTCTGCATCGAAAGAAAGCAGCTCCAGACGATGGATCTCAACGGTACGGGTGGGGATCTCCACCTCTTTCCCGGCACGCGCCAATTTATAGAGAGGCACGCCGTTCACCTTAATGGCCGAATAGGCCGGCGGACGCTGCTCGATGGCGCCGAGGAACTGCGGCAATATTGCCCGAAATTCCTCCTCGGTGGGCATCCCCGCCTGCTCGCCCAGTACCTGACCGGTAATATCACCGGTATCGGTACAAAGACCAAAGCGCAGGGTGCCGATATAGCCCTTACGGCCGGCGGTAAAAAGTTCGCAAAGCTTGGTAGATTTTCCCACCATCACCGGCAAAAGTCCGGTAGCAAGGGGATCCAGGGTGCCGCTATGTCCGCATTTTTCACCGGTCAATCTGCGCAACCGCGCGACCACCCCAAAGGAGGTCATATTTTCCGGTTTGTCTACTAAAAAAAGTCCGTTCATACGGTCTCCAACGCCTTTTCCAAGGCTTCCGTCATCTTCTTTTCAATCTCCTCAAACGTACCGATCATGGTACAGCCGGACGCTTGGCGATGTCCGCCGCCTCCAAAAAGGGCGCAGATCTCACCGCCATGGACGGATCCGTCGGTGCGCAGGGAGACCTTATGGCTTCCGTCCGGAAGTTCTTTAAAGGTCGCCGCCGCGACAACGCCCTCGATCTGAATGGGCAGAGAGGAGATTACTTCTAATTCATCCGGACCGCTCCCGGTCTGCTCCAGCATCTCCCGGGTGATCCGCATGGTGACAATTCGACCCTCTGCAAAGTAATGGAGCTGCTCCATCGCCAGACGATTGAGTTCAAATTCGGCACGGCGCTTGGTCTGGAACAGCCACTTATTCAAGGCAGCCAGATCAATCCCCGTTTCCGCCAATTCCGCCGCCGCACGATGGGTACGAGCAGTGGTATTGCCGTATTTAAAACAGCCGGTATCGGTGGAAATTGCGGTGTAAAAATACACCGCCGCCTTTTGAGGCAACGCTCCCAGAAGCTTTGCAAGCTCCAAAAGGATCTCACCGGCAGCGGCCGCCGATGCGTCCACAAAATTCAGTTTTCCATAGCCGGGATTGGTAGCGTGATGGTCGATCACTACGTCCGCCCGAAGCGCAAAATCCTTATAATCGCCTGCCATCTCCGGGGAGGCTACGTCCAGGCAGATCAAAGCGCCTTCCGGCTGCCCGGTCAGATCCTCCACGCCCTCACTCAAAAAGAGATAGCGGGGTGAGACCGGGTCTGCACAAAGAACCCGAACCTCCTTGCCCAGCTCTTCCAGGACGGCTTTTAAACCAAAGGCACAACCCAAGGTATCGCCGTCCGGCCGGGCATGGCAAAGGAGGGTCAGTTTTTGCTGACCCTTCAAATATTCTGCAATTTGGACGAGAACATTATTCTTGCTCATCGTCCTGCTCCTCGCCATGGCCGTCCAGCCCCAGCTCATGGAGTTTCTGATTGATATGCATGCCGTACTTAATGGACGGGTCTGCATGGAAACTCAGTTCCGGGGTATAGCGCAGTTTCAGATTTCTCGCCAATGCGCCGCGGATATAGCTGCCGGAGGACTTCAAGCCCCGGAGCATCTCTTCCTCATCCCCCATCAAAGCCGAGACGAAGACCTTACATTCCTTTAAATCACCGGTGGTTTCCACCGCTGTGATCGAAACCAGCGAGGGAACCCGGGGATCCTTCACAGTCGGAAGGATCCTCGCTAATTCCTTACGGATTTCTTCATTCACTCGTGCAATACGATGTGCCATTATTCCTTAATCTCCTGCATTTCATAGGCCTCAACCATATCGCCCTCTTTAATATCGTTGAAGTTTTCAATGGTCAAGCCGCATTCAAAGTTCTCCAGAACTTCCTTGGCATCGTCCTTGAAACGCTTCAAGGAGGCCAAAGCACCCTCAAAGATCACCACGTTATCGCGGATCAGACGAACAGATGCATTCCGCACCATCTTACCGCTCTTGACGTAACAACCGGCTACGGTACCGATGCCGGAGACCTTAATGGTCTGACGTACCTCGGCAGTACCCAGCACCACTTCCTTAAACTTGGGTGCCAGCATACCCTTCATAGCCGCTTCGATCTCTTCGATACAATCGTAGATCACGCGGTACAATCGAATGTCCACGTTGGCTTTCTCCGCAGAGGCCTTTGCATTGGCATCGGGACGGATATTGAAGCCGACGATGATAGCACCGGAAGCCTCCGCCAGCATAACGTCGCTTTCGTTGATACCACCGACACCGTTATGGATGACCCGTACACGGACTTCCTCGTTGGTCAGCTTCTCCAGGGATGCCTTAACTGCCTCGGCAGAACCCTGTACGTCTGCCTTGACGATAATATTGAGATCCTTCATATTGCCTTCCTGGATCCGAGAGAACAGGTCATCCAGAGAGACTTTATACTGACTTTGAGCCGCCAGTTTCTGATCGTTCTTACGCTGATCTGCCAGCTCGCGTGCCAGACGCTCGTCTTCGACGACGAAGAAGTTATCACCGGCCTGGGGAACTTCCGCAAGACCAATGATCTCCACCGGGGTGGAGGGGCCGGCAGTCTTAAGCTTACGCCCCTTATCGTCGGTCATGGCGCGGATCTTACCGACCGCCGTACCGGCGATGATGATGTCGCCCATCTTCAAGGTACCGTTCTGCACCAGGACGGTAGCCACAGAGCCACGCCCCTTATCCAGCTTCGCCTCGATGACTGTACCCTTTGCCAGACGGTTGGGATTGGCCTTCAGGTCGCGCATTTCAGCAACCAGGAGCACCATCTCCAAGAGGGTATCAATATTCTCATGCTTCAGAGCAGAGACGGGAACGCAGATGGTATCGCCGCCCCATGCCTCGGGAACCAATTCATACTCGGTCAGCTCCTGCATCACCTTATCGGGATTTGCAGCAGGTTTATCCATTTTATTGATGGCTACGATGATGGGGATCTCTGCCGCCTTGGCATGGTTGATCGCCTCTACGGTCTGGGGCATGATACCATCGTCTGCCGCCACCACCAGGATGGCAATATCGGTAGCCAGCGCACCACGCGCACGCATGGCGGTAAAGGCCGCGTGACCCGGGGTATCCAAGAAGGTGAGATCTTCGCCGTTACACTGTACCTTATAAGCACCGATATGCTGGGTAATACCGCCTGCCTCGCCGCTTGCCACATTGGCATTACGGATGGCGTCCAAAAGGGAGGTCTTCCCGTGGTCAACGTGACCCATGACCACGACGACCGGGCAGCGCTTCTCCAGATCGGCTGCATCGTCCTCGCGATCGTCGATCAGACGATCCTCGATGGAGAGGATAATCTCCTTCTCGACCCGAATATCAAATTCCTCCGCCACCAAATAAGCGGTATCATAGTCGATGATCTGAGAGGCTGCTGCCATGATGCCTAAGGTCATCAATTTCTTAACGACCTGCGCCACATTGACCTTCATCCGAAGCGCCAGCTCGCCCACGGAAATCTCCTCGGGAACCTGGATCTTCATCTTTGCCTGCTTTCTCTGCAGCTCGATCCGCTTCAGTCTCTCTGCCTCGGTCTCCTTTTTCTTCTTGGTGCCGTACTGACCGGGACGCTGATTCTTCTTCTGGATCTTCTGCTTGGAGGCACCGGCCGTATTGCGACCCTCATGGCTATTGGCCAGATCCATCAGCTTATCATCGTACTTGCTCAGGTTGACGTCCTGGGTACGGGTATCCACCACCCGGACGGTACGCTCGTAGCTCTGCACCTGGCGGGGCCCCTTTTCCTTCTTCTTGGGCATCTGCACCGGCTTGACGGGGCCGGGCTTAGGCTGCTGAGCCGTCGGTCTTTCGGCAGGCTTCGGTGCCTCTTTCTTCAGCTCTGCCTTAGAGATCAGGCGAGGACCGCTCTGCTTAGGCGCTTCTTTCTTGGGAAGTTCCTTCTTCGGCTCTTCCTTTTTGGGAGCTGGCTTCGGCGGCTCTGCCTTGGAAATGAGGCGAGGACCGGTCTTTTTCGGCTCTTCCTTTTTCAGCTCTTCCTTCTTCGGCTCTTCCTTGGGCGCTTCCACCTTGGGTTCCGGCTTCTTCTCCCCCTCGGGATCGGGACGGTTCGCCAATTCAAAATAGGCGTTAAAGTCCTTCACTTCGTTTTTCTTGGTATAGTGATTAAAGAGATAATCCAATTCTCTCTGAGTCAGTACCGCCATATGGGTACGCTCTTTGGTCTCCAGCTTATCCAAAAGTTCCATGATCTCTGCGCTCTTTAAGCTGAAATCCTTTGCAAATTCATGCACTCTGTATTTCTGATCCAATATTATTTACCCCCTTCGATAGATTGCGCCAGGCTCCGGGCAAAGCCCTGATCTGCCACGCCGATGATGCCCACCGGCTTGGTGCCGATGCTGGCGCCAAGTTGGTCCTTGGTAACCGGCAGGTACTGCACCGGAATTTTAAACTCCTTGGCAGCCGCCTCCACGTTTCTGCAGGTTCTGGGCGCGCAATCCTCTGCTAAAAGCAAGAGATGGGTGCGTCCCAAGCCTGCCATTACCATATCAAATCCATAGTTCAGGCGACCTGCCCGACGGGCAAGCCCCAACGTTGATAAAACTTTATTCACCGGAGATCAGCTCCTTTTGAAGCCGCTCATAGATCGCATCGGGCACCGCTCTGCCAAAGCCCCGATCCAATGCACGGGTCTTGGTCAGCTTCGCTACACATTCCGGCTCCCTGCAAAGGTAAGCCCCTCTGCCCGGCGCCTTGCCGGTCAGATCCACGGCGATCTCTCCGTCTTTATTGAGTACCACACGAACCAGCTCGCGCTTTGCCTTCATCTCGCGGCAGCACAGACACATCCGCATGGGTATTTTACGTTCTTTTGCCAAGGTTTACTCACCTACTTTAGAGAGCGGCTTAATATCAATCTTATAACCGGTCAGCTTGGCGGCCAGGCGCGCGTTCTGGCCTTCTTTACCGATGGCCAGAGAGAGCTGATCGTCGCTGACGACCACCACGCAGGTATGGGCGACATCATCGGCGGCAACGCTCAAGATCTTGGCAGGAGCCAGCGCGGAGGCGATATAAGCCTCAGAGTCCTCGCTATAGCGGATAACGTCCACTTTCTCACCCTTCAGCTCTTCACAGATCTTGGTGATACGCATACCGCGCGCACCGATGCAAGCGCCGACGGGATCCACGTTTTCATCCTCAGAATAAACAGCGATCTTGGTACGGCTACCGGCCTCACGGGCGATGGCCTTGACCTCGACAGAGCCGTCGAAGATTTCGGGAACCTCCAGTTCAAACAGCCGCTTGACCAGACCGGGATGGGTCCGGGAGATCAGAACCTGAGGTCCTTTCTGCGCGGAGCGAACCTCTACCACGTAGATCTTCACGAAATCGCCGGGGGTCAGCACCTCACCGGGGATCTGCTCATTGCGGATCAGCATTGCCTGGCTCTTGCCGATATCCAGGATGGCATTGCCATTGGGCTCGACCCGATTGACGGTGGTGGTGATGATCTCGCTTTCCTTACTATTGAATTCCTGATACAAGAGACCGCGCTCACCATCGCGGATACCATGGATAATGACCTGCTTCGCATTCTGGGCGGCGATCCGACCAAACTCCTTGGTCTTGATCTCCATCTTGGCTTCATCGCCCAGCTTCAAGCGCTTGGAAACGGTATCGTGCGCCTCCTCCAAAGAGATCTCCAGAGCGGGATCGGTCACTTCCTCTACAACGGTCTTTTTGATCAGCAATTTGATCTCGTTCTTCTCCCGATTGACCACCACTTCGGCGTTATCGGACGTACCGTATGCACGCTTGGCGGCAGCCAGGAGAGCGGCCTCTACCTTTTCGATCATATAGTCGGCAGGGATGCCCTTCTCCGCTTCGATCAGGTCTAATGCTTTGAAAAATTCTGCGTTCTTCATTTCTTTTTATTCTATCCTCCTAAATATTATGAAAAATCAACCCAGGGACGAATCAAGCGCGCGTCCTTTACCGCCAGCTCCAAAACAGTCCCTTTGCTATCCATGGTAAAGCGTCCGTCCTCATAGCCGGTCAGCTGCCCTACCCAATAGTCGCTGCCCTCCACCGGGCGAAAGAGTTTTACTTCGATAGGCTCGCCCATGAAGTAGCGAAAATCTTTTTCTTTTTTCAAGGGGCGATCCAACCCCACCGAGGAGACCTCTAAATAATAGTGATCCTTGATGAGATCCGCTTCATCCAGCAAGGGATCCACCGCGCGGGACATCGCCTCGCAATCCTCGATGGCGATCCCCTCCTCCTTGGTGATATACAGCCGCAGAAAGAAATCCGGCCCCTCCTTGACGTATTCTACGTCAAACAGCTCATAGCCAAGGCTCTCCGCTACCGGCTTTGCCAAGACTTCTACTTTCGTAGCAATATTTCCTTTCACCTTCTCAGTCCTTTCACCCAAAATGCAAGGAGGTTCGTGCTGCACGAACCTCCTTGGTATTCAATCTGCTATTAGTTTACCACACTTTTTTAAAAAAAGCAAGAGTTTTTTCATTATTATAATAATTACCATTCCAGCGAGATGACGTCGCCGTCGTAAAGCTTCTGGGCGTTGGAAAGGATTTTATCCACATTGAGGGTGCTGACCCAGAAGTTTCCGGTACCATTCAGCTCCACAAAGCATTTCAGCTCCGAGACCGAATAGAACTTCATATACTCCTTGGTGCCCTCCTTCAGGGTAAAGGTGACGTTGAGATAGGGGGTATTATTCTCCCCTTTCTGACCCAGATCGGTGATGCCGATGGTCAGAATATGGGCATAGAAATCGGAGAACAATTCACTGTCTACCTGCTTATTATTGATGGTAACAAAGAAGTTACCCTCCTCATCCTTCTCCCCGATGGCGATCTCAAAGTTCTTGCCGCCACCGCTCAGAGTGATATGGGAAAGGGTGTCTGCCGCGCGGGTATAGATCATATCCTCGCAATAGCTCTTAAGGGGCTCGCCCAGACACTCCACATAGGTCTCCGGAATATAGTGAACAAACTTACCGCCGGGCACGTAGCAATAGCGGTAATCACTATCATTCACCTTGCCGAAATGAACCGTCACCGTCTCTCCGTCCAATACATAGGTCAGAATATAGGACGGCTGATCCAGCCCGTACTTTTTCAACGCCGTTTCCGAGGTATCGTCGCCGACGATGGTGCTGGTACCGAGATAGATCATCAGTTCATTGATGCTATCTTGGATGGTACTGGAGAAGGACTGATAGATGGGGGCGGTCATCATATAAGAGGTACCGACCTCATCCTCGCCCAGCTCGTTCATCTCAATGACGATCTCCTGCTCCCGTTCGCTGCCGCCGATCTTAATATCGGTCAGCTTTTCCAGCTCCGCAGCTTCGCCGGCGTAGTCGGTCAGGGCATTGACGTAAAACTGATAGCGCGCCAGCAATGCCACGTCCGGCACGGTGGCATCCACCAGATAGACTGCCGGATCGCCCTTCAATTGGGTATAGTAGTTGCCGGATGAGGAAGTGGTACCAAAGGTAAATTCATAGACTTCGTTGTCGTTCTTCACCTTGACGGTGCCGTGCGGCTTCGTCAGCCCATAGCTCTTGAGTTGCTCCTCCGAGGGAGCGTCGATAACTTTTTTGGTAGCGGTCAGCGAGCCTAAATTCTTCAAAAGAGAAACGACTGCGCTGCTATCCACCTTATAGCCCTTTTTGCCCTCGATATAGTAAGAACCGATGGCTTCTTTCACAAGGGTATAGGAATCAAAGGTATTTTTCACTTCGACGGAATCCGCCTCCGAGAGGTTTACGTCCATCAAAACAACGGAGTTTCCCTTTTCTTCGCCGGTCTCATCCTTGGGCAGGACAAACGCCACCAGCACCCAAAGAACGATACCCAAGACAACGGCAGAACCTGCTAAGATCAAAAGGGGTCTTAAACGTTTCATCATAGGTATCTCCTCCGGATATAAACGATCAGACCGATCACCAGGAAGATGGCGGGAATGACGGCGATAAAGATGATAGAGCCCCAACGGACGGTGGCGGTATCCAGCGTCATGGAAGTGGAGGTAGCCACCTTAGCGGCGCCGACGATCTCCGATTCATTCTCGCCGACCATCATCTGATAGACTTTATAAAGGAATGCGCCGTTGCCGTTATAGGTCATATAATACTCGCCCAGCATATCCACCGAGCCGGCAGCAAAGACGTGGCTTTCGATTGCTACGTTATTTTGGAACTTATACCGCGTCGCCACAGCGGCCACGTTAAAGGGACCCTCCGCATCGCCATCCGCCTTTTGATAGCCGGCATTGATGGCGTCAAATTTCTTGGCATAAGATTCCTCAGAGGTAGTCATCAATGCGGCGGTTTCGGTGATGCCGGAGAGTTCAAAGAGAAGATCAATAGAGCGCGCATTGGGAACCACACTGAGATAATCGGCGGTGATGGGCACCTCGCTGACCGTCGCATCCGTATAAGAGGGAATCAGATAGAGAGGAACCGATTCGGTAGAACTGGCATAGGTTGCCGCCGTATACTTATCGGTCTCCAATACGATATTATTCCCAAGGCTGATGCCCCACTCCGCCAAAAAGGCTTCCAGATTGGGCAGCTCCGGTGCTTCGGGATCGGCAAAGAAGAAAAGATCCCGTTCATAATTATAATCGTTGGTCAAGAACTCCTGCAGGATACGGATCTCCGTCTCCGAATAGTCGATGGCGGGACCGCAGATCACCATGACACGCGCCATATCATCGAAGGCGGAAAGCTGATTGAGCTTTACTTCCAGGACGTCTGCGCCGTTATTGGCAATCATGCTCTTGAAGGAATCATAACCGGATTCACCATGACCGGTCACAAAGTAAACGAGAGGGATCTGCTCCTTGGTAACGTGCAGGAGCGCAGAGGCTAAACATTCCTCCACCTTATAGGTGACGGTATAGGTCTGCTCGTCCTGCTCATACATATCGCCGAAATTGATGACCCGGATCCGCTCGCCGTTTTTGACGACGATGGCGCCCTCGGTGATGCTGTATTCCGAGCCGAAAGCCGTCAGCGCGCTGGGGTTGACGTCCGGATCCACGTAGGTGTACTCAATATTCTCCGAAAGGTTTGCGAAACGCTTGACCATCTCGCGGAACTCCTCGGGATACTGCTCTTCGTTATACATGATCGTCAGCTCCACCTTATCCTCTTTGGTCAAGGCATTGACGATCTGCTTAGTGCTATCGGAGATGCTGTAAAGATCATAGGAGGTCATATCCAGCTTCCAGGAATAGGCGTCCGCCAAAAGCGAGAAGATGATATTGACGATGATGACCACCGCCACGAACGCCACCGTCAGACCGGTAGCTACAGAGCCGTATTTGAACTTACGGCTTTTCAAAAAAGACTTCATGGCCATCAGCTCCACCTCCTTTTATCAATAATACGGACGATCAGGAATAAGAATACCACCGTCAGGCTGATGAAATAGAAGATGGCAGAAAAATCAAAGAGACCGTTGCCCAGCTTTTCAAAACGGGTGGATACCGAGATCACGTTGACGATCTTGGTGACAAAGCCTACGTTGATAATATTCTTCAAAATATCACAAATAGCAAAGATCAGCAAGGTAAAGAAGCCCATCATAAATGCGATGATCTGGCTTTCGGTGATGCACGCCATCAGCATGGCGATGGCGATATAAGCAGCACCTACCAGCAAAATGCCGATGTAGCAGCCAGCCAGAATACCGTACTCCACGTTGCCGTTGAGTGCCAAAAAGCCCATACAGAAAAGGCCGGGAACCAGGCTGAGCAGGAACATGGTATACGCCGCAAAGAATTTACCCAGCACCATCTTGGTAATACTGATCGGCGCGGTGATGAGGATCTGGTCGGTCTTATTCTTCCGCTCCTCCGGAAAAAGCTTCATGGTGAGGATGGGAATGACCAGGATCAGGATATAGCAGCTATAGAAGAAATAGTACTTCACGTCGGAATTATAGTTTGCCAGATTGAAGATGCTGAAGATCGCGCCGGCGATGATCAGATAGAGAAAGAGGTAGACGTAGCCCACCGGAGATTTAAGATAAGAACGCAGTTCTCTTTTCCAGACAGCCGTCATGCTTCAACACCTCCCTCGTTGGCAATCAAATTCACAAAGACATCCTCCAAGGACATATCCATGGATTTCAGCCCCATTAATACCCAGCCATGCTCCGAGAGCATCCGGAACAGGGGCTTGCGAATATCCACGCTGGGCTGGCTTTCCACCAGGAAATCGAAGGTTCCTTGCTCCTTCTGCCCCAGGTCGTCCACAAAGAGGACGCCATCCATGGCGCGGATGGCCTTCTTGACCTCCGTCTTACCGCCGGCGATCCGGGCGACCAGGCGGCGGTTGCCGGCTGTCTTGTATGTAAGGGCATCCGCGTTGCCATCGGCAACCAGCTGACCCTTATTAATAACGATGATCCGATCGCAGACCGCCTGCACCTCCTGCAGAATATGGGTAGAGAGGATGACGGTATGCTTCTTGCCCAAACGCTGGATCAGATTACGGATCTCGATGATCTGACGGGGATCCAAGCCCACCGTCGGCTCATCCAGGATCAGCACCGGAGGATTGCCCACCAGCGCCTGGGCAAAGCCCACACGCTGACGATAACCCTTGGAAAGGTTTTTGATCATCCGGTTATAAACGTCGGTGATCTTGATCAGCTCGCAGATCTCCGCCAGATGCTCCTTCCGGGGGAATTTACAGCCCTTGAGATCATAAACAAAATTCAGATACTCCTTGACCGTCATATCCATATAGAGGGGCGGCTGCTCCGGCAGGAAGCCGATCAGCCGTTTGGCGGCGGTGGGATCCTCCAGGATGTCAATGCCGTCGATGACCGCCGTACCGCTATTGGCGGAAAGATAACCGGTCAGAATATTCATCGTGGTGGACTTGCCGGCACCATTGGGGCCGAGAAATCCCACGATCTCGCCGGTCTCGATTTTAAAAGACACATCGTTAACGGCGAATTTATCGCCATACTTTTTGACGATATTCTTTACCTCGATCATAAGGTTTCTCCTTAGAAATGATATTTCAACAATAATTTTAGCATACTACGGCCTGCGCCGCTGTAAACATTCTGTTAATTCTCGTCCTGAGGAACGATGGCAATGCCCAGCTCGCGCAGCTGCTCCGGGGAGACCTCGGAGGGACAGTTGCTCATCAGCTCGGAGGCGTTCTGTACCTTGGGATAGGCCACTACGTCACGCAGGTTCTTCAAGCCCAGAAGCTGCATCACCAAGCGATCCAGACCCATACCCAAGCCGCCGTGGGGCGGTGCACCGTACTGGAATGCATCGGTCAGGAAGCCGAACTTCTGATGGGCTTCCTCGGGAGAAAGACCCAGCATATTGAACATTCTGCCCTGCAGTTCGGGATCGGTGATACGGATCGAACCGCTGGCCAGCTCCACGCCGTTGAGCACCAGGTCGTAGGCTTTGGCGCGCACCTTGGCCTTATCGGTCTCCAGATACTGCAGACACTCGTCCATGGGGGACGTGAACGGATGGTGCATTGCCACCCAGCACTCATTATCCTCATCCCACTCGAAGAAGGGGAACTCGGTGATCCAGAGCAGCTGATAGCCCTCTTTCTTAATGCCCAATTTATCTGCCACCAGCAAACGGAGAGCACCCAGGGTATTCAGCACGATGCTGTTCTTGGCATCTGCCACGAAGAGAACCACGTCGCCCTCTTTAGCACCGGCACGCTCCAGGATCGCTTTCAGCTCGTCCTCAGAAAGAAACTTGCTGAAGGAGCAATTGATGCCCTCCGGCATCCAGCGAATGAAAGCAAGACCCTTGGCACCAATCCCTCTGGCGTGCTCGGTCAGTTTATCAATTTCTTTACGGGTCAGGGTCGCCGCGCCGCCCTCGGCGGTGATACCGCGGACGCTGCCGCCGGCTTCGATGGCACCGCTGAAGACGCCGAAGCCGCAACCCTTGGCGATGTCGCTGATGTCAAAAAGCTCCATCCCAAACCGGGTATCCGGCTTATCGGAACCGAAGCGGTTCATTGCCTCGCGATAGGTCAGGCGGGGCAAGGGAAGCTTGATCTCCTCGCCAAGGGCATCGTGAAAGACGCGCTTCATGAAGCCCTCGACCATGCCGAGAACGTCTTCCATTTCGACGAAGGACATCTCCAGGTCGATCTGGGTAAACTCCGGCTGACGGTCCGCACGCAGATCCTCATCCCGGAAGCAACGGGCGATCTGCATATAGCGATCAAAGCCTGCTACCATGGAAAGCTGCTTATAGATCTGGGGAGACTGGGGCAGCGCATAGAAGCTGCCCGGATGGATCCGGCTGGGAACCAGATAGTCTCTTGCGCCCTCGGGGGTGGACTTCATCAGCATCGGGGTCTCGATCTCGATAAAGCCGTTCTCATCGAAATAGTCCCGAGTGATTTTGGTGATGCGGTGACGCATCAGAATATTGCTCTGCAGATCGGGACGGCGGAGATCCAGGAAGCGGTACTTCAACCGCAGCTCCTCATTCACGTTGCTATTCTCCACGATCTCGAAGGGAGGGGTCTTGGCGCGGGACCAGACCTTGACGGTATCTGCCAGAATTTCCAGCATACCGGTCTTCAGATTTTCGTTGACTGCGCCTCCACGCTTGGCAACCGTACCGGTCACCTCCAAAACGTACTCGCTCCGGACGGTAAAGGCAATATCAAAAGCCTCTTTATTGACCGACTCATCAAACTGCAGCTGCACCAAGCCGGTACGGTCACGCAGGTCAATAAAGATCAATCCGCCCAGGTCACGCTGGCGCTGAACCCAGCCGCAGACCGTTACCTTCTGACCGATCTGCTCGGGGGTGATATTTCCGCAATAATCTGTTCTTCTCATTTGATAAACTCCTTCAACCATTTGCTATCCAAGGCATCCAGCGCCACCTTTTCCTGGCGACCGTCTGCCATATTTTTCACAGTGATCATGCCCTCGTCCAATTCGCTATCGCCAATGACGGCGGTGCAGGAAACACCGATCTTATCCGCATACTTCATCTGCGCCTTCACCGAACGGCGAAGCAGGTCGTACTGCGCCTTGACGCCATCCTCCATCAGACGTCCCGCCAATTTGACTGCCTCTTTGCAAGCACGATCGCCCAAGGGAATCAGGAAGAGATCGCAGGCAGGCTCCTTGGGAAGCTCCACACCGGCCTGCTCCAGCACCAGCATAAAACGTTCCATGCCCATGGCAAATCCGATGCCGGGCTGAGGAGCGCCGCCGAACTGCTCGGTCATGCCGTCGTACCGACCGCCACCGCAGACGGTACCCTGCGCGCCGATCTGGTCGCTGACAAATTCAAAGACGGTACGGTTATAATAGTCCAGACCGCGAACGATCCGGGGGTTAACTTTATAAGTGATGCCCATGGTATCCAGATACTCTTTCACAGAGGCGAAATGCGCGTCACATTCCTCGCAGAGGTAATCGGTGATCAGCGGAGCATCCTTCGCCACCTCTTTACAGATCTCACTCTTACAGTCCAGGATCCGCATGGGATTTTTCTCCAGCCGCTCCCGGCAGGTGGGGCAAAGCTTTTCCTGATCCTTTTCAAAATAGGAGATCAAGGCTTCTCGATACTTGCCGCGGCATTCCTTACAACCGATGGAGTTCAGCTCCAGCGAGATCCCCGTCAGCCCCACCTTTTTAAAGAGACGATAGGGCAAGGAGATCACCGTCGCGTCCGTAATGGGATCTGCTGCGCCGAAAAGCTCGATACCAAACTGATGGAATTCCCGCAACCGCCCTTTCTGGGGCTTCTCGTAGCGGAAGCATTGGATCAAATAATAAAGCTTGGTGGGCAGGGCTTCATTGAAGAGACCGTTCTCCACGAACGCCCGGACGATGCCGGCGGTTCCCTCGGGGCGGAGCGTCACAGAGCGGCCGCCCTTATCCTCGAAGGTATACATTTCTTTGGTGACCACGTCGGTGGTCTCCCCCACGCCGCGTACAAACACTTCGGTATGCTCGAATACAGGGGTACGAATCTCCTTAAATCCATACTGGGCGCAAAGCTCCCGGATAATTTTTTCCACCTGCAGCCAGCGACCGGAATCGCGGGGCAGAATGTCTTGCGTGCCTTTCGGGGCCGAAATCTGAGCCATTTTAGTCTTTTTCTCCTTTTTTCGTTCTTTATACACATAGCAAATCCCCGCTCAGGATGGAGCAGGGATATAACTTTTTATTGCTTGCTGATCTCGCGCCAATCGAGATCGCCACGCTCCAGCGCCATGATAATGACCTCGGCGGTGGCAATATTCGTCGCGACCGGGACGTTATGCACGTCGCAGAGACGGAGGATATTAAGCTCCTCCCGCTCACGGGTCGTCGGCATCAGGGAGTCCCGGAAAAAGAGCAGGACGTCCACTTCTCCATAAGAGATACGCGCCGCGATCTGATCCTCGCCGCCATGGGGACCGCTGAGGACTTTATTGATCTCCAGCCCGGTTGCATCGGCAATCAGATTACCGGTGGTCGCGGTGGCACAGAGGTTATGCTTCGCCAAAATACCGGCGTATGCAATACAAAATTGCACCATCAGTTCTTTTTTCTTTTCATGGGCGATCAATGCGATCTTCATCTTTTTCTATCCTCCTAATCTATTTCTTTTTTCTCCAGAACGGAGCTAAAGGAATGTCTGCGCCCTCCAACCGTCCTGCTATATTCTTAAATGCTGCCGCTGTCACTGATTTATCCTGAGGCAGGATCCCTCCGCGATTGGCAGAGATCACCACCGCATCGTCATGGGGTACCAGCCCCAGAAGCGGCAAGGAAACAGCGTCCATAACCTGATCTACGTTCTGCAGATACCCTTTCCGGATCATCTGCTTGCGTACTTTATTGATCACCAGCTCCGTACGGATCGGGCGAATTCCGGCGATGATGGCGGCTGTCCTGCCGGCATCCCGAACCGCCGTCAGATCCGGCGTGGATACCACAATACAGCGCTGGGCACAATGGATCACATCCCGAAAGCCTTCGCCCACGCCGGCAGGCGCGTCGATCAACACGTATTCATAATGATCCGCCAGCCATCGGCAGAGCCGGCGAAAGGCTGCGCGGTCGATTTTCGCGGTATAGTCCTCAATGCCGGGGATAAAGTGCAGGGACGGGAACACATCGTGCGCCACGATGGCCTGCCCCACCGGGCATCTTCCCTCCAAAATATCCAGCAGATCATAAGGGGCTTTACTTTCCAGCCCCAAAAGAATATCCAAATTGCGCAGACCCATATCCCCATCAATAGCGATCACCGAGTGACCCGCCATTGCCAGAGCAAAAGACAAATTGGCGCAAAGGGTCGTCTTCCCCACGCCGCCTTTGCCGGAAACGATACTGATGACAGTCCCCATGCTGCGCTCCTTTCAACAATAAATGATAAATTATTATAACATAACTTTTATTATTAGTAAAGTATTTTTTTATAAAGACGAACAAAACTCCACTTTCCGTGGCAAATGCGCCGAATTCATCTCTTTGCGGCAATAGGCCGCCAATCTTCTGCCCCAGGCAGTGGCAGGCTTTTTCCGATCCGGCAGGATCTGCAGCCGGATCCCGGCGTCATCCGCCAGGCAGCGGCATTTCTCGATACCGGAAAGCCCGGAAATGACCCGCTCCATATCCACCAGGCGGACACCATAGTCCTTGACGGGGAAAAGACCTGCTTTTTGCATCTTAAGCATCACCGGCGCAGCGGCCAATACACCTCTGCCCCCCAGCTTTGAAAAGGCACGGCCGGTAAATTTCTCCATCAGCGGTGTCAAGGCTTTTCCGACCTGGTATCCGCCCTGCAGGCTTCTCCAACCCTCACCGAAAAACTCCGTTTTCTGCCGGAACTCCCAGAAAAATTCTTCTGTCGCCACCAGGAAATCCGGCATCTCTTTTTTCAAAAGCTCATAGGGCTCGCCGATGCTCCACAGCACCGTCTTGCCGTTGGCAAGTGCGCCATGCGCCGCCAAAAAACCGCCCTCAGAGGCAAATGAATTTTCAATATATACCGTCCGGACGTGCTCCTTGCGGTGCCAAAACGCTTGAGAAACGGCTGCCAATTCTTCCGGCAGATAGGTAATGAACTCCGGCGCTAAAAAACTGCTGGTTCCGCCGATGGCCACCGCATCCTGCGCGCCGTCCCCGAAGGGGGTATCCAGCGCATTATAACGGTTCTCCGCCATCATCTCTTCCAAAAAATAGCCCTCAGCATCCGCCGTCCTCTTTTCCGTGGCACGGTAAATACGGCGCTCCCGGCTCTTCATATCCCGCTCCGGGCGGCAAAGCACCACCTGCCCCGGAGGCAAAGACTTATATTCTTTGCAATAGGCTTCGTAGCGACCCTTTGTCGTGATCAACAGCTTGCTTTCTGCCGCCTCCATCTGACGATGCAATTCGCGCGGCGTATCCTCCGGATGGATCAAAACGCCGATGACGCCCAGCCGGGAAAGTCCATAAAAACTTGCCAAAAGATCCGGGCAGTTGGGCAAGCACAGGCAGACCCGACTGCCGGGGGTAAGACCCATCTGGCAAAAGGTATTATAGGCATACTCCACCCGACTGAGAAGCGCGCCGAAGGAAATGTGCTTTCCACCATAGACCAGCGCGATGTCATATTTTTTTCGATAGGCACTGATCCGGAAGTCCCGGTAGGCCGAATTACGTTCTGCTCGTTCCATAAAATCCTCTTTATCAAGCAAGAAAAAGAGTGGCCGCCGGTCACTCTTTTCTCTTTAAAATCAGTCTTCTTTCTCCGTCTTGGCAGGATCGTTGGAAACGGTCTCATCCACCAAGGCGCAGGAATTATAAAGATAGTTGGTCACAGTGGTTTCCGCATCGTTGATGGTCATGATCTCCTCCACCTTTTGCATCGTGATGGAAAGCCGCTTTGCAAACTTGGTAGGATCCTCGGTGGCGTCCTCTTCGCTGAGTCCGTCCTGATAATAGCAGTCCACCGTCAGCGTATAGAGTTGGGTCTCTTCATCGAATTTTACGTCAATAACTTTCGGCACCATATAGGTCTCATTCATGGCATCACTCTCTACCCGATAGCAACCGCTCAAAGAATCGTAATCAAAGGACGCGCTGACCTCCACGTCGTGATGGGTGATCTTGCCGGGATAATCAAAGCTATAAAGCGCATATTTTTCCACGTCCGACTTCGGCACCAAGAAGCTGCCGTCCTCTTTCATATGATAGACACCCTGCCCATTGACCTTAATAGCCTGCCAAATGCCAAAGGAAACAAAATAATCGGTATTCAGTCCCAAGGGATTGGTGAAGCCGGGAAAATTCTGGCGAACAAAATTCGAGATGTACAGTTCAAAATACTCCTTTGAACCCTCTTCCAAGCCGGCGGCACGGACTTCATCGTATGCCGAGCCCTCCCAGATCAGATCCGGATCCACGTTATCCAAGTAGATGTCTGCCGGCTTGAACAGATGGTAGACACGGTTAATGCCCAGGCCTACCAAGAATACACAAAACGACAAAAATACCAGCCCAATGAAAAAGGTCAGCAGCTTATGCCCGTATTTACGAAAAAAGACAGCGATTTTATTCATGCATCTCTCTCCAAAGTCAAAAATATTACATCTTATTCTACCTTTTTTTTCGCCTTTCGTCAAGTTGCGGTTGAAATATTCTTAGATTTTTAATATAATTAATCCATAAAATCACGAAAAAAGGACGAATCAACATGGAAATTTTAGCCCCTGCCGGGGATTTTGAGGCCGCCAAAAGTGCGGTTCATAACGGAGCGGACGCCATCTACGTAGGCGGCCGGATCCTCAATGCGCGCCGGGCGTCAAAAGGCTTCAGCGGCGAGGAACTCCGGGAATTGGTGCGGTATTGCAGACTTCGAAAGGTCAAGGTCTACGTGACGGTCAATACCCTCACCCGAGAGGACGAGCTCACCGACCTTTTGGAGCTTGCAAAAGAGATCGCCGAAGCCGGTGCCGATGGCGTCATCGTCTCGGATCTTGGGGTCGCCCGGGTGCTTCGAGCGGTCTGCCCCACCCTGCCGCTCCACGCCTCTACGCAAATGAATATCCACACCCTCAGCGGTGTCCGTTTTTTAGAGAAAATGGGCTTCAAACGGGTGGTTTTAGCACGGGAGCTTTCCCTCCGGGAGATCCGGGAGATCTGCCGGAACACCGCCATGGAGATCGAAGTTTTCGGCCACGGTGCACTTTGTATGTGCTATAGCGGAAACTGCTATCTCTCGTCGGTGATCGGGCAAAAAAGCGGCAACCGCGGGCTTTGCGCCCAGCCCTGCCGACTGCCCTATGAAAACGGGCAATATCCCCTCAGTCTGAAGGATCTATGCACCCTGGAATATCTGGATGAACTAAAGGATGCCGGGGTCGCCTCCCTCAAGATCGAAGGACGGCTGAAATCCCCCGAATACGTCGGAAGCGTCACCGCCGCCTATCGAAAAGCCCTCAGCGGTACCGCCCCCACCGAAGAGGATCTTACCCGGCTGGCGCATATCTTCTCCCGGGACGGCTTTACCCAAGGCTATCTCACTGAAAAGACCGGTCCCGCCATGTTTGGCACCAAGACCAAGACGGCTTATGCCGATTATAAAGAGGCAGTTCGGGAGGTATCCAAGACTTTGGAAGAGGGCTACGAGCCTAAAAAACGGCAGGTTTCTTTCCGCCTTTTCATGCGCGAGGAGCTCTGCCGTCTGACGGTGACCTGCGAGGATTTTCAAACCGATATTATCGGCGCGCCTCCGCAGCCGGCGCTAAAAAAAGAAGTTACCGAGGAGGATGCCGTCCGCTCCCTTTCCAAGCTGGGTGGAACCCCCTTTGATCTGCTGAAATGTACCGCCTTGGTGCGTCATGATCTCTTTTACCCCGCCTCCGCCTTTAACGCCCTGCGCCGGGAAGCCATTGCGGCGGTGGAGCAGCATTTTGCACCGATCCCTCATCCTTTCGATCCGGAACTGCCGGCGGTCTTGCCGGCGATGGAACAAAAAAATCCGCCGGTCTTGGAGGGCTGGTTCTGGAACCCCGAAAAGGCGCTTCCCGAGCCGGATCCCCGGCTTAAGCACTACTGGCTCAATGCCAAGGAACCGGAAACCTGCCGTCCTTTGGCCGGCGATCACCGCGCCGGTGTCTTTTTCCCTCCGGTGACGGAAGAAAAGGAGCTGATCGACCTGGGAAAATCCCTCTTTGAAATGGGCTTCCGCCGGGCATTGGTGCGCAATCCCGGGCAGATCCTGCCCTTGAAAGAACTGGGCTTTTCCGTTCACGGGGACTTTGCCTTCAATGCCGCCAACAGCCAGACTTTGACCGTCTTGGCAGAGCATTTGGAAAGTATCACCCTTTCCTATGAGCTGACCCTCAGCCAGATCCGCCGTTTGCAAAAACCGCTGCCGGCCGGCATCATCGTCTATGGCCGACTGCCCTTGATGGAGACCAAAAACTGCTTTATCCGCAACTATACTGCCTGCCAAAACGGAAAAGGCTCCACGCTGACCGACCGCACCGGCCGATCCTTCCCGGTGGCCTGCGATTTCGGCTGCCGTAACGTGCTCTTTAACAGTACCCCGCTTTACCTGGCCGATCGAAGCCGGGAATGGCTGGAATGCGGTATTTCCTTTGGGCGCCTGCTCTTCACCGACGAGACCCCGGCACAAATTGCCAGGATCATTGATGAATATGCCCTGGGGCGCGGTCTTCCGCCCTCCGACCATACCAGAGGACTTTACTATCGGGGAGTTTTATAACAAAAAAGACTGCAGGCTCAAAGGTCCTGCAGTCTTTTTTCGGCTTTTTCCAATTTCTTTTTTAATTCTTCCACTTCGTTCGAAATGCGCATTTCCGCAATATAATCGGACATTTCAATTTCAATCTTTGGAATTTCTTCCACAGTATGAAAACGCTTTTTATAATCTTCCATTTCTTTCCCCTTTCAGTTGTTATAGTCTCATTATATTACGCTTTCTATCAAAAAGCAAATATATTTTGATAGAAAATTTATATTTCTTATGATTTGGCATAGAATTTTAGCAGAGGTGATTTTATGCCGAAATCTACGAAAATATCTTTTGAAAACAGAGAAAAATACATTGAAATTGGGTTGAATATCGCTTTCTATCGCAAGCGTGAAGGCTTGACGCAGGAGCAGTTGGCAGAAAGTGCCGGATTGAGCCGCAATTTTATCAGTGCAATCGAGGCTCCAAACCTGGTCAAATCCCTTTCCATGGAAGCGCTTTTCAATATCGCAAAAGCGCTGAATATAGAGCCATATAAACTTTTAGAATTTCGTAAATAAAACAAGCCGTCGAATTTTTTCGACGGCTTATTTATTCACTTTTTCAAAACCGATCAAATCGGATGCAGGTTTCGTTTTCTCCGAGCGAAGACGTATGTCGATACGTCGAGGGAGGAAAAGCGGAAGATGCGCCGATTTCATCGGTTTTTATCCGAGCAAATCGGCAAGGGCAATAAATACCGGCATAGTAACGATGGATAAAACACTTGCAAATCCGCTTGCTTTCGAGGCGATGCCGGTATCCCGATCGTACTTGGCGGCAAACATAACGGTATTATTGGCAGTAGGGGCACTGCAAGCCACCGCCGCCGCCAAAAGGAGCGGTCCCCGGACACCCAGGAGATAAATTCCCGAGAGCATCACCCCGGGAAAAACGATCAGTTTGAGAAGGGCAACGATATAGTTTTCCTTCTGCCGTACCATCCCCGGCAGATCCGTATTGGCAAGATAGGTGCCGAACATCAGCATTGCCATAGGGGTATTGAGGTTCCCGATATGCTGAATAGGCTGAAGGATCAGCGACGGAAGCTCCACCTTCAAAAGCACCTGCAACAGACAGAGGGGAAGTCCGACCATGATGCCGATGGAGCCGGGATTGATCAGTAATTTACGGTAGGATACCTTTTCCCTTCCGCTCCGGCGCATCAGGCCGATGCCATGGGTGAAGGCAAAAAAATTAAAGACCACCACCGCCGCGGAGCAATAAAACACACCGGTCTCGCCCGCCACCGCCTGCGCCAAAGGAAGTCCCATATAGCCTACGTTACCATAGACGGTTGCATACTGAAAAATGGGGCGGTGCTCCCCGGATTTTCTATAGAGAAAATGCACCACAACTCCGCCCAGCCCGTGGAAGACCGCCATAATGACCGCCATCAGAAAGAAGGAGAGGGCGTTGGAAGGATTGAAATCCACGTTTAAAAATGAATGGATCACCACGCCGGGCGTTATGATATAGAAGAGAAGATTATTGCAATCCTTTGCCATCCGCTGGGTGAACAACCCTGCTTTATCACAAATAAATCCGATTGCCACCAAAATTGCCAGGATCAGCACCTGCCCAAGGGCGGCAGACATATAGTTCAAAAATGCCATTTTTATCACCTCGTAGAGGATATTATATATTTTTCCGTTTTTCTTGTCAAATATTATCTTGAAATATTCTTTAGAATACTTTATAATAATAAAATAGTAAAATAACTTTGTGGAGGGGATCCCATGGGTAAAAATAAAATCAGCGTATCAATCGCAGGGAGTGAATTCGTCGTCACGACAGATGAAGAGCGTGAATACACGTTATCTCTTGCCCGTACTGTTGATAGCAAGATCCGCAATCTTTTGCAGGAAAGCACCAAGCTGACCGCCGGTCTGGCGGCCATTCTGACCTGCCTGGATCTCTGCGATGAAAACGAAAAGAATAAAGAATCCTGCGCCCGTCTGCGCGATGAGATCCGTCAGTATCTCTCCCAGGTGGAGTCTGCCGGCATCGAAAAGCAGATGCTCCGCCAGGAATACCAGGAAAAGCTGGAGCACCTGGAGCACGAAAATGAGCTGCTCCGCAATCAGCTGGCGCAGTATGAGGCCGGTCAGATCGGCTTTCATTCATGAACGTTCTCTTAGCCTCCGCCTCGCCGCGCCGCAAGCAGCTTCTGACCGAGCTGGGATACGAAGTGGATGTGGTGCGTCCGGAATTCGATGAGTCGGCCGTTTCTTTGAAGGAGCCTGCCGCGCTGGTGGCGGCTCTCGCCGAGGGCAAGGGACGTTCCGTCGCTCCGCCCAAGGGCGCTCTTTTGGTGGCAGCCGATACCGTCGTGGTCTTTGAAGGAAAGATCCTCGGTAAGCCTGCTGACGAGCAGGAGGCGTTCCGCACCCTGCGGGCACTCAGCGGCAAGAAGCATGAGGTTTATACCGGCGTCTATCTCGCAAAAGACGGTGTCGAACGCACCTTTACCGAGCGTGCGGAAGTCTTTTTCCGCCCTTTGACCGACCGGGAGATCCTGGCCTATATCGCCACGGGCTCTCCGATGGACAAAGCAGGGAGTTACGGCGTGCAGGATAGCGGTTTTGTGGACCGCATTGAGGGAAGCTATCATAACGTCATGGGCTTCCCTACCGAAAAATTTAAAGAAATCATCAATAAGTTTTGAAAGGAAATCGCAATGCTGGAGTTTTTGAAGAAATTTAAGAAATTTAGAAAATTTTCGGGTTACACCGATATCGGAATCGATCTGGGTACTGCCAATACTATCGTATATCGGAGCGGAAAGGGCATCATTCTGCGCGAGCCCAGCGTGGTCGCCATTGATACTCATGACAACCGCGTCGTGGCAGTCGGTCAGGAGGCCAAGGATATGATCGGTCGTACGCCGGACAGCATTCGTGCCGTCCGCCCGCTCAAGGAAGGCGTCATTGCCGACTTTGAAAGCGGCTCTGCTATGCTGCGCTTTTTCCTTCGCAAGACCATGGGCAACAGTGCCCTCACCAGAAAGAGAATTTTGATCTGCATCCCCTTTGGCGTCACCGACGTGGAGCACCGCGCGGTGGAAAATGCGGCTTATGAGACCGGTGCCAAGGACGTCCGGATCATTGAAGAGCCTTTGGCAGCCGCCATTGGTGCCGGTCTGCCTGTGGGCGAGCCTACCGGAAGCATGGTCGTCGATATTGGCGGCGGCACCTCTGAAGTCGCCGTTATTTCCTTGGGTGGTATCGTTTCCTCCCGTTCAGTTCGGGTGGCTGGCGACTCTTTTGACGCCGCCATCGTGGCCTACGTCAAAAAGCATTTCAATCTCCTGATCGGTGAGCGCACCGCAGAAGAAATTAAATTTGAGATCGGCTCTGCCCATCCCTATGATAATGAGGGTATCATGAGCGTCCGCGGACGGGATCTCGTCTCCGGTCTGCCCAAGAACGTGGACATCAGCGCCGCCCATATCCGGGAAGCGCTGGCTGAATCGGTACAGGTGGTCATCGACGCCATCCGCCAGACCCTGGAGGATACGCCGCCTGAGCTTTCTGCAGATATCATCGACCACGGCATCACCCTCACCGGAGGCGGTGCACTCTTGCGCGGCTTGGACACCTTGATCAATAAAGTGACCGGCATGCCAGTTCATATCGCTACGGATCCTCTGGATTGCGTGGCGCTCGGCACCGGAAAAAGTCTGGAAAACCCGGCTCTTTGGGCCAGCCTGGCTCGATAATGAAGGGGTTTTTGAAGAGCAGAACCTTCATCTCCATCTGCATTATTGCAACGTTGCTTTTGGGGATGACGGTGCTGGATACCGCCTCCAACGGCCATCTTTCCTTTTTGGAAAACCTGGCCGGCACTTTTGTGACCCCCATCCAAAACTTTTGCGCCACCATCGCCAAATACAGCGGCAATTTCGTGCGCGCCTATACCGAATACGATGCCTTGGCGCAGGAAAATTCCAAGCTCAAAAGTGAGCTTGCATCTGCCGGAGCCTTGATCCGGGATGCAGAGGAATACGCCAATGAGAACCAAAGTCTCAAGGCCATGCTGGGCATTGCGGAAAGCCATACGGATTTTGAATTCACCGCCTGCCTGGTAGTGGGGAGTGATCAAAACGGCTATTCCCATACCTTAACCCTTAATAAGGGCTCTGCCGATGGGTTGCAGAAAAAAGATCTGGTCATGACCGCCGACGGCGTGGTGGGCTATATCAACGAGCTGGGACTGACCTGGAGTAAGGTCACCACCGTCCTGGACTCCTCCTGCGAGATCGGCGCCATCGTTACCCGCACACAGGATATTGGCGTACTGGACTGGGACTACGCCCTCTCCGAGGAAGGTCTTTTAAAATTAGCCTATCTGGACACCACCGTGGTTCTTACCGGCGGCGATGCCGTGGAAACCAGCGGTGTTGGCGGTGTTTTTCCTAAGGGAATCCTGCTTGGACGAGTACGCGAGTTGCGAACCGAAAGCCACGGCATCTCCCAATACGCCGTATTGGAGCCTGCAGTCAACGTGGATCAAGTCAGTACGGTATTTGTGATCACCAATTTTGAAAGTGAGAACTGATGTTTAGCAGACCCCGTAGTTATTGGAAAATTATTTTATATGTTGTAATGGCGCTGGTATGCTTTCTTTTGCAAAGCGTACCGGCTTTCGGCGTGCGCTTTTTAGGGTGTGCGCCTTCTCTTTTGCTGCTTTTGACCATCGGGGTGGCTTTTTTCGAGAGCCCGGAGTTTTCCGCCTGGTTCGGCTTGACCGCCGGTCTTTTATCCCAGCTGACCACCGCGGTACTGGGCGGCACCGATGCAATTCTCTTTATGTTTGCCGGCTATTTCATTGCGGCGGCGTTGGAGGTCTTTCTCCAACGGAAATTCTTAGTCTACATCTTCGTATCACTGGGAGGAATTTTCCTGCAGCAGGTTCTGGACTATTTCTGGCATCTCTTGCTTTGGGCTCGCCTGCCCTTGGGTGCCGCGCTGGTCCACCAGATCCTCCCCGTATTCTTTTTTTCCGGTCTTTTTGCCTTTCCCATCTATGGAATCCTTTGGCATTATGACCGCAAATTCCGGGAAAAGGAGGAGTTGATTTGACCTTTAAAAACGGACGAACCCGTGCCATCATCGTCGTCGCGGCGGTGGCACTTGTCTTTTTCTGCTATCTGATCGCCCTGATCCGTCTGCAATTGGTCAACGGCGACTATTACAAAGAGCAATCCACCAAAAAAATCTACTCCACCGAAACCATCACCGCCTCACGAGGCGGCATCTACGATTGCAACGGCGTCAGTCTGGTCAGCAATACCACCGGTTTTTGCATCAAGTTCACCCGTGCGCTGATGCCGAAAGCCCAGCAGAATGATATTATTCTTCGCCTTATCCGATTGATGGAGGAGCAGGACGCGTCCTATTACGACCGCCTGCCCCTCGAAAAAACTGCACCTTTTGCCTATACCATCGAAGATCCCAACGATGCGGCGATGAAAAAGCTTTTTTCGACGCTGAAACTAAAGAACTTCCCCACTGCCGAAACCGTCATGGCGGAATTAGTGGATAAATATGATCTGGAAGACTATACCCCGGCGGAGCAACGGCTGATCGCCGGTGTCCGCTACGAAATGACGCTCACCACCTTCTCCCTCTCCAATCCCTATGAGTTTGCGGAGGATATCAGCGTGGAATTGGTGGCCACCGTCAAGCAGCTTTCCGATGAATTTCCCGGCGTGGATATTGATACCAAGCCGTTGCGTTCCTATGTAGATCCCTCCATCGCCCCCCATCTTTTGGGCTACGTAGGCAAGATCTACGCCGATGAATACGAGGAATTATCCGGCAAGGGTTATAAAATGAACGATACCGTCGGAAAGACGGGAATCGAAAAGGCCATGGAATCCGTCCTCAAAGGTAAGGACGGCACGCGGGTCATCGAGCGGGATTCCAACGGTAAGGTTCTGAACGTCATGGTTCTGGACGAAGCGCAGAGTGGCAACAATATCGTCCTGACGCTGGACAGTCAACTACAAAAAGTGGCGCAGGACTCCTTGGAAAGTTGCGTCAAGACCATCGCGCGCCGCGCCAGCGAGCCCGGGCGGGACGGCGAGGACGCCAATGCCGGTGCAGTGGTGGCGGTTAATATCCATAGCGGTGCCGTTCTTGCCAGCGCCACCTACCCCACCTACACCCAGGAACAATACGAAAGTGATTACAACTCCCTGGCCACCGATAAAATGAAGCCCCTCTGGAACCGGGCGTTCTACGGCACCTATGCCCCCGGCTCCACCTTCAAGATGGCCACCGGCATCGCCGCTCTGGAGGAGGGCGCGGTCGGGCTCAAGGAGACCATCCGAGATACCGGCATCTATACGAAATATGCCCCAAGCTATTCTCCCCGCTGCTGGGTCTACTCCGACTACGGACGCGGACACGGCAATCAGGACGTAGTCGCCGCTTTGAAGAATTCTTGCAACTATTATTTCTATGAAGCTGCCGATCGCTTGGGGATTAATGCCCTCAACCGTTTCTGCCGGAAGCTGGGTCTTGGCATCAAAACCGGCGTGGAGACCGGAGAAGCCTCCGGGATCCTGGCAGGGCCGGATTATCGCTCCACCATTGATGAATACTGGTACCCCGGTGATACCCTGCAGGCCGCCATCGGTCAGTCGGATAACCTTTTCACCCCCTTGCAGCTGGCCAACTACGTCGCCACCATTGTCAACGGCGGTACGCGCTACACCACCCATCTGGTGCAAGGCGTTTACGATGCCACCAGCGGTGTCTGCATCCGGGAAGAAAAGATCCAAGCAGCTGACCGCCTGGAAATGAAGGACGAAAACTATCACGCCATTATGCAGGGCATGCTGGAATGTGCCACCAGTGGTACGGCAGCGGGTGTATTCGGCTATTCCTATTCCATTACCGCCGGTGCTAAAACCGGTACCGCTTCCGTTCCCAAGGGAACTGCCAACGGTATCTTCGTCGCCTTTGCACCCTACGATGATCCTCAGATCGCCGTTTCGGTAGTAGTGGAACACGGGGCCCACGGAAACTACGTCGGCTCTGTGGCAAGAGATATATTTGACGCTTATTTCGCCAAGGTCAACGTCAGCGATCCTATTACCGAGGAGGATGTATTATTACCATGATCAAGCAAATCCTATTTGACTGCGGCGACGTGCTCGCACGGATCCGTTTTGACAACCTGATCACCGAACTGACCGGAGACCCTAAGCAAGGGCAGATCGTGCTGGAGCGGATGTGGATCCAAGGCTCCCCCTGGCTACGCTACGATCGCGGTCTTTATCAAAAAAGCGAGATGCTTCCCCTTCTCATTGATTACTATCCCGAGATCGCACCGGAGCATCTGGAGCAGTTTATGCAGCTTTGGCCGGCGCGGATGCAGCCCATCCAAGAGATGGAGCTCCTCATCAAGGATCTGCGTACCGCCGGCTACCCCTGCTATCTGCTTTCCAATTTCAATCCGCAATTCGAAGAGCTTCGTCCCCACTGCCCTGCGCTGCAGTTAATGAACGGCGAGGTGGTTTCCTATAATATAAATATGTTGAAACCCGATCGGGAGATCTTTGACTACACCGCGGAGAAATTCGAAATTCTCCCCGGCGAGACCCTTTTCATTGATGATACCCAAACAAATATCGACGCAGCCATTGAGGCAGGCTACCTGGGTCACCTCTTCACCGATGCGTCCACCCTGCGAAGTGCATTGAAAGATCTGCATATTTTGGATGAATAATTGCATAAAATACGAGTTTTTTGAAAAAACTCGTATTTTTTATTGACATCTATAATAAATAGTACTAAAATTTAATCATTAAATCTAAACTAAAGAGGTGTTTATAATGAAAATGAAAAAATGGATTGCGTTGCTGGCCATTGCCGCTCTGCTGATCACCTGTCTGACCGGTTGCGGAACGAACAGCGACAAGTTTACCGTCGGTATCTGCCAGTTGGCGCCCCACGAAGCGCTGGACGCTGCCACCAAGGGCTTTAAAGACGCAGTGATCGCCGGACTTGGCGAAGATAAAGTGGAATTCCTGGAGCAGAATGCTACCGGCGAAGCCAACGTCTGCGTCACCATCGTCAACGACTTCGTGTCTAAGGACGTGGATCTGATCCTGGCGAACGCCACCGCTGCTCTGCAGGCCGCCGCAAACGCCACCGAAGAAATCCCCATCTTGGGCACTTCCATCACCGATTACGGCACCGCTTTAGAGCTGGAAAGCTTCGACGGTACTGTGGGCGGTAACATCTCCGGCACCTCTGACCTGGCTCCGCTGAATGATCAAGCACAGATGATTCTGGATTTGGTTCCCACCGCTAAAAAGGTCGGGCTCCTTTATTGCTCTGCAGAAGCCAACTCTGCATATCAGGTCAAGGTCGTTCGTGCTTACCTGGAGGGCAAGGGCATCACGGTTACCGATTATAAATTCGCTGATTCCAACGACGTTGCGCAGGTTGCCACCTATGCCGCCCAGCAAAGCGACGCACTTTATATCCCTACCGATAATAAAGCAGCCGACTGCGCTGAGACTATTCATTCTGCCGTCGCTGATACCAAAATCCCCATCATCACCGGTGATACCGGCACGGCAAAGGCCTGCGGCATCGCAACCCTTTCCAGTGACTATTACAATATCGGAAAGAAAACCGGCGAAATGGCTGTCAAGATCCTCAAAAAAGAGGCTGATATCGCCGAAATGCCGATCCAGTACGATGAAGCGCCTCAGTACCTCTATAATAAGACCCTTTGCGACGAGCTGAGCATCACCGTTCCGGAAACCTACGGCGAACTGAAATAACGATTATAAAGAAGAAATTTTTTCAAAACGAAAAAATTTCTTCTTTTTTTATCAAAACCCCTTGACTTTCGCCAACGAAAGTGTTAAAGTACTAAACAGTAAAAGAAATAAATTCTTTCAAAGGAGAAAAATCATGGAAGCAAAAAGAATTATTGCGATCGTTGCCATTTTGGCAATGGTTCTCACCTGCCTGACCGCTTGCGGTAAAAAGGAAGACGATGGCAAATATACCGTAGGCATCTGCCAGTTGGCTCCCCACGTAGCACTGGATGCTGCTACCAAGGGCTTTAAGGATGCCATTACCGATGCTCTCGGCGCAGAGAATGTCGAATTCCTGGAGCAGAACGCTGCCGGCGAGGCAAACGTCTGCACCACCATCGTCAATGACTTTGTTTCCAAGGACGTGGATCTGATCCTGGGCAACGCTACCGCTGCTCTGCAGGCTGCTGCAAACGCAACCACCGAAATCCCCATCCTGGGTACTTCCATCACCGAGTACGGCGTGGCACTGGAGCTGGATAACTTCACCGGCACCGTTGGCGGCAATATCTCCGGTACCTCTGACCTGGCTCCGCTGGATAAGCAGGCTCAGATGATCATCGACCTGGTTCCCACCGCCAAGACCGTCGGTCTGCTCTATTGCTCTGCTGAAGCTAACTCCGCTTATCAGGTAAAGGTCGTTCGCGAGTATCTGGAAGGCAAGAACCTGAAGGTTGAAGAGTTTAAGTTCTCTGATTCCAACGACGTAGCACAGGTCGCTGCTGCCGCCGCTGATAAGTGCGACGCGCTCTACATCCCCACCGATAATAAGGCTGCTGACTGCACCGAGACCATCAACAATGCAGTCCTGCCCACCAAGACCCCCATCATCGCCGGGGAAGCCGGTATCTGCGGCGGTTGCGGTATTGCTACCCTCTCCATCGACTACTATGCTCTGGGCAAGACCACCGGTGAGATGGCTGTCAAGATCCTGAAGGGCGAGTCCAAGATCGAAGAAATGCCTATCGAGTATGATACCAACCCTGTTAAAAAGTACAATAAGGACATCTGCACCGAGTTGGGCATCACCATTCCTGAAGGCTACACCGCTTTGGACTAAAAAGTCTTGCAATTCGACAGTGAATGAATTATAATGTTATGTGCCGCCACAAACGTGGCGGCACATTTCCAGTTTAATGTAAATACAGACCGTTCAAAATGATAGCTTTTTCAATATTTTTCATCCAAGAAGCGACGGAAAAGCGCCCATTTTCAACAAGATTAAAAAACTGACCGTTCAAATTGTGGGGATTTTTCGTTGATCCAACCGAAGGCGTATACCGATACGGCGAGGGCGGAGCGACGGAAAAGCGCCCATTTTCAACGGTCAAGAAGGAGTGTACGATGGGACTTTTAAATGCAATGCCCGGTGCCGCTGCCCAGGGTTTAATCTGGGGTATCATGGCAGTCGGGGTGTACATCACCTATAAGGTGCTGGATCTGGCAGATCTGACGGTAGACGGATCCATGGTTACCGGTATGGCAGTCTGCGCCATGCTGATGGCAGCAGGCTGGAACGTATGGCCGGCAATGCTGATTGCCATTCTGGCCGGTATGGCGTGCGGCTTGGTGACCGGTATTTTCCATACCGTTATGGGAATCCCTGCCATTCTGGCCGGTATTCTGACCCAGCTGATCCTTTGGTCGGTGAATCTGAAGATCATGGGTAAGGCAAACCAGGCTCTGCCTGCACGGAAATTCGACGTATTGATCAGCCAGCTGGAAAAATACCATGCATTGGTCATTCTGGCGCTCTTCTGCATCGTATTGGTCACTTTACTTTATTGCTTTTTTGGCACCAAGTTTGGTTCTGCCTTCCGCGCCACCGGCTGTAATGAAAAGATGGCACGGGCGCAGGGTATCAATACCAATATGCATAAAGTAGTGGGTCTGGCGCTCTCCAACGGTGTGGTGGCGCTTTCCGGTGCGCTTTTGGCGCAGTATTCCGGTAAAGCCGATATCAACGACGGCCGCGGTGCTATCGTCATCGGTCTGGCCGCCGTCATCATTGCTGACGCCTTGATCTCCAAGCTTCCGCAAAACTATATCGTGCGAATGAGCGGCGTTATCGTCGGCGGTATCGTCTACTACATCGTCTATCAGACCGTCATCTTCCTGGGTCTCGACACCGACCTTTTGAAGATGCTTTCTGCTTTGGTCGTAGCAGTCTTCCTGGCTGTTCCCTATATGAAAAAGACCTATTTCACCAAATCCAAAAAGAAGGAGGCCGTGAAAAATGCTTGAACTGAAAAATATCACCAAAGTCTTTAATGCCGGCACCGTCAACGAAAAGGTGGCGCTGGATAATATCTCTCTGACCTTAGAGGATGGTGATTTCGTAACCGTCATCGGCGGTAACGGCGCCGGTAAATCGACGATGCTGAACGCCATCGCCGGCACCTTCCCTGTGGATGAGGGTCATATCATCATTGATGGTCACGATATTACCAAGCTGCCCGAATATAAGCGTGCCAAATTCGTCGGCCGCGTCTTCCAGGATCCCATGACCGGCACTGCCGCCGATATGTGGATCGAGGAGAATATGTCGCTGGCCATGAACCGCGGCAAAACCCGCGGCTTCAAATGGGCTATCAAAAATTCCGACCGCGCCCTTTATAAAGAGATGCTGAAGCGTCTGGATCTGGGGCTTGAGGAACGCCTTTCTACCAAGGTGGGTCTCCTTTCCGGCGGTCAGCGCCAGGCCATCACCCTTTTGATGGCATCGATGAACGATCCTAAGCTCCTGCTTTTGGATGAGCATACCGCCGCCCTTGACCCCAAGACTGCCGCCAAGGTGCTTTCCATCACCCGGGAGATCGTAGAGGAAAACAAGCTGACCACCATCATGATCACTCATAATATGCAGGATGCCATTAACCACGGCAACCGCCTTATCATGATGAATGCCGGCAAGATCATTCTGGACATCAAGGGTGAGGAAAAGAAGGCACTGACGGTGGAATCCCTTCTGGAAGCCTTCCAGAAGACCAGCGGCTCCAAGTTTGCCAGCGACCGCGCTTTGCTTAGTTAAAAAAATCTTGACATTTTTTTCTTCTGTGCTATACTATTATCAAACCGATGAGTAAGAGTAAGTAAGAATTCCGGAAACTCCAAGAGAGTCGCAGGCGCTGGGATTGCGGCAGTGATAAAGAATTCCGAATGGACTTACGAGGGCAGCCGAAAGCGGTAAAAACGCGAGTAGCAGCTGACGGGGCGTACCCGTTACAGTACGGACCGCATGATTGTGCGGAGTGAGCGGATGATTTTCATCAAGATGGGTGGCACCGCAGAAATTTTGTTTTCTGTCCCATACTTCCCTTTTCGGGAGGTATGGGATTTTTATTTTTCAAAAAGGAGTGAGAAAGATGTTTTTAATGGATAAACGATGGTGAAGCTTGCACAAACTCCATCCACACCATACATTAAAAACATCTTAAGGAGAATAACGCCATGAACAAATACAGAGATTACGATAATTACTTAAAGGAATACCCCAACGCAGAAGGATACTTCGGTGAATACGGCGGTGCTTATCTGCCCCCCGAGCTGGAGCCTGCTTTTAAAGAGGCGCTGAACGCATACCTGGCCATCTGCCAATCTGCCCAGTTCATCAATGAGCTGCGCCGGATCCGCAAGGATTTCCAGGGTCGTCCCACCCCCGTCTACCATTGCGAGCGGCTTTCCAAGCTTTTCGGCAACTGTCAGATCTACGTCAAGCGTGAGGATCTGAACCATACCGGCGCGCACAAATTAAATCACTGCATGGGCGAGGGCTTGCTTGCCAAATACATGGGTAAGAAAAAGCTGATCGCCGAAACCGGTGCCGGTCAGCACGGCGTCGCTTTAGCTACTGCCGCCGCTTATTTCGGCTTGAAGTGCGATATTTACATGGGCGAAGTGGATATTGAAAAGCAAAAGCCCAACGTAATCCGCATGAAGATGCTGGGTGCCAACGTCATTCCCGTCACCAAGGGTCTTAAGACCTTGAAGGAAGCGGTGGATGCTGCATTTGAAGCTTATATGAACGAATATGAGGATGCCATTTACTGCATTGGCTCCTGCTTAGGTCCCCATCCCTTCCCCATGATGGTACGGGACTTCCAATCCGTCATCGGTATCGAAGCCCGCGAGCAGTTCTTAGAGATGACCGGTCACTTCCCCGACGCTATTACCGCTTGCGTGGGCGGCGGCTCCAACTCCCTGGGAATGTTCACCCCCTTCCTGGCTGATCCGGTAGAGATCTACGGCGTTGAGCCTTTGGGTAAAGGTCCCCAGGTCGGCGACCACGCTGCTACCATGCAGTTTGGGACCAAGGGTCGTATCCATGGATTCGACAGTTACCTCCTGCAGGACGAAAACGGCGAGCCTCTCCCCGTCTACTCCATCGCCAGCGGTCTGGATTATCCCGGCGTCGGTCCCGAGCACGCTTTCCTGCGTGATCAGGGCAGAATTCACTACGAAACCGTTACCGATGAGGAAGCGATGGAAGCCTTCTTCCTCCTTTCCCGTTACGAGGGAATTATCCCCGCCATCGAGAGTGCTCACGCGCTGGCCTACGCCATTCGCTACGCCAAGGCGCATCAGTCCGGTTCCATACTGGTCTGCCTTTCCGGACGCGGTGATAAGGATATAGACTACGTTTACGAAAACTACGGTTGCGGCGAAAAATTCTTTAAATAACCACTTTAATCAATGGTGTAGTTTTACACCATTGATTTTTTTGTTCACCCCACTTATTCCTTGAAACAAGCACCGAATGGTGGTACAATAATCTCATAGATTCCACAGAAAGGAAATTGCTATGTATTATATCAAGAAAATGCGTGCGGATCACGTCTTGGATCATGCCGCAGAAGAACTGAAAAAATATCTTCGGATGATGATGCCGGATAACGGTGACGTAGCCATCATTTACGAACCCGGTGCAAAGGACGGATTTCGTTTAGGTCTTTTGGAGGACTTTGGTCTTCCCAGCGAAGCAGAGGATCCCCGTCTGGACGACGTCATCCATATTGATACCGATGAAAAGGGCGGCATTTTGGCCGGCTCCAATCCCCGGAGCGTGCTTTACGCCGTTTACCGGATGCTCCGCGAGAACGGCTGCCGCTGGCTTTATCCCGGCGTGGACGGCGACTATATCCCCATGAAAGAGATCGCGCCGGTCAAATACCATAAAATGGCAGACCATCGCTTCCGCGGCTTCTGTAACGAGGGTACCGAATCCCAGCAGGTCATGCTGGAGGTGGCAGACTACTATGCCAAGCTGGAAATGAACGTCTATATGCTGGAATTCTTTGTCCCGGCCTCTTATTACGACCGCCATTATAACCACACCTTTAACGAAGCAAACCGCAAGCCGGAGCCGGTGCCCCGCTCCCAGATCCTGCAATGGAAACGGCAGTGCGAATCGGAGATCTCCAAGCGCGGCTTGATGTTCCACGACATTGGTCACGGCTGGACCGCCAAGCCCTTTGGCATCTATGATCTGCCCTCCAATACCGACGTCAACACCCTGCCCAAGGAGACGGTGGATTGCCTGGCTCTTCTGAACGGCAAGCGTGATTTCTTCGAGGGTGAGTCCTGGAAAACCAACCTTTGTATGTCCAAGCCCCACGTCCGCACCAGAATGGCGGAGGCGGTGGCAGATTATGCCGAGACCCATAGCAATTCCGACTATCTTCACGTCTGGCTCTCCGACGGTTCTCATAACCATTGTGAGTGTGAGGAATGCCGCAAAAAGCACCCCTCCGACTGGTACGTCATGATGCTCAACGAGCTGGACGAGCTCTTGACGGCACGCAAGCTGGAGACCCGCATCGTCTTTATCGCTTATGTGGATACTCTTTGGGGCGCTGAGGAGCAGGTCATCAAGAACCCCGAACGCTTCTCCTTGCTCTATGCACCGGTCACCCGTTCCTACACTAACAGCCTGAATGAAAACAGCGTCATTCCCGCGCCGCCTGCTTTCGTTCACAACGCATGGAAAGCACCTCGCAGCGCAGAAGAAAACCTGGCCATCCTCCATACCTGGAAGAAGGCTTTCCAAGGCCCCATCTTTTCTTATGAATACCACTTCTGGCGTCATCAGTACTTAGATCCCGGCGGAATGGCCATCGCAAGACGGCTTTACGAGGACGTCCGTGGTCTCCGCTACGGCGGCATCGACGGCTACGTAGAGGACGGCTCCCAGCGGAGCGGCTTCCCTAACGCCTTCCCCGTCTACATCTACGCCGAGACCCTGATGAACCGCGATTGCGATTATGAAGCAGTCAAAGCCGATTACTTCTCCCATATCTACGGCGAGGACTGGAAAGAGGCAGTAGACCTCTTACAGCAGATGACCGATGCCTTTGACTTTAGCTATATGCAGGGCGATAAAGGCATGGAGGGCGGACTCTATCCCCATCACAATCCGGCGATGGTGGAAAGCTTCCAAAAGGTCTTTGAGATCTGCAAGAAGGAACGGGAACTGGCAGATGCCCATAGCGTCATGCCCACCCGTCCCCAGACCGTCTCCTGGCGGATGCTGGACTTCCACGCAGAGTTCTGCGAGGAGTTTGCCAAATTCTTCATTGAGATCTGCCAAGCCAACGTCCAGGAAGGGATTAAGATCATGGAAACCTTCTGCCCGCAGCTTGGTAAGCGCGAAATGGAATTTGAGCGCTACTACGATCATTGCCTTGCCTGCCGGAGCCTGGAGCGCCTGCTCCGCGCACCGAAAAAGGCGGTTATTCTGGAGTAAAAATTGCCTCGGGTATTTTGGACCCGAGGCTTTTCTTTTAAGAAAAACTATGATAGAATAATCTTTAAAGGAAGTGATCTTATGAACAACACCGATCAGTTGGGAACCGAAAAAATATGGCGGCTTGTCCTGCGGATGAGCTTACCCACCATCGCCGCCCAACTCATCAATTTACTCTATAACGTGGTAGATCGGATCTACATCGGTCACCTGATCGGCGAGACGGCGCTCACCGGCGTCGGACTGGCCTCTCCGATCATCGTCATTATCGCCTCGTTCAGTATGTTCGTGAGCGGTGGCGGCGGACCGCTGGCATCCATTGCCTTAGGGCAAGGGGATCGGGATCGCGCCGAAAAGATTTTAGGAAACGGCGTCACCCTTCTCCTGATCCTCTCCGTACTTTTGCCGGCCGTATTTTACGGCATCATGGAACCCTTTTTGTACTTTACCGGTGCCGGAGAGGTCACCTATCCCTTTGCAGCAGAATATCTCCGCGTCTATCTATTGGGCACCTTGATGGTGATGATCACGGTGGGACTCAATTCTTTCATCCTGATCCAGGGAAAGACCCTTGTGGCCACCCTCTCCGTGGTGGTGGGAGCGGTCGCCAATATTATTCTCGATCCCATCTTCATCAAGGGATTGAACATGGGGGTTGCCGGTGCCGCCTGGGCGACCGTGATCTCCCAGACCTTAAGCGCCCTTTGGATCCTTTATTTCCTCTGCTTTAAAACCGAGCAGCTTCGCATTCGTCCCCGGCAGATGCGTCCACGACTAAACGTTATTGGGCGAATCGCCGCTCTTGGAATTTCGCCGTTTGTGATGGCCATTACCGAAAGCGTCATTTCGATGGTGATGAATGGAGGACTCAAGCAATACGGCGGTGACCTCTACGTGGGCGCACTGACCGTCATGCAAAGCGTTATGCAGTTCATCGGTGTGCCGGTCAGCGGTTTCACCCAAGGGGTCTCTCCCATAATCAGTTATAACTACGGAGCCGGAAAACCGCAGCGTGTACGCAAGACCTTTTGGGTCATGCTTGCCCTGCTTTTCAGTTATACCTCACTTTTCGCCCTCTGCACCATGCTTTTTCCGGAAGCCTTTGCCAAGATCTTTACCAATGATCCGGCATTGATCACGCTGATCGGAAAAGCGCTCCCCATCTTCATGGCCGGGATGCTGATCTTCGGCATCCAGCGCGCCTGCCAGACCGCATTTTTAGCGCTGGGGCAGGCAAAATTCTCCCTTTTTATCGCACTTTTGAGAAAGATCATCCTGCTGGTTCCTCTGGCGCTGATCCTCCCCCGATTTATGGGAGTCTTCGGCATCTATTGGGCAGAGCCCATTGCCGACACCTTGGCCTGCACCACCTGCGGATTGCTCTTCCTCTTTAATTTCAAAAAAATCCTGGCAAAACCGCCGAAATCATAAAGGAGTATGATCATGATCAATCAAAGCATCGACCGTCAGATCAAACAATGGTTGGATGAACATCGTGAAAACCTGATTCAAGACTGGATGGCGCTTTGCCGCATCCCCTCGGTACGCGGTCAGTCCGAGCCGGGCGCACCCTTTGGAAAGGCTTGCGCCGAAGCCCTTGCCGCCTCTGCCAAGCTCTATGAAAAATGGGGCTTTGAGACCCGACTGGAAAAGGAAGCCGGCTACGCCGTCTCCTCTTTCGGCGAGGGGGATAAAACCATCGGTCTTATCGCCCATAGCGACGTCGTCCCCGCAGGCGACGGATGGACGGTTACCGAACCCTTTGAGCCGCTCTTGAAGGACGGCATTCTCTACGGACGCGGCACCGGCGACAATAAAAGCGGCATCATCGGATCCCTTGCCGCCATGGCCATCATCCGGGATCTGAAACTGCCGGTCAAAAGCCGCATCTGGGCGGTGATCGGCTCTGCAGAAGAGTCCGGCATGGAGGATATGCGAACCTTTGCCAAAACCGAAAGACTTCCGGATCTCTCCATCTCTCCGGATGCAGGCTACCCTTGTGGCGTAGGCGAGAAAGGCATCTACCGCGTCTGGGTAAGATCCAATAAAAAACTCTCTGCCGTCCTGGATTTTTCCGGCGGTGAAGCCATGAACGTCGTATTGGGCAAAGCAGAGGTCACCCTGCAGAATATTCCTACGCTCAAAGCAGAGCTGCAGGAAAAGATCGCCGATAACGAAGCCTTTGCCCTCCTGGAGCAAGGAGATACCTTGCTGCTGCAGGTCACCGGCCGTGCCGCCCATGCGGCAGCGGCAGCCAGAGGCATCAGCGCCACCTTCCTGGGGGCTGAGCTTTTATCGAATTGCGAGGCTCTTCCGTCAGGCGATCGCGCCATTCTGAAAGCCGCCGCAGACCGCCTTTCCTCCCCCTATGCCGAGGGAATGGAGCTTGCCCATGAAGATCCCATCTTCGGCAAGCTGACCGCCGCCAACGGTATGGTCAAGATAGAAGAGGGTCAGCTCTGTATCGGTTTCGATTTCCGCTACGGCATTTCGCTCCCGCCCAAGGAATTGGAAGCGCGGTTTGAAAAGAGCTGGACCGCCGCAGATTGGACGGTCTATAATGGGGACAATCGCCCCGGTTTTGACAACGATCCCAATAGTCCCTACCCTGCCATCTTTACCGAGATCTTCAACACCATGACCGGCAAGGATCGCCAGCCGGTGCGCCTCTCCGGCGGCACCTACTGCCGCTGCCTCCCCAACGCCTTCTCCGTCGGCAACCGGGCATCCGATCCCCAGTCCACCGTAGAAGCCCCTGAGCTTCCTGCAGGGCATGGCGGTGCACATCAGCCCGACGAATGTATCAGCGTAGACTCCGCCTTCTATGGCGTTCGGGTTTTGGTTCAGTGCCTTTTGGGCTGCGACGAAGAATTAAATAAATAAAAAACAACCGCCATGCGATGCATGGCGGTATTTTTTATCGTCCTTCCGAAAAGGCTTTGGGGCTGATTCCATACTCCGCCTTAAAGGCGCGGAAGAAGCTGGTGTAATCCTTAAAGCCGCAGCGGATATACACCTCGCCCGGCGCATCTCCCTCACTCAAAAGCTGCTTGGCGGTTGTCAGCCGACGGAGCATGATATAACGATAGACCCCCGTCCCGATGGCACGGCTGAACTCATGGGAGAGATGGTATTTGCTGATAAAAAAGCGTTTTGCCAGCCCCTCCAGGGAGAGGTTCTCACTATAATGCTCGTTGATATAGTCCAAAAGCGACGCCACCAACGAGGGAGCATCCTGCTCTCCCTCCGTCCGGCTGCCGGCATGAAGCGCTAAGCGATTCAGCTCCACCATGATCTGCAAAAACAGCCCTTCCGCATAAAGGGAGGAACCGTGCTCATTGCCATAACATTCTCGCACCAAGCGTCCCAAAAGCTCGGTCATCTCCACCCGTTGCACCGAGGAGGGCAGATGCAAAAGCCGGATCCGCTCCGCCCCCTCAAAGCAACGCGAGAGGGCGCCTTCGTCCCCGGCGATCTGCTCCAGATACGCCTTATCCACCCAAAGGATGATCCGCTCGTAGTCCGGGCTGTCGGATGCGATGATGGGCTGATGCAAAACCATGGGGTTAATGAGGAGAATATCCCCCGGGCGAAGATGGTAAAGCTGACCCTCCGCCCGATAGGTGACCTTACCGCCTAAAAAGAAAAACACTTCGTAAAAATCATGGTGATGGACGGTTACTTCCTCCGGTGTCATCTGGTTATAATGGAATATTTCAAAGCTTTGCTTCCGCATGGTTTGACGGACGTCAAAGCGCTGTACTCTTTCTCGCATGATCACTCCTCCATCTGCTTTTTATATTACCGCAAGAATTGCAATGTGTCAAGCAATTAATACAATATTCATTGTAAAAAAATCGTGATATACTTAAATTAACTATATTAATAATAGGAAAGGAGCGAAAAACCTTGAAACCTTTTATGGACAAAGATTTTCTGCTGACCACCGAAACCGCAAAGAAACTTTATCATGCGTATGGAGCCGATTGCCCCATTGTGGACTATCATTGCCACGTCAGCCCCAAGGAGATGTATGAAGACCGGCGTTTTGCCAACATCACCGAGGTCTGGCTGGGCGGTGACCACTATAAGTGGCGGATCATGCGCTCCAACGGCGTGGATGAATACTATATCACCGGCGACGCCCCTGCCCGGGAGAAATTCCAGAAATTTGCAGAGGCTCTGCCCCGTGCCATCGGTAACCCCATGTACCATTGGTGCCACCTGGAGCTGAAGAAATACTTCGGCTATGAGGGCATCCTCAATGGCGATACCGCAGAGGAAGTCTGGCAGTTGGCTGAAAAGAAACTGCAGGAGCCCGAAATGAGCGTTCGCGGTCTGATCAACCAGAGCAACGTGGCATTCATCGGTACCACCGACGATCCCATTGATACCTTAGAGTGGCATAAGAAGCTGGCAGAGGACAAGTCCTTCAAGACCGTCGTCGCTCCTTCCTTCCGTCCCGATAAGGCGCTGAATATCGATAAGGCCGGCTGGCTGGATTATATCAAGGCACTCTCCGCCGTCGTAGGCTATGAGATCGATAACGTCGCGAAGCTGAAGGATGCCCTTTCCGAGCGGATCCGTTTCTTCAACGAGCACGGCTGCCGCGCCAGCGACCACGGTCTGGATCGCACCATCTACAGCCCTGCCACCGAGGAAGAGCTCAACGCCATGATGCAGAGAGGCTTCAACGGCGAGGTCCTCACCCAGGCTGAAGCAGAGGGCTTCAAGACCGAGCTGCTGCTCCATTGCGCACGCGAGTACGCCAAGATCGGCTGGGTCATGCAGCTGCATTATAACTGCCTGCGGAATACCAACACCCGGATGTTCCGTCAGTTGGGTCCCGATACCGGCTTTGACGTTATCGGCCCCAACAACGATACCGAGAAGCTCTGCCGCTTCCTGGATGCCCTCAACATGGAGAACCAGCTTCCCCGTACCATCCTCTATAGCTTGGATGGCGGTGATAACTCTGTCATCGATACCGTTCTGGGCGCGTTCCAGGGCACCGAGGTTGCTGGCAAGATCCAGCACGGCAGCGGCTGGTGGTTCAACGATAATAAGCAGGGTATGCTGGAGCAGATGATCTCCTTAGGCAACCTGGGACTGCTGGGCAACTTCGTCGGCATGTTGACCGATTCCAGAAGCTTCCTGAGCTATACCCGTCACGAATACTTCCGCCGCATCCTTTGCCAGTTGATCGGCCAGTGGGTGGAAGACGGCGAATATCCCAACGATGAGAAGACCCTCAAGACCATCGTTCAGGATATCTGCTACTATAACGCTGAGCGCTATTTCAATCTGAAAAAGTAAGGGAGAATATCATTATGCAAATGACATTCCGTTGGTATGGCGAGGGCAACGATCAAATTACCCCCGCTCATATCAAGCAGATCCCCGGCGTCACCGGTCTGGTCTGGGCGCTTCACGATAAGATGCCCGGCGAGGTCTGGGAGGTCGAGGAGATCGCAAAAGTACAGAAGCAGCTGGAGCCCTACGGCTTCAATATGGACGTGGTGGAATCGGTCAACGTGCACGACGATATTAAGATCGGCCTCCCCACCCGGGATCAGTATATTGAGAATTATAAGCAGACCATCCGCAACCTTTCCAAGTTCGGCGTCAAGCTCATCTGCTATAACTTTTTGCCCATCTTCGACTGCACCCGGAGCGATCTCTTCCACCCGGTGGGAGACGGCTCCACCGCCCTCTTCTATGAAAAGGGTATGATCCAGACGGACTATAACGCCATGGCCAAGTATATTCTCGACTTTACCGAGAAATACAATATGAGCTTCCCCGGCTGGGAGCCGGAGCGGATGGCTAAGCTGGACGAGCTTTTTAAGGCTTACGCCGACGTGGATCACGAAAAGCTCTGGGCGAACCTGAAGTACTTCCTGGAAGCCATCATGCCCACCTGCCGTGAGTGTGACATTAAAATGGCCATCCATATGGATGATCCCCCCTGGGATATTTTCGGGCTTCCCCGTCTTTTGATCAACGAGCCCAATATCGACCGCTTCCTCAAAATGGTGGACGATGAATATAACTGCCTGACCCTTTGCTCCGGCTCGCTGAACGCCGATCCCAATAATAACGTGGCAGAGATCATCCGCAAGCATTGCGATCGGATCGCCTTTGCCCATATCCGCAACGTCAAGCACTTCGAGAACGGCGACTTCTCCGAGGCCAGCCACCGCGATTGCGATGGAGATACCGGCATTCTGGAGATCATGCGTGCCTACCACGATTGCGGCTTCAAGGGTTATATCCGTCCCGACCACGGCCGTCATCTCTGGGGCGAAGGCCCCGGCACCGTCCGTCCCGGCTACGGTCTTTATGACCGCGCCCTTGGCATTATGTATATGCTGGGCTGCTGGGATATGCTGGATCGTCTTGAAGGCGAAGTAAAATAAGGAGATTTAATTATGATTAAAAACGTAATCAATACCGATCTTTCCGGCAAGGTTGCCGTCGTGACCGGCGCAGGCGGCGTCCTTTGCAGTCACTTTGCCAAGGTGCTGGCGCGCGCCGGCGCTAAGGTAGCGCTCCTGGATCTCAACGAGGAGGCCGCAGCCGCCTATGCCGCAGAGATCAACGAAGAAGGCGGCGTTGCCAAGGCTTACGCCTGCAACGTGCTGGATAAAGCCATTTGCTATGAAGTGGCGGATAAAGTACTGAAGGATCTCGGCCCCTGCGACGTCCTCATCAACGGTGCGGGCGGTAACAATCCCCGCGCTACCACCGATAAGGAATATTTCGAGATGGGCGATATTGACGCCGATACCAAAAGCTTCTTTGATCTGGATGCAGACGGCGTCGGATTTGTCTTTAACCTGAACTTCCTCGGCACCCTGATCCCCACCCAGGCCTTTGCCCGCCAGATGGTGGGTCGCGAGGGCTGCAGCATTCTGAACATCTCTTCCATGAATGCTTATACTCCCCTCACCAAGATCCCGGCTTATTCCGGCGCTAAGGCCGCCATCTCCAACTTCACCCAGTGGCTGGCTGTGCATTTCTCCAAGGTGGGCATCCGTGTCAACGCCATCGCGCCCGGATTTTTCTCCACCAAGCAGAATGCCAAGCTTCTCTGGAACGACGACGGTACTCCCACCGCCCGGACCGGCAAGATCCTTGCCGCTACCCCCATGGGTCGCTTTGGTGAGACCGAAGAACTTGAAGGCGGTCTGCTCTTCCTTGTCAATGAAAAAGCCGCCGGCTTTATCACCGGCGTCGTATTACCGGTTGACGGCGGTTTCTCCGCCTATTCCGGCGTTTAATTAAAATTTGGAGGCAAAAGAAAATGGAAAAATTTGTACCCGTAGTTGTCATCAAAGAACTGGGCGAGACCGATAAGATCCTGACCGCCCTCAAGAACAACGGCATCAACTGTGCGGAGATCACCTTCCGTACCGCTTGCGCCGCTGAAGCTATCGCTTATGCCGTTAAGAATTATCCCGACATGAGCATCGGTGCCGGTACCGTCATCAACGCAGAGCAGTGCGAGGCCGCACTGGCTGCAGGCGCGACCTTTATCGTATCCCCCGGTCTTTCCGTGGGCGTTGCAAAGATCTGTAAGGAAAAGAACGTTCCCTACTACCCCGGTTGTGTCACCCCCACCGAGATCATGCAGGCGCTGGAGCTGGGCATCACCACCGTGAAGTTCTTCCCCGCTAACGTTTATGGCGGTCTTGCCGCTCTGAAGGCACTTGCCGCTCCCTTCCCCCAGGTGAAGTTTATCCCCACCGGCGGTGTGGATCGCAGCAATATCGACGAATTCCTGGCTTTTGATAAGATCGAAGCCATCGGCGGCAGCTTCTTCGTCAAAGAAGCACTTGAGAAAATGGAGGGTTAATGAAGATGAAGAGAATTGTAACTTTCGGCGAGATTATGCTTCGCCTGGCCCCTAACGGCTATTATCGTTTCTTCCAGAATGACCAGATGCAGGCCACCTTCGGCGGCGGTGAAGCCAACGTGGCGGTCTCCCTTGCCAACTACGGCATGGACAGCGTCTACGTTACCAAGCTTCCTGCTCACGCTATCGGTCAGTCTGCTGTCAATAGCCTGCGTTATTTCGGCGTAGATACCTCCAAGATCGTCCGTGGCGGCGACCGTGTCGGCATCTACTTCCTGGAGAAGGGCGCTTCTCAGCGCGGCTCCGTTTGTATCTATGACCGCGCCCATTCCGCGATCTCCGAAGCCAAGGCTTCCGATTTCGATTGGGACGACATCTTTGAAGGCGCCGATTGGTTCCATTTCACCGGTATTACTCCGGCTTTGGGTCCCAACGTAGTAGAGATCTGCCTGGAGGCGTGCAAGGCTGCAAAGGCGAAGGGCGTCAAGATCTCCTGCGACCTGAACTATCGCGGTAAGCTCTGGACCCGTGCTGAGGCACGCGAGGCCATGACCAAGCTTTGCCAGTACGTCGATGTCTGCATCTCCAATGAAGAGGATGCCAAGGACGTCTTCGGCATCGAAGCTGAAGATACCGATATTTACGGCGGTAAGCTGAATCATGAGGGCTATAAGTCCGTTGCAAAGCAGTTGGCTGATCAGTTTGGCTTTGAGAAGGTGGCCATCACCTTGAGAACCTCCATCTCCGCCAGCGATAACGATTGGGCCGGTATGCTCTACGACGGCGAGAACTATTGCTTCTCCAAGAGCTATCACCTGCGCATCGTAGACCGCGTAGGCGGCGGCGATTCCTTCGGCGGCGGCTTGATCTACTCCTTGCTGAGCGGCAAGTCTACCCAGGAAGCCATTGAATTTGCAGTGGCCGCTTCCGCTTTGAAGCACTCGGTTGAGGGCGACTACAACCGCGTCGGCGTTGCTGAGGTCGAGAAATTGGCAGGAGGCGACGGCTCCGGCCGCGTTCAGCGCTAAATCAAATTTTTATTAAACAATCCCCGACCGCATGGTCGGGGATTTTCTTATATATCTTCCGCTAAAACCTTTCGTTTCTCCCACATTCCGGAGAGGAAGTAGATAAGACCGGGAATAGCGCATCCATAGGGTGCCAGTCCGTAGCCCAAAACAAAGCCGTAGAAGCCAAAATCAAGGGCGATACCAAACAGCCAGCTGAGTCCGATCCGAAGACCTACGCCGTCCAATATGGAGAGCACCAACCCCAGCTTAGCATTACCGATACCCTGAATAAAGGCGTGCGTTCCGCGCATGATGGCCAAAGCAGGAAACATCCAAAGGATGGCGGCAATAAAGGTGCCGGACATTTCATGCACCAGCGGATCCTCCGAAAAGAGCATGAACATTTCTTTCCCGATGGTGATATATAGGGCCATGCAAACCACCGTAAAGACCCCTGCAAACAGCCACGACCAATGCACGATCTGTTTACTGCGTTTATTCTCTCCTGCCGCGATATTTTGCGCGATCATCGGCATGGATGCATGCTGAATGCCCTGGGAGATCTTATTAATAATATCGTCGATCTTCATACCGACACCAAAGGTGGCAGAGGCCACGACGCCGATCCCATTGACCATGGAATTTACGTACAGCATAGAAAGATTGATACAGCCGGACTGAATGGCCATGGGTGTTCCTAAACTAAAGATCATGCCGGTATATTTCTTGATGGGAATGAAGCTGCGAAGCTTAAAGTCAAAGCCGAACGCCTCTTTACGGCGATAGAGATACCAAAGGGAGAAGAGGAACGAGACCGCCTGCCCGATGATGGTCGCCCAGGCGGCGCCTGCCACCCCCATTCCCATAAAACCGGTAAAGAGGATATCCAGCACCAGATTGATCAAAGATGCAAGCCCAATAAAAAGAAAAGGACGCTTGGAGTCTCCCATGCCCCGTAATACAGCGGCCACCATGTTATAACCGGCTGTAAAGACCAGACCGGCACCGCAGATGATCATATAGTCGCTTGCCATCCGATAGGATTCCGGCGGAATGTTCATCAGTTCCATAATAGGCGCTTTGAAAAGCAATACCACCGCTGAGAACAAGATACCGATCGCTGAGATCAATGTAAATAAGGTGCCGATAATATCGTTGATCTCTCTGCGTTTTCCGACGCCCAATGCCTGAGAGACCAGCACCTGACCGGCATTGGCAAAGCCCAGGGAGACCATGGTGGCAAAGTTCAGGATCAAGCTGCTTTGGGAAACGGCGGAAAGCCCCGGCGTACCCACGTAATGACCCACGATGACCATGTCTACCGTACTATAGAGAACCTGCAGCGCATTGGATGCCATAAAGGGGAGCATAAACCAAAATAATTGCCTGGGGATGCTCCCTTTTGTAAAATCTTTGGATAATTTCTTTTGCTTTGTCATTGTATGTACCCTCAAAAGCCCACAAAGCCATTGGCTTTGTGGGCTTCTATTATGCATGATATAGTTTCTTCGTCTGATACTTCGGTTCGCAGGTAAGATTCACGCCCAACTTGCGGAAGGTCTGCTCGTCCACCCGGGAAAGGATCACCGAAGAATGAGCCTCCAGACTCTTGAGTTTTTCCAATTGCTCCATGGCTAGTTTTGCCGTCTCATCCGTGGCGGCACAGATGGAAAGAGCGATCAAAACCTCATCGGTATGCAGCCGAGGATTATGATTGCCCAAGACGCCGGTCTTCATTCTCTGGATGGGCTCAATAATGGTGGGCGATAAGAGCTGCACTTCGTCCGGAATATTACCCAAAACCTTTAAAACGTTCAAGAGCATTGAGGAAGATGCCCCCAGCAAGGAAGAGGTCTTACCGGTAATGATCCGTCCGTCATCCAATTGGATGGCAGTAGCCGGCGCACCGGTCTCCTCTGCCTTGGCATTGGCCGACGCAGCCACCGGACGGTCTGCCACGGTGATATGCAGTTTATTCATTAAAAGCTCGATCTTGGAAACCTCCGACTGCTCGCTCATGCCTTGGCGGACGTTCCCAAGCGCCGCATAATAACGGCGGATGATCTCCTGGTTTGCAGCCTCACGCACCGCCTCATCGTCGCAGATGGCGCAGCCGGCCATATTAACACCCATATCGGTAGGGCTCTTATAAGGGGACTGTCCCATGATCCGCTCCATCATCGCATTCACCACCGGGAAGATCTCAATATCCCGGTTATAATTGACGGTGGTCTCCCCATAAGCCTCCAGATGGAAGGGATCGATCATATTAACGTCGTTAAGATCGGCGGTCGCCGCCTCGTAAGCCACGTTCACCGGATGCTTAAGCGGTAGATTCCAGATCGGGAAGGTCTCAAATTTGGCATAGCCCGCCTTTGTCCCTCTCTTTTGCTCATGATAGAGTTGGGAAAGGCAGGTGGCCATCTTGCCGCTGCAGGGTCCCGGACCGGTCACCACCACCAGCTTGCGCTCGGTTTCGATATAATCGTTTTTGCCAAAGCCCTCGTCGCTGACAATCAGCGGGATATTTGAGGGATAATCGGCGATGGGATAATGGCGATAGACCTTGATTCCTAAGTTGATCAACCGCTTTTCAAAGGCCTGCGCCAAGGGCTGACCGGTATAGCAGGTAATGACCACGCTGCCCACGAAAAGACCGATACTGCGAAAAGCATCGATCAGCCGCAGAGTATCCAGGTCATAGGTGATCCCCAGGTCGCCGCGGCGCTTATTCTTTTCGATGGCATCCGCATTGATGGCGATGACGATCTCCGCATCATCCTTCAATTCCAGGAGCATCTTCACCTTGGAGTCCGGCTCAAAGCCGGGCAGGACACGGGAGGCATGAAAATCATCGAATAATTTACCGCCGAATTCCATATAAAGCTTGTCCCCAAACATGGCGATGCGGTCCCGGATATTCTGGGACTGTAACCGAACATATTCAGCGTTATCAAAACCAATTCGTGCCATTGTATACCTCCAATTATAGGGTGCCAAAAATAATCTGAACTTGTTTTAAAAAGGCGGATTTTTGCTCAATTTAGATGAAGCAAGGCTGTCGCCTTGCAAGAATAAATTGGGTAAAAAGAACCGAAATATGCCACTTTGAGGCAAGTTCGGATTATTCTTGTCACCCTAATACTCCCACAATATATTATTATATCAAAAACAAACCATCTTTCAAGTATGAAAATGAAATTTTTTACAAATAAAAAGGCACCCTTCGGCACCTTTTTATCATTTAACAAATTGTTTCAGATAATCGGCGCTCAATTTGAAATAAATTCCATTAAATGCCCTTCCTTTTCTTGAAAAATATATTATAATAATGATAAAAGGAGATGTTGCTATGAAAATCGCAGTCATTACCGGCGCCAGCAGCGGTATGGGGCGTGAATTTACCCGCCAGCTTACCGCCGCCGAAAAATTCGATGAACTTTGGGTCATTGCGCGCCGCGCCGAGCGCCTGGAAGCATTAAAGCAAGAGCTTTCTCAGCCAGTTCGGGTGGTGCCCTTGGATTTAACCAAAAAGGAATGTCTGAAGCAATACGAAGCCCTGCTGGCCGAGGAAAAACCGGAGGTTTCCCTCCTCATCAACTGCAGTGGATTTGGCAAATTCGGCCGTTACGATCAGATTCCGCTCCAGGACGCCATGGATATGATCGACCTAAACTGCAAGGCATTGGTGACGGTCACCCAGCTGACCCTCCCCTATATCCCGGACGGCGGTCGCATCCTGCAGGTGGACTCCCTTTCCGCCTTCCAACCGGTTCCCTATCTTACCGTCTACGGTGCCACAAAATCCTTTGTTCTCCGCTATTCCCAAGGGCTCTGGGCAGAGCTGCAGCCGCGCAAGATCCACGTCATGGCCTTTTGCCCCGGCTGGGTCAAGACGGAATTCTTTGACCACGCTGAAGAGACCTCCAATGATGCCGTTACCTATTTCAATAAATGGTTCACCGCTGAAGAGGCGGTGCGCATTGCCCTCAAGGATCTCAAAAAGAAAAAGCTGGTATCGGTGCCCAGCGTTACCAATAAGCTGCAGACCTTCGCCGTCAAGCATCTGCCGGAAAAGATGGTCATGAAGATCTGGCTCAAGCAACAAAAGCATTAAAAAAGAGAGCTTTCGCTCTCTTTTTTAATCCAGACTGTCAAAAAAGTCCCCGACTGCAGAAAATGAAAAGAACAAAAAAGTTCGGTGCAAATTTGCAATGTTACGACGAGAAGGAGATGTTCCCCTTTCTCGTCTTTTCTTTATAAGGAAAAAATCCGCATAACCATGCGGATTTTAATCAAAATTTTCTGCTATCCGCGGGGCCGCTCTCTACCGTACCCATGTACGCTGACGAGACCGCCCCCACGAATTCGGAAACATTTTTGAGAGTCTGCCCAGCG
>JAZQJH010000006.1:0-7404 GCA_045541555.1 Eubacteriales bacterium | reverse complement strand
GAATACGCCGCATCTCTTTATGCGGAAACCGTCCCCTCTCTACGCTATGACGGAAAGGAAAAGCCGGAACGCTGGCAGAGGCGGACAAGAGAAAAACTGCATACCCTTTTAGGTTTAGAGCAAATGCGCTCCTGCCGGGAGGACGGCTTTGAAATTCTCCGGGAGTTCGATACGGCGGACGGCCATGGGCTGGAGTTTCGTTTTGAGAGCGAGCCGGGCTATTTCGTACCCTGCTATCTTCTTTTGCCCAAAGGGCGGAGGGAGGAAAAGCTTCCGGTCTGCATCTGCATCCAGGGTCATTCCACCGGAATGCACAATTCCTTAGGGCTCAACGACGACGGCACCCCCATGAACGAGGAGCAGACCGCGCTCCTGCAAAGCGGCGATCGTGATTTTGCCGTCCGCGCCGTCAAAGAGGGGTACGCTGCCTTCTGCTTAGAGCAGCGTTACATGGGAAGAACCGGCACCTTCCGGGATGCACCCGGCTGTGCCAAGGGCGCGCAATGCATGGCGACCCTACTCTTGGGAAGAACCGCCATTGGGGAACGGGTCTGGGACATGCTGCGGCTCATCGACCTCATCGAAAGGCGTTTTCCGCAATATGATACAAAAAAACTGATCTGCATGGGCAATTCCGGCGGCGGCACCACTACGTTTTATGCCGCTTGTCTGGACGAAAGAATTCGCTGTGCCATGCCGTCCTGCTCCTTTTGCACCTTTCAGGACTCCATCGTGAATATCCGGCACTGCGCCTGCAACTATATCCCCGGCATCGCCCACTATTTCGACATGGGGGATCTGGCCGGTCTGATTGCGCCGCGCAATCTTATCGTGGTGCACGGCGATCAAGACGAGATCTTCCCCGATTTTGCGGTACGGAAAGCCTTCCGCCAAGCGGAAGAGTTATTTAATAAATTCGGCGGTCATGCCGTCTTAGTCACCGGCGAGGGAGGGCATCGCTTTTATGCAGCCGCCGCCTGGAAGGCCGTTCATCAAATAGAGGAGTAAAAAATGAAAGCACGCTATATTTTAAGATACTATCTGCCCTGCGAGCCGCTCTATCCCCGGGAAGTGACCGAGAAAAGAGCCGATGCACTGATCGAATACTGCCTTAAAAACGGCATCGAAGCGGTGATGCTCTACGTGGATCTGGATCCCAACTGGTATTATATGCCGGATAGCCCGGAGCACAATACCTACTATCTCCCCATCGTGGAGAATTTGGGGCGCAGATTGCAGGAAAAGGGCATTTCTTATCAGCTCAACTATCAAAATCTTTTCGGTTCCTGGGACGGCGGTACAGATTTGCGCCACGTAACCGGCTGGGAGAACTTTGTGGACGAAGAGGGCTTGGATTCCTGGGGCGTCGCCTGCTCTATCGGCAAAAAATTCCGGGAGATCGGCGGCAAAAAACTGCAGGATTGGGCAAAAACCCGTCCGGAGGTGCTTTGGATCGACGATGATATCCGCATGAGCCACCACCGCGCCTCAGTGCGGGAGCTTTGGACCGGCAAGATCGGTGCGGAGCGGATGGACTTCGGCTGCTTCTGCAACCGTCACATCGCCCTTTTCAATGAAAAATACGGCACCCGGCACACCCGGAAAGAAATTCGAGACGGCATCCTCTCCGGCAACCATCTCCGCCGTGATTGGCTGGAATTCCAGGGAGAATGCGTCAACGAGCTTTGCACCTGGATCGCCGATACCATCCAGAGCGTATCCCCCGAAACCAAGGTTGCCATCATGACCTCCAACCCCGATACCCATAGTACCGAGGGACGTCATTGGAAGGAATTCCTCACCAATATCTCCGGCGGTCGAAAGCCGGTTTTGCGCCCCACCTTTGGACCCTACGTGGAAAAATCCAACCGCATTTTCTTTAACGCCTATGCACGCTACGAGCAGCTGAAGGCAGACTTACGCGCCACCTACGGCACCGACGCCGATTTCTGCCCCGAGATCGAGAATACCCGGTTCACACGCTGGGCAAAATCCGTCGCCGGCACCGGCTATCAGTTGATGCTCAGCGGATTTTTAGGCAGCGAAAGCACCACCCTCAGTATCTTTGATCTGGACGGTTGTGTACTGGATGAGGAGCCGGAATTTGCGGAGCTTCTCAACGAGCGCCGTCCCTATCTCGAAAAAATGGCAGAGTTTGGACTTTGGGACTACACTTCAGAGGGCGTGGGGCTGATCACCGCCCCCGACCGAGTTAAGGAGATGACCCATCCGGTCTCCGATCTCCGCAAGCTTTGCCTTAACCGCTATTGGGAAGAGGTACTGCTGAATGCCGGCATCCCCTGCAAATATATCATCCCGGCAGATTTTGAGACCACCGAAAGCGCAGTCATCGACGGCTATACCGTCCATCTTTTGCACGACGATGAGGTCAAGATTCTGCTCTCCAAAAAGGTACTTTTGGACAGCGCCGCCGCCAAGACCTTGATCGAACGCGGCTTTGGTGCATATTTAGGCGTGCAGGTAGGAGAGAAGATCCCCTGCATCGGCGGGAAAGAGATCTTCGATACCCTTTCCCATACCGACGGCAGCATGGTGCAGGCGCCCTTACGCATTGAGGGCGGCAAATGGAGAGCGCTACAGCCCACGGACGCGGAGGTGCTGACCCGAATCGTCACACCGGCAGGGGAGACCCACCCCGGATTTACCAAGTTTGATAATTCCTTGGGCGGCACCGTCTATATCTTTGCGGCAGACGGCGGCACCGGCGACGGTTTTTATTCCAACTTCCGCATCAAGTTCTTAAAAGAGCTTTGCACCGACCTCTCCGGGACGGTCAACGTCCAAAATCAGTCCTTTGCCTCGGTGGCCGTCAAGTCCAAGGGCAATGAGCAGATGGTCTTGGTGGCAAATCTTGCCGCCGACCGCCAAAAGGACGTAGAGATCCTGCTCCACAAGCCGGCGAAGTCGGCCATGTTTTACGATATTTACGGCGAGGAGCATCCGGCTGAGCTTGCGGATCAAAAAGTCCTTTGCAAAAATGCAAATATCCATATGTACGAAGGGCTGGTTTGCAAGATCAACTATTAAACGAAAAAAGAGAGGCTTAGCCTCTCTTTTTTATGATCGTTTTGTCCTAAATGTTCGAAAAATCCCATTTCATATAAAAAGTTCCATGCTATAATTAAATCAAATGACCGAAAGTGAGGAAAAACTATGGCAACGATTGATACTTCCTGGTATGAACTGATCGGGGATCCAAGAATGAAAAAGAAATTGGTGAACTGCAAAACCTATGCCTGCGCCCTCTCTTTAGAGGAACTGAAGGAGGTTCGGATCGAATGTCCCGTCCCGATGACCAAAGCCTCTTTTGCCGTCAAAGATCGGGCAGGGAATACGGTCAAAGAGGGATGTTTTGAATTATCCAAGGAGGGTATCGATGAATTTGGTTTAAAGGACCTGCTTCCCTTTGAAGAATTGAAGCCTTACGAAACAGCCGATGCCGCCTATAGTATTGAAATGGGCGTCACCCTCACCACCGGCGACGAGCTCTCCGGGATGCGTGTCTTTTGCTGTAATCTGCACGCAGGAGAAACCTCCACCAAGATCCCCACCACCGATCTTCCGGCCGCCCTAAAAGCCATTCCCATTGCAAAGCCCGGTATGACCGAAGAAGAATTACGGAAGATCTGCTTGGATTATATGAAATTGCAGACCCAGTTCCGCTATAAATTAGAAAAAGATTATCACTATGTCGTAGAAAGCCAGATGCTCCCCCGTACCCTCAAGGCAGGAGTGGTTTACGGAGGCTTGCCCTACATCACCCGGGGCGGAGGAAACCTCTATCGGGTAGCAGAAATCTATAACCCCAAAACCGGTGCATTGAAGCCGGAAGGGGACATCTTCAAGGACTATCGCCTTTTGGGCAACGCCTGCTCCGGCGGTACTTCCAACGCTTGGGCAAGGGTCATCACCTCTGCTTATCTGGGCTATAGTATGTTTCTCACCCAGGCAAATGGCTATCTGCCGGTGGGACCCTACCGCTACTCCCAGCCGGAGGTGACCCGATTCATTAAAAAACGGATCGACCCAAACGGCTATGACTGTGCGGATATCTGCAAGGAAAACGGGGAGCAGGTCATGTTTGAATCCTATGCCATGATGAAGCCGGCAGACGGCGTGGGCTGCAACGGTCACGTGCGGATGAACACCGCCGATCCCGTAGTAGTACGCAACGAAGACGGCACCATCGACGGCGACAAAAGCTATGTCCTTATGACCGAGCAGGTCTGCTACGTACGTAACCGCAACTGTCTGCGGATCTCCGAGGACGGCAGCCATTATACCTGCCAGGGCTTTGTGGATATGAAATACTCCTTTAACGATCTTTTCAAGACCAACTATATCCCCTTTACCTTTGCGGAATTCCAAAATCCCTCTAAGGTAGAAAAAGCCGTCGTTCTCCTTTCGGTAGAGACGGAACTGAAATTGGCGGTTCTCTCCTCCAACTATCCCATCTCCGACGTATTCTGCGAGACCAACGGTAAAAAATACGTCTTCCGCACCTCAGATTTCTTCCGCAAAGAGATGAAGATGGGCGATATCTTCCCGGATGAAGCGATGGTGGGCGATGCTAAGGTTTCTGTCCGCCTTTATAACGGCGAGACTATCGAGGTCGATACCCGCCGATGAAAAAGTAATGATCACCGCTCTCAGGCAGACGGTCTATTCCGACCTGATGGAGCAATACGAAAATCCTATCGAGCACACCTGCGACGTCAAAATAGGGGAGAGCTGGATCTCCCTGAATGGAGAGCGCCCGGAAAACTTCTGCGAGAGTGCCTGGCAAAGCATTGAGCCTTTTGCCAAGGAGTTGGCAGCGGGCGGCGGCAACTTCTTTGACGGATGGATGAAAAATCCCCATTCCGCCATGATCTCCTGCAACGATGGCTTTCGCCCGGTTAGTTTTCTCATTGAAAAAATCGAAGATTAAAAAACAATCTGTATAAACTCGATAGGTTTATACAGATTGTTTTTATTTTATGAAATGTTCCAGAATATATTGTATGTTATGCTCTCTATAATGGCAGATCACCTCATTTGCCACCGCCTTTAGCTCAGGCACCGCATTTTCCATGGCAAGACCTAAGCCTGCCGCCTGCACCATGGTATAATCGTTGGTACTGTCCCCCACGGCAATGGTGGCTTTACGATCCACTCCCAAAAGATCTGCCAGCAGCATCAAGGCATTTCCTTTTCCTGCCTTGGCAGAAAAAATCTCCAGATTATAGGGATCCGTCTGCGCCACGATCAGCTCAGGATTGGCAAGGCATTGCCGGCGGCACTCCTCCAGATCCTCCATTTTCTCAAAAAACGGAACCACCGACTGGATCTTGCTTTCATAAGCAAACCTTTTAAAATCCGGCAACGCCAGATCCATTTCATAGGTAAAATCCTTCCACCGCCGATCCAGATTGAAGCGGGTATAATCCTCTTCATTATTGGTCTCCGCATCCACGTAGGAATCGGTTTTTGCATGGAGCATCATGCACATGGGATATTGATATACCAGATCCAAAACCCAATGCCCCAGCTCCTTCGGAAGAGGAATCTCATAGGTGGTATCGGTCTCTTTATCGAAGACTGTGGTTCCGTCGGAGGTAATATAATAGCGAAAGAGGGGACTCTCCCGCAATTCCTTTGGCATCTCCGTATAAGCACGGCCTGATGCCGGGACCACCTCCACACCCTTTTCCCGAAGCAGCTCAATCGCCCGCCGGTTTTCTGCGCTGATCTCGTCCCGGTCATTCAGTAGCGTTCCGTCCAGATCTGTTGCAATAATTTTATAATCCATCTTACACCTCCGTTCTATCAAACCACCTAATTATAACCCGATTCCCCCAAAAAAGCAATGTTTTGTCGTCAATAAGAATGTAATACACTTTGGGACAAGGGTTAAATCAAGCCCATCAGAAATTCTTCCGCTTCCCGGCGATTTTTGAACACCCGGATGGTTTTATCGGCGTAGCGCTCCAAAAGTGCCAAAATCAGAGGTCGGTTTTCCACGCTGAACCTATTGATAAACTCTATAAACTCCGGATCCTCTTCCGTCTCCACCCAAGGAATATCGCTTCGCCTTTTGCCGATTCGTTCCCGAACCCCTGCAAGGCAAAGCTCTGCGGTCTTTCTGCCGTCAATACCTATGCCGTCAGCGGAACCCGGCTGGCGCATCAGATCCAGCCCAGTGAAAAGCCCTACTATGATCTCACCTTTTGCGGCAGAGCTTATTGGATGGACCAATCTGCCGATATGGTGGTAGTCTACGGCGGTGTAAACGATTATATCCACGGGGATGCGCCCTTTGGCAAGCCGGGGGACACCACCCCCGCCACCTTCTGCGGTGCCGTCTATTTCCTGATGAACATTCTGCGGGAGCTCTATGGGGAGAAGCCCATCCTCTTTATGACCCCCGCCCACGGTTTCCTGAGAAAAGAGGTGGACGACCGCCTGCCCTCCACCCACCAACGCAAGCGGGTGAAGGGAGAACCCTTAGTTGCCTATGTAGATGCCATTCTGGAGACGGCGAAAAAGTTTAAGATCCCCGTATTGGATCTTTATCGTAATCTGGGTATTGACCCCCATAATCCCGAAGCCTTTGATACCTTCACCGCCGACGGACTCCATTTCAACGATGCCGGCCATGCCGTTATCGCAGAAAAATTGAAGGCTTTTATCGAAGCCCTTTGATCTCATCATAAAATTGCCCTGCCGACCGGCAGGGCAATTTTTATTCCTTGGGGCCTAAGTTTAATTCGTGGGCATACTCCTTCATTGCGGCAATACAAATCTCCGCAGCCTCCCGGACCTCCATGCCAAGCATCTCGCAACCCTTACGGATCACTTCCCGGTCGCATTTTGCGGCAAACTTCTTGTCCTTAAATTTCTTCATAAAACTGCTGATCTCCATGTCGGTGATACCCATGGGGCGCATCCGTGCCGCCGCCTGGATGATCCCGGTCAATTCATCCACCGTAAACAGTGCCTTTTCCAGCTTGGTGATGGGCTCCACTTCGTTGCAATGTCCGTATCCATGGGCAAGGATCGCACGAACCTCCTCTTCGGTGATCCCTTCTGCTAAAAGTTCTTTTTCGGTATATTGCAAGTGGGCATCAGGATGCTGCTCATAATCGTAATCGTGAAGATAACCGATGGCCATCCAGTATTGCTCGTCCTCACCAAAATGCTTGGCCAGCCCACCCATCGCCACCGAAACGTTCTTGACATGAAGAAAAAGATGCTCCTCGGTGGTAGTCGTATTCAATAATTCCTTTGCACGCTCTAAAGTCAGCATAGTTCACACGCCCTCCTGCTTTTTTAATGTCATTATACAACGATGTTCCTCTGAAATCAATAAAAAAACACGTCGCCCTGCCGAGTAATCGGCAG
>JAZQJH010000005.1:0-73755 GCA_045541555.1 Eubacteriales bacterium | reverse complement strand
CAATTAACGGGTCCTTCTTTATGATGCTGTTTAATTTTCAAAGTCCGGTGCTTTCTCTCTTTTGGGGTTCATTTCTTGACCCCTCAGCGAGAGTGCTTGAATATAATAACATTTACATCCACATTTGTCAACACTTTTTTTCAAAGATTTTTCAACTTTTTTGAACTTATATTTTTTGCACAACCTATCCACAAGATATCTACAGGTTTTTGCACAAAATACCCCTTTATCACAGGGATAAAGGGGCATTTTTTCCTATTATATTATAAGCCCAGATCCTCTACATAGAGTTCACGCACTGCGTTTTCCTCAACGGCAGGCTTAGGATTATTACGCTCCTCCAGGAACTTGGACGCCACCTGGGGGAACAAAGCATAGCTGAGGACGTCCTCCTCGCAACGAGCCAGATCACCGGCCTCCTTGCGATATTTCTCCAGCTCCGGCTCCAGAAGATCGGCAGGACGGCAGGTGATGACTTCCTCATCACCGATCGCCTTTTTCCGCACTTCTTCATTGACCTCACCGGGAACCTGGCCGTACTCACCGCGGAGCAGACCCTTAGACTCCTTACCAACCATCTTATAACGCTCGCCCAGTACCACGTTCATGACAGCCTGGGTACCGACGATCTGGCTGGTGGGGGTTACAAGGGGAGGATAACCGAAGTCCTTACGGACACGGGGAATCTCCGCCAACGCTTCATAATACTTATCCTCGGCACCTGCCTGCTTCAACTGAGAGATCAGGTTAGAAAGCATACCGCCGGGCACCTGATAAAGCAGAGTCTTGGCATCCACGTTCAGAACCTTGGGATCCAGAATACCATCTGCCTTCATACGATCTGCGACGCCGCGGAAATGGGTAGCGATATCGCTGAGCTTATTGAGATCCAAACCGGTATCCCGATCAGTCCCCATAAGAGTGGCAACCATCGCCTCGGTAGAAGGCTGAGCCGTACCGTTTGCCATGGGCGATAAGGCGCAGTCTACGATATCCACGCCTGCCCAAGTAGCCATCAAGTTGGTCATATCACCGGTACCGGTGGTATTATGGGTATGCAGATGGATGGGGACTTTCACCTCATCCTTCAGCTTCTTCACCAAGCTATAGGCATCCATTGGCAGAAGCAGATTCGCCATATCCTTAATACAAATGACGTCGGCACCCATATCCTCCAAGGTCTTTGCCAGCTTGACAAAGTATTCTTCGTTATGAACAGGGCTGGTGGTGTAGCTGATGGCGGCCTCACAAATACCGCCGTACTTCTTACAGCTCTTCATGGCCTGATCCACGTTACGGACGTCATTCAGCGCGTCGAAAATACGCATAACTTCGATGCCGTTTTCAATGGATTTTGCCACGAACTTATCTACTACGTCGTCTGCATAGTGCTTATAACCCAGGATATTCTGACCGCGCAGCAGCATCTGCAGCTTGGTCTTGGGCATATGCTTTTTCAGTGTACGAAGACGCTCCCAGGGATCTTCATTGAGGAATCGCATACATACGTCAAAGGTGGCACCGCCCCAGCACTCCAAGGACCAATAGCCGATCTCGTCCAGCTTTTCGAGGGCAGGAAGCATATCGTCGATCCTCATGCGGGTAGCCGCCTGGGACTGATGCGCATCTCTCAAAATTGTATCAGTAATTAATAAAGGCTTCTTTTCCATGGATTAACCTCCAAACATTGCAATCAACACACCGGCAGCGATTGCCGAACCGATCACGCCGGCCACATTGGGACCCATCGCGTGCATCAGCAGGAAATTACCGGGATCTTCCTTCTGACCGACCACCTGCGAAACGCGGGCTGCCATCGGGACAGCAGAAACACCGGCAGAGCCGATCAACGGGTTGATCTTTTTCTTCAAGAACAAATTCATAAACTTCGCCAATAATACGCCGCCTGCCGTACCCATTCCAAACGCCACGATACCCATCACAATGATCTTGATGGTATTCCAGGAAAGGAAGGTAACAGCCGTCGCAGTGGCACCGACCGTGATGCCCAGGAAGATGGTGACGATATTCATCAGCTCATTCTGAACCGTCTTACTCAAACGATCCACAACGCCGCACTCGCGGAACAGATTGCCCAGCATCAGGCAACCCACCAGGGGAGCCGCAGAAGGAACGAGCAGCGCCACAAACGCCGTCACGACAAAGGGGAAAATAATCTTTTCCGTCTTGCTGACCGAACGCAGCGTATCCATCCGGATCATCCGCTCTTTCTTGGTGGTCAGCAGCTTCATGATCGGAGGCTGGATTACCGGCACCAACGCCATATAGGAATAAGCCGCCACCGCAATGGGGCCTAAAAGTTCCGGCGCCAATTTAGAAGTCACAAAAATCGCCGTGGGACCATCGGCACCGCCGATGATACCAATAGAACCGGCTTGCGCTTCCGTAAAATTCAAAAAGCGTGCACCGACAAAGGTGGCAAAGATGCCCAGCTGAGCCGCAGCGCCCAGCAAAAGGCTCTTGGGATTGGCGATCAGGGGACCGAAATCGGTCATTGCACCGACTCCCAGGAAGATGAGGCAGGGATAGATGCCCAGCTTCACACCCAGATAAAGGTAGTCCAGCAAGCCGGCAGAAACCGTCTGCACTCCGGTTGCCATCAAAGAGGATCCGCTATAAAGATCCCCATTCTTTACCGTCAAGCCCACCAACTCATAAATAATATCCACGCTATCCTTCAGCACCTCGCCGGTGGAGGTCACCAGCTGACCGGCCGCATTGATCAAAGCATCGCTTTCCAATCCAAATCCGGTCAGTTTTCCGAAATAATAGCTCCCATTTAAAATGACCTCACCGGACTGCAAAACGCTATACGCTTCCGGATTGACCAAATTAGCAGAATTCACGTAATCGACGCCGCCGAAGAGTTCCCAATTTACATGACCGCCGGCAAAAAGCTGCTCATGAAACATCTCTGCGCCGGGCAGATTGGTCAGCAGCATACCGAAGGCGATGGGCAACAGGAGCAACGGCTCGTATTTCTTCACGATCGCCAGATACGAAAGTACGAAAGCAATGGCAATCATGATCAGACATTTCCAATTATCGCCGCCAAACATAGCAAAGCCGGTCTGGCTTAAAAAGTTCGTCACCGCATCCAACATTGGAACATTCCTCCGTCAGATTATTGCAAGACGCAGAGAACATCGCCGGTGGAAACGCTTGCACCTTTGGACACGTTGACGCCGGCAGCGGTACCATCGCAGGGAGCCATGATCTCATTCTCCATTTTCATTGCTTCTAAGACGAACAGAACGTCGCCCTTCTTCACTGCAGTACCGTTCTGAACATTGACTGCCAAAATGGTACCGGGCATAGGAGCAGCCACCTTCTCACCGCCAACGGGGGCAGCAACAGGTGCAGCAGGAGCCGGAGCCGGAGCAGCAGCAGGAGCCGGAGCAGCAGCCGGAGCGGCAGGTGCAGTAGCCGGAACGCCGTCCATCACTTCGATAGAAACTTCATAAACAGTACCATTAACGTTAACTTTATACATTTTCATTTTGAGACATTTCCTTTCTTATACCTTTTTCAACGACAGGATCCGGATAGCAGAAACATCCGTTCCCAATTCTTCCGCCAGACAGCAAGAAATTGCGGCCACTAATTCCCCACGATTGGAAATCGTGTCTACCGGTGCCACAGAAGCAGCCGGAGCGGCAGGGACGGTAGGTGCCATCGACACTGTGTTTTCGCCCTTATTCTCCAAAAGACGAACCACCTTCCCCATCAGCACACATAAAATGACAATACAGATCAGACCTACGAAAACAGTGCCCAATCCCAGCAGGACCACGTTCATAATCGGCATGGTTCCCTGCACCATCAATGCTGCGTTTGACATATGCATTTTACCTCCTTTCCACCCATTGTACCGAAGGGATATTCAAAAATATCCCATATTTCCCACAATGGTTAATTTTAGCATATCCGTCAAGAGTTGTCAATAATCAGGCTGATTTTCTTTTTTGCCTGCAACATTTCCCCCATTCTCTTTCGTATTCTTAACAAAAAAGGGTATCAAAATTCCGAAAAAACTACTTATATTATTTGTTTCCATCTTGATTTTATTGACCGGTTGCGCAAAAAACAAGTGTAACTCTTACTAAGCAAACGGTCAAAACGATCTTACAAAACCTGAAATAATTCGCCAATTGCGCTTGACTTTCCGCAAAAACCTCTTGCTATTACCTCCAATTTATGATATAGTGATATGTACTATTCAAACGGAGGAAATACGATGAAGTTTTTATGGACGACCTTTTGGGGAAAGCTATTAATGACCTTTTTGGTTTCCATGGTACCCATCATTGAATTGCGCGGCGCCCTTCCCATCGCGACTGCGCACGGTTTGGACTGGCGCATTGCCATCCCCATCGCCGTCATTGGAAACTTGGTTCCGGTGCCGTTCATAATTATATTTATTAAGCGGATCTTCGCCTGGATCCGCAGAAAAATGCCCCGGCTCAATAGATTTGTTGATAAGCTGGAAAACCGGGCGAAAACAAAATCCGAAAAGGTGGAAAAAGGCGTATTCTGGGGTCTTTTCTTCTTCGTTGCCATTCCCCTGCCCGGAACCGGTGCCTGGACCGGCGCCCTGATCGCCGCCATGCTGGATATGCGGCTTAAGCGCGCATTTCCTGCCATTGCGTTGGGCGTCATCACTGCCGGTATTATCGTCGCATTTGTTTCTTACGGTGCTGCAGCGCTGTTTTTCTAAAAGGAGTAGCGGATGTTCAGAGATATGAGAAGAAAGCGCCAGCAGCTCTCTAAAAAAGAAAGCCTGGCCGTCTTGCAAAGAGGAAGCTCCGGTGTTCTTGCTTTGCTGGGCGATGAGGGGTATCCGTACGCCCTTCCCATCAGCTATACCTTGGTAGGAGAGTCCCTTTATTTCCATAGTGCCACGGAAGGCCATAAGATCGACGCGATCAAAAAAGAGCCCAAAGCATCGTTTTGCGTCATTGATATGGATATCATCCTGCCGGAGCAGTTTACTACCTGCTATCGCAGCGTCATCGCATTCGGCAAGGTTTGCCTCGTGGAAGATACCGAAGAATTGCAAACTGCCCTGATGAAGCTGGCAGAAAAATATTCCTCCGCCCATATGGATCGTGCCGACGCGGAGATTGAGCGGTTCAAAAAGCACGTTTCGATCCTCCGGCTGGACATTGAGCATCTGACCGGAAAGCAAGCAAAAGAATTACTGAAATAAATAATCCCGGCGCCTGACGGTGCCGGGATTTCTTTATATTTTTACATCAAAATCTTTTTTACATTTTGGGCAGCAAACGGTGTGCTTTCCCTTTTTATTAGGCAGGCGCAACGTCGCCTTGCAATGAGGGCAGGTGCGATAACGATGGGTCTTTCGCTCCGCGAACTTTTTCTTTTGAAGACCGAACCAGCCCTTGATCTTGCCGGAAATACGGAGATACTTTTGATTCTCTGTCTGGCGCTTATAGATGTTTTTAGAGAGTGCCCGATAAAAAAGCCAGATCACCAACGCCAACGCGACGAAATAAAAGGGTTCAAAAAAGAGTGCCGCCACCGCCGCGATCAGATAAGCCCAAAGCAACGCCCGACCCAGCTGATCCACACCGTAACGTCCTGCCATAAAGCGCGCAACCCGCTCACGAAATTTCATTCAAAAACCTTCTTTCTGCCAAATCAACAATAAGGACAACACATTTTTGCCAAGCACAGCCCCATGCAGATGGGGTTGATCCCGCCACCACGGGGGACGCTAAATCCTCTGCCGTAGGTTTCATATGCCATACCGGAATACTGCAACTGGCGAAGCAAATTCTGATACTCTGCATTTCCCGGCTCCAGTTCCACCGCTTTCCGCGCAAACTCCAGCGCCTGGGTGCGGTTTCCTACCCCTGCATGGGCATAAGCCGAAAGAAAATACCACTCTGCATTGCGGTTCTCGATCCGGTTGAGCACGTTGAACGCCTCCCGATAACGCCGATAATGCAGATAATGCCGTACCGCCGTCATCTCCGGCGTGGAGCCTTGCCCCGGCTCCCCGGTGCCGTACCCATAGCCTGCATAGCCACCGCCGGTCTTTCCTTGCCGTTGATTTAAAATCTGATCATAAGCGGCATTGATCTCCGCCATCTTCTTTTCGGCAAATTCCCGATCCGGATGAATATCAGGATGGTATTGCTTGGCCAATTTTCGATATGCTTTTTTGATCTCATCATCCGTAGCGGCAGGCGAAACAACCAGCACACTATAAGGATCCTGACTCATCTTTTTTCTCCTTCTTGAAAAAACTGCTCCAGATACCGGAATAAAGCACGTTTCTTAATATATCCAGATGCTCCACCAAGGGCAACCGCTCCAAGATCAAAGCGCATTCCCCCAAAGTATCCTTCAGCATTTCTTCCACTTTTTCTTTATAATCCGGTCGATCTGCAATCAGGATCATCGGATTATAGCCGCCCTTTTTCTGATCCTTAGGCAGATCCTCATAGGCGTCCATCCAATAGACAAACCGCCCCAACGCTTCTCCGAACCTTCTGCAATCCTCCGCCCAAAAATCATTTTGGTAAATAAAAAGCTGACCCAGTAGCCGGCCGAAGATATTGGCGGCGGTATCCAGATCCTGCGGTGCCTTGTTCTCTTCCCTGGCCAGCGCTTCCATCCCCTCCACCACTGCCTTGGCCTGACGGGGATATTGCCTTTCGATGGCCGGGATATGTTTTTTCAGCCGATTGGCGGCGGTACGCGCCGCCGTCTTTTTTTCGTCCTTCCAATCGTCCAGCAAATTATAATATGCCAAAAGCACGTTCATCGCCGCGCCGTAGTCGATGACGGCGTTTTCCGCCATCGTCCGTTCCTTAGTGGGATGCACTACGCAACGACCGGTATGATACTTGGTTTCCGGATCCAAAAGATCCGCCAGCAGGAGGATCATGAAGGTCATATCGTAATTGAGGGTCAGCCGCCCGAAATTACCAAACTGCTTTTTCAGACTGCGGCAAAGTCCGCAATAGTAACTGCGATAAATCCCTTGCTGCTCCTCGGTCAGTTGCTCCATATTGGCGACCACATATCCAAACACGACCGCATCCTCCATTCTTTTTGATAGTCTTATGATACACCAAAAAACCTATCTGGTGTTGAATAAATTGTAAATTTTACATAAATACACGATATTTTCCTCATAATAGGATCGTGAAGGAGGATGCGTTATGATTGCATTGCAAGCGCTTTTGACCTCGCTTTTCAGCGCGGTCGTTTTATTTCTGCTGACCAAGCTGATGGGCTACCGCCAGATCTCCCAGCTAAGTGGCTACGATTATATCAACGGCATTACCATCGGTTCCATTGCCGCGGAGCTGGCCTTTGGCGGCTTTGAGCATTTTCCGGCACGATGTACCGCCCTCTTGGTCTTTGCCGGCTTCACCCTGATCCTCTCCTTTCTCACCGATCGGTCGATCCGGCTGAGAGGATGGATCGACGGCAAGCCGCTGATCCTAATGAGCAAAGGAAAGCTCTGCCGTGAAAGCTTCAAAAAAGGGCGGCTGGATCTGCATGAATTCTTATCCCTCTGCCGCCAGCAGGGGTATTTTGATCTTTCGCAATTGGATACCGTTTATTTAGAGCCGGACGGAAAGATCAGCTGTGATCCTTTGCCCTGCTACCGCAACGCCACCATAGGGGATCTGGGGCAAGCACCGCCGTCCTCGCCGCTCCCTCTGGAGATCATTGCCGACGGGCAGCTGCTGCATCAGAACCTACGCCGACTGGGCTTTGAGGAAAAATGGCTGAGCCAGCAGCTCTCTGACCTACATGCGCCGTCCATGGAAAAGATCTTTCTGGCGCTCTGCGACGAAAAAGGAAAACTGACCGTATTTTAAAAGTATCAAAACAATTCCTTTCCCATAGTTATATAAGGAAAGGAGTTGTTTTTTTATGGCAATTAAAGTTGTGATCGATGCCGGGCATAATCCTCAAGGGGTCAATGCCGGCGCGGAGGGCAACGGTCTCCGGGAGCAGGATATTAACTATGCGGTGGCGCAGGAGCTTGCCACCCTTTTACGGGCAGACCCCAATTTCGAGGTACGGCTGACCCGCAATACCCCCACCGAGGTTTTAGGCACCACCAACGCCTCCAGCCTACAGCAACGGGTACAGATCGCCAATAGCTGGCCGGCGGATTATTTCATCAGTATCCACGCCAATGCCTCCACCAATCCGGAGGCAAACGGCACCGAGGTCTATACCTATCGCAATACCGGTGCCGCCCACGAACTGGCAGAAGATATTCAAGAAGCCATTGTGGAAGAACTGGATATGCGCGATTTGGGAGTAAAGACCAACCCCTCCCTCTACGTCCTCCGCCGCACCTCCATGCCGGCGGTGCTGGTGGAATTGGGCTTTATCACCAATGCATCCGATGCCCGGAAGATGAGCGAAAATCCGGAGGGTTTTGCACGAGCTATCTATAACGGAATGCTGGAATATTTTGATCTAAACTAAAAGATTGAATTTAAGTTCTCTCTTGCCCCATAGTAAAAAAATCTCTCAACTTCGCCTCTTGCTGAATTGAGAGATTTTCTTTTTAATCAAATTTTCATTATAGCCGGATCAAAAATGGTGCAGGAGTCGCATTTCTCGATCCCGAAGGCGTATACCGATACGCCGAGCGGTCGAAAAGACGAGTCCTGTGCCGTTTTTCACCCGTCTCATTCGTTGAAGCCGTTGGGGTTATTCTTTTGCCAACGCCATACGTCGCGGCACATATCCTCCAAAGTCTTCTCTGCTTCAAAGCCGATCTCCGCCTTTGCTTTTGCGGTATCGGCATAAAGGATCTCCACGTCGCCGGGACGGCGGTCTACGATCTTATAATTGATCTTCACACCGCTGGCCTTTTCAAAGGCGTGGACCATATCCAGGACGCTATAGCCCTCCCCGGTGCCCAAGTTATAAATAAACACGCCGGTCTTACCGACCTGTGCCTCCAGGGCTTTGATATGACCTTTCGCCAGATCCACCACGTGGATGTAGTCCCGGACGCCGGTGCCGTCGGGGGTATTATAATCGTCACCAAATACGGAGAGGCACTCCCGCTTGCCAATGGCAACCTGGGAAATATAGGGCATCAGATTATTGGGGATCCCCTGGGGATCTTCGCCGATCAGACCGCTCTCATGGGCGCCCACGGGATTGAAGTACCGCAAAAGGGTGACCGTCATGGAGGGATCCGCCTTGGTCATATCGGTCAGCATGATCTCCTGCATCAGCTTGGTCTGCCCGTAAGGATTGGTAGCGCCGGTGGGGAAATCCTCCCGAACGGGGACGACCTCGGCCTCGCCGTATACCGTAGCCGAAGAGGAAAAGACCAAGCGATGGACGCCGTGCTTCTTCATGGCAGCCAAAATATTCAACGTACCAACAATATTATTATTGTAGTACAGCCAGGGCTTCTCGCAGCTTTCGCCTACCGCCTTTAAGCCGGCGAAATGGATGACCGCATCCGGCTTTTCCGCACCAAAGATCCGATCCATCGCCTCTGCATCCAGCATATCTGCCTCATAGAATTTGAAATCCTTACCGGTAATGGTACGGACACGCTCCAAAGACTTGGGCTTACTATTATAAAAGTTATCAAAAACCACCACTTCATGACCGGCGGTCAAAAGCTCTACCACCGTATGGGAGCCGATATAGCCGGCACCGCCTGTGACCATTACTTTCATATCTCCATCTCCTTCATATAATCACTCATCTCCACGCGGATCTGAGAAAGACTGTTTTCCAAAGGCTCCGGCTTCCACTCAGCCAGCCGTCCGCCTTCCGGAAAATCGATGGACTGAAAGTCAATGTGGAAGCAGGTCTGACCCTCTACTCGCTCATAAAGCAGTTCTGCATCCTGCTCTTCCAGGACACGCTTCGCCATGGGCAGACCGAAGCCCAAGCCCTGAACGCCTTTATAGTCGGTGGTACGGTAGCCCCATTCAAAGAGGCGCTCGGGATCTGCGATTCCCGGGCCGTTATCCGCCACCGTAAGCCGGATTTTATCCTCCATCCGGGCAGTACGGATCGTCACCCGCTTTGCGCCGAAACGAAAGGCGTTACTGATCAGATTGGCCAGCACCAGCTCCAGATCCTCCGGCATGATCCGGGCGATCATGCCCGACTCATAAGGCGCTGTCAAAATAGTTTTATCCATCTCCAGATCGTTCAGACTTCTTGCATATTCAGCGGCAAACCGCCCAATATCCATCGGGACGCGATAGATGATCCGCTGCCCTCCGTCCACCAAGCGATCCAGATGCTCCGCCAACCGCATGATCCGGCGCACGTCCTCCCCAAGCTCTTTTCCATTGGGCGTGGAAAGCCCGATCCGCTGCGCCACGCTATAAAGCCCATTGAGGTAGGCAGCCAGCTTTTCCCGGGTATTCCGCACCACCCGGATCAGCTCCGGCAGTTCGGGATATTCCGGCACCGCCTCAAGCTCTGCGACGATATAAGTCTTGCCGTCGTACACCGTCGGCGTCAGATAAACGCTCTTTTCCGCCCCGTCCAGTTGCAGAGAAAGCGCGGTGCCTTGCAATTCCTTGCGGCAATCTTCCGCCGCCCGACGCAACGCATCCGGCAATACAAACGGCTGGGCTTTCGGCGTGCAGTAAACGACCTGCATCAATTCATCGTATACCAGAATGGCCTTGGGTATCTCATGATAAATACCTGCAAAATATTCCCTTGCTGAGATCATAAACTCCCTCCTCCATTCGTCTTCTAACTGAATTATTATATAATACAAAATAGATTTTGTAAAGCATCTGCCATTAAAATTCCTTCTTATTAAATTTTTTTCAAAAAAATCCTTAAAAAGGGTTGCAAAATCTATATTTTTTAATATAATTAGCGGTGAAAATGACACATAGGGGAGGTCTTTCCGATGTGATAAGATGAAAGGCAGAAATATTATTTTCTGCGATTGGCAAAGGGGTTTTCTCAGTCCTGCTTTTAAAAAAGAGGCGCCGCTTGGACTGAGGAACGAGCCGTGCTTTCCTGCCGGGGAAGCACCGTGCGCCTGCATTTTCAATTATGAAACCCATCCAATTCATCTTTTCCAATATGCACGGAAAAAAGACCTTCTTTTTTATTTTACTCTTTTTGACAGTGGTGGTCACCATCCTGTCCCTCTTTCCGACCATCATCATCGGGAACCTGGTGGACCACGTGCTGGACACCTCGACGGAGATCACCTGGGTGGAGCACGCTTTAGGCATTCTGCCGGGCATGGGCAAGGCGGAAATGCTGATCCGCTATACCTTAGCCAGCATTTTGATCACCGTATTCTTTACGGTGGTGCGCCACTTTGTCCACCTGGGTCTGCTCCATATCTCCAACGTCACCTCCGGGCGGATCCGGGTCAAGCTCTATGAAAAGCTTCAGGAGCTTTCCGCCGATTTCTACGCCCATACCCCCAGCGGCGAGCTGATCGCCAACCTGACCTCCGACGTCGTTCACATCAAAAACCTGATCAGCAGCGACTGCTATAACTGGATGCGTAACATCTCACTCTTTGTTTTTTCCCTGGTGATGCTCTTTTATTACAACACCACCCTGACCTTGATCCTCACCGCCTTTTTGCCGATCATTGCCATCTTGAGCTTTGTCGTCTTCCGCTATACCCGTTCCCTTCATAAACGGACGCGGAATAAGGTCAGCGAAATGAACACCTACGTCAATGAAAACTTAGGTGCCTATCGCGTGGTCAAGGCCTTTGCTCGGGAAGACTACGAAAACGAACGGATGAACAAGATCAGCGCGGAATACCGGGATATCGCCGTGGATAACGCCAAGCGGCGATTGACCATCTCTACCCCTTCCCATCTTGTCAGCCGATTGATGTCGGTTTTCGGTCTTTGCCTGGCGGCGATCTTTGTCATCCGCGGGGAAATGACCATCGGTATGCTGACGGTCTTTAATACCTTTGTCTTTAACCTGCAGGAGCCGGTTCGCTCCGTCACCAACCTGATCAATACCACCCAGCAGATGCTGGTTTCGGCGCAAAAGATCTGCGATCTTTACAACACCGATCCCGAGGTCAAAAACAGCGACCATCTCCAAAGCAAGCACGGCCGCATCCGTACCATTGAATTCCGCAACGTTTCGCTGGATCTGGGCGGTCAGCGGATCCTGGATCATATCAACCTCAAATTAACCGCCGGCAAAACGCTGGCTATTATGGGTCCCACCGGTGCCGGTAAGACCATTCTGATCTCGCTCCTGATCCGGCTTTATGACCCCACCGAGGGCACCATCCTGATCAACGGCGTGGATATTCGCAACATCGACCTGCAACGGCTCCGCAAAGAGATCGCCATTGCCACCCAGGACGTTTTCCTCTTCTCCGATACCATCGACAGTAATATTGCCTATTCCAATCCCGATATGCCGATGGAGGTGGTACGCCAGATGGCAGAAACTGCCCAGGCGGCGGACTTCATCGAAAAACTCACCGACGGCTACGATACCATCATCGGCGAGCGCGGCATCGGCCTCTCCGGCGGTCAGCGTCAGCGGATCGCCTTAGCGCGGGCAGTGGCAAAGGACTCCTCGGTCATCATTCTGGACGATACCACCTCGGCGGTGGATATGGAAACCGAGGTCAGCATCCTGCAGGAGCTGCGTAAGATCACCAATAAAGCCAAGGTCATCGTCGCTCAGCGCATCACCTCCGTCATGGACGCCGACGAGATCATTATCCTCCAGGAGGGTAAGATCACCGAACGCGGCAAGCATGAAGAGCTCTTGGAAAAGGATGGCTATTATGCGGAGATCTACCGCATCGCCCATCAGGATGAGGAGGTGGAGATCCATGGCTAAACGCAATACTTACGGGGTGGACGAAAGCCTTGAGACCCCTTTTAATATCAAAAACTTCTTGCGGTGCGGTCCCTACATTAAGCGCAACGTCAAGCCCTTGATCGGTGCCTTGATCTGCAGCATCCTCACCACCGTTTTCGGACTTTTGGGTCCCACCTATACCCAGATCATCATCGACGATCTCATCCCCGATAAAAACGTTCGGGGCGTCGTCATCGTGGCGCTTCTCTATTTCCTGACCCTGGTACTGGCGGAGGTCTTCACCTTTGTCCAGACCATCTTCACCCGCAAGGCCGGCCATCAGATCATCCACGAGATCCGCGCCGACATCTTTTCTCATATTCAAAAGCTTTCCTTCAACTACTTTGACAGCCGTCCCCGGGGCAAGATCCTGGTGCGGGTGGTCAACTACGTCAATAGTGTTTCGGACTTTTTGTCCGGCGGCTTGGTCAATATCGTCGTCCAAGGACTGACGGTGGTGCTGATCCTCTTCTTCATGCTGAGCCTCAGTCCCAAACTGACCCTCTGCGTCCTGGCCGGACTTCCCTTTGTCGTTTTGTACCTGGTACTGATCAAAAAACGCCAGCGTAAGGCCTGGACGGATTGGAGTGCCAAAAATTCCAACGCCACCGCCTACGTCAGCGAATCCATCAGCGGTATGCAGATCACCCAGGCCTTCAACCGGGAAAAGGTCAACCGGGGCATCTATGCAGAATTAGTGGATAAGCTCAATAAAGCGCAATATAAAGCCTCGTCCATTAATTTCATCATGACCCTGCTCATCGGCAACATCATGCGGATCGTCGTCTGCTTCCTTTATTTCGCGGCGATCATGCTCTTTACCGAGGAGCAGTACGCTCCCGGCGTCATCATCGCCATGGCGGCCTATGCCAACCGGTTCTGGGGTCCCATCCAATCTATCGCCGATATTTATAATCAATTGGTCAATACCGGCTCTTATCTGGAGCGGATCTTTGATACCTTAGACGAAAAGATCGATATTAAAGACGAGCCGGACGCCAAAGATCTGCCGCAGATCACCGGGCGAGTGGACTATGAAGACGTCACCTTCGCCTATGAAGAGGGCATCAACATTCTGGAGCATATCAATCTCCATGCCAAGCCCGGTCAGAGCATTGCCCTGGTAGGACCCACCGGTGCCGGCAAGAGTACCATCGTCAATATCCTTTGCCGCTTCTATGATATTCAAGGCGGCAAGATCAAGCTGGACGGACACGATATCCGCCACGCCACCCTCCATTCGCTTCGGAGCCAGATGGGCATCATGCTGCAGGATAGCTTTATCTTCACCGGCACCATCCGGGATAACATCCGCTACGGCAAGCTGGACGCCACCGATGAGGAGATCATTGCCGCCGCCAAGACGGTCTGCGCCCATGACTTCATCATGAACACCGAAAACGGCTACGATACCGAGGTCAACGAAAAGGGCTCCACCCTCTCTTCCGGTCAGCGTCAGCTGATCTGCTTTGCCCGGACGGTGCTTTCCGATCCGAGAATTTTGATTTTGGACGAGGCCACCTCCTCCATCGACACCGAGACGGAAAAACTGGTGCAGGAAGGCATCGCCAACCTTTTGAAAGGGCGCACCTCCTTTATCATCGCTCACCGTCTTTCCACCATTGCCGGATGCGATAAGATCCTGTATATTGCCGATAAGGGCATCCAGGAAGAGGGCACTCACGAAGAATTATTGGAAAAACAAGGGCTTTACTATAGTCTTTATACCGCACAAATGGAAGAAAAAGGAGAATAACCATGCAAGTAGGATTTTCAAGAATTGACGTAACACCCCAGCTGGGAACCCCCCTGACCGGCTATTATACCCTCCGGATCTCCGACGGCGTCCTGGATCCCATCCAGTTGAATGCCATCGCTCTGACCGAGGGAGAGGAGACCGCCGTCATTATCACCGGGGACTTTATGTATATGACCGAGCCTGCCGTCACGCCCATCCGTGCGCTGATCGAAAAAGAGTGCGGCATCCCTGCCGACCGTATTCTGATGCAGGCCATCCATCAGCACACCTCCACCACCCCAGGCAACGCTTTCCTGGCGGTGACCGACGAGTTCTACAATAAGATGCTGGAGAGAAAATACGTAGACGTGGTAAACATGGCATTGGCAGACCGCAAGGAAGCCAGGATCTCCGTGGCGCAGAAAGAGACGGCAGAGCCCATCTCCTTTATCCGCCGTTACCGCATGAAGGACGGCAGCTGTCAGACCAATCCCATGCCCTGCAATAACGACATTCTGCATCCCCTGGGAAATGCCGATAATACCGTCCGTCTGGTCAAGATCGAGCGTGAAGGCGCAAAGGATATTGCTCTGGTCGGCTTCGCCACCCATCCCGACGTCATTGGCGGCACCAAGTTTTCTGCCGACTGGCCCGGCTGGGTACGCCGTCTGACCGAGGAAGCGCTCCCCGACGTTTCCTGCATCCTGGTCAACGGATGCCAGGGCGATACCAACCACTTCGATCCCAATAAACCTCGATTTGCGGATGACGATTTTGACGGCAAATACGCCCATAGCCGGAAGATGGGTCAGCTGATTACCGATGTGGTGACCGAGCTTTGGGACAAGACCGAAGAAACCGAGGTCCATACCCTCAGCGCCAACGTTAAAATGATCAGCATTCCTTCTAATACCAAGGGAGTCGAGCGTGTGGAAGAATGTAAAAAACTGCTGGAGCTCTATCAGCAGGATCTGCCCTTGCCGGAAAATCTGGATCTGATCCCCGGCGAGATCCGCCGGATCTCCCGCATGGAAACTCTCCATGTTTTGCAAAAGATCCCCGTATCCATGGTAGCCTTCGGTAAGATCGCCGTGATTGGTTACGGCGGTGAGCCCTTCACCGAGTACGCCGACGTCCTGCGGGAAGCAGAGCCAGATCTCTTTATTCTGACCGCCTGTAACGGCAACGGCGCCCAGGGCTATCTGCCCAGTCTTTCCGCCTTTAACGAAGGCGGCTACGAAGCCCGGACGACCAACTTCACCGAGATCACCCCTCCCACCCTGCAGGGCGTTGCCAAGGATATGATCCGCGAGCACAAAGCAAAGATCTAACTGAAAAGAAAAACGGTTCGTTTCCGAACCGTTTTTTCTTTTATACTGCGATTTTTCGATCCAGGCGGATCCGCTCGGTCAGCATTGAAATAAATTCTCCGTTGGTAGGTTTACCCTTGGAGCTTTTGACCGTAAAACCGAAGATGGCATTTAAGGTATCAATATCTCCACGACCCCAAGCCACCTCGATGGCGTGGCGGATGGCACGCTCGACCCGTGAGGCCGTGGTTTTATTATTTTTTGCCACAGTGGGATAAAGCTCTTTGGTAATGGCCTTGAGCATATTCCGATCCTCCAAAGAAAGCATAATGGAATCCCGAATATAATCATACCCCCGGATATGCGCCGGGACCCCCACCTCATGCATCAGGTCTGCCACATACCGCTCCAATTCGATCTTTCCATCATCCGGCTGCCCTTGCGCCCCTTCCTTTTTCTTATCCAGTATGGCAGAAAAACGATCCCGGACGAATTGATAGTCCAAGGGCATTAATAAAAAGAGATCGCCGCCGGCCTCCATCACCTGTTGCGCCAGGCGGTCGTTGGGCACCCGGGAAAGGACGGCGAGCACCGTATTCTTCCGATACCCCACCTCGTGCAACGCCTCAATAATATCATAACTGCTCCGCCCCGGCAGAAAGCTATCCATCAGTACCACGTCCGGCTGCTGATCGGTGATCACCCGTACTGCATCCAGACCGCTGGCGCATACCCCCAGCACCTCCATGCCCAATTCCGAAAAATGCTCCCGGTTTTGACGGGCCATCTCCTCATCGGCCTGGAGCAAGACCATCGTCATCTTCTCGTACAATTCTTTCATTTAAAAATTCCTCCTCAATTCTGCGCCGGGACACTTAAGGTGACAAGAGTAATCCAAATCTGCCTCAAAGCGGGATATTTCCGTGCTTGTCGCCTTACTTTCGCCCCATTCACCCAAATGATAGCAAATTATTTTCTCATAAGCAGTCGAAAGATGTCTTATGATCAAAAAAATATTTTTCTGCCCATCAGCCCGCAACCGGAGAAGGAAACGGGTCTTCGGCGGCTGATTTAAAAATCCTTTTTCTGCAGGAAGCAGCAATCTGCAGAACAGCAGAAACCATCCTTTCTTCATCATTCAGGTGTCTTGTGGCATCATTATACACAATTAGTGCTCATTTGTCAAGATATTTTTCAAAAACTCTTGACTTTTGAACACTCATAGTATACTATAGATACAAGGAGTGATCATATGGCAGAATTTTATCAACGCTTGCGTGCCTTGCGGCAGGAGCAAAAGCTTTCCCAGCAAAGACTTTCCGAGCTCTTGGGTATTTCCAAGAGTAGTATTAATATGTATGAACGGGGCGAACGGGAGCCGGGCTTTGGCACCGTGACGGCGATGGCGGAGCTTTTTGAAGTCGATACCGATTATTTATTGGGGAAATCCCCTTATAAGAATAAAGAAGAATGGCTCTCGCTCAACCATTCTCCCTCTAAAAATCGGCAGGTGCCGGTATTGGGCGAGATCGCCTGCGGTCAGCCTATTTTCGCCAACGAAGAATATGGAAATTATGCTCAATTATCCCCCGGCATACGGGCGGATTTTTGCCTCCGCGCCAAGGGCGACAGTATGATCGGTGCCCGAATCAAGGATGGAGACCTGGTCTTTATCCGCCGGCAGGAGACGGTTGAAAATGGCACCATCGCAGCAGTCATCGTGGAGGACACCGCCACCCTCAAAAGAGTTTATTACGATCCCGAAAAGCAGCTGCTCTCTCTCAATGCGGAAAACCCCCATTATCCGCCGCTTCTCTATAGCGGAGCAGAGCTGGAGCAGATCCGCATCCTGGGAAAAGCGGTGGCATTTCAAAGCGAAATTTGATGTTTTTTTATTTTTTTGCTTGACAATACCCCTCATCCTATGCTACTATTTTTGCAAATTGAATAGCCGATGGAGGCGCGGTATTGATCAGTAACGGTACTCAATGGGTTTAAAAGGAGCACCGGTGAAAGGCACTACCGCCGAAGTTTCCAGGTTCCAGACCCCCGGAATTTGGTTGCTGGGTCGCCGCAGAATATGCGCCGGACTGTCACAGGATTTGTGGAGTGCCATCTTTTTTACAAGACTATGATAATAGCCCGTAAAGAATGTATTCCACGTTCTTTACGGGCTGTTTTTTTGTATTATTTTTTATAGGAGGGATAAAGATGAATTTTATCTCAAACAACAGAACGCTGCTGAGCCGCTTCTTCGCCCTCATCCTGGTCATCGGGATGCTGGGGATTTTTGCCTGCTCCGCCGCTGCACTGGACGACTCTGCCGCTCCGGCAGAACCCACCCTCACCGAAGCAACGGTGACTGAAGACGCTCCCATCGAGGGGGCAGGCTCAGAAGAGACCGAAGAAACCTATTCCTCTCTCTTTGAAGGCACCTTCTGGGCACTGCTCCCCCCGATCATCGCCATTGTACTGGCGCTGATCACCAAGGAGGTCTATTCCTCTCTCTTCCTTGGTATTCTTTCCGGCGGTGTGCTTTATGCCATCAGCCAGACCGGTTTCAGCTTTGAAACCATGTTCAACGCCGTGGTTCATGAAGGCTTTATCGCCAACCTGGCAGATGAATGGAACGTCGGCATTCTGATCTTCCTGGTAGTGCTGGGCGCCATTGTGGTGATGATGAACCACGCCGGCGGCAGCCGCGCCTACGGCGAATGGGCATCCGCCAAGATCAAAAACCGCCGCGGTGCGCAGCTGGCCACCTTTGGTCTGGGCGCCCTCATCTTTGTGGACGACTATTTCAACTGTCTGACCGTCGGCAGCGTCATGCGCCCTATCACCGATAAGCAACGCATCTCCCGGGCAAAGCTGGCCTATCTCATCGACGCCACCGCCGCCCCCATCTGTATTATTGCCCCCATCTCTTCCTGGGCGGCTGCCGTTTCCGGCACCGTGGAGGGAGTCAACGGACTGGCGCTCTTTATCCAGACCATCCCCTTTAACCTCTATGCCCTGCTGACCATCGCCATGGTGCTTTTCATTGCCTTTACCGGCATGGATTTCGGTCCCATGAAGCGTTTTGAGAAGAACGCCCTGAACGGCGATCTTTATACCTCCGGCGGCGAGCAGTTCTCCGGCGAAGAGGATGAAAAATCCAATCCCCGCGGCAAGGTCATGGATCTGATCATCCCGGTGGCCATCCTCATCATCCTCTGCGTAGCAGGTATGATCTATACCGGCGGCTTCTTCTCCGGCGAAAGCTTTATCAATTCCTTTGCCAACTGCGATGCCGCCTATGGTCTGGCCGTCGGCTCCATCGCCGCTTTGATCTTGAATATGATCTATTTTATGTGCCGCCGCGTGCTTTCCTTCAAAGAGTGCACCGCCGCCATCCCCGAGGGCTTCAAGCAGATGGTTCCCGCCATCCTGATCCTGACCTTCGCCTGGGGTCTGAAATCCATGACCGGGCTTTTGGATGCCAGCGGCTACGTGGCCGCCCTGGTAGAGAGTGCCAAGGCACTGCAGATCCTGCTGCCTGCCCTGCTCTTCCTGGTGGCTTGCGGTCTTTCCTTTGCCACCGGTACCTCTTGGGGCACCTTCGGTATCCTGATTCCCATCGTTACCGGTGTCTTTGAGGGTCAGTTGGCCGGCGTTACCGATAGCGCCGCCATCCCTGCCATGGTCGTCATCTGCATCGCCGCCTGCCTGTCCGGTGCGGTCTGCGGTGACCATTGCTCCCCCATCTCCGATACCACCATCATGGCTTCCGCCGGTGCCAAGAGTGACCACGTCAACCACGTAGCCACCCAACTGCCCTACGCACTCACCGTCGCCGCCGTTTCCTTGGTCGGTTATCTGATGGCAGGCTTTATCCAGAACGTCTTCGTCATTCTGGGCGTTTCCCTGCTCCTGCTCTTAGCCGTTCTTACCGCCATCTATATGGTACAAAAGAAAAAGACTGCATAAAGTCTCATATCCTCCCGGTTCGCCGGGAGGATTTTTTTATTGACGGGATGGTCAAAGCATTTTATAATAATAGCAAGAAAACTATAAGGAACGAGGTTTACGGATGCAACTGATCCTCAAATACATACGCCCTCATCTTCGTCAGATGATCTTCGGCTTTATCATCAAGTTCTTCGGCACCTGTATGGATCTGGTGCTCCCCTATATCCTGGCGCATATTATCGATCACGTCATCCCCACCAAGGCGATGACCCCCGTGATTTGGTGGGGCGTGCTGATGCTCTTTTGCACCGCCTTTGCCTGGTTGGGAAACATCTTCGCCAACCGCTCTGCCTCCATGGTGGCGCGCAATGCAGTCTTTGATATCCGCCACGATCTTTTCCAAAAGATCTTTGCCCTCTCCAATCGCCAGGTAGACACCGCCACCATTCCCTCTCTCATCTCCCGAATGACCACCGATACCTATAATCTCCATCGCATGATCGGTATGATGCAGCGCATCGGTGTACGGGCGCCCATCTTGGTGCTGGGTGGAATTATCATCACCTGGACACTGGATCCGGTGCTGGCAGGAATTCTCACCGCCATGCTCCCCATCATGAGCATCAGCGTCTACCTGCTTTCCAAACGTACCGTCCCCCTTTTTGCCGCCCTGCAGGAGCGCAACGACGAGCTGGTGCGTACCGTCCGCGAAAACGTCAGCGGCGTACGGGTCATCAAGGCACTTTCCAAGACGGAGGACGAAAAAAAGCGTTTTTATCAAGTCAACCGCGGCGTTTATAAGGCGGAAAGCCGTGCCAACCGCACCATGGCGGTCAACTCCCCCGTCATGAACCTGCTGCTTAATTTAGGCTTGGTTTTGGTGGTCATTGCCGGCGCATGGCGCGTCCATCAGGGCGCCACCGGCGTGGGCACCATCACCGCCTTTCTTTCCTATTTCACAATCATTCTCAATGCCATCATGACCATCACCCGGGTCATCGCCATGTTCTCTCGCTCCATTGCCTCGGCGCGGCGCATTCAGGAAATTCTGGATCTGCCCACCGACCTGCTGATCGAAGCCCATGAGGAGCGCCATCCGGACGCCGCCATCTGCTTTGAAAACGTCACCTTTTCTTATCACAAAAAAAGAGAAAATCTCTCCAAGATTTCCTTTCAGCTTAAAAAAGGCGAGAGTCTGGGCATCTTAGGTCCCACCGGTGCCGGAAAGAGCACGCTGGCCGCTCTGCTGATGCGGTTTTACGATCCCGATGAGGGGCAGATCACGCTGCATGGGAAAGATCTCCGCAGTATGAGCCCTTGCGAGATCCGCAAAAACTTCGGCGTAGTCTTTCAAAATGACCAGCTTTTCCGGGATACCATCGGCGAAAATATCCGCATCGGCAGACCGCTGACCGACGACCAGCTCCTTGAGGCATTAAAGGATGCTCAAGCAGACGGATTTGTGGCGGAAAAGGGCGGTCTTACCGCGTTGATCGAGCCCAAGGCATCCAATCTCTCCGGCGGTCAGAAGCAACGTCTGCTCATCGCCCGTGCCTTGGCGGGTCATCCGGAATACTTGATCCTGGACGACTCCTCCAGTGCACTGGACTTCAAGACCGACGCGGCACTGCGCAAGACCCTCCGGGAGCGCTACGCCGATACCACCTCCATCATCATTGCCCAGCGCGTCAGCTCGGTGCGTCATTGCGATCAGATCCTGGTATTGGAGGACGGCAAGCCCATGGGGCTGGGTACCCATGAGGAACTTTTGAAGGAATGCCCGCTTTATAAAGAGATCTACACCTTGCAGACCGGCGAGGAGGTGATCGCATGAGCCAACGAAACGGAAAAAGATCCGCACTGCTGCGGCTCTTCGGGTACCTTTTGAAATTCAAATGGTTTTTAATGCTGGCCATCCTTCTGGCCGTCACCTCCAATATTCTGGCACTTTTGGCGCCGGAGCTTTCCGGCAAGGCCATCGACGCCGCTGCAGGCGGCATGGGGAAGGTGGACTTCCCGGCAGTCCTTCGGTATGCCGGCTGGATGACCGTCTTTTACGTTATCTCTGCAGCCATGTCGTACGTCCTGCAGATTGTCATGATCCATATCGCCCGAAACGTCACCTTCCGTCTCCGGCAGGATCTCTTTGAGCGGTTAGCGGAGCTGCCGGTGGGCTTTTACGACAGCCATCCCCCCGGAGATATCCTCAGCCGCATCTCCTACGATGCGGATAACATCAGCGAATCGCTGGCATCGGATGTGGTTCATATCTTTACCGGTTTTATCACCATCGTCGGTTCCTTTTATATGATGTTGCGAATCAGCCCCGTACTGCTGATCATCACCGTCATCACCATCCCACTCTCCATTCTGATGACCCGGTTTATTACTAAGCGTACCCGCCCTCTCTTTCGCCGTCGCAGCCGTAAGCTGGGCGAACTCAACGATTTTGTGGAGGAAAAGATCTCCGGGCAAAAGACGCTGAAGTCCTATAACCAGGAAACCAACGTCCTCCGGGACTTTGATGCCGAGGACGAGACGGTGGTGGAGGCCTACTACAAAGCGGAATACTACGGCGCCACCATGGGTCCCTCCATGAACGTCGTCAATAACCTTTCCCTGGCACTGATCTCCGTGCTGGGCGCATTTCTCTACATCACCTCCGGCGGAACCGCCATCTCCATCGGTAATATTTCCAGCTTCGTCCTCTATAGCCGGCGGTTTTCCGGCCCCATCCAGGAGATCGCCAATATCTTCAACGAACTGCAATCGGCGCTTTCCGCCGCCGAGCGAATTTTCGGTCTGATGGACGAACTGCCGGAACCGGCAGACGCCCCCAAGGCCCTGCCCGTCGCAGAGGTTCAGGGCGAGGTCACCTTGAAAAACGTGGATTTCGGCTATCTGCCGGAGCGTCAGATCCTGCATGATTTTTCCTTAGTGGCAGAGCCGGGCAAGACCATCGCCATCGTCGGTCCCACCGGCGCCGGAAAGAGTACCCTCATCAATCTGCTGATGCGGTTCTATGAGATCGAAAAAGGCTCCGTCTCCCTGGACGGCACCGATATCCAGTCCATCACCCGTGACAGCCTGCGGCTGGCCTATTCCATGGTACTGCAGGAGACCTGGCTTTTCTACGGCACGATCTACGATAACATTGCCTACGGCCGGCCGAATGCCACCCAAGAGGAGGTCATCGCCGCCGCCAAGGCCGCCGGTATCCATTCCTTTATCATGGGATTGCCGGAGGGCTACGATACCCTCCTCACCGACGATGCCGCCAATATCTCCAAAGGGCAAAAACAGCTTCTGACCATCGCCCGGGCGATGCTGATGGACTGCCAGATGCTGATCTTAGACGAAGCTACCTCCAACGTGGATACCCGGACGGAAAAACTGGTGCAACGCGCCATGCTGAAGCTGATGAAGGGCAAGACCTGCTTTGTGGTCGCCCATCGGCTCTCCACCATCCGGGACGCTGATCTCATCCTGGTAGTCAAGGACGGCGCCATCGTCCAGCGCGGCACTCATCAAGAACTAATGCAAAAGGGCGGTTTTTATAAAGAACTCTATAACGCACAATTTGAATAAAAAAAGAGGACCTTGGACAGTCCCTCGCAAGGACTGCCCTTAAAGGTCCTCTTTCTTTATTCTGCTTTTCATATAATAATAGAACTTTTCCGTAATAAAAGCCGCCATTGCTTCCGTTTCCGTCAGCCCTGCCACTTCCTCCAACAATTTGCAAAAATATGGACTTAAATAATTAAAACGAATAAGCAATGCCACATTTTTATGATACTCTGTTGATTTTTCATGCTGAGGATTCATAAAAACTTTTCGATATTCCGGCACACGATCCATTTTCTTTTCCAAATCCCGAAAAAGATCATCTACTGTCTCAAATTCCCATTCTCCGTAATAGTTTTCTTTTTTTCCACAATCCATTCTCGCACCTCCATTTCATATAATTTTATATAATAAAGTATAATTTGTCAATATTTGATCCCATTTTAATCTATAATATAATCATCAATTTGGGGAGGTCAGATGATGAAACCATTAAAAAAGAGTGTTGGTATTACGCTTGATGAACCGGTAATCGAAAAGATCAAGCAGCTTGCTGAAGAAGCAGACCGTCCCTTTTCGCAGTATATCAACGTGGTATTGAAAGAACATATTAAAGAAAAAGAACAAAAATAATGATTCCGCAGGGTATTTTTTCCCTGCGGTTTTTATTGACATCACACTTTTTTCGTGCTAAACTCGTTAACATTAAAGAAGGTGAAAAAATTGAAATTAATTGACTTTCATACCCATATTTATCCCGAAGCCATCGCCGATAAGGCAACCCAGGCAGTCCGGGATTTCTACGAAATGGATCAGGGCGGTGTCCACGGCACGGCAGAATTCTTGCTGGAGCGTGGCAAGGCCGGCGGCATTTCGGAGTTCGTGGTGCTCCCGGTAGCACTCAATCCCAAGCAGGTTCGCAAGATCAATCAGAATATTATCGACGAAGTGGCGCTCCACCCGGAATTTCATGGCTTTGGCACCGTTCACGCCGCCATGGACGATCTGGAGGAAGAACTGAAGTTTATCGAAAAGAGCGGACTTCTCGGCATCAAGATCCATCCCGATACCCAGCTTTTTAATATCGACGACGAGCGGCTTTTCCCCATGTATGATTATATCCAGGGCAAAATGCCCATCATCATGCATACCGGCGATCCGCGCTACGATTACTCCCACCCCCGGCGGCTTTTGAAGGTGCTGGAAAACTTTCCGAAGCTGGAGGTCATCGGTGCCCATTTTGGCGGTTGGGGCGTTCAGGGAATGGCGTATGAGCTTCTGAAAAACGAAAACTGCTGGGTGGATCTTTCCAGCTCCCGTCAGTTCATGAGCGAAGAGGATTTTTATAAATATATCGACCTCTACGGCGCTGATCGGGTGCTCTACGGAAGCGACTTCCCCCTTTGGGATCCCAAGGAAGAAGCGGAATACTTTCTGCAGATGAACCTCCGGGATGAGGATAAGGAAAAAATTGCTTACCGCAACGCCGAAAAAATTTTAAAAAAGTATTGACATTTCCAAAAAGTTGCATTAAAATATTTAACAAATTTAAAAAATGCGATGATGATATTAAGGGCTTGCAACGCTTCTTTCAGAGAGCCGCCGGACGGTGCGAGGCGGTAGAGGACGCAGGTGCCTGTCTCGTATCGGAGCTGGTGTTCTGAACTTTAGTAAGAGTGCCCGGGAGATCCCGTCATAGATCAAGGGCTTGATGGAGTCCGTAAAGTGGTTTCCCCTAAAAAAGGAAGCAAGGCCGGGTGGTACCGTGGTCATTCTATTTGTTTGATCATCCCGCAAAGAGTTTTTTCTCTTTGCGGGATTTTTTATTGAAAGGATTTGAAGTTATGAAAAAGATCATTGTTTCCGACGTTACGTTGCGCGCTTATGCCGAGCAAAAAAATGCCCTCTCCTTCCGGGAGAAGCTGAATATTGCCCAGCTGCTGGACGCAGCCGGGGTGGACACCATTGAGCTTCCCGCGCTTTTGAACGAAAAAGAGGATGCAGTGGTCGCCAGAACCATTGCTTCCGCTGTCAAAAATGCGTCTGTTGCTATCGACGTGGGCGATGCGCCTGCCGCCGCTTGGGCGTGCATCAAGGACGCGCAGGATCCCATCCTGCAGATCGTCCTGCCCACCTCTACGGTGCAGATGGAATATACCTATCATTTGAAAGCCCCCAAGATGCTGGAAAAATTGGCGGCTCTTTGTAAAGAAGCATCCGCTCTTTGCGCCAGGGTAGAGCTGGTCGCCCGGGATGCCTCCCGCGCAGAGGACGGCTTTATCGCCGCCTGCTGCAAGACCGCTGAGGAAAACGGCGCTTCCGCCATCACCGTCTGCGACGATAGCGGCATCTCCTTCCCCGAGGATTATACAGCCATCGTCCGGGAGATCAAGACCGCCTGCGGTCTTCAGGTCTACGTCCAGCCCTCTGATGCCCTTTCCATGGCTGCCTCCTCTGCCATTGAGGCAGTCAAAGCCGGTGCCGACGGCATCAAGACCGCGGCCTGCAAGGGTGCGCTCCGCGCCGATATTCTGGCAGACATCTTCCGCGCCAAAGAGGACACCCTCTCCGCCGCCACCAATCTGGACAATACGGCGATCCATAAGATCATCGCCTCCATCGCCGGCGGCAAGGAAGAACGGACTGCCGCCCCTGCCGTAGCAGAGACCGAAAGCACCGCCACCCTCGGCAATACCGCCACCTTGGCTGAGATCGCCGCCGCGGTAAAAGAGCTGGGCTACGACCTCTCCGATGAGGATCAGGGCAAGGTCTATGAGGAATTCAAGCGCGTCATCGAGAAGAAAGAGACCATCGGTGCCCGGGAGATGGAAGCTATCGTCGCCTCCGCCGCCATGCAGGTACCTTCTACCTTCCACGTCATCAATTACGTCGTCAACAGCGGCAATATCATTACCGCCACCGCCAATCTGACCCTGGAAAAAGACGGCGAAAAGCTGACCGGTGTTTCCACCGGCGACGGCCCCATCGACGCCGCCTTCCACGCCATTGAGCAGATCGTCGGCCATCATTATGAGCTGGACGATTTCCAGGTTCAAGCCGTCACCAAAGGCCGCGAGGCGGTGGGCTCCGCGCTGATTCGCCTGCGTGCAAACGGCAAGCTTTATTCCGGCAACGGCGTTTCCACCGATATTATCGGTGCCTGCATCCGCGCCTACGTCAATGCACTCAACAAGATCGTATTTGAGGGTTAACCACCATGAAATTAGTTTTTTCAACCAAAAATGTACCGGCAGAGAGTTATATCAACCTCTGCAATCTGACGGCTGAATACGGCTTTGACGGCTTTGAGCTTTTCGACCCCATCGCCGAAAAGGAAGCCCATGAGGATAGCATCCTCCGCTCTGCGGTCAACGCCGCCGCCAAGCGCAAGCTGATCAATCGCCATATCGGCGTTTCTTTCCTTACCTGCCCCGAGCCGGTGACGTCCGCCACCGATCCCGAACTGCTAAAAAAATACGTCAGCCTGGCGGCGCGTGCCTCCGCATTGGGCGTAGTGGTGCAGATCGGCGAGCCGGATTCCGATGCGCTGAAAAAGGTCTTCGCCCCTGCCATTAAAAAAGCAGAGAAAAATGGCGCTCTCATCCTGATCGAGACCGTCGGCGCTCTGGCAGACACCCAAAAGATCATCGAGATCATCCGCAGCTTCGGCTCTGCCTGCATCGGCGTCTGCTGGAATATCCGGGAGACCTATTTCACCGCCAAGGAAGATGCCGATACCACCATTCAGAACTTGGGTGCTTATATCAACTACGTCCGGATCGGTGACCGCAAAGAGGGCAAGGACGTCCTCTTGGGTGACGGCGTTCTGCCGGTTGCAGACTTCATGAACGCCCTCCGCTCCCTCAACTACGAGGGCTATCTGGCGGTGGACTGGAATGAAGAGATCACCGACCCCGATATTGTATTGACCCATTTCATCAGCTATATTTCCGGCAAACTCCCCACCGCCGCAAAGCCCCGGGAGATCTTTTATAACCGGGATAAGACCGGCACCTTCCCCTGGAAGAAGTACGAGGTCATCGACCTGACCTTCTCTCAGGTATTGGACGAGATGGTGGAGCGCTACCCCGACCAGTACGCCTTTAAGTACACCACCCTGGATTATACCCGTACCTATGCCCAGTTCCGGGAGGACGTGGACCGCACGGCAGCCGCCCTCATTGCTATGGGCGTCAAGCCCGGTCACCACGTATCCATCTGGGCGACCAATATCCCCCAATGGTTTATCATCTTCTGGGCCAGTGTCAAGATCGGTGCAGTGCTGGTAACAGTCAATACCGCTTATAAGATCCATGAGGCGGAATACCTCTTCCGCCAGTCCGATACCCATACCCTCGTCATGATCGAAAACTGCAGAGATTCCGATTATAAGGGGATTATCGAAGAGCTCTGCCCCGAGCTGAAGAATACCAGGCCCGGCGAGCCCCTCTATTCCAAAAATCTGCCCTTCCTGCGCAACGTCATTACCGTCGGCTTTAAGATGGCGGGCTGCTTAGAGTGGGATGAGTTCGTGGAAAAAGGCGATGCCATTCCCCGGGAGGAGGTTCGCCGCCTGGCGGCGGCCGTCAAGCCGGACGACGTCTGCAATATGCAGTACACCTCCGGTACCACCGGCTTCCCCAAGGGCGTCATGCTGACCCACCGCAATATCATCAATAACGGCAAGACCATCGGCGACCGGATGGATATCTCCACCGCGGATCGTATGATGATCCAGGTGCCGATGTTCCATTGCTTCGGCATGGTCCTTTCCATGACCAACCTGATGACCCATGGCGGCACCATCTGCCCCATGCCCTACTTCTCTCCCAAGTCCTCGCTGGCCTGCATCAACGATGAAAAGATCACCTGCTTTAACGGCGTGCCGACCATGTTCATCGCCATGTTTAACCATGAGGATTTCGGCAAGACCGATTTCTCCCATATGCGTACCGGCATCATGGCCGGTGCCAACTGCCCGGCAGATCTGATGCGCCGCGCCTCGGTGGAGATGAATATGCGCGAGATCATCAGCGTTTATGGTCAGACCGAGGCATCCCCCGGCTGTACCATGGGCGAGGTCAATGAGGATCTGGATCACCGGGTGGAAACCGTCGGTTCCGCCTTCCCCGGCGTGGAGTGTAAGATCATCGACCCGGAGACCGGCGAAGAATTGCCGGACGGCGAGAACGGCGAGTTCGTGGCACGCGGCTTCAACATCATGAAGGGCTATTATAAAATGCCCAAGGCGACTGCCGAGGCCATCGACGCCGATGGCTGGCTGCATAGCGGCGATATTGCCTGCCGCACCCCCGACGGTTACTACAAGATTACCGGACGGCTGAAGGATATGATCATCCGCGGCGGTGAAAACCTCTACCCCCGGGAGATCGAGGAATTCTATCTCACCCATCCCAAGGTGCGCGACGTGCAGGTGGTGGGCGTTCCCGACCAGCGCTACGGCGAGGAATGCTGCGCCTGGATCATCCTGCATGAGGGTCAGACCTCCGATGAGGAAGAGATGCGCGCTTATGGCGCCGCCCATATGGCGATGCATAAGGTACCCCGCTATTTCATCCTCACCGATTCCTTCCCCATGAACGCCGCCGGTAAGATCCTGAAATACAAGATGAGAGAAAATTCCATCGAGCAATTGGGACTGAAATAATTTTTTCAAAAAACTATTGACAACGCCGAAAAGCGGTGCTAAAATAATCATAATTTCATATTGTAAAAGCGATGACGAAGACGGAATCGGCAACGATTTTCAAAGAGAGCCGGGGGTGGTGTGATCCCGGTAAAGGACTGCTGAATTTCCCATCACTTCCGAGCTGAGGGTCCGATAGGTAGGCGCCCTTCGTGATTGCTGCGTGAATGCATACGGCTTGATAGAGCCTGAGTGGCATCCTTTGGATGCAATTTGAGTGGTACCGCGGGTATTGTTTATTCAAGACTCGTCTCAAAGAAATTTGAGACGAGTCTTTTTATTTTTAAATTTTGTAAAGGAGAAAACACCATGAACACCAACACCGCAATGCTTCGATTGACTGAGATCGCCGCCCGTATCAAGGAGATGCGTGATATTCTGGGCTGGTCGGTCGGCGAAATGGCTGCCAAAACAGAAGTCAGCCGGGAGCAGTATCTGATTTACGAAAACGCTCAAGCGGATATTCCCTTTACCTTTATACATAAGTGTGCATTGGCTTTTGACGTGGAGCTGACCGAGCTTTTGGAGGGTCATTCCGCCCGTCTTTCCAGCTATACCGTCACCCGGAAGGGTCAGGGTCAGACCACCGCGCAGGAGGACGGCATTGACATCCGCAACCTCGCACCGATGTTCCGGGATAAAATCGCGGAGCCGTACCACGTACGCTATGAATACGATCCCGCTCAGCAGAATAAGCCCATCCACCTCACCAAGCACAGCGGTCAGGAATTTGACCTGATCCTCAGCGGCTCCCTGAAGGTGCAGATCGGCGAACATACCGAACTCCTGCATGAGGGCGACAGCATCTATTATAACTCTTCTACTCCCCACGGCATGATCGCCGTAGACGGTGCCGACTGCGTCTTTTTGGCAGTGGTATTGCCCGGCGAGGAGACCAAGGAGTCTACCGTCCGCAAGAGCATCGTGACCGCCAAAAAGTCTGAGGAGCTCATCTGCGAAAAGTTCGTCAAGACCCAGGAAGACGAGCATGGCAGTCTGCAAAAGATCGAGTTCGTCAATACCGAACACTTCAACTACGGCTTTGACATCGTGGACGCCATCGCCGATAAGTATCCCGATAAGCTGGCGATGCTCCATCTGGACGTTCATAAAAATGAGCGCCGCTTCACCTTCAAGGATATCAAGAAATACAGCAACCAGACCGCAAACTATTTTGCTTCTCTGGGCATCAAGAAGGGCGACCGGGTCATGCTGGTGCTGAAGCGCCACTATCAGTTCTGGTTCGCCATGATCGCCCTGCATAAGCTGGGTGCCATCGCCATCCCGGCCACCAACCAGCTCAAGGAGCACGACTTTGAATATCGTTATACCGCTGCCGGTGTCAGCGCCATCGTCTGCACCTCCGACGGCGATACCGCCGATATCGCCGCAGCCGCCGCAGAAAAATGCGACTGCCTCAAGACCAAGATCATCGTCGGTCAGCCGAAAGAGGGCTGGCATGATTTCAACACCGAATTTGCCCGGTTCTCCACCAAATTTGAGCGGACTGCCGATTGCGGCGGCGGTGATGAGATCGCCCTGATGTTCTTCACCTCCGGCACCACCGGCAATCCCAAGATGGCCGCCCATAAGCATACTTATGGCCTGGGGCACTTTGTTACCGCTAAGTACTGGCATTGTTGTGAGCGGGTCGGCTTGCATCTGACCATCTCCGATACCGGCTGGGGCAAATCCCTCTGGGGTAAGCTCTACGGTCAATGGCTCTGCGAGGGCGCCGTCTTCGTCTACGATTTCGACCGCTTTGATGCCGACGAGATCCTCCCCATGTTCGCCAAGTACAATATCACCACCTTCTGCGCTCCTCCCACCATGCTGAGAATGCTCATCAAGGGAGATCTCTCCAAATACGATCTCTCCTCCATCCATCATATGACCACCGCCGGCGAGGCCTTGAACCCCGAAGTATTCAAGCAGTTCCGGGATGCCACCGGCCTGGAGATCATGGAGGGCTTCGGTCAGACCGAGACCACCCTTGCCATCGGCAACCTGGTCGGCACCGCCCCCAAGATCGGCTCTATGGGCAAGGCATCTCCCCAGTTCGACGTGGATATCGTTGACCCCGAGGGCAACCCGGTGGCAGATGGCGAGACCGGCGAAATCGTCATCCATACCGATAAGTCCATCCCCTGCGGTCTCTTTAAGCAGTATTACCGCGATCAGGAGAAGACCGACAACGCCTGGTACGACGGCATGTATCACACCGGCGATACCGCATGGCGGGACGAGGACGGTTATTTCTGGTACGTCAGCCGGATCGACGACGTCATCAAATCCTCCGGCTACCGCATCGGACCCTTTGAGATCGAAAGCGTCATCATGGAGCTTCCCTACGTCCTGGAATGCGGCGTTTCCGCCGCTCCCGATGAGATCCGCGGTCAGGTGGTCAAGGCCAGCATCGTGCTGACCCCCGGCACCGAAGGCACCGAGGAACTCAAAAAGGAGATCCAGAACTACGTCAAGACCCATACCGCCCCCTATAAGTATCCCCGGGTCATCGTCTTCAAGGACGAACTGCCCAAGACCATCAGCGGTAAAATCCAAAGAAATAAGCTCTAACCTCGACTCCCGAAAAAGGCACAGACCGCAGAAAAGCAAAAAACACTGGTTTTTCAATTATTTTAAAAACGCAGAGAGAGGGAGGGTTTGTACTCTTTCTCTCTGTTTTTTCGATAAGGAAAAATCCGCCAATGCGGATTTGATTGAAATTTTCTGCTTTCCGCCAACTCTCCCATCGACGTATCACATACGCCTTCGGTCGAGTTGACGAAATCTGCACGCTTTTTCGGCAGTCTAAATAATATATAAATATATTAATAAACTATTGACAAATTCTCGCAAGATGTGATAAACTACTTTTAAGGCTGTGACGAAGAGTGCATGAGATTTTCCGAAGTCAGAGAAGCGGCGGTCGGTGCGAGCCGTTCTGAGGATGCTGATGTTTGTAGCTTCTGAGCCGGGAGGAAGAAAAGGAATTCCTTAGTAGAACCTCCCCGTGACTGCTGCGTTAATGCATAAGGCTTAATGGAGCCTGAGGGGCATCGCAAGATGCAATTTGAGTGGTACCGCGGGTATTGAAGTATTTTCAAGGCTCGTCTCAAAGAAATCATATCTTTGAGGCGAGCCCCTTATTTTCTTAAAATAGGCTCGCCGGGAAAGGAAATTTTACGAGTATGAAAGCAACCGGACTTGAATTTAAAATTCAGGAAATGGCGCAGCGTATCAAAACGCTGCGAGAAATTATTGGCTATACCCAGGCGGAGATGGCGCTGAAGACCGGCGTCAGCGAAGAGGAATATCTTCGCTGCGAGGCAGGCGAGCAGGATCTGAACTTTGCGTTCCTCTATCGCTGCGCTTTGGCGCTGAACGTGGACGTCACCGAGATCATCGAAGGTACCGGTCCTCGTCTGGCAGGCTATACCGTCACTCGTAAGGGTGAAGGCCAGGAGATCCAGAAGGCGCACGGCATGACCTATTATAATCTGGCATCTTCCTTTAAGAACAGAATTGCAGAGCCCCTTTACGTGGTATCGGACTATAATGCCCAGTCCGAGAATGCGGATATCGAGCTGACCACCCATGAGGGGCAGGAATGTGATATCGTGGTCAAGGGCGCTTTGAAAGTGCAGGTAGGCGACCACGTGGAGATCCTCCATGAAGGAGACAGTATTTATTACGACTCCTCCACTCCCCACGGCATGATCGCCGTGGAGGATCAGGACTGTATCTTCTACGCCATCGTGCTGAACCCTGCCAGCGAGCCCATCACCAAGCTGGTGCACGCCGGCAAGACCCGGGACTTCATTGCCCCGGCGAAAAAGAAGGTGGCAGATCGCAAGCGCATCTGGCAGGACTATGCTTTTGTGGACGAAGATGAGAACGGCGTCCCCAAGGCCATCTCCTTTAAGAATGAGAATTCCTTCAACTTTGCCTTTGACGTCATCGACCGGATGGGTCGGGAGCAGCCGGAGAAGCTGGCGATGCTCCATATCAGCAAGGACGGCACCGAGCGCCGCTTCACCTTCTCCGATATGAAGCGCGCCTCCTCCCAGACTGCCAACTACTTTAAATCCTTGGGCATCCAAAAGGGCGATAAGGTCATGCTGGTGCTGAAGCGGCACTATCAGTTCTGGTTCTGTATACTGGCGTTGCATAAGATCGGCGCGGTGGCCATCCCTGCCACCAACCAGTTAAAAGAGCATGATATCGAATACCGCATCAATAAAGCCGGCGTCAAGATGGTGGTCTGCACCTGCGACGATAACGTGGCGGTAGAAGTGGATAAAGCCGCGCCCCATTGCCCCACCCTGGAGCATAAGCTGATGGTGAACGGCACCATGGAGGGCTGGCGTTCCTTTGATGCAGAGTACGAGCTCTATACCGGCCGCTACGATCGAGGCGAGGGCGCTCCCTGCGGCGACGATCCCATGCTGATGTACTTCACCTCCGGCACCACCGGCAATCCCAAGATTGCCATGCATAGTTATAAATATCCTTTGGGTCACCTGATCACCGCCAAGTATTGGCATTGCATCAATCCCGAGGGTCTGCACCTGACCATCTCCGATACCGGCTGGGCGAAAGCCGCCTGGGGTAAGATCTACGGTCAGTGGCTTTGCGAAGCCGGCCTCTTTGTCTACGACTTCGATCGCTTCGATGCCGACGACATTCTGCCGATGTTCGCCAAGTATAATATCACCACCTTCTGCGCGCCGCCCACCATGCTGCGGCTGATGATCAAGCAGGATCTTTCCAAATTCGATCTTTCTTCCATCGAGCATATGACCACCGCCGGCGAAGCCCTCAACCCCGAGGTATTCCGTCAGTTTGAAAAGGCCACCGGTCTGCAGATCATGGAAGGCTTCGGTCAGACCGAGACTACCGTAGCGCTGGCCAATCTGGCAGGTACCAAGACGCGGCTGGGCTCTATGGGTAAGCCGGTTCCCCTTTATGACATCCATCTGCTGGATGCCGACGGCAAGGACGTGCCGGTGGGTGACGTGGGTGAGATCTGTATCAACGTCAGCAAGGGCGCACCCTGCGGCCTCTTCAAGGGTTACTATAAAGACGAAGAAAAGACCGCCGAATGCTGGCACGACGGCTATTATCACACCGGCGATACCGCTTGGCGGGATGAAGACGGTTATTTCTGGTACGTGGGTCGGGTAGACGACGTCATCAAATCCTCCGGCTACCGCATCGGACCCTTCGAGATCGAAAACGTCATCATGGAGCTTCCCTACGTCCTGGAGTGCGGCGTCTCCGCCATGCCGGATGAGGTTCGCGGCCAGGTGGTCAAGGCAAGCATCGTGCTGGTCAAGGGCACCGAGCCCACCGACGAGCTCAAAAAAGAGATCCAGGATTACGTCAAGGCGCGCACCGCGCCCTATAAATATCCCCGTGTGGTCGTCTTCCGGGATAGCCTTCCCAAGACGGTCAGCGGTAAGATCCAACGCAATAAGCTGTAATTTTCAGAGAGGAGAATACATATGAAGTACGAAATCAAAATCACCAAGACTGCCGCTCCCAAGGAGCGTCCTGCCGATGAGTCCAAATTGGGCTTTGGCCGCATCTTTACCGACCATATGTTCCTGATGGACTACAATACGGAGGAGGGCTGGCATGATGCACGCATCGTCCCCTTTGGCCCGATGCCTATCCATCCGGCCTCTACCGTCCTGCACTACGGTGCAGAGATCTTCGAGGGCATGAAGGCTTACCGCGCTGCTGACGGCAGCATCCGCCTCTTCCGCCCCATGGAGAACATCAAGCGGCTGAACAACTCCGCAGAGCGTCTTTGCCTGCCGGAGATCGACGAGGAAGCCTGCTTGGATATCATCAAAACCATCGTGGAATTGGAAAAGGATTGGGTTCCCCATTCCGAGGGCACTTCCCTTTATATCCGTCCGTTCCTCTTCGGTAACGACCCCCATCTGGGCGTCCACGCCGTCCATAACGCCACCTTCGCCATCATCTGCTCCCCCGTGGGCGCTTACTATGCCGAAGGCTTGAACCCCGTCAAGATCGCCATCGAGTCCGAGGATGTCCGTGCCGTCCGCGGCGGTACCGGCTATGCCAAGTGCGGCGGTAACTATGCCGCTTCTCTCCGCGCCGGCGAGCGTGCCGAGCGCAACGGCTATACCCAGGTTCTTTGGCTGGACGGCGTAGAGCGTAAGTATATCGAAGAAGTCGGTGCCATGAACGTCATGTTCAAGGTGAACGGCAAGATCATCACCCCGGCGCTGACCGGCTCCGTCCTCCCCGGCATCACCCGGAAGTCCTGCGTGGAGCTTTTGAAGTCCTGGGGCTATGAGGTAGAGGAGCGGTTGTTCTCCGTGGATGAGCTCTTCGACGCCGTCCAGAACGGCACTCTGGAAGAAGCCTGGGGCACCGGCACCGCTGCCGTCGTCTCCCCCATCGGTCATCTCTTCTATAAGGGCACCGAGTACACCGTTTGCAACAACGAGATCGGTCCTCTGACCCAGAAGCTCTACGATAACCTGACCGGTATTCAGTGGGGCAAGCAGGAGGATCCCTTCGGCTGGAGCGAATTCGTCTGCAATGGCTAAAAGAATACATATTTTTGCCGGTCACTACGGCAGCGGCAAGACCAATCTGGCCGTCAACTTCGCTCTGAAGTTGAAAAAAGAGGGTCTGCCGGTCAAGATTGCCGACCTGGACATCGTCAACCCCTATTTCCGCACCAAGGACAGCGCCAAGGAATTGGAGGAGGCAGGGATTCCCTTGATCTCTCCGGCCTTTGCCAATACTAACGTGGATCTGCCTGCCCTGCCTGCCGAGCTTTATAGCCTGGTTCAGCGCCGGGACTTTCATGCGGTGATGGACGTGGGCGGCGATGATCGAGGTGCTTACGCCCTCGGGCGGTATGCACCGGCGATCTTGGAGGAAAATGACTATGAAATGTATTTCGTCGTCAATTTCTACCGTCCCCTGACCCCCACGCCGGAGGATGCGCTCACCATCATGCGCGAGATCGAGCAGGCGGCGCATATCCAATGTACCGGCATCATCAATAATTCCAATTTAGGTGAAGATACCACCCTCCAAGCGGTAAAGGACACCATGGAAAAGGCGGAAGCCCTTTCCGCTCTTGCCGGCTTGCCGGTGGTTTATACCTCCGCTACCGCGGAGCTTTGCAAAGAGACCGGCGAAGACTTCTTCCCCCTCGATTTGCAAAAGAAATACTATTAAAGGAGAAATTCTTATGGCAAAAGTAACCTTCAACGAAGATCTTTGCAAAGGCTGCTCCCTCTGCGTGGACGCCTGCCCCAAGAAGATCCTCGCCATCGCCAAGGACAAAATCAATGCGAAAGGACATTCCCCCGCAGTGATCACCGACCAGGCGGCCTGCATCGGCTGCGCATTCTGCGCCACCATGTGCCCCGACTGCGTGATCACCGTGGAGAAGTGAGGTGCTCAAAATGGCAGAAAAAGTACTTATGAAAGGTAACGAAGCGATTGCAGAAGCCGCCATCAAGGCAGGCTGCCGCCATTACTTCGGTTATCCCATCACTCCCCAGACAGAGATCGCGGCCTATATGGCCAAGCGGATGCCCAAGATCGGCGGCACCTTCCTGCAGGCCGAGAGTGAAGTGGCAGCCATCAATATGGTCTACGGCGTTGCCGGTGCCGGCTTCCGTGTTATGACCTCTTCCTCCAGCCCCGGCGTTTCCCTGAAGCAGGAGGGTATCTCCTATATCGCCGGTGCAGATCTGCCGGCGCTGATCGTTAACGTCCAGCGTGGCGGTCCGGGCTTGGGTGGCATTCAGCCCTCCCAGTCCGACTATTTCCAGGCTACCAAGGGCGGCGGTCACGGCGACTATCACCTGATCGTCCTGGCACCTGCCTCCGTTCAGGAAATGGCAGACCTCACCATCAAGGCCTTTGATCTTTCCGATAAATACCGCGTCCCTGCCATGCTGCTGGCCGACGGTACCATGGGTCAGATGATGGAGCCGGTAGAACTGCCGGACACTCCTCCCGTAGAAGTGGAGAAGCCCTGGGCAGTGCGCGGCACCAAGGAAGAGCGCAAGCATAATATCATCAACTCTCTCTACTTAAAGCCCGAAATTCTGGAAGAGACCAACTTCGAGCGTTTCGAACGGTATAAGACCATCGAGGAAAACGAAGTTCTGTATGAAGAGTTCATGATGGAGGATGCAGAGTACTGCGTCGTCGCCTTCGGTATCGCCGCCCGCGTTTCCAAAAACGCTGTGGTCGCCGCCCGCAAGGCAGGCATCAAGGTAGGTCTGATCCGTCCCATCACCCTCTGGCCCTTCCCCAAGGACGTTCTGGCGAAGGCTGCTGACCAATGCAAGGCATTCCTCTCTGTGGAGCTTTCCATGGGTCAGATGATCGAAGACGTCAAGCTTTCCACCGGCTGCAAAAAGCCCGTGGAGCTGTGCTGCCGTGTCGGCGGTATGATTCCCACCCCCGAAGAGGTGCTGGAGTCCATTGAAAAACTTGCAAAGGAGAATCAATAATGGTCGTATTTGAAAAACCTAAAGCATTGACCGATGCTCCCCTCCATTATTGCCCCGGCTGTACCCACGGTATCATTCACCGCTTGGTCGCTGAGGCGCTGGATGAACTGGGCGTCGTGGGCAAGACCGTCGGTGTTGCACCGGTTGGTTGCGCCGTTATGGCTTATGATTACTTTGCCTGCGATATGGTCGAGGCCGCTCACGGCCGCGCCCCCGCAGTCGCTACCGGTCTCAAGCGTTGTATGCCGGAGAACGTCATCTTTACTTATCAGGGCGACGGCGACTTAGCCTCCATCGGTATGGCCGAGACGGTTCACGCCGCTACCCGAAATGAAAACATCACCATCATCTTTGTCAATAATGCCATCTACGGCATGACCGGCGGTCAGATGGCGCCCACCTCCCTGCCCGGGCAGGTGACCCAGACCTCCCCCTACGGCAGAGACGTCACCACCGCCGGCTACCCCGTCAAGGTGAGCGAACTGCTCTCCACCCTGGACGGCCCCGAGTACATCGAGCGTGTAGCAGTCAATAACGTGAAGAACGTCAAGAACGCCAAGAAGGCGATCCTCAAGGCTTTCAAAAACCAGATCGAGGGGAAAGGCTTCTCTCTTATTGAAGTCGTTTCTTCCTGCCCCACCAACTGGGGTATGACCCCCTCCAAGGCTTTGGAGTGGATCGACGAGAATATGATCCCTTACTATCCTTTGGGCGTTTATAAAGACCGTTCCGGGGCAAAGGAGGAGAAATAAGCCATGACAACTCAAATTCTCATTGCCGGTTTCGGCGGACAGGGCGTTCTCTTTGCCGGTAAATTTATCGCTTATAAGGGTCTTCTGGAGCAAAAGGAAGTCAGCTGGCTCCCCTCCTACGGTCCCGAAATGCGCGGTGGTACCGCCAACTGCAGCATCATCCTCAGCGATGATCCCGTAGGCTCTCCCATCGTCTCCACCCCCGACGTGCTGATCGCCATGAACCTGCCCTCTCTCGATAAATACGAGGAAGCCACCGTCAAGGGCGGCAAGATCTTCGTGGATAGTACCTTGATCGGCCGTAAGGTCGAGCGCAGCGACGTAGATGCCTTCTATATCCCTGCCACCAAGATGGCGGCGGATGCCGGCATTCCCACCCTCGCCAATATGATCATGATGGGCAAGATGATCAAGGAGACCGGACTGGTCAACTTCGACGACATCACCGAAGCCCTCAAAAAGGTAGTCTCCGCCAAGCGCGCCAACCTGATGGAGCTGAATATCAAAGCTCTCGAAATGGGCTACAACTATTAAGACCGATGAAAAAGGCACAGACCGGAGAAAATAACATTTCATCATTTGGTTTCTGCCAATTTTAAAAGTTAAACAAAAAGGAAAGAGTTTCTGCTCTTTCCTTTTTTAGTTTTTATAGGAGAAATCCGCAAAAGCGGATTTCAGATTTTGATTTTTCTCCTTTCCGCCAATGCTCCTATCGGCGTATCGACATACGCCTTCAGTCGCATTGACAAAATCTGCACTCTTTTTGATCGGTCTTTACTCCGGTAAAAAATGCGGTGTGCTGATGCACACCGCATTTTTTACGTAATATTCTTGATCCATTTTCCTTTTTCCACCAGATAGATTCCAAGGGCTGCCTTGACGAGGGCAATGCTTTGGATAATGGTGAAAAGTCCCAAAATGGGAATAGTGGTAAACCGGCTGAGCAGGAAGGAAAGCAAGACGTTACCGCCCCACATAAAGCCGTTATCAAAGAGGACGGTGACCGCCATCTTACCGCCGGATCGCATGGCGAAATAGGAAGCGTGCACCACCGCATCAAAGGGCATAGCGATGGCCGAGATCTGCATCATCCGGGTGGCCATATGGCGGATCTCCGGGGAGGTATTATAGGCCAGCGGAATGAATTCCGCCAAAACCACGTAAAGCACTCCCACCACCAGCGAGACGAAGGCGGAAAAGGCGATCATCTTACGGCAGTCCTGCTTGGCCTCCTTGAGTTGTCCGGCGCCCAGCATCTGCCCAAGGATGATACCGATGGAAGACCCCACCGCCATATAGGCGATGGCAAAGACGTTCCAGAAGGTCTGGGAGATATTCAACGCCCCCATAGCATCCAAGCCCCGGGCTGAATAGCTTTGGTTGACGACGGCAAGCCCTGCCGCCCAAAGCGCCTCATTCAAGAGAAGCGGCAAGCCCTTAATAAAGAACCGCTTTGCCAGCGCCAAAGGCACGTGCAGGCTGCGTAATACCCCTTTCATAAAGGGGTATTTTTTTGTATTCAAATGGGTAGCCAGCATGACGACTGCCAACTCCGCAAACCGGGAGATCACCGTCGCGATCGCGGCACCCCGGACGCCCAAAGCAGGAAATCCGCAAAGACCGAAGATCAAAAGGGCATTCAATACCAGATTGACCAGCACCGCCACCAAGCCTGCCACCATCGGCAGATTGGGATTGCCGGTCTCCCGGAGGGTACTGGAGTAGCACTGCACCACCGCAAAGGGAATTAAGCCAAAGAGCATGACGGTGAGATAGTCCTTGGCAAATCCCAAGGTCGCCAAAGGATCGGTGGTCCCCTGGTCGCCTTGCATATAAAGGTTCAAAAGCGGCTCGCCCAAAAAGACGAACGCCCCAATTCCCAGCACCGCCAAAAGCACGCAGAACATCAATTTAAAACGGAAGGTATACCGAAGCCCTTCATGATCGCCCTTACCGTAGTACTGGGCACCGAAAATGCCGGCACCGCTCACCGCACCGAAGATGCAGAGGTTAAAGACGAAGATCAGCTGGTTGGTCACCGCCACGCCGGTCATCTCCGCTGTCCCCACCCGACCGATCATGACGTTATCCAGCATATTGACAAAGTTGGTAATGCCATTCTGCACCAAAATGGGGAGCATCAGGGCAAAAAGTCTTTTATAAAAGGCTCTATCGCCAATCAATTTTTTAAACACAAAAATTCTCCTGTAAAAAAGAGGATCAACGGATCCTCTTTTTTCATTATTTTAATTTAGATAATTCTTTCATTCTCTGAGTATTGCTGAGGGTCTGCTTTCTCAAGCGGATGTTGGTGGGGGTCACCTCGATCAGCTCATCGGGCGCGATAAACTCGATGGACTCCTCCAAGCTCAACTTCTTGGGAGGAATGAGGCGCAGAGCCTCATCGGAGCCGCTGGCGCGCATATTGGTGACGTGCTTGCGCTTGCAGACGTTGACTGCAATATCATCCCCCTTGGGGTTCATACCGACGATCATGCCCTCATAGACGGGGGTAGACGGCTCAATAAAGAGCGCGCCGCGCTCCTGGGCGTTAAAGAGACCGTAGGTCACCGCCTCGCCGGTCTCAAAGGCAATGAGAGAACCGGTGGAACGGCCGGGGATCTCGCCCTTATAAGGCTCATAGCCGTGGAAAATGGTATTCATAATACCCTCACCGCGGGTAGCGGTCAAAAAGTCACTCTTATAACCGATCAGACCCCGGGCAGGAACTAAATACTGCAGCTTCATCCGGCTTCCATTGGGTTCCATGGAGAGCATCTCACCCTTTCGGGAGCCAAGGCGCTCCACCACAGCACCGACGCAATCCTCCGGCACGTCGATAAAGACGTGCTCGATGGGCTCGCATTTCACACCGTCGATCTCTTTATAAAGAACGTGGGGCATGGAAACCGCAAACTCATAGCCCTCCCGGCGCATGGTCTCGATAAGGATGGAGAGGTGCATTTCACCTCTGCCTGCCACCTTAAAGGTATCGGCGGTCTCTCCCTCTTCCACCCGAAGAGAGACGTCCTTCAAAAGCTCGCGCATCAGCCGATCACGGATGTGGCGAGAGGTGACGAATTTACCCTCGCGGCCGGCAAAGGGACTGTTATTGACCATGAAATTCATTTCCAAGGTCGGCTCGCTGATCTTGACGAAGGGCAGCGGCTCCGGCGTATCGGCGGCGCAAAGGGTCTCACCGATGGTGACGTTCTCAATACCGGAGAAGCAGACGATGTCTCCCACCTCAGCCTCGGTCACCGGTACCCGGTTCAGCCCCTCGATGGCAAAAAGCGCCTGGACGCGCCCCTTACGGACGATGCCCGGCTCATGGTAGTTGCAGACCGCCAGTTCTTCGTTCTGATGAATGACGCCGCGCTCTACCCGACCGATGCCGATCCGACCCACAAAGTCGTTATAGTCGATGGAGGAGACCAGCATCTGCAGCGGCTGCTCCACTTCACCCTCGGGAGCCGGGATCTGCTCCAGAATTTTATCAAAGAGAGGCGCAAGGTCTACGCCCTTTTGGTCGGGGGTCAGCGAAGCAGTACCCTCTCTGCCGGAGCAGAAGAGGATGGGGCTGTCCAACTGCTCGTCGCTGGCGCCCAGCTCGATCAAAAGCTCCAATACTTCGTCCACGACCTCTAAGGGACGGGCGTCGGGACGATCCACCTTATTGACCACCACGATGATCTGATGCCCCATCTCCAGCGCCTTTTCCAGGACGAAACGGGTCTGGGGCATGGCACCCTCAAAGGCATCCACCAGCAAAAGAACACCGTTTACCATCTTGAGGATCCGCTCCACCTCGCCGCTGAAATCGGCGTGTCCCGGCGTGTCCACGATATTGATCTTGGTGCCATTCCAATGGGCGGCGGTATTCTTCGCCAAAATGGTAATGCCGCGCTCCCGCTCCAGGTCGTTGCTGTCCATGACGCGGTCTGCCACCGCCTGGTTATCCCGGAAAACACCGCCCTGCTTCAGCATCTCATCGACCAAGGTGGTCTTACCGTGGTCAACGTGGGCGATGATGGCGATATTTCTTAAATCTTCTCTGATCATTCCAAAACCTTCTTTTTTTACACAATTTTTCACAATTTTAAATTATATCAAAACCATCGTCAAATTACCATATCTATTTTTGCCAAAATTCCGTATTTTTTTATATCAAATACAAACAATATAGTAAAAGGAGAAATAAATGATGGTAAAAGGAAAAGATCTGATCGTTTTTTTAGCGGTGCCACTCTTGCTGGTGAGTATGCTTTTTATGATGAGCGCCGGTGGAAGTACCGCCTCCACCCAAGCCTACGACTGGTATTTTCAGCCCAATGAGGAGCACCGCCAGCCGGAGGTGACCAAGGAGTTTGATTTTACCGACTATTCGGTGCTCTATTGCGGCGAGGAGGGCAAAAAGCAGGTCGCCATCACCTTTGATGCCGGCTTTGACAAAGGCACCCATGCCACCATTTTAGACGCCCTCAAGGAGAAAAACGTCTCCGCCACCTTTTTCCTGGACGGCAATTTTCTCAAGCAAAACGAAGCCTTAGTTCAGCGGATGGCGGCGGAGGGACATACCATCGGCAACCATACTCTCAACCACGCGGATATGACCAAGCTGACCGACCTTGCCGCCTACCGCCAGCAGATCGACGGCTGGGACGAACTCCTCCAAAGCTACGGCATCCAACCCTCCGGCTATTTTCGCTTCCCCTGCGGTAAATTCTCCGCCCGGGCGCTGGACTATAACCGCCAGCTGGGGCTGACCTCCGTCTTCTGGAGCTTTGCTTATTACGATTGGGTGGAGGAGGACCAGCCGGATACGGAGGCCGCCCTCCAAAAGATCATGAGCCGAATGCACGACGGCTGCGTCCTGCTCTTGCACTCCACCTCCCAGACCAATGCCGCCATTTTAGGAACACTCATTGACCGACTCCGCGCCGAGGGCTACGAGATCGTCCCATTATCCAAAATTCAAAAGAAATCTTGAGGATTACGGTTATCACCCCAACCTCAAAATAATGATATTATAAGAAAAAAATCGCAAGATTTCCATAATTTGTCCAACCGCATCATATAGTTTGATGAGGTGTTATTTATGTTGGATTTTTTCTGCGGAGCATTTTCTACCCCCTTGGGCGCGCTATTGGTATTAGTGACCTTGGGGGTTCTCTTTGTCAACGGCTGGACCGACGCCCCCAACGCCATTGCGTCCGGGGTCTCCACCGGCGCCATGACCATGCGCCAGGGGGTCCTGTTGGCGACGGTCATGAATATCTTCGGCGGCTCCGCCGCCCTCATCCTCGGCAAAAAGGTGGCGGAGACCGTCTATTATCTGGGCGATTTCTCGCCCGACCGCCGCGGCGCCTCTGCTCTGGCGGCGGCACTGCTCGCGGTGATCCTCTGGGCGGTGATCGCCTGGCGCTACGGCATCCCCACCAGCGAAAGCCACGGACTGATGGCAGGCATCATGGGCGCCGCCCTGGGGCTGGGAGAAGGGGGACTCTCCTCTCCTGCGCTGATGCGCGTCGCCATCGGACTGGTGGTGTCGGTAGGGATCGGCTTTCTCATGGGCTGGACCCTCTCCCGTTGGTTCCAGGAGTTTCGCTTCCGTCCCGGCGTCTGGCGGCTGGGTCAGCAGGTCTCCGCCGCCCTGATGGCATTTGCCCATGGTCTGCAAGATACCCCAAAATTCGCCTCCATGCTTCTCTTGGCAGGCAGCTTTTGGGGTGCATCCTCTGCCGCCATGCCCCTTTGGATGATGTTGCTCTGCAGCCTTATTATGGGGCTGGGGACGCTTTTGGGCGGCGGGCGGATCATCCGGACGGTGGGCGCCAAAATGGTGCGCATCGAGCAAAAAGAGGGGTTTGCCGCCGATTTAGCAGGAACTTTAAGCCTGTTCCTCTCCACCCTCCAGGGTCTCCCGGTCAGCACCACCCACGCAAAGACCTGCGCCATGATGGGCGCCGCCGTCGCCCGCGACGACGGCTGTATTGATAAAAAGGTCGCAGGCTCCATGTTCCTCGCCTGGCTGCTGACCTTCCCTGCCTGCGGCATACTGGCCTTTCTGCTGACGAAGCTTTTTCTCTTATTTTAGACTTGCATTTTAGAACATTTGTGCTATAATATCCGCATAGAGCGTCTGCTAATATCAACGCTTGCCGATATTGCGGATATTATACAAGGAGGGGAAAAATATGAAGGTTGCCATCATCGGATCCCGGGGCTTGAACTGTCGGGATTTTTCCCCCTATCTGCCGGAAGGGACTACTGAGATCGTCTCCGGCGGTGCTATCGGCATCGACCGCTGTGCCCGGCGGTACGCATTGGAAAAAGGACTGAAGCTGACGGAGTTTTTGCCGGACTATGAGACCCACGGACGGCGCGCCCCCCTCCTCCGTAATTTGGAGATCATCGACTATAGCGATCTGGTGCTGGCCTTTTGGGACGGTCAGTCCCGCGGCACCCGGTTCGTCCTTGAAAATTGCAAAAAGAAGAATAAACCCTTTAAATTATTCCAAGTAAAGTAAAAGCAACCCCGGATGGGGTTGCTTTTTTAATTGAATTGCATATTGTAAAGTTCGGCATAGATGCCGCCTTTGGCGAGAAGCTCTTCGTGACTGCCCTGCTCGGCGACCCCCTCTTCGGTCAGCACCAGGATCCGCTCCGCATTGCGGATAGTAGAAAGACGGTGGGCAATGACAAAGGTGGTACGGTTTTGGGCAAGCTTTTCCAGACTCTCCTGCACCACCCGCTCACTTTCGTTATCGAGAGCAGAGGTAGCCTCATCGAAAATGAGGATGGGCGGATTTTTAAGGAACACCCGGGCAATGGAAAGACGCTGCTTCTGACCGCCGGAGAGCTTGACGCCGCGCTGACCGATATCCGTCTCATATCCGTTGGGAAGTGCCATGATAAACTCATGGGCATTAGCCTTTTTGGCGGCCTCGATGATCTCCTCATCGGTGGCATCGGGACGTCCGTAGCGGATGTTCTCCATCACCGTCCCGGCAAAGAGATAGACGTCCTGTTGCACCACGCCGATCTGATCTCGCAAGCCTTTTAAGGTATAGTTGCGGATATCCTCGCCGTCGATGAGGATGGCGCCGTCGGTCACCTCGTAAAAACGGGGGATCAGGTTGCAAAGGGTGCTCTTGCCGGCGCCGGACTCGCCCACCAGGGCGATATATTCTCCGGCCTGCACCTGGAGGGTCACCCGGGAAAGGACGGTCTTTTCGTGCTCCGGATAGTGGAAGGAAACGTCCTGGAACTCCACGTCTCCCTTGAACCGGGGCGGCTGTACCGCGCCGGGGAGATCCCGGATCTCCACCTCCACGTCCATCATCTCCCGGAACCGACCGAAAGCGGTAGCGCCGTTCTGGAACTGCTCGGTGAAATTAATGAGCTTGCGCACCGGCTCAGTGAAGTTATTGATATAAAGGACAAAGGTAATGAGATCGGTGGCGTTGAGCTGCCCATAGGATATGAGGATCGCCCCTACCACCAGCACCGCCACAGTGATAAAGGTGGTAAACGCCCCCAGTCCCGAATGGAAAATACCCATATTCTGATAGGAGCACCGCTTGGCGGCGAGCAGATTATCGTTGAGGATCTTAAATTTCTTGCCCTCCTCCGCCTCGTTGGCAAAGGACTTCACCACCCGGATACCGGAGAGATTATCCTCCATCCCGGCATTGAAGTTGCCCATCTGCACCCGGTTCTCTTTAAAGGCGGCGCGCATCCGCTTATTGCACTTGCCGGCGTAGAGGATCATGAGGGGCAGGATCAAAAGCGCCACCAGCGCCAGCTTCCAGCTCACCGCCATCATAATGACCAGCGAACCGATCAGCTTGATGGCAGAGATAAAGAGATCCTCCGGTCCGTGGTGGGCAAGCTCCGCAATGTCAAAAAGATCGTTGCCGATGCGGCTCATCAGCTGACCCACTTTTTGATTGTCGTAAAAACTAAAGGAAAGCTTTTGATAATGATGGAAAAGATCGGCGCGCATGCCGTATTCCATCCGCGCGCCCATCATATGACCGTAATAGGCGGTAAAATAATTGCAATACGCCTCCAGGGCGATCAGCGCCACCATCCCGATGGCAAAGAGCAAAATCAGCCGAAGGGCGTCCTCCGCCGGACGGAGGACGAAATCCCCGGTGATCTTCCGCACCATCAAGGGAATGACCAGGGTGGTGGATGCGCTCAGAATGGCGAAGAACATATCCGCCCAAAAGAGCTTCATATGGGGCTTGTAGTAGGATAAAAATTTCTTGATCATGCTTTCAATTCCTTTATTCTTTCCCGATAATCGGGGAGCGTTTTTTCAATGATTTTGTAAAAATGCTTGCTGTGATCCCGGCGCAGAATGTGCGCCAGCTCATGCACCACCACGTAGTCGATGGCGCGCGCACTCTTCTCCATGAGGTAGAGGGAAAAGCAAAGGCTGTTTTTAGGACTGCAGCTGCCGTACCGCGTCCGGGCGGCGGTGATCTTGACGCCGGTGGGCTTCACCCCCATCAAAGGGGCGTAGTACGCCACCCTGCCCGGAAGATACGCCTTGGCTCGCGCCCGAAGGGCGGCGATCTCCGCCTCGGTATGATTTCGATGGGCGGCCTGATGCTTTTGAATCCAGCCTTGATGCTTTTGCACGAATTCCAAAATAAAGGCGTCGGAACACCCGTAAGGCGCACGCACCACCGGCTGACCCTCTCTGTCGATGGACAAAGATAAAGTTTTTCGATTGCTTTTTATAATCTTCATATTTTTTATTCTATCATATCCATGATTACTCTGCAACTCTTTATTGACTTATAAGACAGAAAGATTTGTGCAAAGACCACATACATGTGTTAGTATCAATACCGCCAAAGTATAGCGTATCACAGATAATGGGACACCTCAAAGGAAAAAGTAGTTTAATGATATTTGAAAAATAGGCGAATATGAAATACAAATACGGAAATAGGCACTTTTGGTGTAAAGGATACTATGTGGATCCGATAGGAAGAAATAAAAAAGTCATTGCGGAATACATATGAAACCAGTTACGAGAAGATATAACTTACGGTCAAATGTCATTTATATAATGTTGTAGTTATATAATAATGGAATATCTTTCCGCCCCCATAGACTTTTGCATGAGAGTGGGACGCTGACCCTTCTCTTCTTCTATCTCTTACTCTTACTCTATCTCTATCTCTTTCTCTATGTAACGTTGTTACTTCCATGTTACTCCTTGTTACCTTACGAAAAACAATTGCAACTTTGGGCGGAATATGATAGAATATCTTCCGGCAAAGGGGGAATTTGATGTTATTTGTCACAACAGTATGTATATTAACCTGTCTGCTATTGATTGGGCTGGTCTTTTTAAAACCGTCCGTCAAGATCGGTCAGGAGCAGATCAGCATCTACTGGCTGCCGCCGGTACTGGGAGCTTTGGTCTTGGCGTTTTCCGGCACTTTAAGCTGGTCGGAGATCTTCAGAGGGCTTACTTCCCCCACCGCCATGAATCCCATCAAGATTCTGATCCTCTTCTTTTCCATGACGCTGATCTCCGTCTTTCTGGACGCCGCCGGCTTCTTCCGCTACTTAGCGGAGCGGATGCTTTCCCGCGCCAAGGGCAACCAACTTTCCCTCTTTCTGACCCTTTACGTTACGGTCTCCGTCCTGACGGTCTTTACCTCCAACGACATCATCGTCCTGACCTTTACCCCCTTTATCTGCTATTTCACCCGCAACGCGAAGATCGACCCACTCCCCTATCTCTTTTGTGAATTCATCGCCGCCAATACCTGGAGTATGCTGCTTATCATCGGCAACCCCACCAACATCTATTTAGGAACCGGCGCCGGTCTTTCCTTTTTCGGCTATATCAAGGTCATGGCGCTCCCCACCCTCCTCTCCGGGCTTGGCTCCCTCGCCGCCCTGCTCCTGCTCTTTCGCAGGAAGCTCCGGGAGCCGCTTCAGCGCTCCGCGCCGGCGGTTCACCGCTTAGATCGTCCGTTGGTAGGGCTGGGCGTCCTGCACCTCTCCCTCTGCATCCTCTTTTTGGTGCTCTCCTCCTATATCGACCTGCCTATGTGGCTGATCGCCTTGGTGGCGTTCCTCAGCCTTTTCGTCACCGCCACCGTCTATCTGCTGGCGCGCCAGCGCAGCCTGGTGGTCATCCGTGAGACCCTCAAGCGCGCCCCCTTAGAGATGGCACCCTTCGTCCTTTCCATGTTCATTCTGGTGCTGGCGCTGGAAAAGTACGGCGTCACCCAGGAGATCGCCAAGCTACTCACCGCCTTTCCGGCCGGCTGGGGCTATGGCACCTCCTCCTTCCTCGCCGCCAACCTCATGAACAACATTCCCATGAGCGTCCTTTTCGAGCGGATCACCGCCGGCGGCGAAGCCGCCGCCCTCTATGCCAGCATCATCGGCTCCAACTTAGGTGCCTTCTTCACCCCCATCGGAGCGCTGGCAGGCATCATGTGGATGCAGCTTTTGCGCGCCCACGACATCCGCCTCTCCTTCGGTCGCTTCACGCGCTACGGCGCCGCCGTAGCCCTCCCCACGCTTCTCTTGGCGATTTTGGGGTTAACAATTGTATTATAAAAAAGTCTCTCAATCGCAAGATTGAGAGACTTTTTTGAAAGTTGTTTTAAATAGACGCAGACTTTATACCGGAAACTCTGCGCTGTGGAATTTTTCGTGGTGCGGGTCGGCACTATGCGAAAAATTCTCACTGCTCGAGACACGGCAGTCCGCTCGCGATCGGCGAGCGGCTACCTCAACGAACTTTTTTGCAAAATGCAAAAAAGTTCAATCCTTACTCCACCAAAAAATAAAAGGACTACCGAAGTAGTCCTTTTATTTTTTGGTGGAGACAACTGGAATAAAAAGTACTGTTTTTTCACATTTATTCACTTTCGCAAATCTTCAAAAAGTGGCTTGAAATCTGCATTTTTATTCAATGTCATACACCGACCATTTTCTTTTTTTCGATTTATTCGTGTACGAATCGTGTACAAAAAAACAAAAAGAGACATTGCTGAAAGGGTGGGCGGAGTCATAATAACTCAGGCTTGTCACCAGCAGTCAATATCTCTTTCGCAAATAGTATAGCACCAATATACAGGCATTGTCAACAGAGAACGATCATAGGCACCGCTCCTTTTATCCCCTGCGGCGCTGATCCGCTCCACGAATGCCGCCGATGGGCGACCAGCTCCCGCTCAAAGTTCCTTCGGAAACTCATCATAGTACCGTTTCACCAACCGATTCAACGTAGATTCAGAAATATAAGATTTAATACACACCGCCGTTGCGCTGATATCCGTAGTCACGTAATCAAAAAGCGCCTTCCAATATTCCCTGCCGACCTCCTGGCAATGTTCCAAGATCCATTCCTGCTGATATGCCGGAAGTTTATCATATTTTCTCGATACAAAAAAGATATATCCCTGCTGCCAATAGGGCACCTTCAACCGCTTATTTTGCCTAAAAACCTCTGCCATTTCATCAAATCCTCATACTTTTTCCAGCTGTTAAGATGGTATCATTAACAGCAACATATTATTTGCGCACGTGCGCTTGCTATATGCACGCACGCCTGCGCACGAATGATCTTAACAAATCTTAACAAAATCACGTAGCATAAGCCCCGCTGATGCGGAGCTACTATTCAATTCCTAATAGCTTAACCGGGCATTTTTCCGGCATAGCTTTATGTAAAGATACGGATATCCGTTCACCTCGTTGTCCCGGACTTCCGATTCCACTACAGACCAATTTAAAACGCTGGGTTCCTCCCATTCCTCCCGAGCCACGATCACTTCCCAGCCCGTCAGCCGTTGCTCCAGCTCCCGGAGATCTCCACGGCGAACCGCAGAAACATCCTTTTGTCGCAATGTGTAATCAGATTTACGCTGCACCGGCTTTTTCAAATTCTTTGTTGCGCACCAATGCTTAGCTAACAACGGATCCTTAAAGACGTAATGAACATATCCCTCCAAGCCGTGCTGATCATATTGAAAACGATCCATATTGACCCGCCCCTGTTCTTTCCATGCCTTGCGGATCTCCTCTACCGGTACACCGCCATTGATAAAGCCATGAATATGAATCCGTCCCTTGCCGGATCTCTCCGGAATCCAGATCAGCTTTAATTCCAGGTCATATTTCTGATAAAGACGGCGCAAGCGCACAATATAATTCCGCATGACCTTCTTCAGATCCTGCTCATTCTTTGGCATACACTCGTCCTTAAAATCAATATCCAGGCGATAATCTTCAAGCGTAAAGTTTTCATGAACCAGATAAAAGAAATACTCCTCTGCTCGTTTCTTATTCCCCCACGCTTGCGCCTCCCTTGTAGGTTTACATCTCGACCGCCTGCGGCGCTTGTGTGCCACTCCGGATATCATTTGATAGACAGGAACCGCCGTAATCATAGCAAAATCTCCGCCTATTGTCATATTTTGTCTGTAAAATACCATACCGCTGCCCCTTTTAAAACGTGCGTTAAGTTAATACTTCATACAAGGCCCATCGGGAGGCGACCGCCTCCCCCCGGTCAAGCACCGCAGATCTTAACCGTTTTTCCTTTTCAGTTCCGTTGCCAATGCCTCCCCGGGTGTTATTCCAGGGAGGCATTTTCTCTTAAAATTTCGCTTTATATCCGCAAATTCCCAAGCGTTTGGGAATTTGATTTTACTTTAATCCTGCCACAATTTTTCTACATTCTCGCAAGCAACGACCGTAATAGAATTGCTGCTCCGATCCTTGATCTCTGCCTGTGCGACCACCTTGCTGTCTTTATCGAACCGATAACCGACCCCTGCAACCGTCCCCACAATTAAAACCTCATAAGACGGTTCTTTGATCCGAGTCATCACCGGCGCACGTGCTTTCATAGCAGCCAGCAGTTCAAAGAATTCCATCGGGATCCCTCCCTGTCATAGAATCGCCACGTGCCGCAGCGCAGATCAAAAGAAGATCCATAACCGTCCAGAGGATCCGCCGACCGATCAGCAGCTCTCCGAACTCTGCGCCGCCCCATATACCGATCAAGGCAATCACGCCGATCACCATACCGCACCGGCAAAGGATATTGAAAATCTTCCGCAATAGCTCCCGCTCAAAAGATCGACATTTTTTATGCCGTTTGTTTATTGTCTGTTTCATTTTTAGCCCCTTCTTTATGTATTAGTTTTTTGTACCCTCCCCACCGTTTTCGATGGGGAGGGATTGGTTTTTATGCCTCGTGGCACTTCACGACGTAGATCTCGTTCTCTCTGGCGATCTTGGCACCGAATACGTCAAGACCCTTCACGGCATCCGCAAAGAATTTCTCCGGGCGGTAAGGCTCCACCTTTTCCACCTGAGCCGCCAAAGCAATAGCCTTATCGGTACGAATCATACAGAGATAATCGGTACCATCCTCCGTCTTGGCAATGTTATTGCTGTATGCAACGGCACAGCCATCATACATCCCGATAGTGCCGTTCTTCAGCAGCGCATCATTGGCCGTCTTAGCATCCACCAGGTAATCCCGGAAGAGCTGATACATCCAGTAAGAGAGCTCGATGCGGACGTTCTTATCCGGGGTCACGTTGTTTTCACGCAACCGGCGCAATCCGGTATCAATCGCTTTTTTCGCCTCTGCTGCCGTTGCGATGGCCATAGACTCCGAAATATTTGCGGCGTTTCTTGCCAGCTCTGCGATATAAACATCACGGTGCATAGCCAGTTCACCGGCAGCTTCATCCAACAGAGCAGGCATCAGATCCGGAGTAGTCTGCGCTTTGTCAATATCACCGACCATGAAGTTAAACTCATTTGCCTGGTCGATCAGCAAACGCACCACATTGCCCTCGGGCTTATCAATGGTGGTCAGACCTGCATCAGGATCATACTTTCTTACGCTGGGAACACCGGCTCCCAAAATGTTGACTACACTACCGTAGGTAGGTTGTCCGTCCACCTTGGTATTGCAGAAATCCGTCAAAATAGTTTTCTGCCGCAAGGTTCTCTCGATCGTTGCCGCCCAGATCTCGGGCTTAAAATTAGAATATGCCATAATAAAAATCTCCTTTTGTTGTAAATTATTCGTTTAACCCCCCTAACAAAGAGCGCATCGCCTTTTTATAGAGGTTGTCATTTTTAATCAGATCTCCCTTTTGCAGTCGATCCAATTCATCGCTGGTGAAGTCTCGCTCATAACTTCCCATACCGCCGATCTCCCCGGTAATTGGTGGCTTCAATGCCTCCAATCCCTTCATGATCAGAAAAGCAGTAGGGCCATCGTGCTCTCGAACCAACTCCACAAAATCATCCCCCAAGTCCTCCAAAGACCGGACTGTGGGATCTAACTTTTGAATAGCTTCCAGATCCGCGCGCATCTGTTCATCTACTCGGTGCAGCTCTGCATCAGAGCGAAGCATATCGGCTTCCATCCGATCACGGTTTGCCCGTGCCTCAAGTTCCCGATATAGATCAGACTCTCTCACTCGACTTTCAAAATCCGCCTGCTCGTCCGCATCCTGCTGCTCTTTTGCCTGCTGTTCCGCCTTCTGGCGAAGCCCCTTAAAATAGGCGTTGGTGTCCCGGTTCTGTCTCTGTACCGGTGAACGTTCCCCGCCTTCCGGGCTTCCCTGTACCTCCGCATTATTTTCCGATACAGCACCCTCAGGTGAAGCCACGACCTCCACCCCTGCCGTTGCGTTATCAACGGTTTGTGCGGCCGATTCAGCCGCCATCATGACACCTTCCATCATGATCTCCTTTCCCATGTTTAGAAGCTATCGCCTCACGCTATCGGTGCGATCATATTTCCATGATTAGAGCTCTGCGCTCACGCTATCGGTGCGAAATTATCATCAAAATTAAGCTACAACGCCCCAAAACCTAAGGGCAATAACCAACGCCGCAACGACCGTAAAAGCCGTCACAGCCTTTAAAAAACGTACTATAAGAAGCAGATTATGAGCCGCCGCCTCTTTCTGTACGTGCGTTTGATTTGTGAAATTCTCTGTATTAAGATGGTTAAACCAAATATGTGCCTCCTCATGAAAAAGAATACAAATCCGATCCGCATCACTCATACCTTTTTTGATAAAAACACCCTTGATAATAGGATTAACCACCACAAAGCCATGTTGACTTTGAGCAAAGTCTTCCACCCCCAAAGCTCGAATCAAATCAGCAACCTTTGTTGTCGTTTCCTCCGGTCGATAATCATAAATTTTAAAGCCATGTGACCGGATCACCCGCTCAATGTTTTCCACCTTCCGGGTGGATCGGAACAGGAAGTATTTGAGATAGAATTGCAATACCTTCATGTTACACCAGCCCCAGCTTCTGAAGCTGCTTATAGTTCTTCACCAAGGAATCAATATCAATCTGCCATACCTCGTAGGCGATCCGGGAGCTAACCTTTTTCGGCACTACCTCGGGGATAGACTGTCGTATCTCTTCCTCCCGGACCGCCTTTTTCAACCGTGATACGGTCCCCGACGATATTTTGCCGAAGATCTGTTGAATCTCTTTATTGCCGATATACCCGGCACCGTAATAGCAGCGGATTGCCGCCGCAATGTCTGTAATTTCCGGTCTTTTCATAACCGTGCCCCTTTCTATGTAATTCAAGCAAAAAAACCAAACACAGCGCATATTAACACCGCAAAAACAGCATATGTAATACCTTTCAAAATGCGTAATCTGCGTTCAAAAAGATTTGCCGTGACCTCTTGCTGAATATCGCTCTGATCTGTAAATCCGGTAATATGTAGATGGTCATACCAAATATGTGCCGCCTCGTGAAAAAGCAACGTGCGCCGATCATCGTCATTAAAACCTTCTTGAGTAAACACGATACGATTTACAGCACCATTAGCCCAATAAGTAAAAGCTTTTTTATCCTTGCTATAATCCAAACAGCCCAGCAAACTCAAAAATTTGACCATATCCCCCTTCGTTTCAAGAGGATCATACTCATAAATTCGAAACCCCAGAGACCGGATTACCCGCTCAATGTTTTCCACCTTCCGGATGGATCGGAAAAGATAATACTTGAGGTAGAATTTTAGGAGCTTCATTTCGCCACCCCTTTCACCGGTCCCGGATTTCCGCCAGCAAACAGATAGCGCAGCTCATTCAGATCGGTGATCACGTCCGCCAGCAGATCTAATACGGTATAAACCTCTTCCTGATGATGGCTCAGCTTTTCAAAGAAATGATCCGCAGAGATCAACCGCTTTTCTTCGTCCTTCTCTCCTCGGACAAAGACCGCCTCGTCTAAAAAGTCAAGGAAACATTGCTGTATCATCTGAGCACGTTGCGCAGTGTAATCCGACTTGCAGATCTGCTCCTGCAACTCCTCTTTCTTTTTCTCCAGCTCTGCCACACGGTCAACCAAAATATCAAGCTGCGACTTCGCCACATACATTCCTCGGAGATAACAGCTCACGCACGCCTCCAAAGGGGTCAACTCCTCGGGTGCCCCCTCTTCGCCGTCAAACTGCACCGGCCATTCCTGCCGGGCTTGCTGGATCAACGCCTCTGCCGAAGCACGGTCAAAAAGACTGCCCTCCTGCCGCACGTTGGCAATGATCTCTTCCTCGGTGGTGCAATACCCGCTCAATAGATCCTTCAGCTTCATCCCGCCACCTCCTGCCGGTTCCCGGCGGTCAGCTTGTCGATGGCGGCCATGATCTGCCACTCACCCCACCGGGTTCTCTTTTTCCCATTGAGGATCCGGCTCACGTGCTCCGGGGTAACCCCCAGTAGCTCCGCCGCGTCCTTTTGCTTAATGTGGTTGTCTTTTAGTTTTCTTAATGCCTGTACTGTCCAATTTTCCATATTGGCGCCCCTTTCTTAAATTAACAGTCGCACACCATGCGACTGTTTAACCAAAAAAAATAGCTATTGCTTCTTCATTGCTAAAGCCGAGTATCTTAACTATTTTTTTAGCTTCTTTGATTGTGATTTTTTCTAATGCAGCCAGTTTTCGATACATGGTAGAGCGGTCAATTCCTAATGCTTGTGATAAAGCGTCAACCCCGATTCTTCTCTCATCCATTTTTTTCTTTAATTCGCAGACCTTCATTTCATCACCTCCAATGTCGCATGACTTGCGACTGCTTTTTTATAATATCACCTCTTTTTTTAAAAGTCAATCAATTTTCGCATATTTTGCGACTGTTTTTTATAAAAAGCAACTTTGTTGTTGCATTTTTGCGACAATTCTTTTATAATAACATATAAAAGGAGTGATTTCATGAATATAGGACAAAGAATCAAGGAACGACGAAAAGCCCTAAAAATGAGTGCAAATGACCTGGGAAAGCGTTTAGGAAAAGATCGTTCTACAATTTATCGATATGAAAACGGCGAAATTGAAAATCTTCCCATCGACTTTTTGGAACCAATCGCAGTAGCCCTAAAAACAACCCCTGCTTATCTTATGGGTTGGGAAGCACCTACAAAAGCCACAGTATTAACCCTTTCGAGCCATGAAGAAAAACTAATTACTGCCTATAGAAACCAGCCGGATATACAACCAGCCGTAGATCGTTTACTAAAAATCGAAGAACCCACGTTGCGAATGATCCCTACTGAACCTGCTCAAGAGCAGGCAAAGATCGTTGCCTTTGGTGGTGCCAAAGAAACCGTCACGCCTTCCGGCACCTATCAAGAAAGAAAAGCCCTTTTGCGCAATATCGCCGATATAGAAAGCCAGATTGACAATGAACAAGACGACAATTAAAAAATCTCCAGCGCCTAAGCCGGAGATCATAAGGAGAATATTATGTCATATTTCTTTAAACACCTCAAAGAGAATCTAAAAGACGGCGGCTGGATCTTATTTCTTTTCTCTATCGGAATTGCTATTCTGGCATTTTTTTGCATTATAGTTCTTTTTGATATTTGGTTTAGCTTTATCCCTTATATCCTGATCCTTGGGCTTGTTTTTTGCTTTCCCGCCCTCCTTGCTCTTTTTATCTTAGCTATGAAAGGCTTTACAAAGCTTTACTACGATTCTCCGGTATTCACAACCATCCTCACCGGTATTGCAATTACTCTGCTTATTTTAGCTATAATCCATTGGTCACAGGACGACTACCGATATATCGTAAATACAACGACCCATACTATCCACGATCTGGAGTGTTATCATAAACCTGACAAAGAAAATAGCAAGAAATACAGATCCCTCGATTCTGCCGTAGCAGATGGATACTACGATCTTTGCGACGATTGTATAAAATTTTCAGCGGATGATATATTGAAATTTAGCGAAAAACTAACAAATCCTTGATTAAACTAAAAGGAGAATGCCATTCATGAAAACGAACAACTATACCTTTCCTGTTGTCCTAACCCCAGAAAGTGAATACAGCCACTATACAATCACTATCCCGGATTTGGGTGTATCTATTGACAATTACCTCCTCACCGATCGTCAATCTCTGCTCAATATTGCTACACAAATGATCGTAACAGAAATTGAGCGTTGCGAGCTCAACGGGCTTGATATTCCAAAAGCCTCCCCTATTTCCAAAATAAAAGTAGAACATGGCAGCCGAGTTATCACCATCAATGCGGCCCCCAATTACGACAATACAGATCCCCCGAAATATAAAGAGAGCAGTAATTATTCCAACGTCGTCCTTGGCATCACCGCTCTGATCGGCGGCGCCTTTTATACCTACGGCTATATTCTTGCCATGCCGAAAATCATCCCAGCCGACAACACCATTTTATTGTTATCTCTTGTGTGGTTTCCAATCCTTGCATGGCTCGCCGCCTTGAACAACCTAACCAACGTGGGAGAGATAAAGAAGGCTAAAGACGCAGCACTTGGTTCATACCTTTGCACCACCGCCATTGTAGCAATAATATCTGCCCACGGGCTTTTTACCTTGTTAGCCAACGTCGGTGTGCCAATCTTCCTCTGCTGGCTCCTCGCCGCCATATTTACGGTGTATTTAGTATTTGCTTTTCCGATTTTCAGCGGATTTAACTTCACATAATACAGATATTTACAAAAACCTAAAAAGAATAACCCTTGATTTCAAAGAGAATAACCCATAGGATTATGGCAAATAATTCATTCCTTACCCGCTCATCCAGGCGCAGCTCCTGCCGATCTGAGCAGGATCCACGTTAAGGCAAAAAGAAAAACGCCCCTGCTGCGGTGCAGGGACGTTCATAAAGGGCAGCTCCGGTACGGTACAGACAACGCCCGGAACCATTTATATTTTATCATATCGCCTTGCCTTTTGCAAGTGTTTTATAGACCAACAAAAGAAAAAGCCTCCGTTATGACTGAAACGGAGGCAATTTTAAGGAGAATTGGTTCCGCAGCTCGTCAACTGCGCATGAGTCTTTTGCAAACTTTAAACCAACCACCCATATTATAGCAGATCTTCCTCGCTTATGCAAGGCTTTTAAAAAGAAAGAGGCCTCCGCTCTTGGCGGAGGCTGTCATGGACATGAAACACCGCACTCGTGGCTCATGCACATTTATATTATACTATATCAACATTGATTTTTCAACACCTTAGGAGGTGATTTTTATGCCGATCTACAAAGTGGAAGGCGAAAAGAAAGACGGTCAGCAAAAATACCGTGTACGGATCAACTACACCACCGCCACCGGAAAACCCCGGCAACTCACCCGGATCGTCTACGGTGCCAATGAGGCAAAAGAAAAAGAGCGTGAACTGCTCCAGGAGATCAAAGCGGCCCCGGTGCCTTCCACCGGCAGAACCTTTCAAGCCCTCTATGAAGAGTATATACGTCAAAAGCAACCCACCGTCAGAGAGTCCACGCTGGAAAAGGAAAAGCATATCATCAAAAACCATATCCTGCCGGAGTTTGGCAATCTGAAGCTCAATAAAATCAATCTTCAGATCCTGCAACGATGGAAACTGGGGATTGAAGAAAAGGGGCTCGCCCTCTCCATGCGCCGGAATATCTACCGGCCGCTCTGCTCGATCCTGGATTATGCCGTCAAGATGGACTATCTTCCCACCAATTTATTGAAGAAGCTCGGCGGCTTCCGTGATGCATACGCAGAAAAGAAAGAAATAGACTATTACACCCCCGATGAATGGCTGAAATACAGGGATGCTGCCAAAACGGCGGCAGAGACAGAGGGCTTTTTTGAGTGGAATTTCTATGTATTCTTCAACATTGCTTTCTATGCCGGACTGCGCAAGGGAGAGATCCACGCCCTCAAATGGTCTGATATTGACGGGAATACCCTCAAGATCCGCCGATCCATCAACCAAAAATTAAAAGGCGGTGATCGTGAAACACCGCCCAAAAACCGCACGTCTGCCCGTGATATTAAATTACCGGCTCCCTTGATAAAAGTCTTGGACGAGCACAAAAAACGCTACACAGCGCACGCAGAGGGCTTCACAGACGATTGGCGCATCTGCGGCGGCACCGCTCCCCTGCGTGATAGCAGCGTAAGCAACCGGAACAAACAGTATGCAGAGGCAGCCGGTCTGAAGATCATCCGGATCCACGACTTTCGCCATAGCCACGCCTCACTCCTGGCCAATGAAGGGATCAACATTCAAGAGGTTGCCCGACGGCTCGGTCACGCTAAAATAGAGATCACCTGGAATACCTACTCCCACCTATACCCACGTGAAGAAGATCGGGCGGTCAATATCCTGGATAAAATCACCTGATTTTCTCTATTCCGTACACGAATTTCAAGAAAAATCGTGTACCAATCGTGTACAGAAAAAGAAAAACCGCTTGAAATCAAGCGGTTTTTTCTATTTGGTGGAGACAACTGGAATCGAACCAGTGACCCCTTGCATGTCAAGCAAGTACTCTAACCAGCTGAGCTATGCCTCCACAGCCATTCTATTCTACTACACGGGGGTTGAATTGTCAACCCCCGTTTTAAACTTTTTTAAAGAACTTTTGCCAAAAAGTCCTGCAGTCTGGGGCTCTTAGGCTGATCAAAGATCTCCGCCGGGGTGCCTTCCTCGATGATGGTACCGCCGTCCATAAAGACAACGCGGCTTCCCACCTCGCGGGCAAAGCCCATCTCATGGGTCACCACCACCATGGTCATCCCCTCATTGGCCAGCTGCTTCATGACCTCCAGTACCTCTCCGACCATTTCGGGATCCAAGGCAGAGGTGGGCTCATCGAAGAGCATGACCTCCGGGTCCATGCAAAGCGCACGGACGATGGCCACACGCTGCTTCTGACCGCCGGAAAGCTGGCTGGGATACGCCTCGGCACGGTCACCGAGCCCGACCCTCTTCAAAAGCTCCAGCGCCTTGGCTTCCGCCTCGGCCTTGGGTATCTTTTTCAGCTTCATCGGCGCGATGGTCATATTCTTCAGGATGGTCATATGGGGAAAGAGGTTAAAATGCTGAAAGACCATGCCCATCTTCTGCCGATGGAGATTGATATTGACCTTTTTGCCGTTGATATCCACGCCGTCCACGAAGATCTCGCCGTCAGTGGGAGATTCCAGCAGATTCAGGCTGCGGAGCAGGGTGGATTTACCGCTGCCGGAGGGACCGATAACCACCACGACCTCGCCGCGCTTGATATCAATATCCACGCCGTCCAGCGCCTTGATGGCGCCGCCGTTATAATGCTTTTTTAAGCCCTTTACCCGGATAATATTATCGCTCACTTTTCTGCAACCTCCTTTCAAGCTTCCGCACCAAAGCAGTCAAAATGACCACCATCAAAAGATAGATCAATGCCACTGCGATCAGGGGCATATAGGCAGAAAAGGTCCGCCCACGGATAATATCGCCCGCCTTGGTCAGGTCGATAACACCCACGTAACCGGCAACAGAGGTCTCCTTCAAAAGAACAATAAACTCATTGCAGAGGGTGGGCAGGACGTTTTTAAACGCCTGAGGGATGATGATATGGAGCATGGTCTGCAGATAGCTGAAGCCCAGGGATCTGCCCGCCTCAAACTGACCGTTATCCACCGAAACGATACCGCTTCGGAAGATCTCCGCCACGTAGGCACCGGAGTTTACACCGAAGGCAATGATCGCCACGGCAATACCATTTCGGGAGGAGGCAAAGATGATGAAATAAAAGATCATCAGCTGCACCACCACCGGCGTACCGCGTACCACCGTCAGGTAGAGGTTGCAGATTCCATTGACAAACCGCATGACCGCCCAGCTGAAGCCGCCTTTTTTAGACATCGTCTCCTTATTCTTATCGTAAGTAGAGCGCACTGCCGCCACGATGATACCGATCAAAAGACCGATCAAGAGAGCAAAAAAGGTGATCTCCAGGGTAGCGCCCAAGCCCTTTAGCATAGATTTCCAGCGGTCGCTGGCAATAAAATTGAAATGAAAATCCTTGGCAAAAGCGATCCAAAGATCCTTAAACCAATTTCCAATGGTCTCAAAAAATTCCACGGTTTTTATTCCTTCCTAATGCAGAAAAACAGGGGGAGCAAGGGCTCCCCCCGTAATATTTCTCTCACTTATTTAGCAGGGATATAGGTCTCGATGATGGACTTCAAAGTACCGTCTGCCTTCATCTCGGCGATTGCTTTATTAATATCTTCCAGCAGCTTGGTATCTTCCTTATTGATCGCGATAGCATAGTCCTCAACAGCCCATTCGGCGTCCAGGATCTTCAGTCCCTTATTAGCAGCCACAAAGCTCTTAGCAGGCTCGTTATCAATGATAACAGCGTCAACCTTATCGGAAACCAGAGCATTAACAGCATCTGCACCGCTCAGGTAAGCATTCACGTGATCCTCGCCGTAACCGCCGTTTTCAACGGTATCAGCAGCGTAGATATGACCGGTAGTATCCTGCTGAACGCCGATCATTACGTCAGCACCACCCAGATCGTCCAAGGTCTTGATTGCAGAATCCTCTTTAACGATAACAACCTGAATACCGGTTGCATAAGACTCGGAGAAGTTTACCTTTTCCTTACGCTCGTCGGTAACGGTCATACCGGCGATACCCACGTCGTACTTGCCGGTCTGAACACCGGTAACGATGGAGCCGAACTCTACGTTCTCGATTACCAGCTCTTTGCCCAGCTTCTCGGCCAGCTTTTCAGCCAACTCAATGTCGATACCCTTGAACTCATCACCTTCCATATACTCATAGGGAGGAAATGCAGCATTGGTTGCCATAACCAGCTTGGAATCATCCTTCTTCGCGCCGCAGCCTGCCAGGCAGGTCACGACCATCAGCATAGCCAGAACCAGACACAGAATTTTCTTCATGTTCATTGTTTGTTCCTCTTTTCATTGGATTTTTTATGTGATGTCTGTATTATAATGCATAATATTCGTGTTGTCAAGCATAAAATGCAAAAATATTTAAAAATTATTCCCAAATATACGCCACTGATTCTATATAGCATGCACAAAAATGAATATACACTCCCATTATGCACCCTTTTGTCTCTGTATTTTATTCACGTGCATTGAATATTATTCAAAAGAAAATGGAATCATACTCATCCTTCAGCCGTTGCTGCTCCTCCACCGAGTCAGGATTATAGGGCAGACCGAAATAATCTAAAATCCCCGTTGCGATGGCTACCCCGATCTCATAGACGTTGCGAACGATAAAATCTGCTTCCTGGGGATCTCCATGGCACCCCACCTCCACGATCACCGCCGGCATCCGGGTGCGTCGCAGCTCGTAAAAGCCCAAGCCCCCGTAAACGTTCTGCCCTGTTTCGATCCCCCGATCCTCCACGGGGGTCACCAACGAGAGCCGCGCAAAAATATCTTCCGCTAAGCGTTGACTGTCTGTCCCCGGACGAAAATAAAAGATCTTGGCCCCCCGCACCCCCGCATCGCAATAAACTGAGCGGATAGCCACGTAGACGTCTGAATTTTGAGCGTTGGCATCCGCCACCACCGTCTGTAGGTCGTAAGCCGGATTGTTGCGCGCGGTGGTCAGTCCGTTGCGTACCAGCTCCAATTCCACCACGTCGGCGATCAAATTCATTCGTTCTTCCTCTGTTCCGTAAGTACCATAGCCCTGATTAAAATGCCGGGGCGACGGCGATAAATAAACCTCAGGCATCTTCAATTCCTCCTTTTCATACTATTATATGTAGAAAAAGAAGAAAAAAGGTGCGAAATTTTCGCTCCTTTTTTTGATTAGAATATTGTGTTCTGCAACCGCTCGATGGTGGGCACCGTTTCCTTGGCCTCCTCCACCCGACCCTCAAAATAGATCTTGATGGTATTGCCGATCAGCTCGTTATGCGCCTCGCAGGAGAAGCTGTTCTTCAAGCGTGCCTGCTGAGGGGGCTCCGATTCAAGGCCGAAGCTGAGGTAGCCCACGTATTTCAGACCCATGACCATGCACCAGCCGTCAAAGTACTTGCGCAGCTCCTGGGGATCGCCGATGGGCGCGCTCAGTTCCTCAAGATACGCCATGAATTTGGCTTTCTTTTCCTCATCCATGGGGGTATGATGATCAAAATCAAAGGAATAAGGAATGACGCCCAGCTTGATCTCTTGCTCAGAAATATCCAAGGTGGACATATAACCTACGCCCCAGGTCGGACGCTCATTCTTGGATGGGAAGAAAAAATTACCCATGCTGTAGACGATGGGCGCGCCCTCATAATACTCATAGCCCTGGGGGCAATGAGTATGCATGGCGATGACCGCCTTAGCGCCCAGATCAATGAAGTGACGGTACAGTCCCACCTTGCCCGGCGAGGGGAAGGGATTGTGCTCGTTCCCGCCGTGGAAATAGACGATGGGCAGAGCGCCCTGCTCCTTGGCGGCAAAGATGGTCTTGGTCACACGGGTGAGATCGTAGCCTGCGGTACCGGCCTGCTCCATGTCTGCAATGCCGAACTCATTTTCGTTGACGGCAATAATTGCCACCTTCAGCCCGTCCTTTTCCAGAACGGCCGGCTGATAGGCCTCCTCGATATTCTTCCCGGCACCGATAGCAATATAGCCTTTCTTCTCCAGGAATTCCTTGGTATAAAGCAACGCGTTGTCGCCGTAATCCCGGCTATGGTTATTGGCAAGCCCCACCACCGTCGGCTTCAAGGTGTCAAGAAATGCAGAGAACCGATCGTCGGAGATCAGATTGGGCCCCGCCTTAATGATGGGGATATGCTCCTCCGGCTTACCGAAGATATTCTCCAGATTGAGAATACTGAAATCCGCCGCCTTGAAATGAGCGGCCGTTCCGGTCATGATCGCCTCCGCCTCTGCCGCAGAAGGCAGACGGTCAAAATAGTTAAACGACATATCTGCCGCAAATAGGATCTTCATTTACTATTCCTCCCATTTATCGGCCAATCGATTGACTTGATCTGCAAACTTTGCCAAGTCCTTATTGCTCCGTCCCCGGCTTCTTTCAATGACGGCCATCAGGCGCTTACCGGCGCCCAGCAGCCGGTCGAATACACTGTCGTTCCGGATCTTCTTGGCGGAGCGTTTCTCCAGCCGAACCCGGTTTCCTTCCTCCAGCAGCATCCCGGTACGGACGTCATAGACCGCACCGTTATAGGGTGCCGTCGCCTCAAAGCCCAGCCGCTCCCGAATGGTGGCGGCGAACTCATCACAGACGGTATCGTTGCCGTGGTTGACAAAGACACGGGGCTGATTCTCCAAAGCACCCAGCCAATCCAGCATGATCTTTTGATCCGCATGACCGCTGATGCCGTCCATGGTGGCGATGGTGGCCTTGACCTGGATGGTCTCGCCGAAAAGCTTGACCTCGGTGGCGCCGTCCTGCAGATGACGTCCCACCGTCCCCTCTGCCTGGTAGCCCACGAACAGCACCGTACTATCGGCACGCCAGAGGTTATGCTTCAGATGATGGCGGATCCGCCCCGCCTCGCACATTCCGCTGGCGGAGAGAATGACCTTCGGCGTCTTATTCTCATTGATTGCCATGGACTCTTCGCTGGTGACCGAGATCTGCAAGCCCTTGAAGTCCAGGACGTTAATGCCCCGGCCGATCAGATCCAGCATCTCCTGGTCGTAATACTCCGTAAGATCCCCAAAATAGATCTTAGTGGCTTCCACTGCCAAGGGGCTATCCACGTAGACCGGGAACCCATCGTGCCCTTTGACCAGACCTTTTTCCTTGATCTCTCGAATGAGATAGAGAAATTCCTGCGTCCGCCCCACCGCAAAGGAGGGAATGACCACGTTTCCTCCCCGATCAAAGGTATCCTGCAAAACCGCCGTCAGCTGCCCGACGTAATCCTTGCGTTCACCGTGCAGACGGTTGCCGTAAGTAGACTCAATAATGACGGTATCAGCATAGGAGGGCTTTTCCGGATCCCGGATCAAAGGACGATTGACGTTGCCCAGATCGCCGGAAAAGAGCAGAACGTGCCGTTCGCCATTCTCCACCACCGTAATTTCAATGCTGGCAGAGCCCATCAGATGTCCGGCGTCCAGAAAGCGGACAGTGATGCCCTCGGCGATCTGATATTCCTGATGATAAATGCAAGGCACGAAAAGAGAAAGGGTCTGCACCGCATCCTGCACCGTATAGAGCGGCACGTAGACGTCACCGCCGGAGCGCTGCGCCTTACGATTGCGCCAAAGAGCCTCCTGCTCCTGAATATGAGCGGAGTCCTGCAGCATGATACCGCAGAGCTTGGCGGTGGCACCGGTGGCATAGATCTCACCCCGAAACCCCTGCGCCGCCAGCATTGGCAGCTTGCCGGAATGGTCAATATGGGCATGGGTCAAAAGGACGGTATCCACCTCAGCCGCCGAAATGGGCATACTGCAATTTTCATAAATATCCGCACCCTGCTCCATGCCGCAATCGATTAAAATTCGCTTGCCTGCCGCTTCCAGCAGCGTGCAGGAACCGGTCACCTCATGGGCGGCACCTAAAAATTTCAGTTTCATATTGTATTCCTCACTCAATGAACCAAACGTCCCGGTTGGTGGAAGAAATCGCCACCGCACCGGCCGATAAAGCATTCATGACGTCTTCCTTATCCCGGATCATTCCGCCGGCAATAATGGGCTTTCCTGCCGTCTTCGCCAGTTGACGGATGATCTTCGGCATGACGCCGGGAAGCACCTCATAAAAATCCGCCGGAGAACTGTTTTTTTCCATATTCTCCAGCACCCTGGAATCCAGCAGGAAATACCGCTGGATGGTGAGCAGCCCCTTCTGATGTGCATAGCGGATGATGGAGTTTTTGGTGGAGATGATCCCATCCGCCGCCGTCTGCTCCGCAATAAAATCCACACTCACGTCCTTGGGCGCCAAGCCGTCGATCAGATCCAGATGAACGATGGCGATCTTGTCGGCAGCCTTGACCCTTTCGACAAGCGCCTCGATGGTGCAAATATCGCCAAACAGCAAAAAGATAACCCGGCTTTTGCTTTTCAGGCATTCCGCCAGTTCCTTTTCACTTTTGGCAGCCGCCACGATGGGCACCTGCTCAAAATATTCCAAAAGTTGATGCTTCACGCTTTTTCACTTCCTTTGATTTAATTATAGAGTTTTTTTGTGAGAGTGTCAACCAATAAAATAAGAGATATAAGCCGCACCAAATTCCCGTGCCAACTATCATTTTCAGCACCGTCCCACGCAAAGGCAGAAGCGCCCAGACGGCGGTGGCAACCCCCACGGAAATGAGGGGACGAAACACCCAGTCTTTCCATTGAAATCCCAGCCGGCACGCGCGAAGCAAGGTTGCCATATTCAAGGACGCCACCAGGATATTGCTGAAGACCATCACCCCCAAAAATCCGTAGATGCCAAAGGTGGGCACTGCCACGGTGATCAATAGGATCCGCAGAATGGAGTCGATGGTGTTGTTGCGGAGCGCCTTGCCCTGACGATCCAGTCCCTTGAGCAAACCGTCGGCAATGGTGTCCATATACATAAAAGGCGTAATAGGTGCCAGTACCCGAAGCATCATGCTGACGGTATCGCTATGAAAGAGCAATTCTCCCAATAGATCCCCATAGATAAAAAATACGCCGCTGATCATCACCGAAAGGGCGATGGTGATCTCCAGCGCCCGCCCCACGATGGAACGGGTGGAACGCCAATCCGACCGGGTGGAGGTATCGGTCACCTCCGGCACCAAGAGAGAGGATAACGCCGTCAAAAAAGAGGCTGGAAAAAAGAGCAAGGGAATGGCCATCCCCTTGAGGGCACCGAACTGCGCCAGCCCCACCGAATAACTGCCGGCATACCGCGCGATGGCGGTGGGGATGAGCATATTCTCAGTAGTATGAAGCGCCGTAGAAAGATACCGGGATGCCGCCACCGGCAAAGCGATCCGCCGGATACTGCCCCGCTCACTTGTCACCGGTTTCCCGGGCATGGGGCGCCGCCGACTGACCGCCGCCAAAAAGAGGCAGGAGACCCCCTCGGAGATCGTATTGGCCAAAACGACCATCCCCAATAAGACGGAGAACCCCCGATCCCGGAAAAGGCTGACCGCCAAAAGGACGATCCCCAACCGCACCGCCTGCTCCGCGATCTGGGAAAAGCTACCGGGCCAGACCTCTCTCCGTCCCACGAAATAGCCGGAATAGCAACCCGAAATCGTCATAAAGGGCAGGGAGAGAGCCAGCATCCGCAAGGCAAAGGCGCAATCCCCGTTCCCGATCCAGATCCGCGCCAAAAAATCGCTCCCGAAAAAGAGGAGCAGGCAAGCGCCACCCCCCAGAATCGCCGCCCATTTCAGGCAGTCGCGGAGCGCGCCCTTCGCCTGCTCCGGACGGCATAAAGCCAGATGCTGCGCCACCAGACGGGTCACCGCCGCCGCTATGCCGGACTGCGCCAGGGTAATGAAAAGATTATAGACCGTAAAGGTCAGCGAATAAAGCCCCATCCCCTCCTCGCCCAAGACGTTGGCGAGAATGACCCGAAGCAAAAGCCCGGCTCCCCGAAGCAAAAATCCCGTACCGGTCAGTAATACCGCATTTTGAAAAAACTTACGATTATTCATAAAGATCACCCTTAAACTCTATGAGAAATCTTTCCTTGAAATGTGCAAAACGCTATGATATGATAAATATATCTATATCTTTACAGGAAGTGAACTTATGAAAGTATCAGAGATCATCACCGGTAAAAGACCCAGCCTTTCCTTCGAGGTCTTTCCGCCCAAAACCGACGCAGCCTATCAGGACGTGGACGCGGCGGCGCACGCCATCAGCGACCTCGCCCCCAGCTATATCAGCGTCACCTACGGCGCCGGCGGCGGCACCTCCCAGTTTACCTTTGATATTGCCAAAAGCCTATTAAATAACGGAACAACTCCTTTGGTGCATCTGAGCTGTATCCACGCCTCCCGGGAGACCATCCGGGAGCAACTGACTGCACTCCGGGCGATGGGCATTGAGAATATCCTGGCACTCCGAGGCGACCTGCCGGAGGGAATGAGCGCCGAAAACCTTTCCTACCGCTACGCCAGCGATCTGACGAAAGAGATCCGGGACTTTGGCGGCTTCTGCATCGGCGGTGCCTGCTATCCCGAGGGTCACCCCGAAAGTGCAAGCAGTACCGAGGATCTGGATCGGCTCAAGATCAAGGTGGAAAACGGCTGTGAGTTTTTGACCACCCAGATGTTTTTCGATAATAACATTCTTTATAACTTCATGTACCGGATGTATCAGTCCGGCATCAACGTACCGGTGGTAGCCGGCATCATGCCGGTGACCAATCCCAAGCAGATCAAGCGGATCTGCGCCATCTCCGGGACGGCACTGCCCCAGCGCTTCATTCGCATCGTAGATCGCTACGGCGACGATCCTGCCGCCATGAAGCAGGCGGGCATCGCCTATGCCACCGAGCAGATCATTGACCTTTATGCCAACGGGATCAACGCCGTCCACGTCTATTCCATGAATAAGCCGGACGTGGCAGAGGCCATCAAAAAGAACCTTTCGGAGATCCTCAAGTGATCCGTACCATCGACGCCGAAGCTCTCTGTCCCGATCCGATCGAACTGCGCGCCCGATTGATGAGCCGTATTCCCATCGAGGGGACGGAAAAATATCAGCAAGCCCTTCGCCGCGCCATCGACTGCCGCTATTCCTGTCAGCGCGTCGCCATCTGCCGGGAGGGCAATACGCTGGATCTGGGCTTTGGTTGCTTTAAAAGCGAGAGCCTTGCCAAACGGCTGGAGGGATGCCGGGAGGCTTTCCTCTTTGCCGTCACGTTGGGTCTTGGGGTAGACCGCCTTTTGATGCGGCTTTCCGCCTCCGATCCCACCGGACACTTTATCACCGACGCCTACGCCTCGGCGCTGGCGGATGCCGCCTGCGACATCGCAGAGCAGGAGCTTTCCCAAGGGCTTTCCTGCACCCGCCGCTACAGCCCCGGCTACGGCGACCTCGCCCTCTCCCTGCAGCAGCCCTTGCTGGACACTCTGCAAGGGCGGCAGCTGGGCATTACCTTGACAAAAAACTGGTTGATGGTACCCACCAAGTCCATCACCGCAATCATGGGGATTAAAGATGAAAATAACTGAGAAACGCTATTATTTCGACGGCGGCACCGGCACGGTACTGCAAGCCATGGGTCTCCCTGCCGGAGAGGCGCCCGAGAGCTGGAACCTCACCCATCCGGAGAAGATCACCGCCCTCCATGCGGCCTATCTGGACGCCGGAGCCAATATTATCAAATCCAATACCTTTGGCATCAATCGGGATAAATATGAAAATTACGAAGAACTGATCGCCGCCGCCATGGACTGTGCCAAAGCGGCGGTGGAGGGACGTGAAGATGCCTATATCGCGTTCGACGTCGGTCCCACCGGCCGTCTGTTGGAGCCCTTGGGGGATCTTCCCTTTGAGGAGGCGGTAGCGCTGTTTGCCGCCAATATGAAGCTGGCGCAGAAATACGGTGCCGACCTCATCCTCATCGAAACGATGAACGATAGCTACGAAACCAAGGCGGCGGTGCTGGCTGCCAAGGAGCAGACCGATCTGCCGATCTTCGTCACCAACGTTTACGACGGAAGCGGCAAGCTGATGACCGGCGCCGATCCCCGTGCCATGATCGCTCTTTTAGAGGGACTGGGCGTAGACGCCGTCGGCATGAACTGCTCGCTGGGTCCTGCTCAGATGATCCGGCTGGTGGAGCAGTTTGCGACGCATACCTCCCTGCCCATCATCGTCAATCCCAATGCGGGACTGCCGGAGGTGCAGGACGGCAAGACGGTCTTTAACGTCAGCGCCGAGGAATTCGCCTCTGCTATGGAAGAGATCGCCAAAAAGGGCGGCTGTATTTTAGGCGGTTGCTGCGGCACCACCCCCGACTATATCCGCGCCATGCGGCAAAAGACAGACCCCATCCCCTATGCGGTCCCCACCCCAAAAAATAAAACCGTCGTTTCCTCCTATACCCATGCGGTAGAGATCGGCGCAAAACCCATCCTTATCGGTGAGCGGATCAACCCCACCGGCAAGCCTAAGCTGAAGGAAGCCCTCCGCAATGAAGATCTGAACTATCTTCTCACCGAAGGCATCCGCCAGGCAGATGCCGGGGTGCAGATCCTGGACGTCAACGTGGGTCTGCCGGAGATCGACGAAGAAATGATGATGAAAAAGACGGTCGCCGCTCTGCAGGCGGTGGTGGATCTTCCGCTCCAGCTGGATACCGCCAACCCCGGGGTATTGGAAAAGGCGATGCGGATCTATAACGGCAAGCCCTTGATCAATTCCGTAAACGGCGAGCCCGCCAGCATGGACGCCGTCTTCCCTCTGGTGCAAAAATACGGTGGCAGCATCATCGCCCTGACCATGGATCAAAGCGGCATCCCTGCCACCGCCGAAGCGCGGCTGGCAGTAGCCCGGCGGATCGCCGCCCGGGCGGCAGAATACGGCATTGGCAAGAAAGATCTGATCGTGGATCCCCTGGCGCTGACCGTTTCCTCCGATCCGGAGAGTGCCAAGGTGACGTTGAAAGCCCTCCGCCTTCTGCGAGAGGACGGTTTTTATACCAGCCTGGGCGTCTCCAATATCTCCTTTGGTCTGCCGGCACGGGAAAAGATCAACACCGCCTTCTTTACCTCCGCCATGGAAAACGGTCTGAACTGTGCCATCATGAACCCCTTCTCTGTAGGGATGATGGACGCCTGGTACGCCTTCCGTACCCTCCATGGCATGGATCCCGCCTGCCGGGACTATATCGCCTATGCGGATCGCTCTGCCCCCGTTACGGCGGCAGCCACCGAAGCGGTGACGCTCCGCTATGCCGTCCTTAAGGGCATGAAAGAGGAGGCAGCCCTCGCCGCCGATCTGGCTCTGCAATCAAGGGAGCCCTTGGCGATCATTAATGAAGAGATCATTCCGGCACTCAATGAGATTGGTGCCGCCTTTGAGCAGAAAAAGGCGTACCTTCCCCAGCTTTTGATGAGCGCCGATGCGGCCAATGCCGCCTTTGAAAAGGTCAAAGCAAAAATGCCGGCGGCCGCCGAAAGCGGCAAAACCATCCTGCTTGCCACCGTCAAAGGAGACATCCACGATATCGGCAAGAATATCGTTCGGGTACTTTTGGAAAGTTACGGCTTTAAGATCTTTGACTTGGGGCGCGACGTAGACCCGGAGCAGGTGGTCAGCGCCGCCCTGCGGCATCAATGCCCCTTGGTAGGTCTCAGCGCGTTGATGACCACCACCGTCCCCGCCATGGCGGAAACTGTTCGCCTGCTCCACGAAGCAGACCCCTCCATCCGGGTGATGGTGGGCGGCGCGGTACTGACCCCCGATTATGCCCAAGACATCCACGCTGATTACTACGGCAAGGATGCCATGGATGCCGTCCGGATCGCTAAAAACTTTTATTCTTGACAGACAACAAAAAATATGAGCTACTTTCGTAGCTCATATTTTTTTAATTCACGTAAAATGTTTTCCGGTCGATGAGCATCGGCGGCAGAGTATCTCCCCTTCTCCCCGATCTCCAGCAATTTCCCGGCATGGGTATAGCCCATCACCGCCGGCGGCAGATGGGTGACAATGTCATCCAGATTGCGCACCACCGTAAACCGCTCCCATCGCCCCTTGGGGACGCTCCCCCAAAGCACCCTGGGACAGCCGAAGCCGTATCCCTTCATCCGCTCCCGCAGATCGGAGCGATGGAACCAAAAGTATTCGTGGCAGAGTACCGCCAGCGCCGCACCATGGGAATAGCCGGCGATCAAGACTTCCTTTAAATTCCGATCCGTGACCGTCGCCGCAAGATACGGCTCCGCCGATTTCCAGACCTTCAAAAAGCCCCGATGGGCATACCAGCTGCAATTGTCCATTCTTTTATAGGGCTTGACGGGGAAATCCAAATTATTGCTCCAATCCACCGCCCCCTTAGACGGCTCGAAATAAATTTCCGCCCGGTCTCCGTCCCGTAAAACCGCAAAATCCGCCTCGTTCTCCACCCGAATATAAGGCACTTTCAAGCACTTCTCAAAGATCGCACTCAGCTTCATAGTTTATTCTATTCCGGCCAATAAAAAAAGCGCCCTTCGGCGCCCAACATATTTATTATAGCAAAAACATATCCAAAATGTCAATTCGCAATTAAAATAAAATTTCATCCTAAATTTTATGGATAATACCAATTGAAAAGCCATAAGATTTATGTTATTCTATAATCGAAGAAAGGGAATAAATAAAAAGGCTCGCAAGGCTGCCGCTTTAAAGCCGCACCGTAGTGCGGAACCCATTTATATAGATTGGCAAAAATCTTTGGAACAATGAGTCACAGCCCAGCCGAAAAGAGGAAACGAGCCTAAAATCAAAGAGAGTGAGGTACACCATGTTGGAACCTGCAAGTTCAATGAAATAACCCTCGGTATTTTCTGTGACGAGAAAGCAGAAAAACCGAGGGTTGTTTCATTTGAGACTTCCACAAATGCTCCCGATCGCAGAAAATAAAAAAAACAAAAAGTTCGTGGCAATTTTGTGATATTATGACGAGAAGGAGATGCTGCTCTTTCTCGTTGTTTCTTTATAAGGAAAAAATCCGCATAGAAATGCGGATTTTGATTAAATTTTTCTGCTATCTGCGGGGCCGCTCTCTACCGTACTCATGTACGCCGATGAGATCGGCCCCACGAATTCGGAAGCATTTTTGAAAGTCTCTGCTACATATCATTTTTATTTTATAGAGAAAATAAAATTTTCGTAAGCATCATCGAAGGCATCGTAGGGAGAGGGATTGCCGCCGTTAGTACTTTTGCATTGATTATCGGAATATTCCTGACCGATGGCAAAAAGCTCCCCCGGATAAAGCTCCACTCCGGCCTCCTGCGCCAGGCGGCAGAATTCCCAGAGCGGCTCCGCCGTCTCAGCCGTCGCCACCAAGGCACGGCGCAAGCCTTCATCCCCTCTTGCAAGGGCGGTCAAACGATCCAGCTTCTGAAAGGTTGTCATCCTGCGATCTCTCCCACCTCAAAAAGATGCTCCGTAACCTTGACCTCTCTGCCGCAAACGTCCACTTCATAATAAACGGCGTCGGGCGTCCCGCACTCGGTCAGATCGGCGGTGGGAGAACCGAGAATATGGAACTCCGTCCCCTCGCGGCGCTCGTAGTACGCTTTATGGGTGTGCCCGGAGAACACCGCCAGGAGGTTTTCATCCGCATCCATGATCTCCAAAAGCTCTTCCTTGTTTTTGACGACGGCATAAGGGCTTTTCCAGACGTCCCCCACGAAGGTATAATGGGTAAAAAGGATGCAGGGCTTATCGTTCTTTTGAAGATCCTCACGCAGCCACGCAATATCCTCCTCCGCCATGGCGTGGGTCTTGACCGTTCCGCCGCCGGCGGTGCCCAGCTCCGGCTTCAGATCGTTGGTCATGAAGACCAGATGGTAGCCGGCAAGATCCAGCGAATAAGTAAACTTTTCGTACCCGAAGATCGCGGCAATTTCATCCTTGGATTCAAACATTTTCATGTCGTGATTGCCCAGCACGGTATAGCAAGGGCAGTCGAATTCCTTCATTTTTTTCGCAATGAAGGCCAACCCCTCGGCATCGGCGTCATGATTATTGGCATCCTGGATGGAATCCCCCAGATTGACGACGGCATCCGGCTTGTATTCATTGTTGACTTTGGCGATCAACTGCTCCAGCATCGCCGGCGCGTATTGGGTCAGCTTCTTGGATTTTCCAAAGATCGCCGTCGCCCGATCGCCTCCGTAATAATGCAGATCCGAAAAGATAATCAGTTTCATTGTTTGGCTCCCAAAAACTTTTTTCTTTATCATAGCACATTTTAAATATGCGGTCAATACAACTTCTTTTTTATTATATCTTGCATACCGCTCAAATCGGATGAAGATCACGCTGAGGCAATCCCGAAGGCGTATATCGCTATAC
>JAZQJH010000004.1:0-33454 GCA_045541555.1 Eubacteriales bacterium | reverse complement strand
TATCTATTAATTAAAATAGCCCTCCGAATCGTTTGATTTGGAGGGCTATTTTTGTGAAATTTGTTGACATTATGAGTGGTTGATGATAAAATAACTTGTGATATATATTGACGGCTATATTACGGGGGTGCGTTATGCCGCCTAAGGTTAAGGTGACAAAAGAAGAGATTATAAAGGCTGCTGTTGACATTGTGCGTCGCAGCGGGGCGCAAGCAATCAATGCAAGAACGATCGCGTCTGCCTTAAATTGCTCTACGCAGCCGGTTTTTTCCAACTTTGCTACGATGGAGGAACTGCGCCTTGCTACTGCAGAAAGGGCGGATATTTTATGCCAAGAGTATATGCAACGAGAAGTTGACCGGGGAAAGTATCCCGCCTATAAGGCGACCGGTATGGCTTATATACGATTTGCAAAGGAAGAAAAAGAACTGTTCAAGCTTCTTTATATGCGTGATCGTTCCGGTGAATCAATTCCTGAAGCAACAGAGCAAACCGAAAAAATGGAGGCGATCATTCGTGAGAACACGGGACTTGACGGAGTGGATGCAAAGGTGTTTCATCTTGAAACGTGGGCATACGTACACGGAATTGCCACCATGTTTGCGACCGGCTTTTTTGATCTTGATTGGGAGCTTGTCAGTAAAATGCTTACAGATTGCTATCAAGGTCTTCAAAAGCAGTATGGAGTGGAGTGATAAAGAATGGATGCCATCCGAATGGAAGGATTAACTAAGATATATAAAGATGCGGTAGCGGTTGATCACCTTAGCCTTATTGTGCGCAAAGGAGAGTTGCTTTCTCTGCTCGGCGTAAACGGCGCAGGAAAGACAACCACCATTAAAATGCTATCTTGCCTTACAAAGCCCACAAGCGGGGATGCTTTTCTTAACGGAAAAAGTGTTTGCAAAGATATTGCTGCCGTAAAATCGCTCATTGCGGTTTCTCCACAGGAAACTGCGGTTGCACCCGGGCTTTCGGTGCTTGAAAATCTGGAGCTGATATGCGGGGTTCACGGGTTTAAAAATGATAAGAAAAATGCGAAGATTGCAGAACTGACCGCGTTGCTTGGATTGGAAACCATCGGTAAGAAAAAAGCAGGCAAGCTTTCCGGTGGGTGGCAACGTCGACTGAGTATTGCGATGGCGCTGATCAGCGAGCCGGAGATATTATTCCTTGACGAACCGACGCTTGGTCTTGACGTGCTTGCCCGAAGCGATTTGTGGGATCTGATCGGTTCGCTAAAAGGAAAGGTTACCATTATTCTGACAACCCACTATATGGAAGAGGCAGAGGTTTTGTCTGACCGTATCGCGATTATGAAAGACGGCAAGCTCCTTATTTGCGATACTGCAGACAAAATTAAGGTAGTTGCGGGAACGGATCATTTTGAACAAGCGTTCATTCGTATCGTTAAGGGGGCGGCAAAATGAGAATGCTCACATTTGCAAACAGAAATACGAAAGAAATATTGCGCGATCCGCTGACGCTTATCTTCGGGCTTGGCTTTCCCCTGGTTTTGATTTTGTTGTTAAGTGCCATACAGGCAAATATCCCTGTGGAACTGTTTGAAATACAGCATTTGACCCCGGGGATAACGGTGTTTGGTCTGGCGTTTATGGCTTTGTTTTCTGCAACCATTATCGCAAAAGACAGAGGCAGCTCTCTATTACAACGTCTATATACAACCCCTCTGACACCGCTGGATTTCATTCTCGGTTATACGCTGCCTTTTATTCCGATTTCTATGGCACAATGCGTTGTCTGCTACGTTGCGGCAATCGTTCTTGGACTTGACGTTACCGTAAATATTCTATATGCTGTTGCGTGCATTGTTCCCATCTCCGTCCTTTTCATTGCATTAGGTCTTCTTTGTGGAAGTATATTGAACGATAAGCAGGTAGGGGGGATCTGCGGGGCGTTACTGACCAACCTTTCAGCGTGGTTATCGGGCGTCTGGTTTGATCTTGACCTTGTGGGAGGGGCTTTTAAAAGGATTGCTTACGCACTCCCGTTTGTTCACGCGGTTGAGATGGAGCGTGCGGTGCTTGCAGGAGATTTTATAGGTTTTTTTCCTCATGTTTGGTGGGTGCTTGGATATGCCGCCGTTCTGCTTGTGTTTGCGGTGTTGCTTTTTTTAAGACAGATGAAAAGTCAGTGATATACGGCTACGAGAATGGTGCGGCATATTTATTGGTGAAATCCAAACGATGAGGAACATCGACTGATATAAGAATAACATCCTTTGAATATCCACGTTTAGAGAGCGATATTTGTTTTTATTTGTTGACTTGATGAAGTAGGTGTGCTATAATACCATATATGCAAATAGAGAGCGATCAATATTTTTTAAGATGCTTTACTCAATTTTTAAAAGTAACCTGATTTTGGCGAATGTTTTTTTAAAAACGCAGGATACTTTATAGAAAGGGTTTATTTAGAAAGGTTTTTCATCATGCAGATTATCAAAAAGCGCGAACGACAAGTGGAATTGGATATGATGGCATTGGCTCAGCTAATCCTGAGAAAGCTTTGGCTCCTTTTATCGGTGGGGTTGGTTACCGGTTTAATTGCTTTGTTTGCGACGATTCTTTTTATTGATCCCCTGTATACATCAAGCATTACGCTTTATGCCAATAATAAGAATTCACCCAATAATAACACTAGTATTACTACAAGTGATATTAACGCTTCCGTACAGTTGGTTGATACCTATGCTGCGATTATTCTCAGCGATCCGGTCATGGATCAGGTGGTGAAGGAAAATCAACTGGGAATCACCGGCAAGCAGCTTTGCAATTATATTAGAGTCAGCTCTATCAATAATACGGAGGTATTCAAGGTGACGGTAGAGTATTATTCACCGCAGATCGCCGCGAATATTGCCAATTCCATTGCGGATATTGCACCGATCAAAATCGGGGAGATCGTGGATGGCTGCTCTGTCAAGATCGTGAGCAATGCTAAAACGCCTACCACGAAATCTTCTCCTAATAATACCAAATTGTTTATGGTTGGTTTGTTGATTGGCATTTCTTTAAGCTTGGTAGCTGTGGTCATCGTTGCTCGCTTGGATACAAGAATCAAGAACGAAGCGGATCTTGCCGATTGGGATTATCCCGTGCTCGGGATTATCCCGGCTTTCTCTGAGGCGCAAAGAAGCGATGCATATAAATATGGATACGGAAAAAGAGGCAGAAAGTGAGAATTAATTTTTTAAAGAAAAAGAATATACCCCAAAAAATGCCGGAAATGCTTTTGACCAAAGAAGTTCCCTTTATGGTCGAAGAGGCGTATAAGTCTTTGAGAACAAATTTAATGTTTTCGCTTCCCGAAGAGGAGTGTAAATTAATCGAGGTTACAAGTACGATGCAAAATGAGGGTAAGAGCGTGACTGCCATTAACCTTGCGATTGCATTGGCTAAAAACGGATCCAAAGTTGTTTTGATCGATTGCGATCTGCGTCTTCCCACCGTGGCTAAAAAGCTTGGAATCAAGTCAAATCCCGGTTTGAGCAATCTGCTCTTCGGCATGAATAGCGCGCAGGAAATTATTTTCCACCATCCTATCGGAATGGACGTGATTCCTGCCGGGGATCTGCCCCCGAACCCTTCCGAAGCACTGGGATCTTCCCGCATGACGGCTGTGCTGGACTTTATGAAGAATCATTATGATTACGTGATTTTGGATGCTCCTCCGGTGGGCGTTGTCACCGATGCGGCGGTATTGGCACCGAAGGTATCCGGCATCGTGATGGTCGTACGTCAGGGGATCGCAAGCTCTGAGGGTGTCGATGATGCAATCAATAAATTGACCATTGCGAATGGAAATATCCTCGGTTTTATTTTGACGGATACCAGCGTTGAGAAAAAGAACTATTCAAACTACAGATACGGATCCACAAAAGGGATTCGTAAATGGGTGGATCTGAAATGATCTTTGATTTTCATTCACATATTTTGCCTGCCATTGATGATGGCAGCAAAAGCTTGCAGGAAACGCTGCAAATGCTCTCGATCATGGCGCAGCAAGGGGTGGAATGTATCGTCGCAACGCCGCATTTTTATCCGGATCGTATGAGAATAGAGGAGTTCCTTGAAAAGCGTGCGAAGGCGTATGAAGCCGTTTTACTGCAAAAAAAATCCAATCATCCGGCGCTGAAGTGCGGTGCGGAGTTGGCTTTTTTTGGAGGAATCGGAAAGACTGAGCGTTTAGAACGATTCTGCATAGAGGACACCAATTTGCTGCTGATCGAAATGCCGTTTAGAAACTGGACCGATCTGGATCTTAAAGCGATTGAAAGTGTAATCGATAAAGGGATTACGCCCATTCTTGCGCACGTTGAGCGGTATTACGGCTATCAACGGGATATGGAGTCTTTTTATTCCATTCTTCAGCTGCCGGTTTATATCCAGATCAATGCAGAGACGTTTACATCCTTTAAAATGCGTAAAGTTTTAAACCGGATCATTAAGTGTAACGATCAGGTCTTACTCGGTACGGATTGCCATGGGGCGGAGTATCGGGCACCAAACCTTTCCGCCGGACGCGCTGCTTTAAAGCGAAAATTCGGAGAAGAGCTGCTTTTGAAGATCGATGCTTTAGGTGAGCAGTTGCTGAAAACCGAGGATCCTTCGAAACCGTAAAACAATAAAATATTTTCCCCTGTGGTGGAGTTGAAAATCCAACTTTACCGCGGGGGATTTTTGTTGGAATTATCTTGAAAAACACAGGAAAGTGTGCTATAATTACGTAATATAATTTTACGTTGAATCAATCTACCTTTTAGGAAGTGACAAAGTGGCAAAGCATGCGAAGAAAAAGAAGAATATTTTTCAGAGTACCATCGTCAGGGGGATGCTGAAAATCACCATTCCCGTGGTGATCGTCGCTTCCTTGCTCCTCAATCTTTTCACCTTTGTTCTGCCGGTGGTAAGATATTACGGAAACAGTATGAGTCCTACGTTAAAGGACGAGCAGATCCTCGTTGTGAATAAGATGGCAGAGGTGAAGCAAGGGGATCTGATTGCGTTTTATTATAATAATAAGGTGCTGGTTCGTCGGGTAGTGGCATTTGGAAACAGCCAGGTGTCCATTGACGCTTTCGGAAAAGTAACGGTGGACGGAAAGGCGTTGGACGAGCCTTACGTTTCCAATATTACGTTGGGGCAATGTAATATTAAATTTCCGTATAACGTACCGACCAATTCCTATTTTGTTTTGGGAGACAATCGAGAGGCGGCTATGGATAGCCGGCTGGAAGAGATCGGTGTCGTGACGAAGGATCGGATGATCGGAAAAGTTGTATTTTCTATGAAACCGTTTAAAGGGATTTAATGATCGGAAAATGAGGGCAAACAGGAAAAGAAAACCGAATATAGGAAACGTCATAGTCGGTTCTTTTGCGGCGCTGCTTTGCGTGATGACTTCGGTGTTGTTGTTTTATTTCAGTATTCTACCAACCGTTGCATTAGAGCAGGAATTGCGTTGCGGTATGGAGGAGCATACCCATGGTGATGCGTGCTATCGGGATGATCTTTTGGTCTGCGAAAAGAGTGCCCACGCGCATGATGGAAACTGCTATATCGTTCTTTTAAAAGAGAATGACGTGAATGGGGTTCTTTCTTTAGTAGACGAGGATGAAAACCGGTCGTTGGAATCTGTGATCGCTGACGTGGTGAATTCGGCGTCGGTGCTGACATTTCAAGAAGATGCTGAAGCATCGGAGCCGGAACTGGAGGCGCAGCCCCTTACGTTGACCCAGGAAAAGGTAGCAGCATTAAACGATACCATCACCGATGACAAATCCTTGCCCAATCTGGTGCTGAACGAGGGACTGAATAACCCCACCACACGGGCAAACGTGGAGTCGGAACAAACGTCTGATGAAACGCCGGGGCAGAATGAACAGCAAGACGCGGAAAATGACGTCGCAACGAACGGCGGAAGTGCGTTATATAGCGTTGGGGATACGCCGGTAGACGAAATTAACAATGCGAACATATACGTATATCTGGATGGAAAGTGGGAATGTATCGGTACGTTGCCCTTTACCGTCGAAAGAAATTATTATACCTATCGAGCTACCCTTGATACCAGCGATTTGCTGGGACTGATCGAGGAGTCTTTGGGAATTCGTTTTGCTTATAATGGATTGGACATCTCCGTACTGGGGCAAAATGGTTCTTATTCGACCCAGAATGCCAGCGTGGGGCAGAGCACCGTCGTCCTTGCATCGGCATATAGCAACAGCGGCATGAACTCTGTGAAAACGGTGCGCTTGATCCCGGCGAATGCCAATGCCAATAGTACGGCACTTGCATTTTATACGGTACAGCTTGTGTATCCCGGCGGAAGCGTGGAGAAAATGTACGCCCGTTCCGGAACGTCGCTGACCTTGCCCGAGGGCTATGAATGGAGCTCGGACGGGGCGACTTATGAGGGCGGTGATGCGGTGAAGATTACCGGACCTAAAACCTTCTATGGAACCATCCCGGGACCGCCTACTTATATTAATATTCATTACGACGTGGATTTTCCGTCCGTCAACAACGTGACGGTTGCCACCAAGCCGACTCTTGCCGGATTGACGAACACGACGGTCAAGGACGAGTATACGGAGAATTCTTCCATCGTGATCCGCAACGTATCTCAGCAATCGGTGCAGGGGACGGTGAACAACAATAATACCGGCCTGACCCGGGTGGTTCAATTCAAGGGGTGGCGCGTGGGCGATAGCGATACGCTGATCCAGCCCAACACCACTTTGATCTGGGAAGAGCTGATGCAGTATTCCAATTACAAAAGTGATTTGTATTTGACCGCCGTATGGGAATACAGTCCCTTGCAGACCGCCAGTTTCTTTATCCGGTTTGACTCGGTGGCAGTGGATACCAACGGCAATATCACCGGTCAGGACTCCAATCTTTATACAAAGCAACTTTTTGCTGCATACGTGGGCGGAATTGATACCTCGCTTTCTGCATCGCAGCTTCATTCCAAATACAACGTGGCGGATAGTACTTCGGATAATTCCTTTGCGGCGGATCAAGCGATCCGTGCGCTGTACGGAGAGCGAGCAGACGGCGTCTGGCTCAGCGCCTTTCCGACGGACGAATATATCTTTGAAAACCTTGTGAATTATGCCAAGACCGGTTATCTATCGGTGGATGGCGTGGCTGTCAAGGCAGAGGATCTGAACAGTCGAGAATATGCCATTCGTTGGTACGTCTTTAAATGCCAGGATGATGCATGGCATATTGACGGAAAGCTGGTAAAAAAAGTCGGCTTGATCCACGTCTATAAGACCTTTGCCGGCAATAAGGAACTGATCGCCGAGGCAAAGACGGATTTTTATATTGATGCTTTGGACGTTTCTACCGGCGAGAATACCGTGCTAAATCTACAGAACTTTATCGAGCACGACGAGGTCAACGACGTTTATATGTGGGAGATCAAGGACGTCGATTACGGAGAGTATTGGGAGATCACCGAGCATCCCCATCTATTTGAAGATCCTGCGGTAGAGTTCAACGTTTATTCTGAATATACCGTTATGGATGCCCATGGAGATCAGTCGATCACGGGATCCGGAACCTCCTTGACCGTTGCCGGTATGACTTATGCATTGGACGAGGGTAAGGATGAGGTACTTCGTGCTGAGTTCACCAATATTTACAATAAAAGCAATTCGATCATTATAAAGAAGCAGGATAGTCTGACCGGCGTTTCCATCGGCGGTGCGGTCTTCCGGCTGCTACAAAATGATAAAGCGCTGAAATTTCATTATAATGCCGAAACCGGTGGGTATGAATACGATCCGGTAAACGGAACGGTCACGGATCTCCAAGGTACGGCAAACGGTTATTTCGAAATTCTGATCGAGGACTTCAGCTATGATTCCGGACCGATCACCGTCCGTGAGGTGACACCGCCGGCCGGCTACTCTCCGATCGGCGATATTGAGATCGGCTATACCGCGGATAATAGCATTGGAATTTTGAGCGGGAACAGCGAGATGATCAAGTACATTGGTGGTATCTTGATCGTCGGGAATACGACGGATGCTTCTTCGGTTACAGCTAAGAAAAACTGGGATTGTCCGGAAACGGAATGGCAACCGGTAACGGTTCAACTGCTGGCGAACGGAAAACTGGTTACGACAGTTATTGCCGGCGTAGAGGCGCAGATTGAACTAAGCGCCGCCAACAACTGGACCCATACTTGGAAAAACCTCCCGGCGTACGTCAACGGCGAAAAGATTGAATGGACCATCAAGGAAACGAAGATTGGGTCGGAAACGGCTAAGGCAGACGGCTCCTTTATCAACTGGTTGGTCTCTTATGAACTGCCGGTCAAGACGACCGATGAGGAGGGGAACGAGAATACGCTCCTGACGGTCACCAATACGACCAAGCGCGTGATGCTTCGTTTGACCAAGACGGATCTTAGCAAAACGATTCAGCTGCCGGGAGCAACCTTCCTGCTGGAAGCAGTGGATGCAGACGGTAACGTATTATCGACGGAAGTGGCGAAGACCGCCACCACCGGGGATAACGGGACGCTGATCTTTGATAATATGAAATGCAACGTCCGGTATCGGCTGACGGAAACGGCGGCACCGGATACTTATTTGAGACCCGGGGAATATATGTATTTTACCATCGGGGAGGACGGTGCAGTGTCCGTGGAGAAGAATTACTACGCGGAAGCTGGCTCGACGGCGTATAATATTATCGTGCGGAATGCGAGCGGAATTCCGCTTCCCTCTTCCGGAGGAATAGGATCCGATATGTTTTATGCCATCGGATTGCTGCTGATCGCCGCAGCAATCGGCATTTACATATATAGTACCTTCTTTCAAAGGAGGTGCCGACATTAAAAACGTTTTTTATAAAAAAAGAAAAAATAAAAAAGGAGAAGAAAAAATGAAAGCAACAAAAAGAATCCTCGCAATTATGATGTGCCTTTGCATGGTGCTTTGCAGCTTTGCTTCCGTTGCGCTTGCAGAAGAACCCACGGGTAGCATCACCATTGAAGCCCACGATAGCACCAACGCCACCGTGGCAGGAAAGAGCTTTGAGGTTTATAAGATCTTTGATGCCACCTCGGATGGCACCAATACTTCTTATAGCTGGATCGTATCCGGCGGCCAAAAGCTCTACTACAACTTTTTCTTTAACGCGGATCGTCTTGGCGAAAACGACGATGGCGACATTACGGAAGCCGTTAATTACATGGTTAATTACAAGAAAGACTATGGCGATCTGGCGTTTTCTAAATTAGCCACCGAGCTTTACGAGTATGCCGCCAACCCTGCAAACGGCATTACTAAGCCTACACCGAACGTTGCCGGACCGGAAGATCATTCTATTCTGATCCCCGACCTTACCTACGGTTACTACATGGTTTATGATGCAACCCCCTTGGATAAGGAAGGAAACGAAAGCTTCGTTCGTTCTGCGGTCATGCTCAATAGTGTCAATACCAACGTGACCATCGAGCTGAAGGCAAACCGCCCCCAGATCGAAAAGACGGTTAAAAAGCATAGTGAAAGCTATGGCGAGGCGACCTCCGCCAACGTGGGCGATACCGTCAGCTTCAAGATCACGACGCTGGTTCCCAGCCATACCCATTATTCCGGTTATAAGTATTACATTGAGGATAAGCTGCCCGCAGGCTTTACCCTGAAGGATAATTCGCTGAAGGTACAGATTTTGAGAGTGGGCGAGACTGACCCGGTTGACTTGGACGTCGGGAATGGCTATGATTTAAAAGATACGTCTGCGACCGGAATGGCTTTTTGTGTGGATTTTTCCAACTATATTGACGTACCTGCCCAGGACTTTGATATTGATGATGAATTGATCATTACTTATGATGCGGTCCTGGATAAGAATATCGAGAGAGACGCAGTCAACGTTAATACTGCGACCCTTTGGTACAGCAATGACCCTGGCGATGGTACCTCTATCGGTAGCGCGTCCAATACCGCGAACGTCTACTCTTATACCTTTGTCCTGACCAAGTTCTCTGAGGATGCCGACGGCAATTTCTCCGCTCACGTTCGTCTGGACGGCGCTCAGTTCCAGATCTATCGCGAGGATGCTACCGAGCCGATGGAGTTTATCACCGAAACGGTTGACGAGGGTGGAAAGAGTTATATCCGCTACGTGGTGGCTCCTCTGGATGCTGCTGCCGAAGACAAGACCACGACTTTGGAAGTGCTGAATACTGCCGACGTGCCCCAGGGTCAGATCAACAACTCCATCTATCTTGGCGGTAATAAGGGTGACCTTACCATCTTCGGTCTGGCAGAGGGTACCTACCGAATTGTCGAGACGCAGGCCCCCAACGGTTATAACCTGCCCACCAAGCCGTTTATTCTGACCATTACCGATAAGGTGGATACCTTCGGTTTTGTATCGGATCTGGATGCCAGCATTGAGCATACCGGCGACGGCTCTTTTGGTGCAGTAGGCGGCGAGGCCTCTACCTTGCTGACCTGGGCAGGTATCGCTAACCAGCCCGGTAATACGCTGCCCAGCACCGGTGGTATGGGTACCACGGTATTTACCGTACTGGGTATCGCTTTGATGGCAGGTGCAATTGCTTTTTTTACTTCAAGAAAAAGAAGTAACGCGGCCTAAGAGAGAATTCGCGCGTCTACGGAGCGACTGATCTTTTTGGCCACCCCGCAAAGCTTATTTCTTTTTCTGAATGCCGTAATTGAATTTTGAAAGGAGGGAAAGACTAATGAAAAAGCATCTATCTACGATCATCGTGGTCGTGATCTTTATCTGCGGTCTTTCCCTCTTTCTTTATCCGACGGTCAGCAATCTTTATAATGAGTATCTCAATAAGCAGCTGATCGGGGAGTATAAAGACTCGTTTGAAGAGATCCAGCCGGAGCAGTATGTAGACGCTAAGGCAATGGCGGCGGCTTATAATGCAAACCGGAACGATCCTAAAAAATTGGAAGAGCTTGGTTTAACCTATGAAGATACCTTAAACGTAGCAAAAAACGGAATGATGGGATATATTGAGATCCCAAAGATCAGCGTCTCGCTGGTGATCTATCATACCATAGAGGAGGAGGTTCTCCAGCAGGGGATCGGTCATCTGCCGGAGAGTGATCTGCCGATCGGAGGGAGCAGTACCCATTGCGTCCTGGCCGGACATACCGGCTTGCCTTCCGCTAAATTGCTTTCCAATATGGATCATCTGAAAATAGGAGACCGCTTTTATCTTCATGTGTTAAACGAGGTTCTGACCTATCAGATCGACGATATTTCGGTGGTGGAGCCTCATGAGGTTTCGCGGCTGAACGTATCCAGCAATCAGGACTACGTGACGCTGGTGACCTGTACCCCGTACGGGGTCAATTCTCACCGACTCTTGGTTCGGGGAACCCGGATCATAGAGGGCGAGAACCTCGGCGTCCATAAAGATCACGTGCAAAACGAGATCGTACACGTCGAAATGAAATATTTGCTTACTTTCTCGTTGATCGGGTTGGCGATCCTCTTTTTCGCCGCCTATAAATTGATCTCCATGAGAAAAAAGAAAAAGCAAAAGGATGGCGAAGATACGAATGAGAAAAAAGATTAGACGGATCGTGGGTTGGTGCTTGCTGATCGCGATGATCCTGTCGTTTTCGATCTCTGCTTTTGCAGAAGAGATGTCGTGCAGTCTGACTGTCCGGCTGGAGGATGAGCAGAAAAACGGGATCGACGGCGTGAAAGTGCAGATGTGCCGGGTGGCAGATGCCGAACAAAAGCTGCTTCCGCAGTTTGAGGGATCCGGCATCTCCGTGACCGGACTTCTTTCCGGTACCGATAAGCAGGATGCCAAAAAGGTGGCGGAATACGTCGCAGAAAAGAACCTAAGTACGCTGGAATTGTCCACGCGATCGGGAATGGTCTTTTTTGATGGTCTTCCGGAGGGGCTTTGGTTGGTCTATACGGAGGATCTGCGCTATACCTTTAATCCCTACGTGATCCTTTTGCCCTATACGGCGGAAGGGAAAACCACTTATGATGCAGTATCCGCGCCAAAAATGGAAGAAAAACAGCCGGATCACCAACGTATTAATGTGGTTAAAAAATGGGAAGACGAGGGGAACGTGGCCGGAAAACGTCCGGAGCAGGTGACGGTACGGCTGATAAAGGATGAGCTGGAAATTGCATCGGTTTCTCTGAGTGAAAGCAACGGATGGAGCCACCTTTTTGAAAATCTGCCGGAGGATGGCGTCTACCGCGTGGAGGAACAGGCGGTGGATCACTACACTCCTCAATATAGCGGAGATGAAATCAATGGGTTTATTATAACGAATACCTATCAGCCGGATCGACTGCCGCAAACCGGTCAGCATTGGTGGCCGATCGCGACCTTAACGATTGCCGGTGCGGCGATGATCCTGCTTGGTGTTTTGGAATTAAGGGGCAGAAAGCATGAAAAGAAGTAAGCGCGGAATTGCTTTGATCGTGATGGGCTTCTTGCTTCTTCTGCTGGCTTTTGGCTGGGTTTTATATAACGAGATGGAAGACCGTCAGGCCGGAACCAAGGCAGAAGCGCTTTTGATGGAATTAAAGCAGACGCAAGCGGTGCAAAAGAGCGATGCCCCGGTTATGGTGGGGGAGGCGCCTTTTTGCGGTACGGTCTTGATTGAAAAATTAGAGTTGGAATTACCGATCTTTGATGAATGGAGCATGACCCATTTGGCAGAGGCGCCTTGCCGGTATGCCGGAAGCATAAAGGACGGCAATTTGGTGATCGCTGCTCATAATTATCGTAATCATTTCGGCACGTTGCATCGTCTTCAGGAGGGGGATGCGGTAGTGTTGGTGGACAACGCCGGTACGCGGCACGAGTATAAGGTGATGGAAAAATCAACCTTGGACGGTACTGCGGTGGCGGATATGGTGTCCGGAGATTGGGACCTCACGCTTTTTACCTGTACAAAGGGCGGAAAGCAACGGGTGACAGTTCGGTGTGAAAAGGTGGTTAAGTTTGGATAAGAAATTATTGCGTGAAAAAACTGAAAACTTTTGGTATTACTATAAGTGGTACGTCGTGGGCGGGGTTCTTTTGGTTCTTTGCCTTTTGGTGGGAATTCGTAGCTGTAACCGGCGGATCGATCCGGATCTTCATGTTCTTTTTGCGGCGGATAAATCTGCCAACTCTCTTTTGGTGGCGGAGATGGAAAAATGGTTTGCCGGGATGACGGAAGACGTCAATGGAGATGGCGAGATTCTTGCCCGGGTCATGACCACCGCTACCGTAGATCAATGGAGCGGCAACAATACCGCCGCCTTGGTGGTGCAGGCAACCACCGGAGATGCGATCCTCTACATTCTGACCGATGAGACCTACGCCATCCTGCATGAGAATGAACTGCTGCAGCAGCTTCCGGGGGAAAGTCCTTATATTGACGGCGATCGCTATCTCTTGCGGCAGTCCGGTGCTTTGACAGCGGTGCCTTCTATTGAGGCGGAGGAATTAAAGAATTATTACCTCTGTATTCGCAAGGTGGAGGGCAGTAATTTAGAGGGAAGCCAGAAACACAAAATCCAGGAACGCTTGGCTAAAAGCGTTTTAGAGCAATTGATCAAAAATGAAACATAAAAAATGTCCTGCGGTGACGCAGGACATTTTATGCATTATAGAGATTTCTTTTTCATATCCTCATATTTTTTCTTGGTGGCGATGCCGCCGCGGATATGGCGCTCCTTCAGATTTTGCTCCAATACTGCCTTGACCTTGAGGAAAAGTCCATGATCGATATTCTGCAAACGCTGGCTTACATCTTTATGTACGGTGGACTTGGAGATCTTGAACACGGCGGCCGCTTGGCGAACCGTGGCGTTATGCTGAATGATATAGTTGCCCAATTCCCGTGCCCGTTCATCACATTCGTAAAACAAATCAAACCCCGCCCTTTCTTGCTAATATATATGCGAAAGGACGGGGTGTTATGATGAGATTTAGCCGTTATATTTTCGGAAGAACTCGGCAAGCGCTTTTTCGACGCGGGGCTTATCCTGAAGATAAGAGGTGCCGTGACCGGCACCCTCTACCAAAACTAGTTCTTTCTCCGAAGTGCAGGCTTCATAGTTTTGAAGAGTCATCTCGTGGGGGACGTAGTGGTCTTCTTTGCCATGGATGAAAAGGATGGGGATGCGGTTGTCTTTGAGCGCCTCCAGCGTGGAATATTCATCGTAGGAATAGCCGGCAAAGATCTTGGTGAAAAGTGACATTCCCGGCATCAGCAAGCCGCAGGGGAGATGCAGGGTCTTGCCCATAACGTGGCGAATGATCTCTTTAGGGGAGGTGAAGCCGCAGTCGGCAATGACGCCCTTGACATTGGAGGGAAGCTCCAGTCCCAGCGCCATCAAGACGGTGGAGCAGCCCATGGAAATGCCGCTTAAAAAGGTGGGGAGGGGCTTGAATTCTGCGTTAAGATAGCGGATCCAGGAAAGGCAATCGTGGCGTTCCAGGATGCCAAACCCGATCCAGCTGCCGCTACTCTTTCCGCTGGCACGCTGATCTACCAATACCAGCTCATACCCTTGGGCGTAATAGTAGTCCATGGCGCAACTGAAATCCACCTCTGCAATGGAGCGGTAGCCATGGAACATAATGATACGTCCCTTGGGGTCTTCCCGGGAATAACGCCGGGCGGCCAATTCCACGCCGTTCGCTTCAATGACCAGCAGTTCGCCGGGATGGTGCTTGAAAAATTCCTGGCTTTCATTGATGGCTTCTTGCACTTTTACCATGGGGTGCCCCTCGGGGAATTTTTGCGTCCGAAGATCCCGCGGTGCTCTGCGGAGCGATACGACGCAGATCAGCACCAAAAAGAAGATGATCAGCACGTCCAGAATACCGAGGGCGATCCATAAATAAATCATCGTTTACTGTCCTCTTTTCATAAAAAAGCCCTGTTCTTGTCGAACAGGGCTTTTGAAATGTGTTACATGAACTTTTTCACAGACTCGGGAGCGGTTTCTACATCTGCAGATACCAGGCAAACCAAGGTGGCGTTATTCGCCTTGGTGAGTTTCTCCATATTCTCCAGAGCAACGCCCAGTTCATCGAGATCCTCGCCGACGATCTTCAGCAGGGAGTCTACATAAACGTTGGTAATATCGTAATTTCCTGCAAACAGACCGCTGATGAAGCCCTCCAGGCCCTCATTGGTGTCTACGGGATAGTTCGTAATGTCGATCAAGCGCGCTTTATGGGAAATGTCCAGCTTCAGCTTATCGCCATACTCGATGCAGACGACGCTACCGGTAGCCTCTACAGCTGCCTTATTGACCATCTCGATGAGAGCCTTGGTCTTGCCGGTGCCCTTTTTCCCTAAAATAACCTTTACCATAACGGTCTCCTTTTCTCCGACATCTGAAATTTTTATCAGCCCTGAGTTAATGCCGGTTAACCCAGTCTGTTAATTTTCTTATTGATTTCTTCGGTCTCCTGCTCATAGCCCGGTTTACCTAAGAGTGCAAACATATTCTTTTTATAGGCTTCGACACCCGGCTGGTTAAAGGGGTTGACACCCAAAAGGTAACCGGAAATTGCACAGGCCTTTTCAAAGAAGTATACAAGATAACCGAAGTTATAAGCATCATAAGCGTCGAATTCGAGGATGATATTGGGGGTGCCGCCATCGGTGTGCGCCAGGACGGTGCCGAGGAAGGCACAATCGTTAACATACTGAACGGTCTTGCCGGCCAGGAAGTTCAGGCCGTCGATATCGCCATCTTCCTCTTCGATGGTGATCTTATGCTTGACGTCCTTGCATTTCAAAACAGTCTCGAAGAGATTGCGATTGCCATCCTGAATGAACTGACCCAGGGAGTGCAGGTCGGTGGAGAAGGTGGCGGAGGCGGTGAAGAGGCCCTTCTGATCCTTTCCTTCGCTTTCGCCGTAAAGCTGCTTCCACCACTCGGCAAAGTAAACGCCGGAGGGTTCATAGGTGATGAGCATTTCGATGGATTTATTCTTCCGCAGAAGGATGGTGCGGTCGATGGCGTATGCATAACAGTCGTTATCCACAACCAACGTATCCATCCGTGCATCGGCGGCACCTTTCATCATTGCGTCCAGATCAATGCCGGCGACTGCGATGGGAAGAAGGCCTACTGCAGTCAGAACAGAGAAGCGGCCACCCACATCGTCGGGTACCACGAAGGTCTCATAGCCTTTTTCGGTAGCCAGAGCCTTGAGGGTTCCTCTGGCTTTATCGGTGGTGACGAAGATATGGTTCTTCGCTTCCTCTTCGCCGTACTTTTCGTTGATCAGCTTCTTGAAGATACGGAAAGCGATAGCCGGCTCGGTGGTCGTGCCGGACTTGGAAATGACGTTGATGGAGAAATCTCTGCCCTCAATGATTCCCATGATCTCGCTAAGATAAGTGGAGCTGATGTTATTTCCGATGAAATAAACATCAGGGGTGTTTTTCTTCATATTGTTGTAGAGCGGGGAGTTGATGAACTCAATAGCTGCTCTGGCGCCGAGGTAACTGCCGCCAATACCGATGACCAAGAGAACCTCGGAGTTCTTCTGGATCTTTGCGGCGGCTTCCTTGATGCGGGCATATTCCTCTTTATCGTAGTTCAGGGGGAGATCCACCCAGCCTACGAAATCGTTACCGGCACCCTTTTTGTTGTGCAGAATATTATGCGCAACTTCTACGTAAGGGCGAAGATATTCGGGCTCATGCTCGCCGATAAATTTGCCAAGATACTTTCTGTTGATTTTGACAGACATAGCTTAATTCTTCTCCTATGAAAATATAAAGATGGATATCTTTAGAATTATGATACCATAATTTGCCCGGTTATTCAAGTCTAAACTACGAAAAAATATTGAATTAAATGAAAAAATAAATGGCCGAACGTGACCGGCGGAACCTCACGCTCAGCAATGAGGTTGATGGAACCGATGGATTTTCCGTTCAGACTATAATCCAAAGAACCTAATTTTTGCCCGGCCTCTACCGGTGCGGCAACCGATTGCGGCAGCGTTACGGTATAGGTAATGTTTTTTTCCTCTCCCTTGGGAACTAAGAACGCCGGCGTTTCTGCCGGGACCGGCAGAACGGTATCTTGAAGTCCTTTCAGTACCTTGACCGGAGACGGGAAGGGGGGAGTCTCCTGATAGAGACCATATTGAGAAAAGCCGTAGTTCAAAAGGGCTTTGGCGTCTTCAAAGCGTTTATCGGAGGTTTCACCGCCCAGGACGACGGCGATCAGGGAAAGCCCTTCCCGGGTGGCGGTGGCGGAAAGGCAGTATCCTGCCGTAGAGGTGAAGCCGGTCTTGAGGCCGGTGGCACCGCTATAAAAACGTACTAATTTATTGGTATTAGAGAGGGTAAAGGCGCCGTCTCGTACGGTGTCCATCCAAATGGTGGTATACTTTTGAATATCGGTGTGCTTCATCAATTCTCTGCTCATGATGGAAATATCCCGGGCGGTGGTATAATGGTCTTCGGTGTCCAGCCCGGTACAGCTGTTGAAATGGGTTCCGGTCATTTGAAGCTCTGATGCACGCTGATTCATTTGCTCAATAAAAGCGGCATTGCTGCCGGCGATTGCTTCCGCCATGGCTACGCAGCAGTCGTTTGCGGATACGACGGCGATACATTTAACCATCTCGTCCACCGTCATGGTTTCGCCCTCTTTTAAATAGACCTGGCTTCCGCCCATTCCGGCTGCTTCTGCTGAAACGGAGATGGGGGTGTCCCAGTTTATTTTTTTGCTTTCGATTGCTTCCATGATCAAGAGGAGTGTCATGATTTTGGTGACCGATGCCGGTGCCCTTTGCTCGTCGGCGTTCTTTTCAAAAAGAACCGTTCCGGTGGTCTGGTCCATTAAGAGGGCGGAGGGGACTGAGATCTCCGGACTGCCTTCGGCAAATGCGGAAAAACTACATATTGAGGTGAACAACCATACTATAATAATAAATGTGGATACTTTTTTCATTTGTATGCCTCCTTTTCTTTTAAAAATATATGCCGCTGCCAGCAAGGAAAGAAGAAAAGCACGGTGAAAATAGAGGGGAATACAAACTATTTAATAAAAATCCACAAAGTGTTGTATTTTAACAACATGAGGTTATGCCCTTTGGGGCGTTTTTTTGATATAATGAGGCTGCTTGTATATTATTTAAATATATTTTGCCAGTATTTCATAAGGAGTGAAAGTTTGTTATGAAACAAAACATGAAGCACTTGGTATCATTTATTGCTTTATTAGTAATGATGGTATCAATGTTCTCCGTTTGGGTGATCCCCACTACGGCCGCATCGGACGATTATACGTCCTTGTTGGGGCAAGCGCTGGTGGTTAATCCGGAATGGGAGAATACCAAAGCGGGCGAACCGATTCAGTTCAAGTTCCGCGATAAGACGGTCAAAGAGACCTTCAAGGCGAATATTCACTTTGCATCCTATGCTGATGCAATAGCGTTCGCTAAGAAGAATAACCGAAAGAATTCGGTGATTTTGCTTTGCGCCGGCGTGTATGATGAGAAAATGGAAGTGACCGGTAACGTGACCATTATGGGTCCCAATGCCGGTATTGCTGCCAGCAAGGCGACTTCCAATCCCAGAGTCGCTTGGAATGAAAATAGCAAGCGTATTGATGAAGCGATCATCAAGGCAGATATTGTTGTCAGACTGGCAGCCGGAAACGGCAATCTGACCATCGATGGTCTGCGCTTTGAAGATGGTGGTGCAGTGGTAGATACCCAGCGTAATAGCGGTGCTTCTACCTTGACTGTCAAAAATACAGTCTTTGATAATGCCGGTAACGAAGGTCTTTCTAACCGGTATGCACTGTATCTGCGTTCTTCTGGTCATAAGAGAACAGTCAGACTGGAAAACCTCTACATCACCAACATGAACAAGAATAAGCCTGCAAAGGGGACGACTTATGATCTGAGCGAAAACGCACCGGATCTCTCCTTTATTGCGCCTTTCTTTGCCAAACTCTATGTCAATAACGTCGGTTATATCAATAACCGCAACGGTTTCCTGACCCATAGCTGGTTTGCAAAAGGCGTGTCTCCCATCGTTGAGGTGACCAATTCCTGCTTCTATAATGAATCTGCAGATCTGCCGATAAGTTATGCTATTTCTATGGATAACTATTCCTACGATTATGACTTTACCTATATGCCCAGTACCGAGACCGCTAATGTGCCGCTGCTGGGTACCGATGCCAATCCCTATACCAAGGATTTGTACATCTCTGCTGCGACCGACCGCTCTGCTGCATCTTTGAAGCTGCATAACAATGTTTTCTATCAGGCTTCCGGTAAGACCGGCGTGATCCATTATGAGTTCGTCAACGCTTCCTCTGTTGTTGACATTCAGAATAACTTTGTCTATGCCGATGACGAGAATGCAAACAATGGTTCGACGCTCATGGAGTCGGAGTTCCTCTACAACTCTTCTGATATTGATCAGTCTACGTGTATGGTGATCAAAAACAACCGGTTGATCGGTGCCTATAAGGTTCCGCCTATGACCGGTTCCAGCAAATCGACCTACATCGATATGACTGATAACTATTTTGGTACGACTTCCGGTTTGGCTGTTGCTCAGCCGATCTTTATGACCGAAGAGGATCATCGTTTGGTGCGAGATAGTTATTGGGCCGACGAAGATATGACCAAGAAGGCTGATGCCTGGAAGATGACCATCGATGATTGGATGCTGGCTTGGGTCGATGACTTTAATTATAGCGCTGATCTGCTGGTTTATAACGCTTCTGATCTGGATAATAAGACCTTTACCTTCAATGCTCCCGAGGGCTTTACGGTTCAGCTCTACAGAAAGGCTTATGTCTCTAAGGACGGTGTCATCACCGGTGCTCATGAGATTGAGAAAATTCCGCAGAATAAGCTGACCTCCACCTTGCTGGGTAGTGACCCCTATGCAAAGAAAACCGTTTACGCAAAGATCATCAAGAACGGCGACTCCTCTTTCGCTCCTTTCTATACAATTAATATCGAAAACATGGGCTCTATGGATCAGCTGGAAAGTTTCGCAGAAAAGTTTCCCAACCAGTACATGTATAAATCCGAAGCTGCCGGTATGAAGAACGGCACCATCATTCCGTATAGATGGAAAGGTGAGGTCTATAAGTTTGAAGCCGGTAAGACGATCTTCTCTGATTTCAACGAGATCTTTAAGTATGCTAAATCCAAGGGCGTTGAAGCTCCTACGATCTTGTTCCCCTCTGGTATTTATAAGACCGAGCTTGTACTGCCCGGATCCTGCACTATTTTGGGTGAGCAGGCCGGCGTAAATCCTAATAAGACGGTTGTAGACACCGTTACCAAGGAAAACGTCATGAATTCCGCCTGGGTTCTGAATCCTGAGCGTAATCAGTCTTTCGAAACCGAGTTTCAAAAGTGTATCCGCGTAGCGGCCGGTATTGATAACTATATTATCGAGATCGACGGTATCAAGATGGGTAAAGATTGCTCCTACATTGATGATACCGACCGTACCGGCGAAAGCGTAACGATCATTAAGAACGTGTATGCAGAGGGTGCTGTCGGCGGCCTGGATAGCAAGGGCGTTACAAACAAGTACCTCTTCAACTTTATGAGAGCCAGCACCTCGGACTTTAATAACTTCTCGATTTATAACAGCCGTATCGTGGGATTGGACGGTACTGTTGCCTTTGGTTCTTACGTGGAGAAGTTTGTTGTGGATGGTCTGTATTTCGGTCAGATCAAGAACGGTGCTCAGTTTACTGATACCACCTTCCGTTCCCGCGACATTGCAAATCCCTATTATGCTATCAAGAATTCTTGCTTCCATGAAAACCACACCGCGGGCAAGATTTACGTCATCAACTTCAACGATAACGGCGGTAACCTGGCTGTTAAGACGAATATCGTTTACGATATTGACAACAACCTCTTTATCAACGGTCTCGCTGTGGGACGCGGTATCCAGATCAAATTCACCGGTAACAACATGAAGTTGAACTTTACTAACAATACCTTGGTTCAGGAAAGCGATAGTGATACTCTCTTTGTTTCTACCACCAGTAACTCCCGTTTCTTGTGTAATAAAGAAAACGTATCCGATATGATGAATATCAAGTGCAACCGCATGATCGGTAAGAATTGTTTGCCTTGTACCGGCGGTACCGGCGAAGGTACCATGTTTGACTGGTCCGGTAACTATTATGCTGCCACCTATGACGGCAACGCCCTTTTGCCTGACGGTGCTCTGCGTTGGGGTAGCATGAATACCAATAAATTTACAATCGAAGAGCAGAAGCGTGTTAAGATCGACTACACCTTCCTTGATTGGGATATGACGGTTCGTTCGGATCTGAATATCACTCCTGAAGCGGATTACATGGTGACCGGCAAGGGTACCTTGAAAACCACCGGTGGTCAGTCTGTTTATACCGATAGCGTTTCCGCGGATCAGACCACCTATGATATTCCCTTGGTTGCCGGCGAGTACTCTACGCTGAAGATCTATTCCAATGAGAGCCTCACTGAGGATAGCGTTGTGACCAAGCTCACTCTGCCCAATCCGGTGAATACCTATTATGCAGTTGTTTCTTCCAATGATCAGACTGTTCGGAAGGTGATCAAGCTGGTCATTAACCGCGAAGCTAACACGGAGAACGAGCTGTATTACATGGATGGGTTTCTCATCGATAATGAGAAAAAGACGATCACGGCTTATGCTGATATTAGCGCAACGAACTTTGAGTACTCCTATGAAAACGCTGTAATTGAGACTTCCATTGGTGCTTCTCACGGCATTTATAAGACGAAAGCTTGCTTGCCGAATGAAAAGCTGGTGCGGCCGGATATGACCCTTCATAATCCTTGCTATATGAAGGTCACCAGTGAGAATGGACTGAAGTCCGATATTTATACGCTGACCTTTGTCAACATTAATACAGTTGATCTTTCTAAGATGGATAAGGCTGCCATCACCTATGTGAATGGAATGTCCAGAGTGAACAGTACCACTTTTGAGGCTGAAATTCTGAACAGCGAGAAGTCCTTTACCTTTACTCCGTACTCCCTGCTGGGCGGTGCGATTGAGGTGACGAAGGGCAACAATACCTTGGTGCCGAATAAGGATGGTTCCTATACTGTTACCGGCATTGGTGATTCCGGCGTAACGCTGAATGCCATCGCTACTTCTGCAAGTGGGAAGAACACCGAAGAGTATACCCTGAAGATCAAAAAGGTTAAGGGTAGCGAAAGTGAACTCTTTAGCATTGAGAATGCAACCAAGAAAGATAATGGCTGGCTTTTGAACATGAGAACTTTGGATGCTATGCTACTGAAGGCTTCCGTTTCCACCGGTGCAACCTATCAGGTTTATAACGATCTTGCTTGCACCTCTCCTTGCGCAAACAATTTGGTTCTTGCTCAGAAGGACGGCGTATACCGCGACATCTTCTTCGTCTTCGTTAAGGTTACCTCTGAGGATCAGAAATCCAGCAGCATCCATAAGGTGATCGTTCAGTCTCAAGCTGAAAACCTTTTGAAACCGGACGTAGTTGGTACAGTTGGCGATCTGACCTATAACGCCAGCCTGACCGGTGATAATGAATATACCTTCTATTTGCCTGACGGTACGAAGAATATTTCCTTGAAGGGTCAGATCATTCGGGATACTTCCGATAATTACGGTAACATTTCTAAGGATACGGTTGTCGCCAGCATGGTGTTCTATGCTGATCGCAATAAGACAATTCTCATTGACTCCGCTGTGGTTTTGAACCAGAAGGTTACAAAGGTTTATGCGGTTCTTAATGCAGCCATCTATACCAGCTTTGCTGATGGTCAGGTCTACACCACCAGAATTCGCCCGTTTGACGGCGTGATCAACATCATTTCCGACCGTGCGTCTGTCAATTATAAAGATGCTGCCGCGTTGAATAATCATTGGGTTAAGGACTATGTAGCATATCTTAACGACGATAAATATGGTATCTTTATGGGCGACGATAGCGGTAAGATCAACGTTGAAAGCAAGATCACCCGCTATGAGATCACGACTGTAGCAAGCCGTGTGTTGGGTCTGGATACTTCCAAGTATACCGAAAAGAACACCGTTCTGCCCTATGCAGATAAGATTGAGTCTTGGGCACTGCCTTATGTCCGTGCAATTACCTCCAATGGGATCATGGGTGGTAACGGCGAAGGCGATTTGCTCTACTTCAATGGTGAGTCTAATGCGACCCGTGAGCAGGTTATTAAAGTGCTGGTTGGCGTATGTATGGTCAACGATAGAGTTGCTATGGATGCTCCCGCTTACTACGCTTCCAAGAAGGCAACTTTGGATCTCGACTTCAAGTCTCGCGGCTTTGCTGATACGGCAGCAGTTTCCGATTGGGCTGTTCCGTATGTGACCCTCGCGGTTTCCGAGTACAAGATGATCGGTGGTTCCGGTGATAACGGTAAGCTCTACCTCAATCCGGTGAATGATATTACCAGAGCAGAGGTTGCTAAGATGGTTGCCGTTTATTATGGCTTCTAATTGAACGAAAACCGCCCGGTTTTACCGGGCGGTTTTTCTTTTTGGGAATATAAAAAATAACAGAGGGCAGGGGAGAAGCAATAAAAGCCACAGAGGATTTCCTTTTTTTACGCCGACGACTTTGACGCGTAGGACTCCGCAATCGCCTTTGTTGTTGGAAACTGTCAGAGTGGCGGTGCCGATGGCATTGGCACGTAAAATGCCGCTGTGAAGGCCTACGGATGCCACATAGGTATTGTCGGAATAATAGCAGATGCCTTTAAGAACCGGAAGCTTTGAAAAACCATCCCGGACATATAGCCACTTTCGTTCACCTTTTTTTAAGACGATCTCTCCCTTTCCTTGCGCTACGATCAATCCCTTGCTTCCGATGGCTGCATCGGCAAGAGGGGCAAAAATGAACGTAAAACAAAGAAAAAACAAAATCCATTTTTTCATATTAAATTATAGTAATCAATAAGAAAAAATATGAAAGGGACTTGCAAAAGCGAGGGGTATGTGGTAAAATATTTGGGCGATGAGGAGATGTATCGAAGTGGTCGTAACGAGAACGATTCGAAATCGTTTTGTCCTTAGCCGGGCACGTGGGTTCGAATCCCACCATCTCCGCCAAATAATAAATGCCCCTCGCTTGCGAGAGGGCATTTATTATTTGGCAGAGATGCCCCGGATCGAACTTTTTTGCCTTTGGCAAAAAAGTTCGTTGAGGAAGCCGCCCGTCGATAACGGGCGGACTGCTGTGTCTCGAGCCGCAAGGATTTTTCGTAAGCCGCCGACCAGCGGCTCGAAAAATCCTTGCGGCGCAGAGTATCCCATGAGCTTACTTTCTTTAAGGTTTCTACTCACCAAGAAAATAGTGTTTTACCGCCGCGTTTACGCGGCTCTATCTTCCAAACTTTTTCTTGACAGTTGTGCCTGGATATATTATAATAATATCCGTTATGGGCTCGTAGCTCAGCTGGGAGAGCGCCGCGTTCGCAATGCGGAGGTCGAGGGTTCGATCCCCTTCGAGTCCACCAAATAAAAACATCCACCGCAAGCGGTGGTTGTTTTTTATTTGTGTTTAAATCAGTGGGGATCGAAGGGTCGGTAGTGAATGACTGCCCGGTGGGCAGTCAGAGCCGACCCCGGCCGCTCCGCAGAGGGGCGATCCCCTTCGAGTCCACCAAATAAAAACACCCCATTTTGGGGTGTTTTTTATTCTCACTCATTCTTTTTATCGATCCGATTACGGATATTCTGCATAGAGAGATCAAGTTGCGTGATCTGGTCGGCGCACGCCTTCAATTCTTTGGCAATTTCCTCGGCATCTTCAAGGTCATCAGTTTTATATTTCATTTTGTGCTCCAGGCTGGCCCAGAAATCCATGGCAATGGTACGTAGTTGGATCTCTACGTGCATCATTTTCTTTTCATTCGCAAGAAAGATGGGGACTTTTATAATCAGATGCAGACTGCGATAGCCGGATTTCTTGGGGTTCTTTATGTAGTCCTTGACACGCACCAGCTCAATATCATCCTGCTTTAGGAGATACTCCGCCAAAAGATAGACGTCTTCCGGAAAGGCACAGATGACCCGTACGCCGGCGATGTCCCGAATATGCTTTTCAATCGACTCTACGGTTAGCGGTAGTTCTTTGCGCCATAGCTTTTCAATAATGCTTTTAGGGTGCTTCAAACGGCATTTGATGGTTTCGATGGGGTTGCGGTCATGGGTAATATTTAATCCTTCGTTAAGTACGTTAAACTTGGTTTCCACTTCCATCATGGCGGCCCGATAGTAAGTCATCAGGGTACGGAATTCTCGCTCCTGGAGCAACATTTTCGCTAAGGATTCCGCACGCTCCAGTTCATAGGCAGTAACGTTATTGGAAAATTGCATGAGTATCAACCTCTTTTCATAAGGTTCGGTTAATTCACCTTATCTATTTTATCATATATTTGGTAAAAAAGCGAGTATGGAGTGTAAATAAACTGTAAAGTAGAAAGTGTTGTGATTGGGAAAATAGCATAATATTGTAAAAAAATCCGTAATATTTACTATTTTCAAGTCGATTTTTTCCTATCGAATCATCCAAAAGAGAGAAAATACGAAAGACCATTGCAAAAATAAGGCTTTTTCGTTATAATGAAATTATAATATTGTAAAGGAGTGAACGATATATGAAGAAGACCATCTGCAAGTATGAGTACGATACTGAGAATGCTGTTATCATCAAAAAGAACACCTTCGGTAATTTTGGTGATCCCGCCGGCTATGAAGAGACGTTGTATCAGACTGCTGACGGAAAGTATTTCATCTATGTCAATGGCGGCGCAGAATCCCCCTATGCCAAGGAGGACATCAAGCGTATTGCTAAGACGAAGATCGATGAATGGATCGCTGAGCGCGCGTGAGAACATAAAAACGCCCCACCTTTTGGTGGGGCGTTTTGCTTTTTATTTAATGATCTTGCGGCATTCATAATAGAAGCGCTTATCATGGGCGTGACCCATGGAAAAGGTCTTGCGGGGAAGAGCACCATCAATTTCGACGGTGGGGAAAAGATCGGCTTTGTTCATATCCGGCAGAATAAAGCCGATGGAATTTTCTTGCATTGAGAGATTCTCCACAATATCGGAACCGTGGATATAATCAATTTCTGCATCATGGTGGGCAAGATACTCATCCAAAGCATTCTGGAGTGTACCGACTGCCAGTTTGGCCGTTTCCTTTGCAAAGGACCAGGTAGAATGAACGCCGTTTTGAACGACCTCAATGGTTTGGGGATGAGTTGCGCCCTCTTCTAAACCGGCATCCTTCAAAAAGCCCAAAAGATGATCCGGCTGTACCTTGGTGAGGATGCGGTGGATCGGCTCAAATTCCAAAGCCGGGCTATGGATATTGACCAATTCGACCAAGCAATAGCGAGCAGGATGCTGAAGTGCTTCATCGCCCAGTTCCGTTTTGAGTTTTTCATAGCACGCCTTTGCTGTGGCTAAAGAGTGGTTTCCATCGCCCATGGCGTAAAGCAGGGGATCCTCTTCATCCTTTGCCAGTGCTGCTAAGGCTTGCAGAATGGGGGTGCTCTGCTCGGCGGTGATGGAATATCCGCAGAGATAACCGCCGTTTTCCATCAGTTCAAAATCATAGATCTTATTGAATTCATGACGCTGCTCGTTCAGCGCTTCGATGACGGTATATTCAGGGTCGTCGATCAGCACCATGATATGAGGCATTTCGATGGCCGCATTCTGGCGAATCTTAATGCGGGGCGGAAGCCGCTCCTCGACGGTGCCTTCGGTGGCGCGGCAAAGGGACTTGGAGCCCTTATGATAATCATAGCACTCTAAATCCATGGCACCGATCAGTCCTTCGCGTACCTTTCCATCCGCTTGCGTGCGCTTGATATAGACCAAAGAATTGGGAAGGGTGCGGAGGATATTGCCTTCCAGATATTCGTTCATGGTGCGATTGATGGCGATGGGATCTGCATTTGCCAAATCCACTTCGGGGAGCATGATCTTAAGAGCAGAGGGTGCGTCACCGACAAAGCTTTTGACGCGATCCCAGTATTCCGGCTGGCTGGTGTATTGGTCGCAGGCCACAACGCTCCACTTCTTTTTGTCTACATGGCGGGGAATTAAAATGTCGGTAGGCTTAAAGCCGATTTCCTGATAGTTCATATAGGATCTCCTTATTTTAAGAAGGCATGGAATGCCCGAATAGTTTCGTAAATATCTGCCTTGGATGCGATCTCAAAAGGTGCGTGCATGGAAAGCAGGCCGATGCCGATGTCTACGGTATCAATATTGCGGTTTGCCATATACTTGGCAACGGTACCGCCGCCGCCGGCGTCTACTGCGCCCAAAAGGCCGGTCTGCCAACGGATGCCGTTAGCATCAAAAAGTCGGGTAAAGTATCCCATGGTCTCGGCGGAGGCATCGGAGGTACTGCTTTTTCCCCGTGCGCCGGTGTATTTTGTGATACAAGGGCCATGGCTGAGGCGGCAGCAGTTCTGCGCTTCGGTGGGGGCGGGGTAGAGGGGATCCAGTGCCGCATTGACATCAGCGGAGAGGCACTTGGATTGATAGCAAAGCTCCGGCAGGGAAACACCCGGAGCGATTCGACCAAAGACCAGCTCCATAAACTGGCTCTGCATTCCGCCAACGCCGTCAGAACCGATCTCTTCTTTATCCACCAGCGCCACTAAAGCGGTCTTTTCCGGTGCTTCCGTCTGCATTAACGCTTCAAATGCGGTATAGGCACAGATGCGGTCATCATGGCCGTAAGCGCCGATGAGACTCTTATCAAAGCCCAGCTCCGCCGGATCGAATTTGGGAACCAGGGTCAGCTCGGCGGAGATGAAGTCCTTTTCTGCCATACCGTATTTTTCGTTGAGGATCTGCAGGACGGCGGCTTTTACCTTATCCTTATCAGCGGTCATATCGGGGATGGAACCGGCGATGACCCGGAGGCTTTCTCCTTCAATGACTTTTGAAGCGCTTTTCTCCATCTGCTCATGGGCGAGGTGGATCAAAAGCTCGGAGATGGTGAAGGTATAGTCGTTGCCGGAGAGATCCACCGTCTTGCCGTCGGAAAGGACGACGACGCCTTCCAACGCCAAGGGGATAGCGGTCCATTGATATTTTTTAATGCCGCCGTAATAATGGGTCTTCAAAAGTGCTAAGCCTTCAGACTCATAGAGGGGACAGGGTTTGAGGTCGATCCGCGGCGAGTCGATATGCGCTGCGGCGATATGCAATCCTTCCTCTACCGGGCGCTTGCCCATAATGCCAAGGAAGATGCTCCGGCCGCGGTTGACGATATAAAACTTATCACCGCTTTGAAGCTTTACACCTTTTTCCAGCGGCTTATAGCCTTTCTTTTCTGCCCGTTTCTGAAAATAGGCCACGCAGGAGCGCTCGGTCTTGCATCGGGTCATGAAGTCCATATAGCCCTCAGCAACCTTGAAGATCTCAGACAGCTCTTCTTTGTTTTCATAGATGTTCTTGGTTTCGTAGAATAAGCTCATTGTAACATCTCCTTATATTGCAGATGATATTTATTTACCTTTTTAATATATTCCGTGGTTTCTTTAAAAGGAGTGGTTTTGATATGAATACCGTCCTCCGAATAGCGTGTGTCTTTTAACCATTTTAATACGTTACCGCGGCCGGCATTATAAGCAGCCAGCGCGGTGTCCTGATCCTGGAATTCGTTTAATAATAAGGATAAGATCAAACAGCCGTATTTGATGTTGATTTCCGGATCGTACAGATCCTGAACGGTATAGTTTGCGCCCTTTCCTTCGCGCGTCATCGCCCAGTTGAGGGTGGACTCGGTGATCTGCATCAAGCCGTGCGCGTCCTGATGGGAGTGCGCCTCCGGGTCGAAATTACTCTCCGTCTTGATGACGGCGAAAACCAGCGCAGGATCTAAGCCGTATGCCGATGCGTAGCGGTTGACCTCGTCGTGATAATCGGAATGCAGAGCCGGGGTGATCTTGGGCGGACGGATCAAGAGAATGAAGATCGTCACCAATAGGAGCGCGCCCAGCCAAAGCCCCAGCGATTTATAGTGCCGGGTCATAGAGTTGATTTAAAAGGGCGACGGTTTGCTTCGTCAAGGCGGAAAGCCCTTGATCGTTGACCAAAACATAATCGCTTTTTTCGGTATAATATTCAGCCGGATGCTGGCTGGAAAGGCGTTTTTGCGCCTCATCGGCGGTCAGATGGTCGCGCTCGATGATGCGGTGGAGCGCCTCCTCGGGGTCGGCAATGACCGAGAGGACTTTATCACATTCTTCATGGAGACCGCTTTCGAAAAGAAGCGGAGCATCCAGGATAATAGGCTCATTTCGATGCGCGTCCAGCGTGCGCCGGATATGCAAAAGAATAAAGGGCATGACGGTATCGTTCAGCGTCTTTAATGCTTGGGGGTCGCCCATGGTACGATGACGCAGGGCAGGGCGGTTCAATGTGCCGCTTTGGATCACATCATCTCCAAAGACTTGCGCCAGGGCGGCAAGGACTTCGGGATCGTGATAGACTTCTTCGTGCACAAGACGATCACAATCCAAATGATAGAAGCCGTGCTCCTTAAATATTTCGGCAACGGTGCTTTTGCCGGCACCGCTGAAGCCGGTCAGACCTAAGATCATAGCATCACAGCCTTTCAGCAGGTATAATTTGGAAAGAGGCTGCCCGTAAAAGGCGGTTGCGTACCGCCAGCCCTACGCCGTCCTCATGGGGGTACATGGCGTAGATCTTTTGACAGGGCAGGGTGTCAAAACGACGTAAAGCCTCAAATAGTGCGTTGGATTGGGAAAGTGGATCCTTTTCGGAACCGAAAGAAAGGGCGTGTGGAAACTGGCCGAGGTATTCATCAAAGGCCAATACCCAAGTTTCCTCAGTTAAATTCTTTCTGATGGCGGCGCAGACCTCTTCCGGGGAACCGGTCACGATGGTCATGGGCGCCTGGGGGGCGTAATGGCGGTGAAGCATACCGGGAGAAGAGACTTTTTGCCCCTCCTTGACCGGTGCCAGAATGGCAGGGTCCAAATCTACCGTATAACCGGCGTTTTCCAGCATATCGACTGTAATACCGCCGGGGCGCAGCAGCTTCAATTTACGGCCGCCCATGGGGGCGAGGACGGTGCTTTCCAAGCCGATGGCGCAACGACCGCCGTCGATGATGGCGGAGATCTTTCCGTCCAGATCCTCCCGGCAATGCTCCAGGCAGGTGGGGGAAGGACGGCCGGATAGATTGGCGCTGGGCGCCACAATGGGGACGCCGGCTTCCCGGATCAGGGCGCGTGCAATGGGATGCTCGGGGCATCGGACTGCTACTGTATCCAAGCCTGCCGAAACGATATTCGGGATTTTCTTGCCTCGGGGAACGACCACCGTCAAGGGGCCGGGCCAGAACCGCTCTGCCAATTCCCGAATCTCTTCCGGCATGGCGTCGGTGACCTGATCCAGCATCGACCAGTCGCTGATATGCGCGATGAGGGGGTTATTTGCCGGGCGGTTTTTGACCTCGAATATTTTGGCGACTGCCGCCGGGTCTAAAGCGCTTGCTCCCAAGCCATAGACCGTTTCGGTGGGGAAGCAGACCAGCTCCCCTTGGCGGAGTAAAGCGCCGCACTCTGCAAGTTCTTCGGAAGAGGCGGCATAGATCTTTGTATTCATCAGTTTTGCGTACCTTTCAGTTTTTCCGCCTGGTCGCTGGTGACCAAAGCGTCGATGAGTTCATCCAGGTCTCCGTTGAGTACCTGCTCTAATTTATAGAGGGTCAGCCCGATGCGGTGATCGGTCACGCGACCCTGGGGATAATTATAGGTGCGGATACGTTCACTGCGGTCCCCGGTGCCGACCTGGTTTTTACGCTCGCTTGCCACTGCCGCTTCCTGCTTTTCTCGTTCGATATCAGCAAGGCGGGAACGCAGGATCTTTAAAGCACGTTCTTTATTCTTATGCTGACTGCGCTCGTCCTGACATTCCACCACCAGCCCGGTGGGGAGGTGGGTGATGCGGATGGCGCTTTCAGTCTTATTGACGTGCTGACCGCCGGCACCGCTGGAGCGGAAGGTATCGATCTGCAGGTCGGCAGGATTGATCTCAAAGTCCACCTCTTCCATTTCCGGAAGGACGGCGACGGTGGCGGTGGAAGTATGAATTCGTCCGCCGCTTTCGGTCTCCGGCACGCGCTGGACGCGGTGAACGCCGCTCTCAAATTTATAGCGCGAGAAGGCACCCTCGCCGGTGATGGAGAAGGCGATCTCTTTAATACCGCCTAATTCGGTATCGTTCAGGCTCAGCACCTCATAGCGAAAACCTTTTGCATCGGCGTGCATGGTATACATCCGAAAGAGGGTGGCTGCAAAAAGCATCCCCTCTTCGCCACCGGCACCGCCGCGGATCTCGATGATGACGTTTTTATCGTCGCGCTCGTCCCGGGGGAGGAGCAGGATCTTTAATTCCTCGGTGCAGGCCTCCATACCGGTCTTATTCTCTTTGTATTCCAGCTCTGCCAATTCCCGAAGCTCCGGGTCAGAATTTTCTTTCAGCATGGCCGCTGCCTCCTCAAAATGGGTGGCAAAGTGCTGATACTCCCGGAATTTTTCCACGACCGGGGTCAATTGCTTATATTCCTTCATCAGCATCTTATAGTTCTCTTGGTCGCTGATGATATTGGGGTCGGAGAGCTGCAGGTTGATCTCGTCATACCGCTCCGCGATGAGTTGAAGTTTATTGATCATCGGTTTCACGCTCAATTCTTTTGATATTTTTCTCGATGCTTTTGCGGGGTGCCATGATCTCATGACCGCACCCGGTGCACCGGATCTTGAAATCCATCCCAATACGGAGGACCCGGAAGCGGTTACAGCCGCAGGGATGCTGCTTTTTCATGATTAGAATATCCGAAAGTTGTACATCCATCGTGCACCCTCCAAGAAAACAAAATTTTCCTTTATATAGTATATCAAAAATTACCGCTTTTTTCAATTGTAAGTTTGCCAAAATAAGTTATAGATTTCCTTGGGGTTTCATATATATTTAACCAAGAACGGTTGGAAAGGAATGGATCAAAATGATAAAGGAAGCATACCGTCCGGAGGGGACGGTGCGTGCCGAAGAGCGGCCGTATCTGGAAACGGAGCAGGGGTTACTGCGCGCCAAGGAAGAGGGGTTAATTCTTCAGGCACGGTGCACCCTTTGCGATAGTGGGCATAATCTATACGTGGATCTGGGTTCCATGAGTGGATATATTCCTCGCGAGGACGCGGCGATCGGGATCCGGGAGGGGACGGTCAAGGATGTAGCCATCATTACCCGGGTCAATAAAATGGTCAGTTTCGTCGTGAAGGGCTTTATGATGGTGGGAAATCGCAAAATGGCGCTTCTTTCACGGCGTGAGGCTCAGGAACGATGCCTGGACTATTTACTGGAAACCTTGGAGCCGGGGATGGTGGTGGACGCGCGCGTGACCCATTTAGAGCAGTTTGGTGCGTTTGTGGATCTGGGGTGCGGCGTTATTTCCATGATCCCCATTGACCGCATCTCGGTCTCTCGCATTCGCCATCCGGATCATCGGTTTGTATGCGGAATGCATATCAAGGCGGTGGTGTTGCAGGTGGATCGGGAGAATAAGCGTTTTTTACTTTCCCATAAAGAGCTTTTGGGAACCTGGGAGGAGAACGTTTGCCAATTTGAAGCCGGGCAGACGGTGGGCGGCATCATCCGCAGTGTGGAAAATTACGGTATCTTCGTAGAGCTTGCACCCAATCTTGCCGGGCTGGCAGAGCTGACGGAGCAGGCAGAAGTGGATCGCTATGTGGGGGTCTATATCAAGAGCATTCTGCCGGAAAAGATGAAGGTTAAACTGGCGATCGTCGATCTGGGGGATCCCATTGCAAAGCCTGCGCCGTTTACATACTTTTATACGGGTGATCGGATGGAACGTTGGGTCTATTCACCTCCGGAGTGCGAACGGATCGTAGAAGAAATATTTTAAAAAAGAAAAAGGCCACGCCGATTTCGGCGTGGCCTGAATAATATCTAAATTATTCAGCGTCTTTTCTCTTTGCGAAGCAGTCGCTGCAATATACAGGACGATCCTCGGTGGGCTTAAAGGGAACCTTGCATTCAGCACCGCAATCAGCGCAGACGGCGTCGTAGTAGGTCTTTGCGCCTCTGGCAGCGGTCTTGCGAGCGTCACGGCAGGCCTTGCATCTCTGGGGCTCGTTCTGGAAGCCTTTTTCTGCATAGAACTCCTGCTCGCCGGCGGTGAATACAAATTCATTGCCGCAATCTTTACAGATCAGATTCTTGTCTTCGTACATGTTTTTTTCCTCTCTCGTGGTAAGAATATTTTTTCACCCGTAACGGAATTGAACCGTTCCCTCTGATAAATCAGCGCTCCGCCACA
>JAZQJH010000003.1:0-41627 GCA_045541555.1 Eubacteriales bacterium | reverse complement strand
TGCTCGGCCTGGATGCGGTTCTCTTCCTGCTTTATCCGCTCCGCCTCGGCATTGGCAAGGGCTTCTTCCCTTTGCTTGACGGCTTTCTCGAAAGCGGACTGCCGTTCGGCGAGCGCTTCGGCATCGCCACGGCTGAACCAGCGACCGAGAAAACCGCGCCCGGCGATCTCGGCGCCTTCTTCTTCAAACTTGCCCCGCATGATGCCGATATATTGGTCCGCCTGGTCTCCGGCAATTTCCAGCTGCCGGGCAAAGTTCTGCCGCATACTCTCTGACAGCGATTCCGTCGGAAAAAGTGCACGATTGACAAAGCGCACGAACTGCGCAAGCCATGTATTCGTCGTCTTTATCTTTTCCGTCCACGAATCGAAGGAAAGCGTCAGGCCCTCGACGGCGCTCTGCAAGGTCAAAGATGAACCCGTGGCCGTATCAAGCCGTTCCTTTGCTATCCGCTCCAATTCCCCGTCCACGTCCTCAAGGGCATCCCGGAGTTCCCGGACGGAATCAGCCCCGGAAAGGAAAGCCGTGAAGGCCGACACGCTTCGCTTATCCGTCACTTCCAGCGCTTCGGCAAGGTCGATGCCCCGGTCCTTGAGCTGCTGGAAGGCCGCAATCATGCCGTCAAAGTCTTTGACCGGACCGCCGATGCTCTCGGCAAGTTTCCCGTTCGCGTCGGCAAGGTTCAGCAAGATATTTCGCGTGGCCGTCGCGGCGCTGGAAGCATCGAAGCCGGCATTGGCAAGTATTCCCAGGAGCGCGATGGTATCTTTCAGCGATACCCCGAAGGCATTTGCAACGGGAAAAACCGTCCCGATGCTTTCCCGAATCTTCGCGAAGTCCAGGGCGCTTCGATTCGTAGCAACGGCCAGCGTTCCGAGGGCGTCTTCCGTGTCGGCGCTCGTGAGGTTGAATGCCCGGAGCGTGGCGCCGGCCACCTGCGCGGCATCGCCGAGGTTCGCACCCACGGAAGAGGCGAAATCCAGCACGTAGCGCTCCATCGCAAGGATGCTCCCCTTTCCGAAGCCGAGCTTCGCGAGTTCCGTCTGCAACTGCGTCACTTGGCTCGCCGTGAACTCCGTCGAACGGCCGAGCTGCTTCGCAGCATCCGTCAAGTCCTTCATTTCGCTTTTCGACACGTTCAGGATGGTAGCAAGGTTCGCGTTCGCCTGTTCGAACTCCATGAGCCGCTTTTTCACGTTCTGCAACCCAGCAGCGAAAGCCGACACAATCCCGATGACCCCGGTAGCAACAATAGAAAATCCGTTGAGCGCTTTCGCACCCAGCGGGAGGTCACTTTGTCCCATCTGCCGGAATGATTGGCCCATCTGACTGATGCGCCCCGCGACCATCCCCAGCGGACCGGGGAGAGCACGGAGGGCGTTTTCATAGTGGCCGACTTCGAGGGTATATTTCCCCGTCTCTTTCTGCAACCGGGACATTTCCTCATACATCCGCCGCGTATCTTCGATGAAATACTTATTGCGTTCCCGCTCCGCCGCACTCATCTCGTTGATGCGGATTTTGTTCAGACGATATTGCGCCGATAGGCGGTTATAAGACCCCTCGGCGCTCTTGTTGATTTGTTCCTGCAATTCGGCGATTTTATTATACTCCTTCTGCGCCTGCTTCAAGCGGTCCACTTCCTTTGCGGCTGCCCCCTCTTCCGTCCGGAGTTTCTTCATCTCGTCGGCAAGGCGGCTTGCCTCTTCCGCCGTCTGGAAGATAATGTTTCTCTGCTCTTGCGTCGCGCCGGACATGCCGCCCATCGCCCGGGCGGCTTCGCTGGCCGATTGCTTGACCTTCGACTGCAATTCCTCATACTTTTCAATCGCCGCCGTCAGCTGTGCTATCAGGTCCGTGATGCTGGAGTCCGGCGTCACGAGGTCGCGGTAATAAAGCGGATTCGGATTAGTCATTGTTTATTTCCCCCAAATTTTCGTTTTAACGGCGTTTCTTCCGCCGGATATATAATTTATCGTCTTTTGACTTTTAACGCGAATTTCGGCCGTTTTTGGCCGCTTTCTCGCGTTTCCCCTGCTCTTGCAGAAATTCGTAGGCGTTGTAGAACTCCTGGACGGTCATCCGCTTCGGCTCCACGTGCAGCCGCTCCGACATTACAAGGCAGATGCTATCAAACTGCTTCTCATGCTCCACCTCCGCCCCGTCCGGCCCCGTGTATTGCTTCGGCTTACTGAATGTAAGAAGTTCATCCGTCGCGGCCCGGACATCCTCCCCGTCCCATTCCCCCCGCTGGACCGCCGCAAGGACCGCAAGAATCCGCTTCCGCAAAAGTCCGTAGTATTCCTTCAATTCCGACCCCTCGAAGAGCGACGGGAAAAACAACGTCAGCTCCTCATCTATTTTTTTTTTGACCGCCTCAACCTGGGCGGCCATCTCTCTCTCCGGCGTGTCCTGCAACTTCCTGCATATAGCCCGCAGCGCTTCGTCTGAAATATCCGTTACCGGCTCCCCGTCAATCTCCGCCACGAGGGCCGCAAAGGATAGATTTCGCGGACTTACTTCCGACTGAATGAAGAAGACACATTGCCGGAGGTTTTCCAATTCCCGGGCCGCATCCTGCATCCGGCCCTGGGCCGTGAAGATTCGCGTCTTTTCCAGCCTCCGGTCCAGCGATGCGATATCCGACCCTATCCCGGCATCAATAAGTGCGAATTTTTGATACTTATGATACCGGACAATCGGCAGGTCTTCTATCCCATCATAAACCCGCACGACATGATTTCCAAGATTGAGTGTTACCATAGCCGCACGACGATAGGAGTTGCAAAGACCGGGACGGCCAAAAGAGAGGCATCCCGGACAATGATGAAAATGCAAACGGACACGATAACCAGCATCCACCAGCTGCAACAAAATTTGCAAAGGAAAAGCCGATAAAGGAACTCATTCGGGGCGTGGACCATCAACCACTCCCGCCAGCCCCATTTCTCCGCCAGCGTAAGGATGAAAGCAACCCCCGCCGCAATCAATAGAACCGCGCAAATCAAGTTTACCATACGAATATCCATACTAAAAGACCGCAAAGGATATAGAGCCATTCGGGATGGTCCGCCGGATTATCCAGGTCCACATCTTTCGTCTGCTCCCGCTTATAGCCGATATTGTAGAGAAAGTTATGGCATATCCATTCCATTTTTAACGAGAAAAGCGAACGCTCGAAAACGTCCGTCTTTCCCGCCGTTGCCTCCTTCGCAAGCCGGAGGCAGGGCTTCATATCCTTTTTTTTCGTCTTGTAGCCCGAAAGGATAGTCAGGCAGTGTTCGGTGTAAGTGTAAGTCATAGCGTGCAAGGTTCGTAAAAGTCCAATTCTCCTTCAAAGCGGAAACCGCCGTAGGGGTGCATCAAAAATTGATTATCCACCTCATCCAGCGAAAATCCCCGGTAGATATTCTGCGCCTGTTCATAGACGCGGCCAATGGTCACGCGGCCCTGGGTCAAGTGCCATCCCCCGCGCCCGTTCAGGATGCCGAGGACCTGGCTTTTCAGCAGCTCCGTGTTCCGGGTGTCCCCATCCCCGAAGACGCGCCGGCAGTCGTACCAGATAACCAGCGAAAAGGGAGCGGTCACGCGGTTATACTGCCCCGGCGTCCAATCAATCACTTCCGGGTCATCCACGATGAAAAATCCGAAGTTCCCTTTCTCGCCGTCCGGCTCAACGTTCAGATATTCGTTTCCCTCCCCCGTATAGACGGCCGGGTACACAATTCGCCGGCCTTCGATGTTTCGGACCAGCCGCTGGGCGCGCCCGTAGCAAGCATCCAGCCACGGAAGACCCTCGGCAAGCGCCCGCTGAATCTCCCCTATCACGCGGTCAGTCATGATAGCCCCCGGAAGCACCGGGTAAAGTTTCTCGCTCATATAAACAACAAATTTTGAATTTCCACTACGATGGCATCCAGCCCCCCGCGCTCGGTCATAAAAACCTCCCACTTTTCATCCGACAAACCGAAGTTCTCAAGGCCGTACTTCGCAACTATCCCGGCGGCGTAAAGTGTCCCCCCGGCGATGGTCATGGAATCAGACCCGAAGCGCACCTCCAACTCATCGAAGAATTTCCCGTTGATGAAGAGGTTCGGGGCATCCGGATTCTGCCGGGTCACTTCATACGGGTACGAAAGCGACTGCTTCCACGCGGCATACCGTCCCGCAGTTTCCACGGACCAAAAGTGCCCGCTCGGCTTCAGGTCCTCGGAGTAGAACGGCCGAAGGTCCTCCCCGCTGCTGGACTTCCCCTCCAGGAGCTGCCGGTGCTGGAGTTCCATGATGTCCCCCTCCCTGGCCTCCAAGACGCCACGAATGAGCGACCCGGATTCCATTCCGTCCCGGTATCGCTCAACCCGCGCCAATATGTCACGCAATACTGACATTTCCGTTTCTTGCCCGTTTTTCTTCGTTTTAACGGACTTTCTCAACAAAGATAACTAATTTATCATCCGCCCGGAGAAAGTGCACCAAATCGCCGGAAAATGGCCCTTACACCGTTCCGTAGCGCACGCCGTGATTGTTGCACTTGAGGCAGACCCGGTCCAGCCCCTGCGTGTCGATTTCAAGCGCCTTGTAAGACTGCTGGAGTTCATACGCCAGGCCGCTCGGCCTGCCCTGCGCAATCCCATCCACTTCGTAGAGTATCTGGTCCCGCGTCACATTCACTTGATTCCGATTGACCCGCACCTCCGGATTCATGGCGATGGTCCGCAGGACATTCACGGCAACCTGCCGCTGAATCACATTCGCGAAAACCATCCGCTGACTTATGATGAAATCCGACAAATCGCACCCGACTGAAATTTCAAGGTTGATGCCGTAGTTCATCGTGTTCGTGTATGCCAATTCCCCGATATCCGGCAGCGTGGGATTCCCGGCATATCCCGCCGGGGCTTTGATGCAGAACGGGGAAATTTGCAGGTACTTTGTCAGTTCCCGCCATGATTCCAGCGACCCGCCGAGGCAGGTCTGGCACGGCTCTTTGCTCCAATCCTTCGTCACGTTCAGCGCCCGCATTCCGTCCGGCAGGTCGTTTTGATTGTAGCAAAGCAACCATGCCCCTCCGGCATCCGTCCCCGTCCCGATATACGGGAGGTAAACCGGTTCCGCTGGCGTGAACCATTGGAAAGCCCCGGAAGTGTTCGTGTACTGAAGCCGGATGGTCCGGACCGGGAGGGATTGCGATGAATGGAAAAGATACATGGTAATCTCCCCCGTCCCTCCAATCATCTGCAACCCGATACGCTCAATCTTCGTGGTAACTCCCATCGCCCGGACCGGGATGATTTCAAGGCCGACGAGTTTCCCCGTCGGAAGGATCCGGGATTGCAGCCGGGCCGCTCCATCAAAGAGCACCCGCCGCTCCATGAGCGACTTCGTTTCCCGGGCGAGCTGCTTCGTCTGCATGAAAGTCTGTACGACCTGGGCAATCGCCTGCCGGGTCAAGTTCTCAACATAGGCAGACAACCCGATGCTCATTTCCATTTCCGTCCAGCCCTCCAGGGAATCATACCACCCGGCGACTTCGCACCGATATACTTTCCCCCCGCTGGAACGCTTCGCCCCGGCGGCGTACTGCCCCGGAGTGAAGGCGGGATATTCAAAGGCGAATTCTTCCGGGATGATTGACCGGATATTCGAAAGCGTAACGAGCGGATTCGCCCCCTGAAAGGTAAGCCCGCTCTCGGTCTCCGTCAACCCGTCATCAATCCTATCCGATTCCTTCCACCCCTGTTCCCATCCGACGACATGAAGAAGGGCATCTTGTATGTCTGCAATTCGTATCATAACTTGCTATCAAATGAAAAGCGGAGACGGGGAAAAATCCCGCCCCCGCAATTGAACCACTTTCCTTTTTTATCCGTTTAGACCTCGCTGGTATAAACGGGGTTGTCGGTGTCATTCACCACCACCACCGGAGCGGCGAACGGGGACTGCCCGGCAGGGCTGGCGACCTCGACCTTGACAATCGGATTGGCGACGGTCTCCGGATCGGAGTTGTAGGCCGTGATGAAGGCGACATCCAGAGAGAAGCCGAAGTATTCCTTCACGTTGCAGGTCATGTCAGCGGAGGCAGCTCCGGCGACGGCGCTCTGGTCGCCGACGGCCGTGTAGTAGTGCGAGCCGACAGGCAGGTTGATGAAGGGCAGGGTCACGACATCCCACTCGTGGAAGTTCGCACGGGTGCCGGCGAGGGCCTCGCGGTCCACGCGGGTCAGGACGGCCACGTTCCCGTCTTCGACGAGGTAGGAGGTAGCGAAGACCCCGGTCTCATTCTGCACGTTGTTCGTGAAGTGGAAGACCTTTCCGGCCCACTCGTTGCGCTTATTGACATCGTTGTAGATGTCATGCTGGGCGAGCTTGCGGACGATGCTGTCGATGCCGGCGTTGCCGATGACATGCAGCATGCCCGGGTAGGCGTTCGCGCGGAAGATGGAGTTCATGTCGGCCAGGAAGTCGAAGCGAGCATTCCACGGCACCTGCACGGAATCGCCCGTGATGGTGTAGTAGAGGGCGTCGCGATAGACCTGGGTCTTGGCGGTCTCCAGGGCGGCGATAGCGAGTTTGTCCAGCTCGGTAGCGAGAGCGCGGCACACCTTCTCCATCTTGCGGGCGAAGTCATGGTCGTAGGAAATCTCGTTGTTCCGGTAGAGCTGCGGGACCATCGTGAAGCCGACCGAAAGGGTGGTCCACTGAATCGTGAACAGGGCGGAGGTATTCTCGTCGTCTCCGATGACGCAAGAACGGACATTGCTGACCGTCACATCGCCGTCGTAGTTGATGACGGGCACCTGCACGGTGTTTCCGATGCTCTCGAAAGCCCGCTGGCGCAGGAAAGGGTTGATGATGGAGTTCGTGGCGTCCGTCTGCTCGATGAAGAAGTCAAGGGCGCCGTACTCCAGCGGCCGGGCCATGTTGCGGTCCAACTCCGGATTTTCAATCCTCCAATTCTGGAGGCGAGTTGCAATAAGCGACATAGTTTGAAATGTTTAGTTGTTAATGGATGTTCTTTTTTCGGCTGTCCCTTTGCCTCGTATCTTGGGATGCTTACCGGACCGGAAGGGCCTTCACGTTGTGGGTCTTCCAGGCTTCCGTCATCGCCTCTTCGAATTCCTTCGTGCCTTTGGCCTTACCCTCGGCCATCAGCTGCTTGGCGATGATGTCGTAGGCTTCCGTCTGGGTGCGCGCCCCGGCGATGTCCACGGCGAAGTTTCCGGTCTCATGCCTTTCTTCCGTCCCGGTGCCGGTCTGATTCCGCCCCTCCGCAAGGATTCCCATTCCCTTGAGTTCGGCTTCCACGAGTTCCCGGGCCGTGAACGGATTCAGGCCGTTGTTCGGGTTGCGCTTTACGACGCCACCCTCCTTGAAGGCGAGAACCTTCCCGCCCTTTCCGTCGTCGATGAATTCCGGGTCCATCCCTTTGACCTTCGCGACGACCTGGTCCAGCAGGAGTTTCTGCACGGCGGGCGTGATTTCCGGCTTGAAGTTGAAGCCCGTGACGGCGGAGGAAAACTCCCCGGCCGTCTTCGCTTCAAAGAGCGCCTTTTCGTGCGCGGTCTTCTCCGTCTCGTACTTCGACTGCAATTCCGTGTACGATTTCTGCACGGCGGCGAGGTCGGCACGGGCCTGCCCCAGCTGCTTCTTCGTCTCTTCGTCTCCGCCCCCCTTGGCGATGATTCCTTCCAGCCGGGCCTTCTCGGCTTCCAGCGCGGTCACTTTCGCAACCTCGGCATCATATCCGGCGGATTTCTCCTTCATTGCGCCGATGACCCTTTTGGCGTAATCGTAGGTCTTCTCCGTCCCCTCCTTCGCGATGCCCGAAGCGCCGAGGATGTCAGCGTCCAATCCGCTGTAAATTTCCCCGATGCGGGTCCCGATGACCTGCGCCTCGTCATTCTTGGAGAGTTCAGTGATGATGCCAAGCTGCGCTTCCGTCAGCCCGGCAAGTCCGGCATTCGCCTTCAAAATTTCAGTAGTAAGCATAAATTTTTCCCTTTTGATTTTTGCTTGTTATTAAACCCTTTTTTGCCGGGAATTTCACGCCCCCGGTCCGGGCGCTAAACCGTAATCGGAAGGCCGACGAGTTTCTGGATTTCTTCGAAGGGGACTTGGATGCCGTCCGGGTCAGTCTCTTCCGAAACGGCTACCGTGGCAAGTTTGCCGTCAGTTGTGGTAACTGAGATTTTGTGGCCTTCGAGGTCTGTGATAGAAAGACCGAGAACCCGTTCAACAAGCGCCCCGGCATCGACTTCAAAGCCTGGCAAGGAATAGGTTATTCCTTCACCGGGATATTGGGCTTCTCCTGCCTCCTGCACTGCGGCCAGGCCTTCGTACTGGGTGGAGGTGTAGAGGACTGAAATAGTCACAATTCCACTATCACTGCTAATCGTCACATCCCCTAGCTTACCACCCTCAGAATAGAAGTAATTTAGGACTTTACTCCTAATAACGTCAGGTAAGTCATTTATTTCAGGATTTTCAAGTATGACATCGAAGATGCCGGTATCCCCTTTTTCAAGGATTTTTGCCAATTGACCGAGAGCGTAGGCGTCAACGGTAATCGTATTCCCCACCTTCGGGGCGATGACGATATAGTCCTGCTGTGCGATGCTGGGCATGGCTTAGTCCTCCTTCTTTTCTTCCGCCGGGGCGGCAGGTTTGTTTCCCTTTTTCGCGGCGTCCTTTTCGGCCTTCGCCAGCTTTTTCTTCGCGGCGGCAAGTTCGGCCTTCAGCGCGGCGAGTTCGGCGTCCTTCGCCTCGGCGGCATCCTTCGCGGCTTTCTCGGCGTCGGCAATGGCCTTCGCCTCCTCGACCTTCGCGACCTCATACGTGCGCGGGTCATGCAGGATTTCCAGCGTGTAGCCCTGCTGCGCAAGGCGGTCGCGGAGCGTCGTCAGAAAAATCTTCATGCCGTACTTCTTGACGGCGGGCTTGCTCAACTTCCGGCCCGTCTTCGGGTCGTACTGCACAAGCTCCTGACGAACATGGAAGAGTCTCTCTTCCCCTTTCGGTACATTGTAATTGCTCATAGTGTGTTTGTTTGATTGAGGTTATTCGTTTCCCGCCCCCGTGACGTAACTCCGCAGGATGGCGGCTATTTTTTCGATTTTTTGCGAATACGGCAACGCGGACCCGAAGTTGAGGATATTTATGTTTTCCCGCTCAAAGCGCCGTATAAGTCCGGAAAAGTCCATTTTCAGGCGGAAATCCACCGGGTCTATCAATCCCGCTTCCCGCAGGTCGTTCAACTCTTCCCGGCTCATGTGCCGGTACGGCTCCAGGTCCGAAAGAATCCGCATCCGCCGGAGCTGCACCGGGTCGCTGCGGTATTCCGTCTCAAGGATGGTGTTTTTCAAGATGTCCAGCTCGCTCTCGCTTGCGCCGTTTTCCTTCGCCTTCCGGTAGCGTTCCCGCAGTTCGTCGGCCGTGTACAAGTAGAACTCCGTGCCGTAGTTGATACGCGCCGCGATGAAGTCCCCGGCATAACGCAGGCGGCAGATGGTTTCGTCCGTCCATGTCTGCGCGTCTTCGAAGCCCCGCTTCACGCGGTTAAGGATGGTAGTCACGCTCTCGAAGTTCGCCCGGACCTGCTGCTCGTTGAAAGCGTCCCGGTCGGTCACAATCTCGTCCTGTCCGACCACGGCCGTGATGATGTCCCCCCGGAGGCGCTTTTCTTCTTCGACGTTGTAATCCAGCGAATCCCGGTCCACCCTGAGCATCTGCACCGGATTGCGGAGGTCGGGCTGATTTTCGTCCGCGTTCGGCACCGGCACTTCGACAAACGACCCCGCACCGATGACCCGTTTCTTCCCGCACTTCGGGCACATCAGCATCATGCCGGCGGCATCGAAACGGTAACGGCCCTGCTTATCCCGGAGGTAGCCCCCGTCGCAGTAGTCGCCCGTTTCGGAGTTCGAGAAATCGCACTGCTGCTCATATCCGGAGAGAATCGGATAAGCGCCCATCAGGTCGAGCTGCCGCTTGCTGATATGGAAGAAAACGAACCAATCCAGCGCCTCCAACTGCGACGACAACGGGCTTTCCTTCACGTCCGGCTCTTCAAGCGAAAGCGGCACGTTCCAAAAGAACCGCGCCGGGCAGTAGCCGAGGTCATGCGGGGCTTCCACGAGGGGCAATCCGCTGATACGGCCGGTGTTCTTTTTATCCTCCCATTCCCGGTATGAGGTATCATCCAGGACGATAACCCGGCCAGGCCGGCGGAAGACGATATAATCCATCTGCCCCGTGGTGGGATTCGCCTTGAAGGCGATGACGTCGGAAATAGGCAGCCAATAGAAGTACGGCTCCGGGCGTTCACTGGTCTGTTCCTTCGGTAGGTCCACGATGAGGACGGAATTGATTTCGCTCTTGAAAAATTCCCATCCTTTCGTGCTCCATACCTCCGGCTCGTGCAACTTATTCGCCCGGTATTCTTCCCAATCGTCGCGCTCCGCCTGGTCCTTGAACTGATAATTGAAGGAGGGATTGCGCCCGTCGAAGATGCGGCTCAACTTGGCGAAGCACGTATCAACGATTTCATTCGACTTGACCGGGTAACGGAAAAGCGACTTGAAGAGTACGAATTTGTCATGAGGCAGGATGTTTTCGACCATCGCCAAGAACTGCACCAGCGAAGTCGAAGCGAATGGCGCGTTGAACGGCGTCACTCGCTTAATCGTGTGCAGCTTGATGCGGTCCTGATGCAAACGTGCACGGGAGAGGGCAACCCCTCCCTCGTGCTCGTCAATCTTGCGCTTTATTTCTTCGACGCTGTAGCCCATTGTCAACAAATTCGTACTTTGAACCTTCCGGAATTTCCCACCCGGACCGGGGCATCCGAAGCAGGCGCTCCGCGTGGGAGAAACTGAACTCCCGCTCAACCGCGCCCGCGCGGAGCACTATCTTCGTTTGCTTTGCCGCCATACCTATTCCGCGTTCTGGAGATCAGTCAGCGGATTGAAGTCCGTCGGCGTGACGATGGCAAGGTTGTCGGAATAGTTCTCGGCGTAGTACCACGAAATCGGGTTATTGTCTTTCGCCTCGTAGTTTCCGTGTATTTTGTCGCCGACGAAGAAAGCCCGGACGGGGATAGGGTAATAGGTCGTCGGGGTCGTCGCGTCCTGGATGGCTTCGATGTTTCCATTCTCGTCGAAGAGGAAAACACCGAGGTTTCCGACGTTCGCCTCACAAGCGAGGCTCTTGAGGGCCTTCGCGATGGCCTGCGGGATGGAACGCATCTGACCCGTGAACTGCACCGGCTCACTTCCGAGGACTTCCGGGATTCCGCCCAGGTCGTCGTTGCCGCCGCCGCTCATGCGGGCGTCGCCGCCTGAATCCGCCGGGGCATTGATGTACGGAGTGATGACAATCTTCTCGCCATCCTCGGCGGAGAGTTTCGCGGTCCAGCTGGCTTTGAGCTTGATGTCCGCTGCGTTCGTGAAGGAGACCTTCGTCCCGTCTGCTTTCGTGAGGCGGCAGATTGCGGCCTTCTGAATCTGCCCGAAATTCACCGGGCACGTGTAATTCGGTACGCTGGCAATGGCCGCGGCCGAAGGGCACTGACAATTAAGAGACATAGTTTTGAAAGTTTAGTGATGATTGTTTCGTTTTTTTGGGCTTCCCTTCGCCGCTTGGCGCAAAGATAGTTAATTTTCCGAAAAAACGCCGTATTTCGATTTTATTTTGTAATCCAATAAATTTATCATCCCCGGAGAGAAAATGCCGTAAATCGAAAATAAACGGCCATTCCGCCGTTACCGGACCGATACGCCACGATTTGCGTGAGAGTAAGGCATCGTATTCCCCGGCGCTATCTCCTTTTCCCATACTCCCGTCAGGCAGTCGATTCCGTCATCGGATTTATTGGCGCCGAACTGCCGCAAGAATTTCGTAACATGGTCATAGAAGGCCGGGTATCGCTTATCCCATCCCAGCGGCATGATGACCTGCTGATTGACAAAGGCAGCGTTCGTCACTATCCGGCTTTCTTTATTGTCGCTCTGATAGAAGGCCACTACCGACGCCCGCACTTTCTTCTCCACCGTCCGGGCGAACTGCCGGCCGCCGTTATTGCTTTCTATCCATGCTTTCTGTACCCCGTTCGAGTTGATAAGCCGGGGCACCGTTACCTCCGTCACTTCCGTCCCCTCGTCCGTGTACTCTACATCCGTCACGAGGGCGAACAATAGCGCCTCCATCCGCCCGGTCTTTTCGTTGAAGAAAACGTTCGGCGATTTCACTACGTCGTAAGTGATGGCGCAAAGGAAATCGCTCCCCTCGTCCGCCACATCGACGTAACACCCGGAGCGGACCACGACCCCGTAATCCTCCTTGCTGGTCCAGGTCTTGAACGGCCCGAAGAGCCGCCCTTCCGCGCTCCCCGGATTGCCCTGGTGCAGGCACTCGAAGCCCACCGGGTCAAGATCCCGCAAGGCCATTAGTTTTTCCAGCGAATGCCGCTCCGGCCATAGCGCCTCCCCCGCCCGCCGCGGGTCTATCTCCGTCGGCTCGCCCGTCTTGATGGCTTCGAAGTTCACGAGGACCCAGGTATTATCCGGCACCCCGTCAAGGTCGCTCCAGCGCTCCGCCCTGATATACGGCTCACTCTTCAGGATGCGCCCAATGATGTCGTCTTCGTGCCACCGGGTAAAGACGATGAGTTCCTGCGAATCATTATGCAGACGGGTGCGGACAACTTTCGTGTACCAATCCCACGCGGCATCCCTGACAACGGGGCTATTTCCTTCCTTCGAATCCTTGAAGAGGTCGTCCATGATTGCCACGTCCAGCGTCTTGGAGGTAAGCGCACCCCCGCGACCCACGGCACGAAGCCCGCCCCGGTGTCCGACTATTTCAAAGACGGATGAATTGCGGAGGTATGAATCCGCCACGGTCACGACGTTTGACCCGTTCAGTCTCGTGTCCGGGAATGTCGCTGCATACTCCGGCGAGTCGATTATCCGCTGGCAGTCCCGGTTGAAGTCTTTTGCGATGGTATCGGCATACGACAAAATGCCGATTTTGAGGTCCGGATTTATCCCCAACATCTGCGACGGAAGGAAACGGCTGGAACCTTGTGAATTATGCGTCGGAACAAGTTCGTATCCCGCAAGATATATTCCACCCTCCACTTCAATACAATTCACATTTGCTATTCCATAATCATCAACGGATTCAATGAAGAATCGTTTTTTGTCAGTGCGGTCGGGACGTTCCTTGTTATCCAATCTTCCCTGCTTTCGGTGTATTTTGAATACTGCATCAGATTTGTCCGGGTTAAACATTATACGAACCTTATTCCCACAATCTTTCCCATATAACCGGGCGATATACTTGTGTCGGGTTGGCTTATATCCCAGGGAGCGGAGCAACACATACATATCATCCGCTAATCTTCCCTCCTTTTGGCAAAATTCACAGGTTCCGCGAGTGTTAACCGTGCCATCTGTATCCATCAACCCCTGCAATAATTCCCGGCGGCTGCTTTCATCAGACAACAAATATTCGATTGGAATATGCTTATTGAATAAAACGCCAAGCTGCCTGAGGGACGTCGTTTCAAGACCGCGCAAATGTACTCGATATGCGTTTCTATCTTTCTTTATTTCAAGCGACAACGGGCGCAAATGCTCAATATCTTTTTCTCCGCAAGAAATCCATTTGTCGTAACTATTTCCATCCCCCAGCCACACGCCCAGCAAATAAGGTTCTATCGGCAAATTTCGCACGGGCATATCAATAACCGCATCTGCCATGATATAAGGGCTGCGTCGATTCCGCCTGGCAAATATATTTTGCGTTTCTACTATTTCACGAATACGGCCTTTATGGTCGTCGTGGTCTGCATATATTACCCATTCGTGCTGCCGGGCTGCAATCATAGAAAAACCATCAGCGAAATTCACATATTGCGATTCGCATTTATAAACACCGCTATTCCATAGAACGCGACGCGGCTCCCCCTTTTCCCCAAAGATATAATCCCCAGGTTGGAGGTCGGCATGCCGCTTCCATCCTTTTGTTGTTAATACCGGCGTATCTTCCACCAATGCCTTGCCATGCTGCGGCGGGGCCTGGACGATGAGCTTCTTTATATCCCCCCGGGCGAAGCGGTCCAGCACGGAATAGTAGGCCACGTGGAACGGCGTTGCCTGAAACTTCGGGTCCATGTACTCCGCGAACCATACCAGACGCCGACGCGCCCCCGCCTGCTGGAACAATTCCGGGTGCGCGCTCAATCGCTTGTATATGTTGATGTCGTTATCAGTCATTTTTCCCCTTTTTCGACCTTTTGACAATAAATCCGCCCTTTTTCCGGTCTCCGCCCTCCGGAAGGATTCTACCAAAAGAACAATTTCGGCTCAATTATCTATCCCAATATCCGCCACATTCGGCCAGCGTGCGTTCATAAATGCTATGACGGAGTTCTGAACGCGCTCGAACTGCTCATCAGTTAGCGACTTCCCCAGGTGTATAACGATAATATCACCATTCGGGTCGCCCGGCCCGCTCATTTTGCCAAAGCCCGCTATATTAGTCCCGGAGGGCCTCCAGCACCTTCGCCAGCACATCGTCCGGCACTTTGTCCAGGTTTACGCTTGAAGTCACGTCGCCGTTCAGCGTCCCCCGGATGTCCTGCTCCACGCGCTGCTTCCAATTCTCCGGGTCACGGTTGCAGAGGGCGAAGATAACCGCAGTCGCGTTCGGCAGTATCTTCTTTGTCGTTACCGTCTGGCGCTTGATTCGCGGCTGGGCTGGATTGGCCGGGTCCTGCTCATATTCCGTCTTCGTCTCTTCGTACTCCTGCCCCTCTATGAGCACCCGCAGCGACCTCTTTGCAGCTGCGAGAAGGCCGTTCATTTCCCATTCCCGCGCCTCCTTCTCTGCACCTTTAACGACTGCCAAAAATTCCAATTTGTCCCGCTTCCATATCCGCATCGTCTCGTCGCTGATTCCGGCCCGGCGGCAGGCCTCGGCTTCACTCTCCCCCTTTGCGATGGTTGCCCGGATTATTTCTACTACTTCGGGAGTATAGAGGGATTTTCTCCCGGGGCGGCTTTTCTTTTCCCCCTGTTCGGTCTTCATGATGCACCTCCGTTGTTATTGATGGTTACTTCTTTCCAGCCGAAGGACCGGACGCATTTCTCGTAGTCCTCCGGCCGGGTCAGCTTTATGTATTTCCGGAAGAAACTCTCCAATACTTCCGGATGCCGCTTCCGCATGATTTGGAAAGCGTTCTCTATTCGCCCGAGGTCCTGGATGATGGTCGCCTTCGCCCGGATTACTCCCTCGAAGGCATTACATACCTCCTTTCCCGTCTTGACTATTTCCCCGCCGGGGAAGAGGCTGGCTTCGAGCATTTCGTCAATGAATGTAAATTCTCGTTCCATAGTTATTTTCTCGTTATTTTTGATTTAAGGCGTTTTCTTTTCCCGGGCGATGAATTATATATCTTTCCCCCGTTCATGCGAAATACGGCCGTTTTATCATTGTTCCAGTTCCAGTTCCCGTTCCCGTTCCCGTTCCCGTTCCCGAAGCTCTATTGCCTTACTCTCTGAAATAATATAGCCCCCCCCCAAACAAATCAACATTTTCCCCGGTCTCCTTATCTTTCAGAGATGAAATAGTGCTGATAATTTCTCCAGCCGGGATTTCAAAATCATAGGTGTCCGCCAATTTCATAATTCGCGCCTGGGTAATGACCTCTTTCGGCATGATGAATTTCGGTGGCCGTTTGTCTTCCGTCACTTGTGCGTCCTCGATTGCCTTGTAGAGTTCGTGGCTAATCCATATCCGCAGCTCTGGCCGGAGATTCGTAATAAACGAGGTTCGGACAATCGCCCCATTCTCATAGACAACCGCAGCACCGACGACTATGTAGGTCAGCCCAGGAATTTCCCGCGCCACGAACCCCGTCAGCGCAGGGCTGAAAAGAAAAAACGGGATTTTTCTTTCACTATACCAGCGAACGATTTGCGAAAAAATGGAAAATGGCGGATTGTCAATCACGACAGCTCCATCAGAATAATCCTCCTTCTGATAATCCCCGCCCGGGTAAAATGGCCGCATAACCCTGCGCCCCTCCAAAGGTAGCAGATGAGAATCCACGAATGCGCGAACGCGCTCATATACCAGCGCCGGGGTGTAGCAGTCATCCGTTGTTAGTTTTGTCTTGAATTTTTCAACAAAATCTCCATATTCGCCGACTTCATCCTCTTTGTCATGTTTCAACTCCGTGCCATCCCATTTTGGGAGGTTCTTCCATTCCAGGCCTTGTGTCCATGTCTTGATTTTTGCCTCTCCGAACTTTTTGGCCATCTGTTCAAGTTTCGCCCCGTCCCATTTCCCGGAGTGCGAATTATCTTTCTGCATGATTCTCACTTCGTCCTCTTCTGTGAGCCCCTGGAAGAGAAATGTCGGCGCTTTTTCCATCCCCAGTAACCGTGCTGCCCGACACCGGCCTTCGCCGCCAATAATCACAAGTTCCCCGGTGCGGTCACTCAAGAGAATCGGATGCGCTTCAAAATATGCCGGGTCTTCCTGAATCGACGCGGCGAGCCGTTTCGTGCTATCTTCGCTATGGATTCGTGGATTGGACGGATGGAACTGCAACCCGGCCAGCGGGCGCAGGATTGTTTTGTTATAAATTTCTCCCATTGTGGTCTTAATTAGTGAGAATTTTCGTTTTGAAACACTTTCGCCCCGCGGATGGGTAATTTATCATTCCCTTCCATTCGGGACGTTCTGCGGGCAAATATGGCGTTTTTTTGCGAATTATTCAAAAAATTAAAACGCCCCCCGTTTCCGGAGGGCGCATAACTTAAATATCAAGATTGACTTCGAAATAATCCTCAAGAAATTGCTTCGCGTCGATTTCCTGGTCCGGGAATAATCCCCCGGAAAGTGATTCATTGAATTCGTGTAAGGTATTTTTATTCGGTCTATCAACAAATAAATCTGCCATCAAATACTTATACACATCCCCATCCCAGCGTTCCCGTACCTTTTCCCCGTGACCGCTCTCCATGAATTTCTGCCCCCCCCCTCAAGTAGAATTTCAGCATATTCGGATACTTCCGAAATTCTTCTTTTCGTTTATTGATACTCATGAGCGGGCAACAAAGGCAACCCAGCCGCCGCTCGACATGGAAACACCCTTCGGAATCATAATAGACCGGGGCGCACTTTATCCCCCGCTCCCGGATGAATCGTTCCACATCGTCATTTGTCCAGTCCAGCAGGGGAAGATAAACCCGCACCTTTTCCCCATGTTCATATAAACGGCATTGCTCCGCCTCCATATCCTCATAGACCTGCCGCGGGGTGTCCATCCTGCCGATGCGCACCCTCTTGCGATACCGGTCCCACCACACTTCCAGGAAGCCTGCCCGCGTCGCCATCTTTACGATCTCTTCCATCCTCAACGGGCTTCGTTACATTCCTATCTGCTTGACCGTTTCTTCCTGCACGACACCTATGGCCGGGAGGATCCTTGCGGCGTTATTGACATTGTCCATCTTGACGGCGAGCTGCAGTCCTTCCAGCTGGACCTTGTAGACGTCTATGATCTTGCCGGAGATATCCACAATCTGCTTCGCCTGATCAATGGAGACCTTTTCGTTCGCAGACGCCTTCGGATCCGACAGATTCTTCACGCCTTCGAGCGTTTCAAACAGATGCGACTTCAGCGCATCGAGTGACATTCCGTTATTCATCTTCCTTTTTCGATTGTTTCTTGTTATACATCGTGACTTGCCGCTTTATGGATCCGCGGAGACGGATTACGTCCGCCAGCTCCTTCGGATAGCGCGCAATGAGAGAATTCTGCGTCTTCATCTGTTCCGCCCTGGTTATGATATAGAGATTATCCAGGGACAGATTGAGCGGATTATGGTCCTTGAACTGTATGTTGCTGCCGGGCGGGATCTCGCCGTAGGCCTGTTCCCAGACGACCCGGCTTTTCAGGCGCCACTTATTCGGCTCCGCCACTTTTATCTCCACATAGCCGTCCACATTTACACGCTCGCTTCCGACTTCCCTGTGATTGACAGGCGTGCCGCCCTTCTTGAACATCGTCCGGGCGACCTTGGCATACACATCCGGAGGCATCTTCTTACCCTTATTCTGAGGGATATGCCCCTTTTGGAAGCAATGCGCCCGGGCCTCCGGACACTGCGCGCCCTTCTTTCCGGCTCGAAGCCATACCTCGTAAGGGCGCCTTAATCCCAAAGCTGCAGCCTTTTGATAAACCTGCCTTGTAGTACAGCCAAGTGCTGTAGCTATCTCGGCGGCAAAGATGTCGTTCCTGGAATACATTTCTTTCAAAGCATCAACCTCTTTTAGGGTCCAATGATGGCGTGTCATTTCTTCCGGCATTTCTTCTGGCCAAACTTTCGGTATTCCGTATTAAACTGACGGTCCGCCAGAACCGTGTCGTAGACTTGCTCATACGTGAAGTCCGGGAACTGCTTGGCAATATCAGGGAGAGTAAGACCCGCTTGGATAAGCCTGAGCATCTTTTCGCGGTCTAACTCTACAACCTGAAGAGGGGTCTCCTTATACTGCTCCCTGTACTGCGCCTGATGCCTGGCGGCTGCTTTTGTGGCCTGAGCTTCCAGCCAGGCCCTACGCCTGGCACCCCCGTCTGCATCCACGGAGTCGTAACATCCCCACTCGATTAAGTAACGATACAGTGTATTCCTATCCACGCCGAAATTTACAGCCAGGCGGCGAAAGGGTACGCCCCATTGGAACTGCGTAATCACCTGTTCCCTGTTTTCCTCCAGTTTCTTCCGAACATCAGTATGCGAGCGCTCGCCGGCTTCGCGGTCTATGTATGGACGGCCCACCAGGGAGCCCATCTTCATGCGGAGCTTTAGCCCCTCCTTGGTGCGCTGCCGGATCATCTGGCGCTCAATCTCGGCCGCAAGGCCAAAGGCAAAGGCCAACACCTTAGACTGGATATCATCACCCAGCGTAAATCGGTCCTTGACTGTATAGATGACACACTCCTGCTGCATGCAGAAATGCAGGATGTCCATTACCATATACAGGTCGCGGCCAAGGCGGGATATTTCCGAGCAAATAACAATATCTCCCTTGTGGAGCTTCTTTAGCAGCGGGCCGAGATTTCGTTTGGATGGGTCCTTTCCGCCGGAAACACCCTCGTCTGTGATGTATTCTTCGATATTCCATCCTTTTTCTTTAGCGAAGGCTTCCACCCCCTGTTTCTGAGAGTTCACGTCCTGTTCGTCAGAGGACACACGTAAATATCCGTAAATCATATCAAAGCGTTTATTATTTTTAATCCTTCTAACCCATATTGTTCTCTAATTATATCCTCCATGCTTAACCCTGTTTCTTCGTATTCTCCAAACCGCTCATGAAGTCTTTCGTCGAAGACTTCTATCTTTATTACAAAGCGGCCCGCTATCCAACTTAGCCAAGGGTCATATAAATCAACCATAGACATGCGAAAGACGCATTGAAAATCATCGCGCAGTTTACTCCAGTCCTTGGGCCAAAAATATAGGCGGTCATTTGTCATTACTATCTCTTATTATATTTCAGGATCCCAGTTCGCAGCCTCTTCCATGGCCGCATCATTCAGCGTTCGAAGCGTATGCGTCGTGTATATCTCGCCGGTACTGCCGGACGTCTTGTTCAGATAGCCGCCGATGGCGTCCACGAGAGCGACGACGCCATCGATCTTGTTTCGGCTGCGACCCTTGTCGAGCTTTATGTTCGCATTCGGATCCACGTAGACCGTGACGTTCCGAAACATCCACCGAATGACCGGATAGAAATATACTTCCATCCCTCTTTGATGAGCTGCCCCCGATAGAGCACTCGCATCCCGAAGCCGGAGCACATCGCCAGCACGGCCTCCGTCACGTAGTCATCCTTCGGGGCAATCTTCCAGGCGGGGAAATGTTCAAGTATCGTTTCTTTCCCGGCCCGGTATCCCTGCTGATATCCCCCCTCGAAATCGTGCCCCTCGGCCTTGATGGCTTTTTTGACTTCTTTCATCATTACCCCCTGGAATTGCTGGGCGATATTCCGAAGCGCCTGCTCAAATTGTTGTGAAAATTCCGTTTCCATATTCAAATAGTTATTTTATCAAAAACTCTTTTATTTCGCGTTATCTTTTCCCGGTAATATAATTTATCATCCGCGGGGAGAAAATCGATTTAAGGGCCGTTTTTGGGCCATTCCCCGCCGGAGGGAAAGAAACCGGGGATTATTCCCCCGGCTCAATCCGTTCCAGGCTCACGGCTTCCGCCCTGATAATCCCTCCGGACCTATCAACCCGGACCACATACTCAATGCTGATAATTTCCCCGGAGCGGAACCCGTTCGCCGTGTTCCAGCGGACCCGGGCGCCGACTTCCAGCTGCTTCATAAGACCACCTCCTTTTCAATTCCACAAAGGCGGAGGGCGTGCTGGAGGTCGTGGACAAACTTGCTGGGAATATCAACCAACCAACCGGCACTACTCCTCATCGCAAGATGTGCGCAGTCGCATAATATCTGCCATTCTTCATACATTAACTCCCCGAAGAATTCTCCATCCTTAAACCCATTCTTTTTCAAGATTTCAGGCGTGAGGGAAATAGGCTGGAGTTTTTCCACTTCAACGGGGAATAATGTGGCACTTGCAGCAAAACTCGCGCAGATACCCATACCAGGAATATAGGGGAGGTCAATTATCCTCTCATTACCAATAGGGAATTTTACCCAATCCCCAATCATAAGTTCATTTGCTTTCATTTTCTTTCTCTTTTAGGCTTTCGCCGGGTTACTATTTTCGGATTTGGATAATAGAACGACCATCCACATTCTTGTGAATGAAAGAGTCTACTTCTTCCCACTCTGTATCATCATTTACTTGCATTGATACACCTTGCCCCGCCATCCACTCGGCGCAGGCTTTAAAACCATCCATATAGCAAGTAGAGTATAATCCATTCGGCGATTCCCGATACTCATATGCTGCCCAACTATCTTCCGCCGCCTTGTCAAGATTGGAGGGAAGAGAAGGCTGCATCTTCTCGCCTTTGAATAGTCCGATAAGAAAAGCATCCTGCATATCGTTATAGTGATACAGGCCTTTCTTCGTGAGGTTCATTTCGGTAAATTCCTCTACCGCTTTTTGTTCTTCTTTTGTCATAGTGATTCGATTTTTTCGATGAGTTCCTGAATATTGACTCTTTGTAATTCAGTAATCACCGGATTATCCTTATACTCATTTAACCTCTCCAGCAGAGCGTCCTTGCGGATGTATGTCGTATCATGTCGATTTAATCCTTGTTTTGTTACCATTGGACCATGCCAAGGATGCTTTTCACCAAAAGGAAAATTCACATAAATCTTATCTGGTATTTCCATATTATTCCTCCTTTCTTGTGTTAAGTTCATTGTCAATATACCTTTTAGCATACAAGCGAATATCTTGCTTCCAATTCCATCTACGCATCTTCACAAGTTTTCCATCCTTGTAGAAAAAGTATGTTAGACCTTTTCTTAATCCGGACAACATGATAACATCATAACCTCCATAAGACATTGTTTGCAGGTGCTGGGAATCATGGGTTTGCTTCAAGCATGCAAGTTTCTCGTCATAAGAATATCTTGCGTTTCTTTCAAATTCAGTCATTACTTTCTTGTGTTAAGCATCTTCCCAAGTTCATCCATATCCCGGCGAAAATCATCCATTGTGCCTCCCATCCAGGATTCATATATATGCCGTGCGGCTTTTTCAAGAGCCGCGTTTCGAAGGCTGTAGAAGTGGCGGGCAAATCTTGCAAACTCCTCCTTATCCATCTCAGCGCACTCAATAAGGTCTACTTCCTGCTTCTCGCGATGAACCCACTCCCATTCTATCTCTTTTTCCAAATCCACCTCCGGATGCTCCTGCTGGAGAGAGTCGATAAAAGAAAGGATAGAATTATACCCTTTTAGAACACCTTCCACCCGTTTCATCACTTCAGGGTTTCCGGTTCCATTTTCCAAAAGTTCTATTCGCCTTTTTATATTAGCAATCAGTTTTTCGGAATCAATGTATTTTCCCATGGCTAAAGTAGTTTTTTTAGTGATTTCATTAAATCAGCAAGCCCTTGCCGTAAATTATGTAATCCTTCGGATTCTGCTTCATCGATAGCCCCTTGAAGACAATCCATTTGCTCTTCGCTGGGCTTCCAATAAAACTTGGGACGGAAGGATTTGAGCCACGATAACGGAATTTGCTCCCACGAGGCAGGCGGAGCGAATAAGCTGCTTCGTATCGAAGAGGCAAGCGTCCGCCGTTCCCGTGCTGATAATCTCATAACCGAGTGCGCGATTTTCTTTGTCCAGGTAAATGCCGACACTGGTTTCCCGCCATTCTTTGAACAGGCCATCGAGGTGTTTGAAGCAAAATTCGCACGCTTTCTGCCCGTTCTTGATGGGCTCATGGTCGAGGTCCCCGGTCTTCCGCCGGGACACCTCGAATTTATAAACCTGCCCTTCCATTACTTTGCCTCCAAAGTTCTTGACCCGTACACCGGCGCTTCGATGGCGTAGTGGTCCAGGATAACCCGGAGGTCCTCCGGCCGGAGCTGTCGGATGGTCCCGTCCAGCGCCATCTCCCCGACGTAATACTTGCCCGTGTGGCACGGGGTCCCCAGGACGCGCATCAGGCCCAGGGCAATGGCATAATCCAGCAGCTCCCAGCGGAAGGCGTTGCGGTTAATATATGCCGGAAGGTCATAGGCGATATTGATGGCGATTTTCTCCCCGGGGATATGATACCCCAGGGCCTGCAAGCCCGTGATAACCCGCAGGAGGGTCTCTTTCACTTTCTCGTCAGGCATTCCGACCACATGGAGGCCGATACCCGGCATGTGGTTGATTTCGATTGTTGCGCCCGTAAACATTTCGAGCTCCGGGGAAATTAGCAAGGATTTCACGTAAATAGTAGCATTCATATTCATCTCCGTGTAACCGCCCGGCCGGGGTCTTAAATGGTTTGTTGTTCTGTTTCGCTTGCAAAATTAACACATTTTTTTTTGTCTGCAAAATTTTTTGCAGTTTTTTCGCAAAATTCGTCCTCCGGCCGGACGATTATCCCGTATTCCAGGCAGAAAGGGAGGCCGAAACCTCCCAAATCTTTGCAGTATGCCAGACACCCGCTGCACCTCATCGCCCCGTCACTTTTCGGTATCCATCAGCCCCGAGGCGCAAGACCCGCGGATATTCCGTAATCTCCCCCGCCGGGAACTCCACCTCTTCAAAATCATACTCCCGCTCCACGGGCATCTCTACCACCCGGCGGGGATTCCTGAAGAAATACCCCCAGCCCGACCGCTCGCCCGGTTTCAGCCCGGCCGCCTGCCATTCCTCCGGCGTGATCTCGTCCGTCCGCTTGACCGTGTAGAAATCAACAAGCCCGCAGGTCTCGCCGGTGCCGTAACCAGGGACGGCCGGAGAATCCTTCGCGCAAATCAGCAACTCCCCGCACGGCTCTTCCCGGCACTCCCCTACATAAATCCTCCGGGCGCCATACTGCACCCCTTCGGCATCCTCACACGTGGGAGCGGTCAGAAGTGCCGCCATCGGCTGGCTAATGGAAAGGGCAGTGAATCTCTCAACGGCCCCTCCTTCGTTTGTTACTTTCGCCATAACTAAAACGGCAAATCATCCACGTCCCTTCTTCCGCGGTCCGGCTCCTGTTCCGGCGCCGGCACTCCGCCGCCGCCCTCGCGCTTGCCCAGCAGCGTCATGTCGTCAATCAGCACTTCCGTGATGTAACCCTCCGACCCGTCGCGCTTCTGGTACTTGCGATTGCGAAGATGCCCACGGATGAGAAGCTGTGTGCCTTTCTTCACGTATTGTTCCACGACCTTTGCAATACCGGTCCGCCCGGCTACGACATTATGCCACTGCGTGTCTTCCACTTTCTCCGTCGTGCCGTCCTCTTTCTTCCTGGTCCAGCGCTCCGTCGTGGCGAGGCTGAATTGTGCGACCTTTCCGCCGCCTTCGAAATCGGTAACTTTCGGGTCTTGGCCCACGTTACCCATCAAAAAAACTTCGTTCATTGCTCAAAATTTTAACTTGTTATATTCGCTCTTTATTTGCTCTATCCGTAACCTATTGCCCGGCCAAATCCGCATCCGTTCCCGGTCGCCATTCTCCCAGATATTATGCTGCTCAAACGAGAGGATATTGACGTTGCGCGGGTCATGCGCCGCCTCCGGGTACGCCCCCCGGGTCAGTATGTGCGAAACGTACACGGCCGAATACTGCCGGAGGGGCTTTCCCGTCTCTTCGCACACGTGCGGAAGATGCGCCCAGCACCACTGATAGAACCTTTCATTTTCTTCAGGAGAGTGCCCGGCCCCGAACTTCGCCCGCTGGATTTCCACCCGCAGCTCAATCGGCAACTCAAAGCGCCGGTCAATCAGCGGCTCAAACCCGCGGGAAACGGTATAATCGTAGCCCGCGCGGGTATCTATCAGGACCGGGTACTGCACTCTCATTCTTCGCCTCCGAAAAGCGACGGCGCCGCCGTCTTTCCTTCCACGATGAACGCCCGGACCTCTTCGCGGATGCTCTGGACCAAATAATCCAGCCTTTCCTCGAAGCCGTATGATACCTGCTTGAACTTGATTCGCGGGGTATTGATGCAGGTCTTCAACCCGTTTTTCGTTTCCAGGACGGCAGTGATAACGCCCCCCTCGTCTTCATCATCCCCGCTCAAGGAAATCCCCCGGACATCGATTCGATTCCGCATTTCGTCGGCCAAGTCGGAGAATTTCTCCCGGAGGCCCTCCGGCAGCTCGGCATCATTCACGGCGGAAAGGAACGCGGTCAAGCCGATGGCTTTCGCCACCAGCGGGGCAAGTTCCCGGAACGCATTCAGCAGATCGGGATGGAGCTCCGCATCTTCGAATTTCGCCTTGTAGTCCGTCACGGCCGAAGTGGCATCCCGGACTTCAATCTTGCTGTACTCAACCTCCAAGCCCCCGGCTGGAAGGAGTTTTACCTTTTTCAAGGAAAATTTGCTTTCGCTCATTTTGTTTGTTAGTTTGAAGTTATACATTATTTCCCCCGTTTTCGGCGGTGGGTTTCATTATTCCGGCGGCGATACCTACCATCCGGCAAATATCATCCAGCATGTTATTCTCCGCCTCGGTCCGCTTATCGCGGTCCGTCTCCGCCCACTTTCGGGTATACTGCAAGACATAAGTCGGCGGGTAATTCATTTTGATTGCTTCCATAATGCTTATTTTTGTCAAATTTTCGTTTTAAAGCGATTTCTTTCAAAAGATATATAATTTATCATCCCGGAAAAGATATTGCAAAATAGGGCCGTTTTATAGCGTTTTCGGGTCTTCGAGTATCAAATATAGGTTTTCAACGCACCAAACACGAACCCATTCCAAAAACCAGCCCATTTCTTCCCGGTCCAACTCCCCGGCCTCCCGGATCCGCGTCACTTCGAAGCGCCCCCCGTTCTCTCGTTCCTCCCAGCAAAGTGGACATTTCCGACGGAGGAAATAATCCGTGTCCCCCTTCCCCATAATAGTCCCCTCCGCCGCCAGGGCCTTCCGGACCTCCGGCACAACGCAACCCATGTAGTAACGAATCATCGCCGCCCGGCTACCCAGCGGCACGGCTTCGAAGCTCGCGATAACCCGCTCCCCCCGGTGGGCGGAAAAGAAGTCATTCAGCGCTCCCATGTACATGGAGAGTTTCCCGTCCGCCGTGACTATCCCGGTCGCGTATATGCTATTTACTCGCATCGGGTTTCAGGTATTCTAGGACTTCCGGGAACTCGCGCCCGGCGATTTCGAGGATGGTGTTTCGGTAAACCTGCTCGCCTATTTGCCGGATATATATCCGCTCCCGTGAGGGGCGGGTGCAGCGGCCCATGATGACGTCCAGATACTCCGCCGTCATTTCGGACGCTTTCAGGTGTGCGAGGTTGGTAATAGGATGGCCCGGGATTCGGCTCATGATGCCGGCCGCCCGCTGCTGATTCACGAGTTTGACGGCATCTTCGTAGTCCTCTTTCTGAGCCGACCAAAAGGCCGACATTATCCGCTGGAAGTCATCGCTTGCGATTATATCCATCACGGTCTTTCCTTCCAGGGCCTTAACCCGTGCAAGTTTTTGTTTCAAGGCTTCGTCTAACTTCATTTTCTTCTCGGTTTGATTGAGCTGCCGGGGCGGGTATCGCTCCCGCTGCGGGTCATTCCCCCCGGCATAGGTTTTTAGGACATGAAATATAACCGGGCCACCCCGGTGCAGGAATCCTTTTATTCCTGGATTAAAGGTTAATAATGAAGGTTAATTCGTAACCCGGGAGGGAATTTAACCCCCATAGGCAGAACCTATCGCCAAATCGCATTCCGGGCCAAAATAGCACTTGCTATTTATCCGTTACGACTTCCGCCGGAACTCGCGTCCGGGCTTCCATCTTGACCTGTGTACCACTTCCACCGAATAAAATGCCATGCCGCCGGATTTTCACCGGGGAAAGCCTTTTCTTTCCGTTATTCGTGTTATACATAAGGCGCTACTCGGTAAACCGGGAAACCTTTCGCTGGATATAAAGAACTTCTTCCAACCCGGTATTTTTCGCAAGGGAGGCGGGAATCGCACCCGCGCCGCTGCTCCTCGGCTCTCTTTGCTCCCTCGTCCGCCGTCTTTCCGGCGTGCCAACTCTAACCATGAAGAAAAACAATTGCTGAAAGACGCATCACTGCGGCATTGTAGCAGGAGGCCGGCTCGAACGGCCATCCCCGGATGATGGAATCCGGCGAGTTACCATTACTCTATCCTGCATATATTTCTATCAAAGAGCGGTTTGTCATTCGTTTCGTATGCAAATATAATCATTTATTTTTAATTATATGCCATTTTTTTAAGTTTCTTTAAATAATCCCCCGGACCGCCTGATGCGCCCCTCCCATTCCACTTCCCCCGCTTCCAGCGCCCGGGCGAACTCCGCATCCGTTGCCCGGTGCCGGCCAAGTTCAAACCACCACTTCCGCCGAGCCCGCTGGCAGAAAACCCGATGCACTCCGGCATCATCTTTCGCTATATATGCTTTCATCGTTTTAGAAGATTTTATCGTGTTCTTTTGTCGGCAAATTCGATTTGACCCACTGCAAGTCATTGACCAGCGCCCAGCGCCCGAAGTGCATTATCAGCAGGGCATCCGCGTTCCAAAGCGTTACACGGACGGACGGATACTGACTCGCGGCGTATGCCTGATAGCGCCGCTTCCGGACGTCTTTTTCTTCATGCTCCCCCCGGGTGCGGAGTTTCAACCGCGTCTGCCAGCTCTGCGGATGGACCAGCACGAACGGGATGCCGTCCGCCTCCATCAGCGCCTTCATGTGTTCGAAATTCGCTATCATTTTCTGAATCCGATACAACTTGCCCATATTCGCGGCGCCGGCCTGAACGGCGATGTCATCCGGCCGGACGGTCAATTTCTCCATGAAGATGAGCGGGGTATAGTTCTCTTTGTAGTACCCCAACAAGTCCCGGAAATCCGCCGGGTCTTTCGGCATTTTTACGACCCGCACCAGCTGCCCGGGGATATAGATGGCAATCCCGCCGGATGCACCAGGGTCAATTCCGATAATGCAATTAGTTTTCATCTTTTATCGTTATGTAATCAGTTATTTGTACTTCATTTTCGACAATCCACGCAAAGGTCCTTTCAAGTTCCCGGTCCCGCGCCGCAATCGCCGCCCTGGCCTGCAACTCCGCCGCCGTCTCCCCTTTCTTCCGAAGCCGCTCCAAGTCCCCCACTTCCCCAGCACGGGCGTACTCATTCATGGCCCGCTGGAATATCGCCCGCTGAATCTCCGCCGTTACCTCGAATTCATCCGCAAGCCCAGCACGTGAAAGAATATCGTAAAATACCCCCCGCATAATGGAAGAGAGTGCCGGCATCCGGCCGCGGTACTTGTACTCCAAGAATGCCGTCACGCAATCCCGGTAGGTCTTTTCCGGGTATGCCCGCTCCGGCCGTCCCTGCGACTCCGGGAACTCCGGCGGCAGGAGGTCCAGGGCCTTTGACAATACCTGTCCCCGCTTGCGGTTATAGGCGTTCAGGACCTTGCAGATATACTCCAACGAAAATTGCTGATAGTGCCCCCGGTCCGGCTGACCGCTGGAAGAGCGCGGAAGGTAGTCATCCAGCTCCCACGCCACCAGCATATCGAAGGCCACCCGGATTTCAGGCAGGGCAAGCCGTGGGTACTTCGTCTGCAAGACTTCCGTTATCCGCATGACCTTATAGTCCCACTCCGCCCCGGGCGTAATCTTGCAGCCGACATCCATTGCAAGCATCGGGAGTTTCTTCCGCAGTTCCCCGGCCACTGCTTCCGCCGGCATCGTCCCTATCTCCGGCGCCGCCGCCGCCCGGATGATAGCCAGCTCCGTCCGGTCCAGCCCCCGAATGACCGCCGGGCTGGAAGGCAGGGAAGCCGTTACGGGATTCGGCTTGTAAAGTGTCAGTTCCTGGCTCATTTATAGAATCCTCCCTCTTTCAAATATTCCGCCGCCGCCTCTTCAAATGCCCGCTCTGATGCCGTCTTCGCTCCGGCCATCATTTTCAGGCGCCCGCTTTCCCGGTCGCGCTTTATCCATTCGTGGATGGTTGCAATCCAGCCCCTCCGGGTGCGCTTCACGTTCTTCCTGTCGGACCAATTATAAACGGCATCGAAGTAGGCCATGATGTCAATTCCTTCATCGGTGTATTTTTGGAAGAGTTCGTACCACTCGCCCGTCAGCCCGGCCTTCACGTCCTTTGCGATTTCCAGCGAAGAAAAAAGACATTGTTTCTCTTCGGATTTCTTCGCGCGCGTAATAACACCATCGTCAGATGGTGTATTAGTAAATAAATTATCTTTATTATAATTATCCTCGAAATTTTCGTTTTGAGGTCTTCTAAAATTTTGTTTTGAGCCCTCGAAATTTTCGTTTTGAGGTGTAAACAAATTTTCTGCGCTTATCATGACATCATACAGCGGTCCGAAGCAATAGAGCGACTTTTGTGCCTGCTGGCTTTCCGGGGCCTTGAGAAGCAATCCGGCGTTTATAAGGCGCTCTAAACGCTTCATTATTCCCATTTTCGTCTTAATACCGAGAAGCGGGAGGTCTTCCATTATCTTTGTATGTGATAACCAAAAATACTGCCGCTCTCCTATTTGTACCCTCATGATTTTCGACGAATTTGCGAAGTCTTTGATATAGTCGAAAATGATAAGGTCGGTAAAATCCACATCCAGTCCTGATTCGACCGCTGCCTGCTGATTGATTAAAAGCGTTCGTTTCATTGTAAAAATTTAGCCCCGTATTTCATCTCCGAACTCGCACTTCGGAAACTACTCTACGAGGCTCTAAATTTCTTCCTGGATGGTGCGAGCATCCATTTCGATGCAAATATACGAATTATCTCTCAATTAACAAATTTTTCGCCGTCTCTCCCCCGGAGAGCATCGTTCGGACCTCCTGCACCCGGCTATTATTCGCCACGAGCGAAACGACCGGATAGCGGCTGGAATCCCCCGGCTTATTGCTCTTCGCAAACTGCACCGAGAGGTCAAAGACGCACCCCGTCACGGTGCCGGCCATCTCCTGCACGCTGTCGAATGAATCCCGGATATTCTTCACGCTGGACGCCTTGCCCTTCGTGCTGAATCTCCATACCCCGGCAATCCCACGGACGGCCGGAATGACAAAGCGCATCGTCAGGACTATATCCCAATTTTCGCCCCCGCGCCGCGTCGGATACTGCTTTTCGATTGCCTCCATGATGTCCGGCCGTTTATCCGTCGTCACTTCCACGTATTTCTTCCCGTTCCAGACACGGAAAGTCTCGCCGTCTCCGCTGGCAACCAGCGCCCCGGTATTGTCCCGGTACTGATACTCTTCCCGGCATACATCCCCGGCATCATCCGAGGGGAAAAGGATTTGGATGGTGGAAGGTTTCTCGCCCAGGGCGGCGTGAAACATTTCTGCATACTTCCCGGCCGGTATGAAATAATCCACGGAAACCGGGTATTCCTTGCCGTTTTGGCTCATTTGTTTTTTCCCGATATGCAACCGGCCGACTTCGGGGAGGGAAAGGACGCCTTGCGCCCCTTCCCGCTTGATTCTTCCGTTCATTATTTCCGCTCCTCCTTGAGCTGCTGAACTTCCTCGAAGAGGTCCGCCGAGGCGGCTTCGATTTCGGCTTCGTTTAATTTTGCCGTTTTTTTCGTTTTACGGGCCTTTTTCGGTTCGCTGGATAAATCCCCCGTCTTTTCGCTTTTCGTCGATTTACGGGGAGTTTTGGCTGGTTTCTCGGCCTCTTCCGGTTTCGCGAAATCCCCCTGGATGAGTTTCGCCAAGGAAAGCTCCGCGTAGCAGTCGCCGATATTCATCGTGTCGAGGTTCAATTCCCCGTGCACGACCGTAAGGATGTTATCCCGCTTCTCGTCTTCGATGGCGGCCAGGGCCAGCAGGTGCGGGATCTTTTCGGCGTTCTTGCTCCCCGTTTGGTCCTTGAGGTTGTAAGACGGGGCCTTCCGCCAATCTTTCGGGCTGAAATTGAACACCCGGCTGACCGGGAACTCCGGAAAATTGACCTCCCACATCGGTTTATAGAGGTGCAGCTGGATTTCGTGGTCCTCGTAGAAGCCCTTCCGGCCGCTCTTGAAGTCCACGATGGCCGTGAACTCTTCCCCGGTCTTCGGATCCGTCATGATGCACGGCATATCGATACATCCGGCGTAGTGATATTCGGGATGCACAAGGCCGATTTCGATGGCCAACGGGCGGACTTTCCAGTCGAAAAGGAACTGGGCGAAAGCAAGCACGTCTTTTTTGATTTTCTTCATGCTCTCGAAGTAGAAGGATTCCGGGAGGTTTTCCCGGTCCATGTACTCCCGCAGCAGGGCGGGGACTTCCGCGAAGTCATACCGGCGGCCGATAATCAGGCGCTCGAACTGCGCGTGCATGAAGGTGCCGTAAGCGGCGGCGAGGTCGCGGAGCGTGTCGGCATTCTGCCCGTTCGCCTTAATCCATTCCAGCAGGCCGTAGTTCGTCGGCATCGTCTGGGCGATAAGGGTCGTGACGGACGGATAAAGCACCGGCTCCCCGTCCTCGAAGCGGTAGTAGTAGCGATGCCCTTCCTGGTTCAACTGATAAACCTTGTACGGCGGTTCCCGGAGGGTCGCTTTGTCAAAGAACAGTGCCCGGATTTCTTCCACGGTCAGCCCCGGCGCCAGCTCCGTCCGCTCCATTTTCTCGTCGCTTTCCAGCAACTCTTTCAGATGTTTGTTGTCTTCCATATCGTTTGATTTTTGAGGGTTATTCCATCCCGAACAAAAATCCCGGCGTGCAGTCAAGTTCGGCGCAAATGATAGGCACCCATGCCGGGTCTATTTTCTGGGTCTTGCCGCTGAAAAGACGGCTGACGTTAATGGACCGGCTCACCTGGCTGGCATCCGGCCACAATTTTTCTGCGAGTTGTTTCTTCTGAACTTTCTTCCCCTTCGCAACCGCAATAACGAAGGCTTCTGTGATTCTGAACATATAACGTAAAAATTTAAGGGTTAATCTCCTTTGTAAAGGCCCCCGCAGGCGCAGCACTCATACACGTAGAAAAGCACGTCGTAGGAATCCGGCGTATTGCGGTCGCCATCTTTGATGGTCTGCCCGACCTGGTCCACGCAGCGGAACTCCTTCCCGCCGCAGTCGGGGCATGTAGTATAGTCATTCGCCAGCGGGCGGATATGCTTGTATTGGCCCGCGTTCGGGTCTTCGATGATTCTGAAACTCATATCCCCTCCTATTTCATGAACACGTCGCCCACGGCGGCGAAGAGGTACATCATCACGAAGAGAACTGCCAGCCCACCTACGACCTTGGCGGTGTACTTGCAGATGCCGAACACGGCATCAATAATCTGAATCTTTGTCTTGTTTTCCATATCCATTTTATTTGTAATAAAAGCTGATTTTGACACCCCGGCGGAGCTTGCAGACCTCAACATCTTTCGGGCTATTGAATGCCCGGTCCAAAAGGCGGTTGCAGAGGCTGTCATCCGCCACGATTCTGCGAAGGCCGCTGACGCCGACCGCCACGTTTACTTTCTTATCTTCGACCATTCCATTAACTTTGATGATGAAGTTCCGGTTGATTTCCGTTGTCGTGTAATTGAGTGCCATCATAACTTTGTCGGGGTAACCGCCCCGTCGGATTTTATTGGTTTGTTCCTTGTTTCTGGGTGCAAAATTAACAATAAATTTTTAATCTGCAAAATTTTTTTACATTTTTTGCAGTGCGGTGGTAAATTCTCTCATTTCTGCCCATATTCGCGTTATCTCTCCGTGGATATATAATTTATCATTCTTGCGGAGAAAGTCCGTTAAAACCAAAATACGGCCCATTTCCGGCCATCAGGCAAAAAAGAAACCCCCGGCAGAACGCCGGAGGCCTGAAACGATATGGAATACTAAAAAACCTGCTGCAAATGTAGTCATTTTTCGATAAAAACAAAATCAACCTTCTCAATTTTGGTGTGCGGGTTCTCGCTCACTACGTCCACCTGCCGGTCCTTCACGTGCCGGGTCTTCCATAGGAAGCCGAGAAAGCGCCGGTACTGCACCGTTTCCGCGACCAGCAGGTTATCCCGCGTCTCCAGCCGCCCCGTGAACTCCCCTCCGGCAAGAACGCCGTCGAAGTCGTACCACTTATCGCCCGCGTGGACGGCTACCCCGGAGACCTGGATGGTATCCCGGAAGACGATGGTGTCCCGGACCGGCGCCGAGAACTCCGCAATGGTCCGGGCTTGCGCCTTCGTCAGCGCCTGCAAGTCACGATTGCGCTTCTTTAGTTCCCGGATGGTCGCGGCATCCTCCGCCCGGAAGCGTTCGAACTCCTTTGCGGTCAGTTCCAGCGCCTGTATCCTCGATCCGGAGAGGGAATCCCGGAAGCGATACCCCTCCGTCTCCCCGTGAAGCACTTCGATATTCGCCCGCGCCCGGTTAAGCTGCGCCTGAACATTACCCAAGCGGCACGAAAGAAAGAAAGCAACGCCGGCGAAGATGGCGAGCATCCCGATGGCGGCTATTTTCAGGTCCTGTCTCATTTTATATTTCGTGATAAGTTACGAACCGTTCGCCCAGGCGCTCCGCCCAGCGCTCCGTGAAGAAATCCTCATACTTTCCCTTTTCCGGTGTCCACCAAATAGCGTGAGCGAGGGATGCAAGACCCACGACCAGCAGGTAAAACGGCCCGAGATAACGGGACTGCACGCAATGCCCGAGCTCATGGCGGATATTTTCGACCGATGAAGTCCGAATATAGACGTATATGCCGAGCGAGATACCCCCCTGCATATAGTTCGAGCGGACCACGCGGACGTCATCCGGCACATTGACTACCATAGTTCCCCGGCTGGCCGTGTGGACTTCGTGCTGGTCCTTAATGAATGCCCCGAATACGAGGCCGACGATGTTCTGCGGCGCCTGCCATACCCATAGCAGGACCTGCCAAATGATTTCAAGTGCTTTTTCCATTTTACTTGTAATAATGCCAAATAACGCAATCCTCATGCGTGAGAGAATCGTCCAGGTGGATATAAGTTTTCCCGATGCCGATGCGGGTAAAGCCCGCCTGGATGGCGGCGCGGACAATCAGCCAGCGATTTCGGGACGTATTGCAGCGGATGTCCACGGCGCGCCCCTCGCAGTGGGCGCTCGTCCCGGTCCGGCCCTGCTTTTTCTCCCATTCTTTCGACCTGAAAGCCGAATTGAGGACCAGCGGAATCCCGGCCATATCCCGGACGGCATCCAGCCGGTCCATTGTCCACTGATTCATGTCCTGAAGCGAGCACGCCGGGACGCAGCGCCGGAACTCGCTCTCTTTGAAGTTTCGTGCAGTAATCATAATTCAATCATTTTCCGCAAAGATAAAAAAAAGTCCCGGACTTTCACAGCCGGGGACTTTCTACACTCTAATATGTCTAAACTGAAACCACGTGCAAATGTAAGTATTTCCCGTCAATCATCCAAGTAGGCGAAGGGGATAATTTGGTATTTCCACATACCGCCGACCCCAAAGATGCAGCGCTGGTCATCATCGCCCGGGACCTGGAAAAGCGGCCCGTAGAGCGCCCGCATCGTGCTGAACTTGGCAACCACCCAGCCCCCGCGTGATTCTTCCCAAAGTTGAGCGATTCGACGGATGGCCGCGTTCGTCTTATAGTGGACATCCCCGCGCGGGTTACGATTTGCGATGCGCCGGGTGCTCGCGGCGGCTTTCGCTATCTCTTGAGCGTATTTTTCCATGGCTATTTATCCCCCATGATTTGAGCGATTCGGATTTCCTGCTGGGCGTCGAAGATGCGGGATTGCAGCTGCCCGGCCATCAATGCAAGTTTGTGGTAATAGTCTTCGTGCCCGGCAGTCTTTCCGTAGGTCCTGGAGGAGTGGGCGTAATGAAGGGACTCCCGATTGATTGCCGAGTAGAGGATATCCAGCTCGGCGAGGGTAAATTCAAGTGTTGCTTTTTTATCCATATCTTTTTTGTTTAAGGGTTATTTCGCGTAGTCGATGGCGGCGAAGTAGAGGCGCCGGCCGATGCAGTTGGAGAGGTGCGGGCATACGCACCAAATCATCCGGGCGGAATCCTCCCGCGCCGTGTGCTCATACTGCCCCGGGTAACGGGCGGCAAGTTCCCGCGCCGTGGCGATGACGTAGCCATCCCCCTTCATCAGTTCAATGGCTATCCGCTTCATTTCCCGGTCCGCCTTTCGGCGGAGTTTCCAGTCCTGGATGTGCGCCGCCTCGTTGGTCATTTCGCGGGCGATTGTCTTTGAATCTTTCATAGCGTGTTTTATTGATTTATTTTTGCAAAATGGCGGGCCATTTCAAGGAGTTCCTTGTAGGTCCGGGGGTGTCCGTTCCCGGCCAGATAGTCGCAGAGTTCCGCTTCAACGGGGTCCATTTCCCCCTTCACGGATGGGAGCCGGAGAAGAGCCGCGCAAACCATCCTATGCTGGATAAGCGATTGTTTAGGCTCGGGGTTCCCAGATTTATCCACCCAAAGGGTATAAGTTACATTTTCGCGGCCCTCATGAGGAATGGTAAGGCGGATTCCAAAATCTACATTGGTAAGCCTGGCGAATGCGCTATTCGGGTCCGGGTTGATAGCTTCCAGGGTGGCGCGTGCTCCGGAGAAAAGTCTTACTTCTGCTTTTACCAGGTCGCGGAATTGGCGGTAATCGGTGATATTCATAGCGTGTATAGTTAAGCGTTAAGTTCGTAACCGAGGGCGGCGAGCTGCTTCCGGGCTCCGCGGATGGCCGTCTTCTCTGATTTATACCAGCCGACCGTGAACCAATACTCATTTTCCTGCTGCGCAACTACGAGGATTCGGCCCTGGCCGTCGGCGTTCATCATCATATAGATGGATTTGTCTGAATTTTTGCAAGCGATTGTCATAACTTTTTCTTCGGGGAAACCGCCCCGCCGGTCTAAAGGTTTGTTGTTTGTTTCTGGGTGCAAAGTTAACACAATTTTTTATATCTACAAAAAATTTTTACATTTTTTTGAAAAATCTGCATCCGGCCCTTATTTTCCCCGTTTCTTCGTTTTACGGCAGTTTCTCCGGCGGGATATATAATTTATCATTTGCGGCGAGAAAGCCCCGGAAATCGCCCGAAAACGGCCAAAAATGAAACCGGGGCGCATCACTGCGACCCGGCAACGGAAAAACTGCAAATATGAAAGGTGATGGAACAAAGATATAAAAAACCGGGGAAATCTCACGACTGCCCCGGGAAAAGTATTTTGTAAATTGGTATTTCAGTACAAAGATACAAATTTTTTTTCTATCCCCAAGGACTTTCGCCGCGGTCAATCGGGGATTTGTCGCGGAACCACGTTATACCGCCGGCATACAGGTTGAAGTTATCCGGGTCGCTGGAGTTAATCAACGTCATTTTTTCTGCATATGTGTTATCTACATACTTGAGAAAAACAGGTCTTCCACTTATAAAAGCCTCTTTCGCGCTTTCCCATGATGGGTTATCTTTATAAGGCGTGAAATCAGTTCCGTCCACCTCTACGATTACGCCTTCAACGTATAGCGGTGTTTTTTCCTCCGGGATGGCGTCCAGCAGGCCGTTCAAAATTTTAGGGAGTACCCCCCCCAAGTCAATGGCAGAACCCTGCCCCTCGATGCCGTGGGCAATCAAGGCTTTGATTTCGTCTTTTGTCATAGTTCTAAAATTTTGATGTTAAACAAAAAAGGTTTATTCGTTATGCACTTCGATGCTCGCGTCTCCCTTCGCAAGCCGGAGGTCGTAACCCAGCTCGATGGCGTGCATTCCCCAGGCCAGGGCGGCAAAAGCGAAAAGGATTGATGCCCCCTTCAAGACCGACCCATCAATCACTCCCGGCGGCGGGACGGAAAAACCAGCAATAAGAAGCCCGATGGTCATGGCCAAGCAGACCCCGAAGACAACCTTGCAGGAAAAGCACTTCCGCTCAAGTTTTTCTTTTCTCTCTTTCGACATGATGCAATCCCCCCGCTACTGAACAAAGTTAATTTTCTTCGCTATCGTGTCCGTTTCGAACTCGGCATCAACCGCGGCAAGGTCCCCCTCCGCCTGCCATTCCGGAGTAATAAGGAATGTTTCGGGCTGGAATTCCTTCCCCTTATAGACGATAATCACATGGTCCGCCATCCGAACGAAGCGAAGCACATCCAGCAGGTACTCAGGCGCCCAGAACGAGAAACGATACCGCTTCCCGGAAATCATCTTCGCCGGGAAGAAATGCCCGTCCCGGTTTTCCCCTTCCTCATTGAAGACATATTCCGGCTTCGCAATATCTGACGGCAAGTAGATTTCATTTACATAGCGCCCGGGAATGTTATAGAGAATTTCCCCGGAATCCATCACGAAGTCTTCATTATCCCACCAACGGAGCGCCAGCATTCCGGATAAATCATCCTTCCAGACAAACACATCGCTATACCAGATATTGAAATCATCCGAAATTAGAAGATAGAAACATCCCTCCGTGATAGTCGAAAACCAAAAAGCCGAGGGGGCGGAAATTAAATAATCCTTATCCCCTCTCCGGATAATGTTGAGCACATCCGATTTTGTAGCAATCGTATCACCATTTAAAGCCTTGAGTACGACCCCGGCAGTTTTTAATTCTTCTTCCGAATCAAAGAAAATATACGGATTTTCCTCATCCCAAAGGCCCTGCACATAGACTTCCCCGTCCGTCGTTATTTCGATATATCCGTCTTTCGGGGAAATATCCACAAGCTGCTTTATGATATTATCGCCGCTATCAACATATTGAAGTGTCAAGCGGCCTTCTTCCACGTGGGGAAGATTCCGATAGTAGAGTTTATCCCCCGCCTGAACATCATACTCCAGCACGGGATCATCCGAACCATCCTCAATTACCCCCGGAGTATCATATTCCAAATGTCCGTAGTAGATATTATTCGGGGTCGCTTGTTTCCCGATATGGTCCCGGACAATCTGAAATGGCGGAAGAATCCCTTTCTTGGCATAAAGCGGATAGACCTTGCCATATACCCACCATCGCCGGGCGTTCTGCTCGTCGATACTCCCGTAAATCGGAAGCACATTGGTATTATTCATCGGTGTCATACTCAAGGTCGATTTCTGCCATGCGGCTGGACAAATTTAACTCAATTTTCCGGATTGTCCCGTTACCGATGAAAGTTTTCACAAGTCCCAAAAAATCCGGAGCACCCATGACGGGGAAAGAAACACGCTGGACTTTCTGCCGCTTGACCCCGATGGCCGTCCCCTCAATCCCGTCAATCTCATACCTCCGCCCGGGGAGGTCATAGAGATAGAACCCCTCCAAAATGGCAAAGGAAAGATACCCGTTTTGCATCGTGACGCCTTCATAAGTCATGTAAGTGACTACCCCTTCATCCGATGAAATAACCCCAAATCCGTCCTTGCTCACTTCCCCCGGATCCAGCAGGATATAATCAATATCCGAAGTGAACCGCGAAAGGCTTACCCGCTCAATTAAGTCCTCTTTCACATAGTTCGACTTCATGCTGATGGGATATCCCTCAAACGGGGCTGAAACCTTATCCATCCATCCGAATTCATACCGGGCTGGCATTTCGTCTTTATCGAAAGTATATCGGCTCGTCCCGAAAGCAAGCGATTTTCCGTTCCTGGAAAGTGTTGTCGTAAGGTCAAGGCCCACGCCCGGCGCTGAATCATAACTCCCCCCGTTTCGGAAGAAACTTATATGCTCAATCCGGAACCGGTCATCTTCATCGATATACCAATAGCAGCGATACATATCCCGGAGCATATTCAGAACCTGCAGGAGGGATATCGGGGCACTCTGGGCGGGTTCATCGTAATTGATTGAAATAAGATTGGATTTCGGGGTCAAGAGCACCCGGTAATCCGTCCCGCTGATGGGATTTTCCCCGTAGAGGAATTCCGAGTATTCTTCCGTCCCCGCGTGGGTGGTATCCGCCCCGATGGCCTGCAAAAGGACCGAAATAACCGACCATAGCGGGAAAGCATCCCGGAGCACAACCGGAACACGCGCTGCCACTTCTTTTTCGGCTATTCCGATAATCTCAACAAACCATACTGAAACGCGCCCCCAATCATTCCTCGCGACCGGAAAAACGGGCTTCCCCAGGACCGGGGATGGCGGCAATGTATAGTAATATGGCACCCCGTAATACTTTGTTGCTACGCCATATTCCGTGGGAGTGCTGGAAAGATTAAGCCCGAAAAGAATCCCCATCGACGGCATGACCCGGAGAATTTTCGAATAATTGCGATTATTTTCCACGAGGTCGCTCGCCGGGATGTTATCCGTCTGTATCCCATCAACCTCATCCGCATCCGTAATCATCCGCGTATAAACGGCAATAGACCCGGAAGTGAGCGTAATAGTCCCGTAATAACCGAAAGTCGGTTGCAATACTACCGAGTAATCAATCCCCTGCGGCGGCTGAATCTGACCCTCATAGGCAAGCACTCCGGAGCGGTAGAATTGAAATAATAACCGATATCCTCCCGAGATTTGAATCATCTGCATAGTAATCCTGGAATTCCCGTTGCTCAAATCAAAAGGCGTACGCGGGTCCGCTGGCATATCTTCCAAGAAAACATCTTCATCCCTGATTGCGATGGCATCCGGCGTCCCCTCCAAATAGATTGCGTGCTTCCATGCCGCACGGGTAAATTTGTAAGTATTTACCAAAAGATTATCATCACTCGTCGGCGATATTACCGGGCTTTCCCACCACATCCCCGAAAGGAAACATCCAACGGAACGAGAACCACCAATATAAACCTGCAAGACCGGGCGCTTATCCATCTGCACTTGCTCAATCACTGGCTTGAGTTTTATCAAATCGAATTCCCGCTCTATTCCGGCCATCACTTGATTGTAACTATCAATGATTTCCGGCGTGACTGATACGCTTTTGTCATCCTCATTGAACTCGCAATCGGTCTTGAAAAAGCGCATCGGGTAAATCCTCTGCAATGCCCCGTCTTTCCAGACATGTAATTCAATTTCGAAAAGGCAGTCAAAGGAACGCCCCGCTATCAAGTCATAATCCGCCCCGATGAAAAGAAGCGGACCATTCAGGGACGGACGGATAAATTGCTCCCCGCTTTCACGCTGGAAAACCATCCCGAGGGAATCACCCCAAACGGGGTGCGCCTCTTGTTCGAAGTGCTCCCCGTTATCATTGAAATCGAAATGAAATTGGTAAGTTATCATTATGACTTAATTTTTCGTGTAAGATTCTTATATCGCATAATCGTATATCCGTCCCCCCGGCTTTCCGTCCTCTCGCCCTGCATCCTGATGGCCCGGACATCCCCCTCCAGCCGAGAAACATCCGTCCCCGCCGTAATGGCATATCGTCCAATCCCTTCCCCGGCCCGCTGGTATTTTTCCGAAAATGTCCCATCATTGAAAGCCTTGATGACCTCCGGGATGACCCCCCGGAACCGGCGCGAATTGCGCTTATTGATGACCGCGAAGAATTCCCCGCCCTCGGCCCGGCGCTCCGTCCCGTCAGCCTTCCGGCCAAGAGAGATATCATGCCCGCTGGCATGGCTTCCACCTTGCAGCAATTCCACGGTCCCCTCCCCGTATTTCTCCGTCTTCGTGAGTTCCGCCGCCTTGACCTTCGCCGCGGCAAATGAAGTCCACATCCCGGCTATCGCCGTCAAGGCCAATATCGGACCGCCGGGGAGTTTTGAGAACGTTTTCCAAAGATTCGCGGATGCCGTGATAAGGGAACTCGTTTGCTCGATGGTATCCAACGAAACCTGCGCCCGTTTCGCCTGCGCTTCATCCGCCAGGGCCTTTTGACGATTCGACTGCGCAAGGGCCAATTCCTTCCGGGCCGTTTCCACGCTGTTAGCATATCCCGCGTTCCGGGCTTCAATCTCGGCATTAAGGGCGTTTTGTGCGCTCTCGACCTGCGCATCCGCCGCCTCCCGCGCCGCCTGGGCAACCTGTAACCATGAATCCGCTACACTCGTCAAGTTATCCCGAATGGATTGATAGGCCGTATTCAGGGCACTTTGCTTTTCCTTGCTTATCGAAATCCCCAGCACCTCGTAGATATTATTATACCCAAGACTGCCGAGTTTTTGGTCCACTGCCTCAATCTGCGCCTCAATCGCCCGGACCTGCTCGGCGGTCAGTTTTTTCGCCGCGGTCTTATTGATTTCCAACAACCCGGCCAGCCGTGCCCGCTCCTGCTGGAGTTGGAAGATGGTCTTCTGCCGCTCGTTTGCTTCCATCAATTCAAACTGCGACTTCGCCAAGTCGGCGGAAATATCCAGGGCCTCGCGTGCTACACGTGTGCGGTATTCGAGTTCCGTCGTTTCGGCCATCTTCATGTATTTCCCCCGGATGGCCATCTCGTCCTGCTGTTCTTTCTCCGCCTTCGCCCGGTTTTCGGTCAGTTCGATTTCCATCTGCTTTTGAATGATGGAGAGCCGGAGGCCAAGTTCCGCTTCCGTGTTTTTCTCCGTCACGGCCAACTGCAACTGCGCTGCCTGGATATCCTGCTGATACGCCTGGACCCGCGCCCGCGCAACCTCGGCATTGAACGCCCGGATGGTTTTCAAGCGGTCCGCATCAAACTTGGCATTGATGACCGCTTCGTCTTTCCGGGCCGTCTCCGCCGCCTGCCGGTTCTTTTCCAACTCCAACTGCCGCTGCGCTTCCACCCGGTCCAGCCGGAGCGAGAGCATCTTTTCCGTCCCCGCCTCTTCGGCGGATATTTCGAAGTTAATGGAATCAATGACCGCCTGCCGGTCTTTCAACCTTTGCTGGGCGGCTTTCTTTGCGGCTTGCTCCGCTGCCTTCTCGGCGGCCTTCCGGGCCTTCTCCTCCTCTTTCTTCAATTTATCCTGCGCCTCTTGCTCGGCCTGGATGCGGTTCTCTTCCTGCTTTATCCGCTCCGCCTCGGCATTGGCAAGGGCTTCTTCCCTTTGCTTGACGGCTTTCTCGAAAGCGGACTGCCGTTCGGCGAGCGCTTCGGCATCGCCACGGCTGAACCAG
>JAZQJH010000002.1:0-98974 GCA_045541555.1 Eubacteriales bacterium | reverse complement strand
TCGCTTGCCGGGCTTTCCTCCGGGAGAATAATAGTCCTGCTCCCTACGTCGTTTTGCGACGGTATAGTTGGCGACCATCGAGTCGATATTTCCCGCATTGACCAAAAAAGCCAGCCGCGGTGCACCCAGACGTTCAAAATCTGCCGTCGAATGATAGTTCGGCTGAGGAATAACGGCAACAGAAAAACCCGCCCGTTCCAATACCCGGCCGATAATCGCCGTACCAAAGGAAGGGTGGTCAATATAAGCATCACCGCTGACGATGATGAAATCAGGCTGCCCGATCCCCAAATCGTCCAATTCACGGCGGGTAATCGGCAGCGGATTATTTGCAAGCTTCATAATTAATACCTCTCTCATATTTTATTTTAAGAGGGTGGAAAAGTCAAGAAAGATATGATAGAATAGCACTATGAAACTGATTACACCTAATTACTATCAAAAATTTAAATGTATCGCCGACCGTTGCCGTCATAATTGCTGTATCGGCTGGGAGATCGATATCGACGAAGAAACTGATGCATATTATCGCGGCTTGCAGGGTTCCATGGGTGCAAGGCTTCAAAAAAGCGTCTCTCGGGACGGTACTCCGCATTTCATTTTAGGCAACGGTGAACGATGCCCCTTTCTCAACGAGAAAAACCTTTGCGATATCATAACGGAACTGGGCGAGGAACATCTCTGCCAGATCTGCACCGACCACCCTCGATTTCGCAATGAATTCAGCGATCGGATCGAGCTAGGATTGGGTCTCTGCTGTGAAGAAGCCTGCAGCTTGATCCTCAGCCAAAAGGAGCCGTTTTCCCTGATGAAATCAGACGCGACGGAATACCAAACGGAGGAAGAACAAACGTTTTTCAGCATACGGGATCGCATCTTTCAACTCTTGCAGAATCGTACGCAACCAATGGAAAAACGCCTCTCCCATCTTCTCGACATTTTTCATATCGAACTCCCGGATTTGGATTGGCGATCCGTCTTTTTTGCCCTGGAGCGCTTAGATCCGGTCTGGGATACTAAAATACAAAAAATTGATCTTCATGCGGCAGTTTCGGAAGATTGGTCTCTCCCCTTAGAACAGCTAGCCGTCTATTTCATCCATCGCCATCTGGCTGGTGCTTTGGAAGACGGTCGATACGCCGAGCGTTGTGCTTTTGCCGTCCTCAGCGTAAAAGCAATTGCAAGCGTCGCCGCATCGGTCGAAGATCTTCCGGAGATCGCCCGGCTTTATTCCTCCGAAATTGAATATTCGGACAAAAATATCGATCTACTGCTTGATAAGCTCACCCAAGGGTGAGCTTATTTTAATTCCATCGCTATATTAATAGTTATATAAGGACATCCCCCAGCATAGGCTTTTATAAATAAGCAAACACGAATAATCCAAATCTGCCTAAAAAGGAAGCATTTTAAGGGAGCGGATTTTCGAGTTTGCACGGCACAAAACGCAGCCAATACTGTCGTATTGGCGAGTATTTTAACACAGCAAAGGCGAAAATCCGCCCCTTAAAATCAGGTTTGGATTACTCGTGTTTGCTTAACAAAAAGGAGAAGTCCATGAAAACAAGCGATAAACGGATAGGACTGACCGAAGAGCAGGTACGGGCATCTCGAAAAAAATACGGTTCCAACTGCATTTCAAAAAAGAAAAGAAAAAGTTTTTTACGCCAGTTTCTCAGTAGCTTTGGCGATCCGATCATTAAGATCTTATTAGTGGCATTGGCAATTAACGTGCTCTTTTTATTCCAAAACGCGGATTGGTTTGAAGCTGTTGGAATTGCTATTGCCATCTTTTTAGCCACCTTCATCTCTACCCTATCCGAGTACGGAAGCGAGACCGCATTTTTAGAACTTCAGCGAAGCGCTGCCGCAATTACCTGCCGGGTACGCCGTTCCAAAGGAATAACAGAACTTCCCATTTCCGAGCTGGTAGTGGGCGACCTGGTACTTCTTCAGGCCGGGGAGCGAATTCCGGCAGATGGAATTCTCCTATCCGGTCAACTGAACGTAGATCAATCCGCCCTCAACGGTGAAAGTGCCGATGCAGAAAAACTCCCTCAGAAACAATGCTCTGCAGAATGGGATCTTTTAAATACTGATCAGTTATTCCACGGTAGTGTTATCACCGGCGGCGAAGGCTTGATGGAGGTTTGTCGGGTCGGCGATAGTACCTTTTACGGAAGTATGGCGCAAGATCTTCAGGAAGAAACACCGGAAAGCCCGTTAAAAGAACGGCTGAACGGGTTGGCAAAATCCATCAGTCTTTTAGGATACATCGCCGCCGTCCTCATAGCGTTCGCCGATCTCTTCAATAGTTTTGTAATCGACAACGGCTTTAACCTTGCTTTGGCTGCCGCCGACTTTACACATCCCATGATCTGGTTTCCGAGAATTCTGCACGCCCTCACGTTAGCCACCGCCGTCGTCGTTATGGCAGTTCCGGAAGGGCTCCCCATGATGATCACCGTGGTGCTTTCCTCCAATATGTTCCGAATGCTGCGGGATCAGGTAATGGTCAGAAAATTGATCGGCATCGAAACCTCCGGCAGTCTGAATATTCTCTTTACCGATAAGACCGGAACACTGACCAAGGGCAAGCTTCAGGTCATTCGCATTTTGGAAGGAAGCGGAAAAAGCGTTGATTCCGTTCGAAAATGCTCCTCGGCTGTACGGGAATTATTGACCCTCTCCGCCGTTTATAATACCGGCTGTGTGCTATCCAAGGGCACACCCCTGGGCGGAAATGCCACCGACCGGGCGCTATTGGAAAGCGTCCTGCCGATCCAATCAAAAAAGTTGGGCTATACCGTTAAGGAGCGCATCCCTTTCGACAGTGCGTATAAGTTTTCTGCCACCCAGATTTCCGGAGATCGAAACTATATCTTAGTAAAAGGTGCGCCGGAAAAAATTCTGAGCGCTTGCAAATATTATCTGAATGAAAAAGGAGAACGACAGCCATTCTCTCCTCGCCAGATGGAAGAGCAACGATTAATCTTATCGGGAAAGGCAGTACGGATGCTGGCCATCGCCCTTTCCCCAACCACCGTTTCAAAAGATCGAGCGTTAAAGGAGCTCACCTTGATTGCCATGGTTGGAATTCGCGATGATCTGCGCCGCGAGGTTCCTGCCGCCATTGCAGAAGTGCAAAAAGCAGGCGTGCAGGTGGTGATGATGACCGGCGACAGTAAAGATACCGCAACCGCCATCGCCCGGGATGCCGGACTGCTGAAGCAACAAGAAGAAGGTCAAGTATTGACCAGCCAAGAACTGGCCGCCATGAGTGACCGGGAAATCGTCCGTATTTTACCCAATCTGCGCGTAATAGCCCGTGCCCTCCCCACCGATAAAAGCCGCCTCATCCGCCTGGCGCAAAGCCAGGGGTTGGTGACGGGAATGACCGGCGACGGCATCAACGATGCCCCTGCCTTAAAACGGGCGGACGTAGGCTTTTCCATGGGAAGCGGCACCGAGGTGGCCAAAGAGGCGGGCGACATCGTCATCCTGGATAATAATTTTGCCTCCATCGCCAAGGCCATCCGCTACGGAAGAACTATTTTCAAAAGTATCCGTAAATTCATTGTCTATCAGTTCACCATGAATCTATCGGCCATGGGCGTTTCCCTGATTGGACCTTTTATCGGCATTGATACGCCGGTCACCGTCATCCAGATGCTTTGGATCAACATTATTATGGATACGTTAGCAGGGCTGGCCTTTGCCGGTGAAGCGGCCTTGAAGCAATATATGAAAGAACCCCCAAAACGAAGAGACGAGCCGATCATCGACCGTACCATGGCGCAGCAGATCTTTTGGATGGCACTCTATACCATGGGTCTTTGCATTTCTTTTTTATGGCTACCATATTTTCGTAATTTATTTCATTTTAAGGAAAACCCCGTCTATTTTCTCACCGCATTCTATGCCCTCTTTATTTATTCGGGAGTCTTCAATAGCTTTAATGCACGAACCGAACGGATCAACCCATTGGCCAATATCAGCCGAAATCCAACGTTCATCCTCATCATGCTGGTGGTCAGCGCCGTGCAATTGCTGATGATCTATTTTGGCGGACAGATCTTCCGTACTGCCGGACTCAGCTTGGAGCACCTGCGTATGATCCTGCTGATGGCGTTCTCGGTCATCCCGGTCGATCTTTTGCGCCGTTGGGTCTTCAAAAAACGAAAGAGGCATTGATTTTTTAATGATTTCATGATATGATTTTCAAAAAATAACGGAGTGTATATCATGAAAATTCTATTCATTTGCCATGGCAACATTTGCCGCTCAACGATGGCAGAATTCGTATTAAAAGATATGGCATCAAAGCAAGGTCTTTCCTGGGAGATTGCCTCCGCCGCCACCAGCCGCGAGGAGCTTGGAAACGATATCCATCCCGGCACTAAAGCAAAGCTTCGGGAGGTAGGCATCCCCTTTGAGCGCCGCCGCGCCCGGCAGATCACCCAAAAGGACTACGAAGATTACGATCTGCTGATCGGCATGGATGCGCGCAACATGATCAATATGAAGCGGTTCTACGGAAGCGACCCTAAGGGAAAGTTTTCTCTCCTTCTGGACTATTCCGACCGCCCCCGGGATATTGCAGACCCTTGGTATACCGGCAATTTTGATGCCACCTATGAGGATATAAAAGAAGGCTGCGAAGCGCTCTTGATGCGGTGGAGCTGATGAATATCGGCACCAATTTCCTCAGAGAGCATATGGAACTGACTTGCCGGGTGCATTATGCGATTATTGATGCAGGCGGTACCGCTCCCAATATTGTCCAATCCCATGCCACTGTTCGCTATATGGCACGTGCCACCAATGCTGAAGCTGTCCGTGCGCTTCACGGGCGCATCGACCGCATTGCTCAGGGTGCGGCGCTTATGACCGATACCACCATCTCTTCTAAGGTAGTCAGCGCCTATTCCGATCTGATCACCATCCCCACTCTGCAAGCCACCGCCAACGAAGCGATGCACGATATTGAAGTCCCCATCCCCACCGAAGAAGAACTTGCCTACGGCAAAGCACTTCGAGAAACCATGGTTCTGACCCCGGAGCAAAAGGCAGCAGAACCCTTTGCCATGAAGGTACTGGTTCCCGCTCCCCCGGTTGCCCATGGAGGATCCACCGATACTGCGGACGTCAGTTGGGTCTGTCCCACCGTCCAAATGCATATCGGCACCTGGGTCGTTGGCACTCCCGGTCATAGCTGGCAGAGTACCTCTCAGTGCAGAGGCACCTATGCAAAACGTGCCATGCTCTTCGCCGGAAAAGCCGTCGCCGGTACCGTCATGCGGCTGATGGATCATCCTGAATTGATCGAGAAGGCAAAAGCGGAGCATCTGCAAAAGACCGGCGGCATATACCATTGCCCCATCCCCGATGATGTGAAGCCTGCCATTCCGGAACTTGAATAACAATGAAAAAACAGCGTCTCACGAAGGAACTTCCTTCGTAAGACGCTGCTTTTTGTTTATACTCCCGTTTCAACGGAATATTTTCTCAGATTTCCTTATACTCTGCGTTATCCGGAGAGGTATTAGCATTTTCCACGATTAATACCGAGGCATCCTTGCTGACGTACAGGGCGTGCCAGGTGGCCTTTTCCACATTATAGAGTTTTCCCATCTCCATCGGATATTTCACTCCGTCAACGATCAGCGTAGCCGAGCCCTCCAGTAATACAAAAACCTTATCGGTCAGCATATGCCGTTCATAGCGATGAATATTTTTCTCATCATAAATATCCGCATAGTGGATCATTGCCACGCGCCAGGTATCATAGATCATCATTTTAGCAAAGCCTGCTTCGGTATGTTCCTTAATTTGAACGCCCATTTCTGTCATCTCTTTAAATAATTAATTGCTTTCATCCCGGATCATACATAATCCCGGTTTTCGTTTTATTTTAACGCCCTCATTGCATTTAAGATTGCAATGACCATCACGCCAACGTCGGCAAATACGGCCAATCCCATCCCGGTAAAGCCTAAAGCGCTCAATAAAAGCACCAAGCCTTTAACGGACAAAGAAAAGACAATATTTTGCCGTACGATCCGCATGGTTTTTTGAGCGATCCGAACGGCCTCAGCGATCTTGCTGAGTTGGTCGTCCATCAAGACGATGTCTGCCGCCTCAATGGCCGCATCGCTGCCGAGCGCTCCCATTGCGATGCCGATATCCGCACGGGTCAGAACCGGCGCGTCATTGATGCCGTCCCCCACAAATGCGACGGTGCCGCGCCCATTTTCCAGAATGTTTTCCATGCACGCCACCTTTTGATCCGGCAAAAGCTCCACATGGATCTCATCCATCCCCAGTTTTTCTCCGATAGAACGCCCAACCGATGTCCGATCTCCGGTCAGCATGATCAATTGTTCCGCACCGGCAGACCGCAATGCCTGCAGATCCTCCGCCGCCTTTTCTTTTGGAAGATCGGATACGACGATGCAACCGGCATATTGACCGTCTATTGCTAAATAAACTACCGTACCAGGTTTATCCTGTTCCGGAGCGTCTATGCCGATAGACGCTAAAAGGGGGCGATTTCCGGCAGCCACTTGACGTCCGTCCACCGTCGCCAATAGTCCCTTACCGGGAAGTTCCTGCACCTCCCCCAGTCGTGCGCCATTAATCTCTTTGCTGTAGGATCGGCAGATAGATTGGGCAATAGGATGATTGGAATGACTTTCTGCCAACGCGGCATACTCCAGCAGCTTCTCTTTTTCCATCGTAATGCTTTCAATAGATGAAACCTCAAAGCATCCCTTCGTCAGCGTTCCGGTCTTATCAAAAACGACGGTTTTGATATTCGAAAGATTTTCTAAGTAATTTGCCCCTTTAATCAGAATTCCTTTACGCGATGCACCGCCGATTCCGCCGAAAAAGGAGAGCGGAACCGAGATCACCAAGGCGCAGGGGCAAGATACCACCAAAAAGATCAAGGCTCTGTGGATCCATTCGCTCCAATTTCCCAAGAAAAGGGGCGGAATAAGGGCTAACAGCAATGCACCCACCACCACACAAGGCGTATAGTAACGGGCAAAGCGCGTGATAAACCGCTCGGCTTTCGCCTTTTTGATGGCTGAGTTTTCCACCAATTCCAGGATCTTGGAAACGGTGCTCTCCTCAAACCGCTTAGTAACGGTCAGTTCAATGACACCGGTCAGATTGACCGACCCGCTGATCACCGGCTCTCCGCTTTTACGATCCAGCGGAAGAGACTCCCCGGTCAAGGCCGCAGTATCCACCGTGGTGTCTCCTTTGAGGATGACGCCGTCTAAGGGAATCTTATCTCCGGGACGGACTACGATGGTCTCTCCAAGTTCCACGTCCTCCGGAGAAACCTCCTGCTCCTCCCCATCGCGCAATACAATTGCCCGGTCCGGGCGGATATCCATCAGCGCCGCAATGGACTTGCGGCTTCTGCCGACGGCAATACTTTGGAATAATTCTCCTACTTGATAGAAGAACATCACCATGACCGCCTCCGGATATTCTCCCACGGCAAAAGCGCCGACGGTGGCAATGGTCATCAGAAATTGTTCATCAAAAACCTGTCCTCTCAGAATATTACGAACCGCATTCCAAAGCACCTCCCCACCCACTGCAATATAGGGCAACAGAAATGCCAAAAGCCGCCACCATCCCTCAAGCGGAAGCAAAAGAACGATCACCAGCAAAAACGCCGCAATCAAGACGTGCGTCAGCATCTTTTTTTGTTTTCGCGTCATGTTTTGATCCTCAAAATACGATCCGGCAGTTCGGATCAACCTTTTTCACGACCCGGGCAGCCTGCTTCATAATATCGTCGAACCGCTCTTCATCTGCTTCGATGATCATTTTTTGCGCCAGAAAGTTGACAGAAACCTCCTCCACCCCGGCCAATTTTCGAATGCCATCCTCCATCTTTGCGGCGCAATGCGCGCAATCCAGATCTTCCATTCTGAATGTCTTTTTCACCGTTTGCTCTCCTTCCGTAATATGATTATAGCCCTGGGCGATGATCAATTCCACATGATCGTCTGCCAGAGAATAGAATACCGTCTTTCCCTCTCGTCTCGACTTGACCAACCGGGCATTTTTCAGTACCTTCAGCTGATGCGAAATGGCTGACTGCTCCATCTCCAAAAGCTCCGCAATGGCGCAAACGCAAAGTTCTGCCTCAAATAGCGAATATAAGATCTTGATCCGCGTAGGTTCTCCAAATACCTTAAATAGATCTCCCAGGCGGCCGAGTAATTCCCCGTCCGGCATCTCTGCCCGTACTTTTGCCAGCACTTCGTCGTGGTTATGTCCCATATCTGAGCCTCCATTCATATGAATATCTATTCATATGTTATCATGATGATTCCATTCTGTCAAGCCTTAATTCATGAAAAATCCCCTTGACTTTCATTATATATATGTGATAATATATATTAGATTTAAAGGCAATGACGGAGAGAGTAGTTTTTGGGCGAACTCCAAAGCGAGCCGGGGGCGGTGAAAGCCCGGTGAAAGTAGCAGAAAACGAAGATCACTCCAGAGTCGGGGACCGAACGTATCCGCCAGTAGGCTCCTCCGCAACTCCTGCGTTATGGGAGCGGCAGATGAAGGTCTGTACGAAATAGGTGGTATAACGGAAGTAAAACGCTTTCGTCCTGTTTTGCAGGGCGAAGGCGTTATTTATTTTGGAAGGAGAAAAGCGCAATGTATCAAAGCGTATCCCCCAACCTGAATTTTGTTGAGGAAGAAAAGAAAATCGAAAAATTCTGGCATGAGCAGAAGATCTTTGAAAAAAGTATCGAAAGCAAAGCCAAGGGCACGCCCTACGTCTTTTACGACGGCCCCCCTACTGCCAACGGTAAGCCCCATATCGGCCACGTGCTGACCCGGGTCATCAAGGATATGATCCCCCGTTATCGCACCATGAAGGGCTGCATGGTTCCCCGGAAAGCCGGCTGGGACACCCACGGGCTCCCGGTAGAGCTGGAAGTGGAGAAGATGCTGGGGCTTGACGGTAAGGAGCAGATTGAAGAATACGGTCTGGAGCCCTTTATCGGCTATTGCAAGGAAAGCGTCTGGAAATATAAGGGCATGTGGGAAGACTTCTCTCGCACCGTCGGCTTCTGGGCTGATATGGACGATCCTTATGTAACCTATGATAATAACTTCATCGAATCCGAGTGGTGGGCACTCAAAAAGATCTTTGAAAAGAAACTGCTTTATAAAGGCTTCAAGATCGTCCCCTACTGCCCCCGTTGCGGTACTCCCCTCTCCTCTCATGAGGTTGCGCAGGGCTATAAGGCAGTTAAAGAGCGCAGTGCAGTCGTTCGCTTCAAGGTCGTAGGCGAAGATGCCTATTTCCTGGCATGGACCACGACCCCCTGGACGCTGCCCAGCAACGTGGCTCTTTGCGTTAACCCCAAGGAAAGCTACTGCAAGGTCAAAGCCTCTGACGGCTATATCTACTATATGGCCGAAGCCCTTTTGGATCAGGTACTCGGCAAGCTGGGCGAGGATGCTTATGAGATCTTGGAGCGGTACGTCGGTACCGATCTGGAATATAAGGAATATGAACCCCTCTTTGAGTGTGTCAAGCCCATCTGCGAAAAGCAGGGCAAAAAGGGTCATTACGTAACCTGCGATAACTACGTCACCATGTCTGACGGTACCGGTATCGTTCATATCGCACCGGCCTTCGGTGAAGATGACGCTCAAGTTGGCCGTAAATACGACCTCCCCTTCGTGCAGTTGGTAGACGGTAAAGGTGAAATGACCGCAGAAACTCCCTATGCCGGCACCTTCGTCAAAGAAGCCGATCCCATGGTGCTGACCGATCTGGATAAAGCCGGACTGCTCTTTGATGCGCCGAAGTTTGAGCATGATTATCCCTTCTGCTGGAGATGCGATACGCCGCTGATCTATTACGCCCGTGAGTCCTGGTTCATCAAGATGACCGACGTCCGGGAGGATCTGATCCGTAATAATAACACCATCAACTGGATCCCCGAGAGCATCGGTAAGGGTCGCTTCGGCGACTGGCTGGAGAACGTCCAGGATTGGGGCATCTCCCGGAACCGTTATTGGGGTACTCCTCTCAATATCTGGCAGTGTGACTGCGGTCACCTCCATTCTATCGGCAGTATCGAAGAGTTGAAATCCATGTCGGATAACTGCCCCGAGGATATTGAGCTGCACCGCCCGTTCATCGACGCCGTCACCATCAAGTGCCCCGTCTGCGGCAAGGAAATGCATCGCGTCCCCGAGGTTATTGACTGCTGGTTTGACTCCGGCGCAATGCCCTTCGCGCAGCATCACTATCCCTTTGAAAATAAGGAACTCTTTGAGTCTCAATTCCCTGCCGACTTCATTTCTGAGGCAGTCGACCAGACTCGCGGCTGGTTCTATTCCCTTTTGGCCATCTCTACCCTGATCTTTAATAAGGCCCCATATAAGAACGTTATCGTTCTGGGTCACGTGCAGGATGAAAACGGCCAGAAGATGAGTAAGTCCAAGGGTAACGCCGTCGATCCCTTTGATGCATTGGAGACCTATGGTGCCGACGCGATCCGCTGGTATTTCTATACCAACTCTGCGCCCTGGCTTCCCAATCGGTTCCATGGTAAGGCGGTTACCGAAGGTCAGCGCAAATTCATGGGCACCCTTTGGAATACCTATGCATTCTTCGTTCTCTATGCCAACATTGATAAATTCGATGCCACGAAATATAACCTTGCTGATTGCAAGCTGACGGTCATGGACCACTGGATCCTCTCCAAGCTCAATTCCATGGTCAAGGACGTAGATACCAATTTGGAAAACTACCGCATTCCCGAAGCCGCCCGCGCTTTGGAAAGCTTTGTGGATGATCTGAGTAACTGGTATGTTCGCCGTGGACGTGAGCGGTATTGGGTTCCCGAAATGACGGAGGATAAGATTGCCGCCTATATGACCCTTTATCACGCTTTGGTGGTAACCGCCAAAGCTGCAGCGCCCATGATCCCCTTCATGGCAGAGAATATCTATCAAAATATCGTCCGGAGCATTGATAAGGATGCCCCCGAAAGCATCCACCTTTGTGACTTCCCCGTCGTGGAGGAAAAGCGCATCGACGCCGCTCTGGAGAGCAATATGGATCAGCTTCTGAATATCGTCGTTCTGGGTCGTGCCGCCCGTAACGGCTCCGGCAGAAAGAACCGTCAGCCGCTCGCCTGTATGTACGTGGAGAGCGCCGAGGAGCTGGGCGAGGAATTCGTCGAGATCATCAAGGATGAATTGAACGTCAAGGAAGTTTCCTTCAAGGAAAGCCTCAGCGAGTTCTTAAATTATGAATTCAAGCCCCAGCTTAAAACTGTCGGACCCAAGTACGGCAAGCAGTTGGGTGAGATCAAAACTGCCCTTTCTGAAATCGACGGCGCCGCCGCCAAGGCGGAGCTGGATGAGTGCGGGTTCCTCTTCCTTGATCTGCCCGGCGGACAGGTCAAGCTGGAAGCAGAGGATCTTCTGATCAGCGTTGCTCAGAAGGAAGGCTTCTATACCGCCAAGGATAAGGGTTATACCGTCGTCCTGGATACCAAGCTGACCGACTCCCTGATCCGGGAAGGCATGATCCGCGAGATCATTTCCAAGATCCAGACCATGAGAAAGGATTCCGGCTTTGAAGTGATGGATCATATTGAGATCTATATCAACGGCAATGAGAAGTTACTGGCACTCCTCAAAGAGGACTTTGCAGAAGTGGCAGAAAGCACCCTCGCCGATCAGCTGATGGAAAATCAGATCGCCCCTCAATTCTCCAAGGATTGGGATATTAACGGCGAAAAGGTCACTCTGGGTGTAAAGAAAATATAAAAACCAAAATATCCACCCGCCACGTGGGTGGATATTTACTTAAAGGAGATACAATTTGAAAATTACAGTAATTGGGTGCGGACGCTGGGGATCACTGATCGCCTGGTATCTTGATACCCTCAACCATCAAGTAACACTATACGGCAGACCGTCCTCCGCCAAAATGCAAGCCTTTCTCAAGGAACGTAAAAACGATCTGCTGACCCTCCCCGACTCCATCACTCTTTCTACCGAGCTTTCCTGTGTAGACAATGCAGAGGTAGTCATCATTTCTATCAGCGCACAAAACCTGCACGAGCTTTGCGATGAACTGAGGCAGTACGCCATCGCCGGCAAGACGGTGGTGCTTTGCATGAAGGGTATAGAAATCAAAACCGGACGGCGGCTTTCAGAGATCGCCGCCGAAAGTCTCCCCTCCGATTGCCCCATCGCAGTATGGTTAGGGCCTGGACACGTCCAGGAATTCTATAACGGAATTCCCAACTGCATGGTCATCGACAGCGACGATAACGATGCCAAAGACCGCTTGATCCGCGCCTTTTCCGGACCCTTGATCCGTTTTTATTACGGCGAGGATCTTATCGGCAACGAGATCGGTGCGGCGGCTAAAAACGTCATCGGCATCGCCGCCGGTATGCTGGATGGCTTTGGTCTTTTCTCGCTGAAAGGCGCCCTGACCGCCAGAGGAACCCGCGAGATCTCCCGACTCATCGAAACGATGGGCGGCAATCCCCTTTCCGCCTATGGACTTTGCCACCTGGGGGACTACGGCGCCACCGTCTTCTCTCCCTACAGTCACAACCGGCGCTTTGGCGAGGCTTACATTCAGAAGGAGCCTTTCGACCATCTGGCAGAAGGCTATTATACGGTGCAGGCACTGATAAACCTGGCAAAAAAGAACTGCGTAGAGCTCCCCATTTGCGAGACGGTATACCGCATCCTTTTTGAAAATGCGGAACCAAAGGACGCATTAATGCTACTTTTTACAAGAGATCTGAAGACAGAATTTTAAAAAAACCCGACCGCATTTGCGGTCGTATTTTTTCATTCTACGTCAAAGCCAAGGTCTTCAATGGCATTTTTTGCCTTTTGAGCATCGCCTTCAAAAGACACCGTTTTAGACGGAAGGTCGATCTGCACGTTGCTGATCCCCTCCAACGCGTTGAGCGCGTCCGTAATACTCTTAACGCAATGCATACACATCATACCTGGTACTTTAAAACTCATTTTTCTTCTCCTTTAAACTTTCTCAAACGCAAAGCGTTTGTTAATACCGAAACCGACGAGAGAGACATGGCCGCCGCCCCGATCATGGGATTGAGCAACGGCCCGCCAAAGAGATGAAGAATGCCTGCCGCTACGGGAATTCCTAACGTATTATAGGCAAAGGCCCAGAATAGATTTTGCTTAATATTCCGAATGGTTGCCCGAGAGAGCTTCATCGCCGTAGGGACGGCGGAAAGCGCGCTATGCATCAAGACCACGTCCGCAGACTCCATAGCAATATCCGTGCCGGAGCCAATGGCGATTCCCACGTCTGCCGTAGCTAATGCCGGAGCGTCGTTGATACCGTCGCCGACCATGGCAACCTTTTTCCCCTCTGCCTGCAGCTGCTTGATCACCGCCGCTTTATCGCCGGGCAAAACTTCCGCACGAACCTCTTGAATTCCGGCCGCTTTCGCAATGGCTTCCGCGGTACGTCGTGCATCGCCGGTCAGCATCACCACTTCCAAGCCCTGCTCCTGCAATCTGTGCACCGCATCGGCGCTATCCTCTTTCAGCGTATCTGCGATAGCAGCAATACCGACAGCCTTTTTGTCCACCGCCAGATAGACCGGCGTTTTTCCCTCATCGGTCAGCCGAGCGATTTCACTTTCCCACGGAGAAAAGTCAATCCCAACATCGCCCATCATCCGCGCATTACCGGCCAATATTTCTTTTTCGCCGACCATTGCATGAACACCCTGACCGACGATATTTTCAAAATCTTCTGCCGTCTCAAGGGTCAAATTCTCGGCTTCTGCCCGCTCTAAGATGGCACGGCTCAAAGGATGCTCCGAAGATCGCTCAGCCGATGCGATCAAAGCCAGCAATTTTTTGCGATCCATCCCGGAGAAAGGAATCAGATCAGTCAGAACCGGCTTGCCGGTAGTCAGCGTCCCGGTCTTATCCAGAACGATCGTCTGAATTCGGTGCAATTCTTCCACCGCTTCTCCGTTTTTATAAAGAATACCGTATTCTGCGCCTTTGCCGATACCAACCATGATTGCGGTAGGCGTGGCAAGGCCCAATGCGCAAGGGCAGGCAATCACCAACACCGAAACCAAAATCAATAGTGCAAAGCCCCAGCTCTCACCGCTTAGTTTCCAAGCGACAGACGCAAAAATCGCGATCAACATAACTACCGGTACGAAATACCCGGATACAATATCTGCAAGGCGCGCAATGGGTGCTTTGGTTCCTTGGGCTTCCTCCACCATCCGGATCATACCGCCCAGAGCAGTCTCTTCCCCGATCCGTTCGATCTGCACCTGAAGCGCACCGGATTGGTTGATAGAGCCTGCATAGACCGGGCTCCCCTCCCCTTTATCAATAGGCAGACTTTCCCCGGTCAGCATCGATTCATCCACCGTGGAGTGACCGGAAAGCACTTTGCCATCCGCCGGAATACGACTGCCCGGCTTCAGGATCAAAATATCGGTCATCAGCAATTTTGAGGTCGGGACCTCCAACTCATTTCCGTCCCGAACGACAAAAGTTGTAGCAGGAACCAATTGCACCAGACTACGGATCGCCTGGGAAGTCTTTCCCTTAGAGATCGTCTCCAGCGTCTTGCCCAGTAAGATCAAGGTGATAATCACACCGCAGGATTCAAAATAAAGCTCATGCACCGCATGAAGATTCCCCTTAGCGATCCGAGCCAAGGAATAGACGCTATATCCAAAAGATGCGGTAGTACCGACGGCAATTAAGGTATCCATATTGGGACTTCCGCGGAAAAGAGATGCATATCCCACCGCATAAAAACGCCATCCCACCACCATAACGGGAATAACCAAACACATCTGCACCAAAGCGTAGATCAGAGGATGGATTGACGGAGATAAAAATCCCGGCACCGGCAAGCCGATCATCGGCCCCATCGCAAGATAAAAAAGCGGAACGGTAAAGCATGCCGCCAAAATCAGTTTTTGCCGCATCCGGCGCACTCTCTCGGCATTTTTATCGCCGTTTTTGGCATTTTTCTTATGGGGCACCGCACCAAAGCCGGCACGCCCCACCGCCGCGATCACCGCCGGAAAAGCGGAGCTTTCCGCTTCGACGGTCAACCGCTCGGCCGCTAAATTAACCACCGCCGACTCCACGCCCTCTATTCGATTGGTCACCTTTTCGATCCGCGCAGCGCAAGCGGCGCAGGTCATACCGGTGATGTCAAATTCTTTTTTCATTTTATCCCTCATTCAGTTGATATTCTTTCTATTTTATGATACTATTTTAATATCAATATTGCAAGTATGCACTAAAATGTAAAATACTACCCAAAAAGATAGTGAGGTGCCTTATGTCCATTCATTGCCCCGTCGGAGAAACCATTCGCCTGATCGGCGGAAAATACAAAGCGTTGATCCTTTGGTTTTTAACCGAAGAACCCAAGCGCTATGGGATGCTTCAAAAGTCTATTCCCGAAGCAACCCCCAAAATGCTGACCCAGCAATTACGTGAATTAGAAGCAGACCGATTAATTCAACGCACCGTCTATCCGGTGGTGCCGCCAAAGGTGGAATATCAGCTGACTGAATTAGGAAAAAGCATGATCCCCATTTTGCAATCCATGTATCAATGGGGCGAAAACTATCTCAAAGAGCAGGGTGTCTGCCCCAATTGCGCCATGAAAAAAATAAAGTGAGGAAAAACCTCACTTTATTTTTTTCCATTCTTTAATTAACCGCTCCAGACTCCACGCCGCATTAGCAGGCGAAGTAGAAGGCAGCTGCATCGCCTCCACCCCGGTCATCGGCAAAAGATAACGATCGTAGAGCTTCTTCGCCGTTCCCCCGTTAACAAAGATCTTTTCTACACTTGATCCATCCAAAATAGGGCGAATATCATTTGCCATCGCATTCTTAATGGAGCTATCCGAACTTCCGGCAATCTCGCAGGAGGCGATAACATCCCATAAAGCGATGCCATTTTTCTTTAAAAAGGCTTTTTTCTCCTCGATCGAAGTCGGGGCCGCTTGCAGAAAGACCGCCGCTAAAACACGCCAAAACCGATTTTGGGGATGCCCGTAAAAGAAGCCCTGCTCCCGGGACTTCACCGAGGGAAAGCTCCCTAATATTAATATTTTGGATGACCCATCATAGAAGGGTGGGATGGGATGAACAATCATTTCGAACTCCTTTTAAAAGAAATAAACAGCCCACATTCATACGAATGTGGGCGATTATTTTGAGAGTATCAAACAACCGATCTACCGGTCAGAGATTAATACTTTCTCTTTCTGGCGGCTTCGGATTTCTTCTTTCTCTTTACGCTGGGCTTCTCGTAGTGCTCTCTCTTTCTGATCTCGGAGAGAACGCCGGACTTAGCGCATTGTCTTTTGAATCTTCTCAAAGCACTATCCAAGGATTCGTTTTCCTTGATGCGGATTTCTGCCATTTGGTCTTCCCTCCCTCCGCTTTGACGACAGTGTCCTACTTTATAGGTACAATGGACATTATACAAAACTCCGGGGAAATTGTCAAGCGTTTTTTACTGCAAATCCACAGAAATTTTTCCGTCTTCCATATAGCAACGAATCATGGAGATCTCCCGATCGTAATGGTCGATCAATTGCTGCGCGATGCGATCCTCCACCTCACGCTGAATGGTACGCTTCAAGGAACGGGCACCGAACTTGCGGTCATAACCATGATCCGCCAGATAGTCCAGAACCGGAAGTTCCACCTCCAGAGCGATGGAACGCGCCTTCAAGCTCTTGCGAAGATCGTGGATCATAATGCCGGCAATCGTTCGGATGGTATCACGCTCCAAGGGATGGAAGGTAATGATCTCATCCACACGGTTGATAAACTCCGGCCGCAAAAACTTCAAAAGCGCACGGGTAGCGCGGTCTTTCTCCAGATCCGATTCGCTGCGGTTAAAGCCGGTAGCGTTGGCTGTATCAGCAGTAGCATTGGTGGTCATGACAATGATGGTATTTTCAAAATTCACCGTCCGTCCCTGGGCGTCGGTCAGTTTGCCGTCGTCCAGCATCTGGAGCATGATATTCAGCACTTCGGGATGCGCCTTTTCGATTTCGTCAAACAAAATGACGCTATAGGGCTTACGGCGTACTTTTTCAGTCAACTGACCGGCATCGTCATACCCCACGTATCCCGGCGGTGCACCGATCAGTTTGGATACGGAATGTTTTTCCATATACTCACTCATATCCACCCGAATCAGTGCTTCCACGCTATCAAAGAGTGAGATAGAGAGCTGACGCACCAGCTCCGTCTTACCCACGCCGGTGGGACCGGTAAAGATAAAGGACGCCGGACTATGGGACATAGAAACACCGACGCGGCGGCGCTTGATCGCCCGCACAACGCTATCGATCGCTTCATCCTGACCGACAATACGGCTTTTCAGTTCCTGATCTAAATGATTAAGTTTCTCAAACTCCTGCTGCTTGATCTTAGCGGCAGGAATTCCGGTCCAAAGTTCCAGCACATAGGCGAGGTGGTCAAAGGTCAGGACTGCATCCTTTGGTACTCCCATCGCCTGCAAATCCGCTTCCACGCGGCATTTCTCGCTATTGAGTTCCGCTAATTCCTTATAGGTCTCCTCCCCCTGCTCTTCTTCGGAAAGTACATTCAGCCGGGCTTCAATCTCGGTCAAACGGCGCGTCTTGCGAATACGTTCATTCTGCGAGACGTTTTCTAAGGATGCACCACTGCAAGCCTCGTCCAAAAGATCAATGGCTTTATCCGGTAAAAATCGGTCAGTGATATACCGCTCCGACATCTGCGCCGCTTGAACCAATAATTGATCCGGGATCTGAACGTGATGATAATCGCTATAGCGCGGACGAAGACCTTTTAGGATCTCGACGGTATCCTCTAAGGAAGGCTCATCCACCAGTACCGGCTGAAATCTTCGCTCCAAAGCGGCATCTTTTTCGATATATTTACGGTACTCTGCCAAAGTTGTGGCACCGACCACCTGAATTTCACCGCGGGATAACGCCGGCTTTAAGATATTGGCAGCGTTCATGGTTCCTTCTGCATCCCCGGTGCCCACAAGATTATGGATCTCATCGATCACCAGGATGATATTGCCCAGTGCAACTACTTCGGCAATCAAGTTCTTGATCCGGCTTTCAAACTGACCTCTGAACTGGGTACCTGCCACAAGTGCAGTCAGATCCAAAAGGTAGACTTCTTTTCCTAAAAGCTTTGCCGGAACGTCCTCCTTTGCAATTTTGGAGGCCAATTCCTCGGCGATGGCCGTCTTACCGACGCCGGGCTCACCAATGAGGCAAGGGTTATTCTTGGTACGGCGGTTGAGAATACGAATAACGCGGTTCAATTCAATCTCACGCCCCACAACCGGATCTAATGCACCGTCACGCGCCTTAGCGGTCAGATTTACGCCGTACTGCTCCAGCATTTTACGCTTCTTATCTTTTTTCTTTTCCTTCCCTTTATCAGGGGAACGGTTTTCTCCGCCACCCTCCCCCATCTGACCAAAGATCTTGCTAAAGAAAGGAGGCAGCGAGGGCGCGGTCTGGGAATCCAATTCTTCCCCGGAAAGCCCTAATTGCTCACTCATCTGATCAAATTCATCGGCAAACTGCGCGATGTCCTCATCACTCATGCCCATTCCCTTGATCATTTCATTTACCTGAGGAATACCCATATCCTTTGCACATTGCAGGCAATATCCCTCATTCACCGGCGCATTGTTTCCGTCCATTCGGGATACAAATACCACCGCTGTTCTTTTTTTGCATCTAACACAAACCATTTTATCACCTAAATCATTTCGGCTGCCTTGCAGCACGAATATTCATATACATCGACACATAGTCAAAAAATGCCACAACTGTCGCCACCAGGCAGATCACCATCATCCAAGTGGCGTACCGGATCGGCAATTGCTGCTCAGTCGTCACGATGATGGCGGTTATGGCAATAAACAGCAATACTGTCGCAACCTTGCCGCTCCATTTAGAATAAACAACATATTTACGGATATTCAACAGTCTCAAACTGCCGGCCACCTGTAAGAATTCCTTTACGGCATAAACCAGCAGAATCCAACCGGGCAAACGGTTCAGAATAAATAAGCAAACCAATGCTGAGAGCTGCATCATTTTATCCGCAGCAGGATCGGCAAGCTTTCCAAAGTCTGTGATCTGATTCCATTTTCGCGCGAGATACCCATCCAGAACATCCGTCAGCGCAGCCAAGACAAAGATTCCGGCAGCCCAAAAACGCCCCGGATCAGCCTGAAAGATGGCAATAACAAAAGCCGGGACCATAAACAATCTGAGGATTGTCAAAAAATTCGGCACATTCATTTATACGAGTCCGCCTATTCCTTATTTTAATACATTTAAGATCGGATTAAACTGGTTAATTGTTTTTAAGATCAACGTATGTTCCAGTTCTTCCATAGTAAAGAGAATATTTCCCATTGCCAGCCCATATACCGCAGCGCCCAAAAGCATTACGATCAAAAGCGCACGTGCTGCGCCCAGGATCATGCCGCCCGCCTTATTAAGGCTTTTTCCCATCGGAAGGACACGAAAAACGGTATCCAGGATCCGGGTCACAACAAACAAAAGGACAAAGAACAAAATTGAGAGTCCTATCAATGCAATCGCCGTGCTAAGTGCTTCGCTGACCGGGTTGGCAATCGAATCGATCAATTGCTCCTTCATCGCGACAGTATTGGTTTTTGCGTCCTCCGCAGAGGATACGATTTTATCCACATCCACATTTAAGGTTTCCAAAAATGTACGCAGGTTTTCCGGCATTTTTTGCAGCTGCCCCACAACGTCTACAGAAGCCAGCGCATCTTCATAATTCTCATTCACGGCAGAACCGTTGACCGCCGTCAGCACCGTATTCCGGACCGTGGGACCAATGTATTCATTATTGAGCCAATCTGCCACCGGTGCGCTCAGGCTGACGGCAAGCACCACCGCCACAAGACCGCCGACCAACGAAAAGAGTGTCTTGATCATGCCTTTTTTATACGCCAAGAAGACGGAAAGAGCGATGATTGCCACAATGATAATATCAATAATAAATGCCATTTTCTTTTCCTCCTTAGGGTAACAAGATTAATCCGATCCCATTTTAAAAAAGCAGATTTTTGTTCACCCTATAAACCATTATATACACACTTGGTTTCGCTTACGACCACCACAGCGTTTCTGCCCATCAATGCAATATCGGTTGCACGCTCAGGCTGACCTTCCCAGAGTAACTTTCCGGAACGATTGTAAACACCGGCCATCTGGTTCCCCAAAACCGCAATTCTGCCATTATAATAATCCAATGCTATGACATAATGATCTAATGTAATGGTCTTTTCTACTTTTCCTTTTTCATTGCAGATCACTACGGTTCCGTGGCCGTTTTCAGCGGCAGAAACGACAAAGATATTTTCATTGTCATCTGCAAGAGAGTAACATTGCAACGCCTGACTATCCAATTGATAGCGTCCCAATTCCTTTCCCTTATTGCTAAGGGAAACCATGCCCCACTCAAAGAGAGCACATATGGTGCCATCATCCTTCATGGCAATATCCACGCAGGGGCTTTCCTCAAAAGAAACCGTCCATTGCACCGCTTCTTTGCTCAATTTAAAGTACATGATCTCCGGTACGATATTGGCGCCCTCAATATTCATCGCCGATACCGCCAAGCCTTTGTTATCCGCCGAAACGACCGCATCCAGAATATAGCGGTTAAGACTCCGATAACGATAGATCTCCTTAAAAGAAGCGTCAAAAACATAGACCTTTGCCAGATAGCCATCACCCTCGGTCACCACCACGATGCTTCCGTTACGATTCATCTTAGCAGAAATGATCGGATCTTCCATCTGCTTTTCAAAAAGCACCGAGAAGGAATCCGCCACCATCAGACCGGTACCACCGCTATCATAAATAAAAATATAGCGGTTATTGGCGGTAAGAACCGGGTTGCGGAAACCAAGCTGGGTATTTTGAAACTCGGTTCCGTTCTTATCCGTTACAATCAATTTTTCCACGGTAGCATGAGCAAAACCATCTTTATAAACCACCGTTTCACCGCTGCTTGCAGTATCGAAATGAACCTCTCCGTCTGCCGAGCCTGTGGCCGAAAAACCGATATTGATCTTTGCTACCAAGCGACGGAAATTATCCCCGTTGATCTGATCGCGGTTGGCAAACAAAAAGATCAACGCAACCATGACCATAATCAAAAGCAACAGATAACGGATAAATTTAATGGTTGATTTAGATTTCGGAGTCGTCATTTCGCCGGACTCATTCATCTTTTCCCGCCTCATGAGGCACCTCCTCTCGATCATAATAAACTTTGTTTAAGTATAGCCCATAGGCCGGCATGGTCTTTCCGCAGGCAGCACGCGCGCCCTGCTCGATGATCGCAGGAAGCGCCCTTTCCGGGATTCGTCCCATCGAAATAAAAAGCAACGTACCTGCCATGATACGAACCATGTTATAGAGGAACCCATCCCCCACCACGCGGAACAACACGTCATTCCCCTGACGCTCCACCGCACTATAATAGATCGTCCGCACCGTATCTTCAATTTTAGAACCGGTGGACATAAAGGCTTTAAAATCATGCGTGCCCAAAAAATGCTTGGCTGCGCGGTTCATTAATTCCGCATCCAATCCTTTACGCTCATGAAATGCCAATCCGTTTTTGAAAGGATCCGGTGCAAAGCCATCGTAAAACCGATAAATATACTCTTTCGCCACCGCATGATAACGCGGATGAAAATCCGCATCTACCTCTTGGCAAGAAAGGACGCTGATACTATCCGGAAGCACCGAATTCAGCGCAAAGGGGATACGCTTCAGCTCCATCGGGCGCGGGGGATCAAAGCATAGGCAATACTCCATAGCATGAACACCGCTATCGGTTCGGCTACAGCCGGTCACACCGACGCGCTCTCCAAAAATTTCCTCGATGGCATCCTGCATCTGCTCCTGGACGGATTTTCCGTTCTTTTGCACCTGCCAGCCCACAAAGGCCGCGCCGTTATATCGAATTTTTAAAAGCAATTTTTGCGGCATAAAAACTTTATCCAATCATCATTAGTATAACGATCCCCATTGCAAGCGCAACAACGCTCAAAGCCAGCCAATCACGCCAGGCAAAAGAATAGACCTTATAGCGGGTTCTTCCCTCACCGCCATGATAGCACCGGCATTCCATAGCATCTGCCAGCTCCTCCGCTCTGCGGAAGGCAGAGATCAAAAGAGGAATTAAAATGGGAATCAGCGCCTTCGCGCGGCGGATGATATTCCCGGTCTCAAAGTCGGCTCCGCGCGCCTTTTGCGCGTTGATGATCTTATCTGTTTCATCAATCAAGGTCGGGATAAACCGCAGGGCGATGGTCATCATCATGGCAAGCTCATGCACCGGAAAACGAAAGACCTTGAGCGGTCTCAGTAATCGTTCCATAGCATCCGTCAACATCACCGGGCTGGTGGTATAGGTCAGATACGAGGTGCCCAAAATCAGCAGTACGATTCGAATGATCATAAAAAGCGCATTTCGTACACCATCCGTCTTGATCCAGGCAAGCCAGCTGATCTCCGGGAAAAGCGGTTCTCCGCCGCCATAAAGGACATTAAAAAATGCAGTGAACACGATGATAAACAGAAGCGGTTTTAATCCGCGGAATACCACTCTCAAGGATACACCGGAAAATGCCACCACCAGACCGAGCAGGATTCCAACAACTAAGAATCCCCAAAAGTCGGGTACCAAAAACAGCATCACAACGTAAAGAAGGGTCAGCAAAAGCTTCATCCGCGGATCCAGCCGATGCATAAAAGAATTTCCCGGGAAATATTGCCCAATGGTAATATCCTTAAGCACGACCATCACCGCCCTTCTTCAAAAGGCGCATCAATTCAGCCTTCCCTTGCTCCACCGTATAAATATTTTTGGAAACGGGATAACCTTTTTCCTGCAACGAAATAAAGACCTTCGTAATATGCGGTACATCCAATCCCATCTCGACCAGCTCATCGGCACGTTCAAAGATCTCCGGCACCGAAGCGTGCATGGCGCAACGTCCTTTATTCATCACCAGAATGGAATTGGCGTTACGGCTAATATCCTCCATGGAATGGGAGACCAGCAATACCGTACTTTTGGTCTCTTTATGATAATCCCGAATGCGGGCAAGGATTTCATCTCTGCCGCGCGGATCCAAGCCGGCGGCCGGCTCATCCAAAATCAAAACCTTCGGCTCCAGCGCCATTACGCCGGCAATTGCGACGCGGCGCTTTTGACCGCCGGAAAGATCAAAAGGAGATTTTTCTAAAACAGAGCGACTGAGCCCCACAAACTCAACAGCCTTTTCCACCCGTTTATGGATCTCATCCTCCGAAAGCCCCATGTTTTTGGGACCAAAGGCAATATCTTTATAAACCGTCTCCTCAAAAAGCTGATATTCCGGATATTGAAATACCAGACCCACGTCAAACCGCGTCTGAATCCGGGTCTTTTTATCCGCATCCCAAAGATCCTGACCGTCAATTAAGATCCGTCCGGAAGTAGGCTTAAGGATAGCATTAAAATGAGAGATCAAGGTACTCTTACCGGATCCGGTATGACCGATTACGCCGACGTAATCCCCTTTCTCAATATGGAGATTGACATCCTCAATAGCGGTAATCTCAAAAGGAGTACCCACGCCGTATGCATGGGTCAGGTGCTCAGTTTTAATCATTTTTTGCACCTCCCAATAGTTTTTCCAGTTCTTTCAGACAATCCTCCACGCCCAGCAAGGCAATGGGGACTTTAATATCTTCCTGACGAAGCGCAAACATCAATTCGGCGGTCTGGGGAACGTCCAGAGAAAGGCTATGCAAAAGCCCCACGTTCTGAAATACCTCGCGCGGGGTATCGTCCAGGATCACTTCACCCTCGCCCATTACCACTACGCGGTCAGCCTGCACGGCTTCGTCCATATAATGCGTGATGAGAATTACGGTTATCCCCTCTTCCCGATTCAATCGCAAAATCGTTTTCATGACCTCTTTGCGCCCCTGGGGATCCAGCATTGCGGTAGGCTCATCCAAGACAATACATTTGGGTGCCATCGCCAGCACGCCGGCAATGGCGATTCTTTGCTTCTGACCGCCGGAAAGTCGATGGGGCGCATGATGGCGGTATTTGGTCATTCCCACCAATTCCAACGCCTCGTCCACACGCCGAACCATTTCAGGATAGGGTACGCCCAGATTTTCCAGCGCAAAAGCAACGTCCTCATCCACCACTGTAGCGATCAACTGGTTATCGGGATTTTGAAACACCATTCCTACGTTACGGCGGATCTCCATCAGGTTTTCCTCATCCGAGGCATCAAGACCCAATACCGTCACCTTACCGCTATCCGCCTTTAAGATGCCGTTGAAGTGCTTGGCCAGGGTGCTCTTTCCGCATCCGTTATGACCGAGAATGGCCACAAACTCGCCCTCTTCAATTTCCAAGGTCACGTCATGGAGTGCCAAAGGCGAGGGCTTCCCCTCTTCAGCAGGATAAGCGAAATTCAATTGAGAAACTTTAATGATTTTTGACATTTAGTCCTCCGAAAACCATCTTGCGGCAGAGCCGGACGGAAAAAACATCCCGTTTGATGTCTGTAATCCGATCTCGCCGCTTTCAAACCGACCGCCAATTCCTTTCGGCAAGGTCAGCCGCAAAAGATATTCCATCACCGATGCAGAAAGACCGGTGGAATAAGAATTCAAAATAAAGAACAAGGGGTTGGGTGAAAGCAATTGCGACACCCGGGTCATAAAGGGATAGAGGGTATCCTCCAGCTGCCATACCTCACCGCCGGGACCGCGTCCGTAAGAGGGCGGATCCATCACGATACCGTCGTAGACGTTGCCACGCCGGATCTCACGCTCCACAAACTTCATGCAGTCATCCACCAAATAGCGAATGGGGCGGTCTGCCACGCCGGAAAGAACGGCATTTTCCTTTGCCCACTGCACCATTCCCTTGGAAGCATCCACGTGCACCACCGAAGCACCGGCCTTGGCGCAGGCCATGGTGGCACCGCCGGTATAAGCAAACAAATTCAAAACCTTAATGGGACGATCCGCTTTTTCAATCAAGCCGCGCATGAAATCCCAGTTGGTTGCCTGCTCAGGGAAAATACCGGTGTGCTTAAAGTTCATCGGCTTGATCTGAAAAGTCAGATCTTTATAGCGCACCTTCCAGCTTTCGGGCAAGGAATAAATATCCCAATGTCCTCCGCCGCTTTTGGAACGGCAATAGACCGCATTGGGCTTTTTCCATTCGTCTCTTTTTTTCTCACTCTGCCAGATGGCCTGGGGATCAGGGCGAACTAAAATATAGTCCCCCCACCGTTCCAAGCGATCACCGCCGGAGGTATCCAATAATTCATAATCTTTCCATTGATCTGCGATCCACATTTTTTACTCCTCAAAACGCAGCTGCTCTGCGTGCTGGTTAATTGGTTTTAAGCCCAAATGCTGATAAGCGTGGGGGGTTACCATACGCCCCCGGGGGGTACGGGACAAAAATCCGATCTGCAAAAGATACGGCTCGTAGACATCTTCCAACGTCACAGACTCTTCCCCAATGGTAGCGGCCAAGGTTTCCAAGCCCACCGGACCGCCGCCGAAGTTTTTGATAATGCTTTCCAGCATCCGCCGGTCGATGGAATCCAGCCCAAGCCCGTCGATCTCCAAAGCCTGCAATGCCAGATCGGCAATTTCTTCCGTAATAATTCCGTTTCCCTTTACCTCTGCATAGTCGCGAACACGCTTTAAAAGACGGTTCACGATACGCGGCGTACCGCGGGAACGCTTTGCGATCTCCATGGCACCCTGAGGATCCACAGGGATTCCCAAAATTCCGGCAGAACGAACGACAATATTCCGAAGCTCTTCCGGTTTATAAAGCTCCAGCCGGGTCAATACGCCAAAACGGTCACGTAAGGGCGCAGAGATCTGACCGGCACGGGTGGTGGCTCCAATCAGCGTAAACCGCGGCAGATCCAGCCGGATACTTCGCGCAGAAGGACCTTTGCCGATGATAATATCCACCGCATAGTCCTCCATCGCCGGATACAGCACCTCTTCCACCGCCCGGGAAAGTCGATGGATCTCATCGATAAACAGCACGTCGCCGGGCTGAAGATTGGTGATCAATGAAGCCAGGTCACCGGGCTTTTCGATGGCAGGACCGGACGTAATGCGCAGATTTACCCCCATCTCATTGGCGATGATACCGGCTAAAGTCGTCTTTCCTAAGCCCGGAGGACCATAAAGCAGGCAATGATCCAGGCTTTCTCCACGGCCTCGCGCCGCTTCGATAAAGACCTTCAAGTTCTCCTTTGCTTTGGCCTGGCCAATATAGTCCTCCATCTTTCGCGGTCGGAGGGAATCCTCTATTTCACCGTCTTCCACGCCAAAGGACGTAGAGACGATGCGGTTTTCAAAATCACTCTCAATCATTGGCTAAATCCTTTCAAAGCTTGCGTGATGGCCTGCTCGACCGTCAATTCTTCCAGGTTCAATCCGTTGATGGCGTGCTTGGCCTCCGGCTGGGTAAAGCCTAACGCCATCAAAGCTTCCATGATCTCCAGGCTCTTGGAGGCGGTGCCCTGAATCGGGGTAGATACAGCGGTATTAATGTGAACCGCGGACATTCCTTTGAATTTGTCCTTCAATTCCAATACCAACCGTTCCGCCACCTTAGGTCCAATGCCTTTGGCACGCGTAATATTCGCCTTATCCCCCATCAAGACGCTGGCAGCCAGTTCATCCGGCGTCAGCTCCGAAAGGATCGCCAAGGCACCCTTGGGACCGATGCCAGAAACCGAGATGATCAAGCGGAAGCAATCACGCTCATCGGGATCGGCAAAACCATATAACTCCATGGCATCCTCCCGTACCGCCATGTGAATAAAGACAAAGGCTTCTTCTCCGACGCTTTTAAGCTGGTCGAGACCGTGGCGCGAAAAAAGCACCTGAAACCCTACGCCGCCACATTCAATGACCGCCGATTCGCCGGTCTTTTCTAAAATCATTCCTCTTAATGATGCAATCATACTTTTAACCTCAATAAACTGGATTTTGAACTATGGGCGTGGCAGATAGCCAGCGCCAAAGCATCAGCCGCGTCATCCGGACGGGGAATTCTGGAGAGACCCAATAACTGCCGTGTCATTTCCATCACCTGCCGCTTTTCTGCCCGGCCATACCCCACCACGCTCTGCTTGACCTGCAGGGGCGTATACTCAAAAACCTCTACCCCTTTTTGATGCCCGGCCAGCAAGATCACGCCGCGCGCATGACCAACTTGGATACCGGTCGTAATATTGGTATTAAAGAAGAGCTCCTCCACCGACATACAATCGGGATGAAACCTTTCGCAAAGCTCGGTAATTCCCTCGTATATAATTTGTAACCGACTGGGAAAATCCAAGCCGGCAGGAGTCGTGACAGCGCCATAGTCCAAGACTTGAAACCGACCGCGCTGATAATCCAGAACCCCATAGCCTACCGTGGCATACCCTGGGTCTATTCCCAAAATGATCATCGCACATACTTCCCCACATTATATTTCAGTTTATTATAACATAATAATATAATAAAATAAAGAGGTATATAAAAACTTTCTTTAATTTTTTCAAAAATAGTGTTGACAAATTCCGTCCCTTGTGCTAATATATCTAAGCGTTATCCGGGTGTGGCGCAGGTGGTAGCGCGCTTGACTGGGGGTCAAGAGGCCGCAGGTTCAAGTCCTGTCACTCGGACCATAAAAAAGAAGTTCTTTTTCGAGAACTTCTTTTTTATTATCTAAGTCACTGCATGAACCTGCGGCCTCTTGCCCCGCCATCCCCGAGCGGTTGCTCTTTTTTCGCTTCAGCGAAAAAAGGCGAGCGAGTGGGGGCATCCGCCGCATCAGCCGGCGCAACGAAGTTGCCCGGCTACAGGTTCAAGTCCTGTCACTCGGACCATATCGAGTGTTCATAACGGATTTGAGTTATGGACACTCGATTTTTTTGTAATTTCGAGTTTCTTCGTTATGTATGGAGCAGGTTTTGAAGCCTGCTCTTTTGTTTTATGCGGATTTAGTAATATACTCAACTGTTACACCTTTTCGGGTATCCGCCTTGTAATTACTTCCGCATTCGGGTATCTCAATATACCCAATAAACTTGTAATGAATCATAATCCTCTGACTGCGATTTTTACCAACGCCTTCAGTTTCATAAACAGTTATCTCGTCTATGAGTTCCCTAAGAAGTGGTGCAGTCAGTTTTTGCATTTCCATAAATCTTCGGATAGCGTTGATAAAGCGATCCTTGTTCTGTTGCAAAGTACCGAGATTGTTTATTCTCTCGTTTAGGGTTGCAATCTTGGTTTTTAGCTCCATACGCTCCACTTCGTATTTGTGGGACAACTGCATAAACCATTCATCCGTCACCTTGCCCGAAACATTGTCCTCATAGAGCTTTTCGTAAAGCTCGGCAACCTTTTGGTTTCGTGCCGTACAGCGTTGTAGTTCGCCTTGTAAAGCTTTTTGCTCATTGATAATATCCTTTTGTGTCTTTTGAGCAAGTAGGTCTGCAAAGGCTTCCTCGTCGCTCTGTAAGAACCTTGCCATTCGCTTTAGTTCAAGCATTACCACTTGTTCTATGGCATCGGCTCGGATATAGTGTCGTGTTTCACAAGTTCCTCTTGTATCCACCTTGTAATTGGAGCAACTGAAATACTGAATATCCTTGTTTATGGTGTTTACGTGTGACCATAACTTGCTACCACAATCGGCACAGTAGAGCAAATCACAAAACATATTCTTTGGAGCGTTATCCACTTTAGGTGCTCGGCGTTTGGTTTTCTTGGTGAGCTTCTGTACCACTTCAAAGGTTTCACGGTCAACAATCGGCTCGTGAACATTCTTGAACACCGCCCCATTTTCTTCGGGATTTGGAATACGAGCTTTGTTCTTAAATGACTTTGAATAGGTCTTAAAGTTGATTACATCACCGCAGTACTCTTGTTGAGCAAGTATCTTGGCTATGGTGGATTTACACCATTTGTATGGATTGGGTTGTGCTTTCTTTCCGCCTCTGCCAAGTCCTTTTTCTCTCCAATACGCCATCGGGATTAACACCTTTCGTTCTTGCAGAATTCGGGCAATGGTTTCATTTCCTTTACCCTCCAAGCACATACGGAATATATCTTGCACCACCTGTGCCGCTTCGGGATCTATAACCCACTTCTTTTTGTTTTTGGGAGATTTCAAGTATCCGTATGGCGGCTGAGATAACGGCTCTCCTGCATTGCCACGAAGTCTGTGAGAACTTCTGACCTTACGGCTAATATCTCTTGCATACATTTCGTTCATAACGTTACGAAAGGGTGCAAGTTCGTTTTCACCGTCTGCACTATCCACACAGTCATTTACTGCTATGAAACGGATATTTCTGTCGGGAAAGTAGGTGTCGGTGTAATATCCCACTTGCAGATAATCTCTGCCGAGTCGGGACATATCCTTTACGATAATCACACTTACATATCCCATTTCAATATCCTCAAGCAGTTTTTGAAAGCCGGGGCGGTTAAAGTTTGTTCCCGTATAGCCATCATCTACATAACTGCGAGTATTGGAAAAGCCGTGTTCCTTTGCGTATTTTTGCAATAGTTTCTTTTGATTCACGATAGAATTGCTATCGTTATCCGTTCCATCATCACGAGATAGTCGGCAATACAAAGCGGTTATGCCGACGTTGTCTTTTTTCTTCGACTGCATTTAGTCCTCCTTTCCGGCAGTCGAACACACATATTCTACTGCCATTTTACTCGGCGGCGATTCGTCCGTCAAAGGTACGAAGTCACTTGTTACAATTCTTTTGAAACGGTCGGTAATTGTCGGGTGATTTCCAACTTTGGTAGTCTGAAATGATGAACCGACGATATACTTGACTCCGTTTATCACATACTCATTTTCTTGTTGTGCAAGACCACATATAATTTTCATATTATTTTCTTACCTTTCATCACGATTTTTTCTTGCTCGCTCACGGCGTTTATAATCTTCGCCAATGAGCTTTAGGATTGCGTTGTATACATCCTTTTGGGTATAACTCTTAGGGAAGAAACGTCGAACATCCTCAAACGGAAAACTTATTCGTTCCTTTTGATTTGCCTTTTCTTCACTCATAACGGCAAAGATTATATCCGCATTAAGCTGACATGCTTGGGATAATTTCTTTAGTCGTACTGCCTGCGAGAGTGATGGAGTGCAGTCCTCACTCTCGATGGTACTCATTAAATCGTACTGCTCCTGCTCGGCGAGATAGGATAATTCCACGGCAGGAGTAAGTGCGATTCGTTCTTCATCCACAAGCTGTAACAGTTCGGGGATAAGATTGGTTAAACGGATATACCGAAACACTTGGTCTCGGCTTTCGTTTGCCGCTTTGCCGATCTCAGTAGCGGTATCCGACTTTGTCGCAACTTGCGACGAGGTTAAATCGGTTCGTTTACCTTGCTCTTTCAAAGCCTCCATCTTCATTTTGTAAGCGAAGGCTTTTTCACTCGGCAATATTCGTTCTCGGTGTAGGTTGCTGTCCACAACGGCAATCGCCGCTTCGGTTTTGGTATAAGGATAAATTAAGGCAGGTACTTCTGTTAGTCCCGCCCTTTTACTTGCGTGTAATCTTCGGTGTCCCGATATTACTTCGTATTCATCGGTAGTATTATCTTTCAGCCTTACAATAAGAGGGTTGATAATACCTTGCGACTTAATACTTTCCACAAGGTTGTCCATATCCTCATTGTCTGTAACTTTGTACGGATGACCGTCAAAGTCGTGCAGCTTGTCTATGGGGATACGGGCAGATTTTTTCTTTTTACTTTCGATTGGGATTTCATACTGTGTCATAGATTTTGATCTCCTTTCTTTGTTTGATTTTGTAGAATTGGGTTTTAGGGATACCCCTAACGAGTACTGTTTTGCGCCGATAGGAGTACAAGCAGTCTGCTCGCTAAGATGATGCAATTACTCCGAGCCTTTTCAAGGTGAATTACTCCTATTAGCGCTTTGCCGTTCTCCCGAATGTCCGTTAATTCCTAACCCATAGCATCTTGCTACACGTCGTTTTCGCTCGCTCTTTCAAAGAGGTCTTGGCGTAGTATCTACATTCGGTAACGGGTATTCAATTTTCAAAGTGCAACTGAGGTTATATGTCACATTCATATTTCGGCAAAGTAGTCCGAGAAAAAACAAAAAGCCGTTATGTATCAACACTAATCATCGACGGGAGCGTTTAGCTCTCGCTTCAAATCAGATGCTCATACATAACGGCTTCAAATTAATTCAAAAGACCATACTGTTTGTGTCGGCTCAACTCCACCTTAAACAGTACAAAAAATTCACGGTGGCGAGTCACGGCTTTCTCAAAAGAGATCACCGGCGGTATAGCGGACTTGTACCTAACTATACCTCTACGAGGACATCATATTCAGTTGTAGTCCCTCTGTGAGGGTATTTCAGTATACACGATAGAACATTCGTTTGTCAAGTGGTTTTTGTCGTAACACGAACACTTTTTAAGCAAAAAATAATTAGAGGCATTGATCAACTCAACACCTCTAACTATCTTAAATTACGAATCAGATATAATAAACGCTTCAGCCAATTTATCAAATATCGCATTTTCCAATTTGGTTTTTAATATACGAATATTATCATATCTCTCTGCGTTCTTTGTGAACCACTGTAAAATATCGGTGCCAGCAATTACATCTTTCTCATCTTCTTTTAGGGAACTCAATACCGTATCATACCAATTACGAACAATAACCTGTTTTTGCTCAGTAGTTAACTCTTCATACTCAATGCAGCATCCAATTCGGGAGAACATAGCTGGTCCCAATACACTTTTAATCTCATCTACGCTACCAAAATTACAAGTCAACAAGAATATGGCTTGTCCTAAATCGACATCATAGTTAGTGTCAACATAGCGACCCTCATCAAAAAGTTCATAAAAAGCATTATAAAAAGCAGGATTTACTTTATCAAACTCATCTATAAGAATAACGTTTGATTCCCTTGCCATCATGTCACGAGCAAAACTGCTTTTTGAATGCTCTGCGCCAAAAACGTAGTTATACGCTTCGTTGGTTTGCATCATGGAAAATTGAACCCTCAATAATTCACCGCCCATTGTCTTGCTTATACTCTTGGCACTTTCTGTTTTACCAACGCCAGAAGGACCATATAACATCAATACAACGGGTTTGTTGCTTGATTTGGTTATTAGTCGATACATTCCGCTAATAATTTGTTTTTTGCAGGACGATTGACCAAGTATGTCGAAATTAACATTACTATAAACATCTTTCAATTTTGTTCTTGAAAGAGCCGGATACTCAGAGAATCGATACTCTATTTCATCTCCGCATCCAGAGCGTAGCGAATCACGAACTTTTCTTGGCGGATTATGAACAAATAGTGTGCCAATATCATGATTCAATGTAACTATCGTAACGAAGTTAGAAAGGACGTGTTCTAATACTGAGCCATAGTCGTCAGCTCTAACTATACAGTTGTCAACACCGATATTTTGCGCCAATGCAGACTCTCGTACCCCTGACTCATTAGGACGAAGTCGAGCATTATAATGTTGAATTAATTCCATAAACGGAATAGTGATTTGGTCATCTGAAGTTTCTTCTGATACTAATTGCTCAAAGTCTTTCTTTGATCCGTAGAAAACAATAATCTTTTCAGTCATTTGCTTCAACTCCCGCAAGAAGAACATCAAAAACATCTAAAACAGGGTTGTTTGTTGTGTTTTCCTCAGTCTCTGTTCCGCTTTCATATGACGGATTATCTTTGGGAAGCACTGAAACATTCATCCCAAGTTCTTTGTTTACGTTTAAATTTTCAAGAGATGTACGACCTACTTTTATAGCGTATATGCATAGGTCCATTTTTAGCAAATCACTAATCGTATAACTGTTTCGGAACGAGTTGATATTGAAACGTAAAATAACACGACTTCTCCCTTTAGTTCCGACAAATTCATAGTAGCCTTTTGCGTGTCTTAAAGCATTATCAAGTTTATCCACAGCTATACTAAACTCGCCTGCTGGAATTGAGCTACCGCTCTTTAACATACTTAGGTATGGAGATACCATAACCATATAAGAAAGAGAATCCTCTTCTGCAGATATTTTATAGCCCTTAAATTGTTTAATTGTACCTTTAGGTAATTTTGATGCCGATTTTCCAGTACTTGAATCCTCTATAATTTTGAGAAAGTCTGTTAAAATGGTATTCTTCACTATATTTTTAACCATTTTACTACTATTAAAAGATAAGCCACCAGAAATATCAGCTGAAGCACTCGCTTCCCATCCTAATAGCGCCTTAAATACACCACTGATGCCAACCTTGGCACTCGCTTGAGCATTTTGTTCCTCTTGTGCTTCTCTTGTTTTAAGTAGTTCTGTTGTATTTTCCAGTTCGCCACCTGCTACGATTTGAACGTAATCAGTTACCGATTCCTCATCAAAATAAACGATTTTGCAGATTTTCTCCATACTTTTCACCACCTTTATAAATCATTATTCATACTTTCAAATTTTTGTTGCAGTTCATGAAGCCCCTTAAAATAAGCACGGTATCCTGCGGATACTTTTTCAGCTGCTTTTTTGTCAGTTGTATAAGGGATTTCAATTAGACGATAGCGATCACCTAAATCTTCACGGTTCGTTTGCATGAATATTACCCTTTGCCATTGACTTTGAACATCACGCAATCTCATCGCCCAAAACAGATAAAACGGGTCTATTGGTGCATCTGGAGCGACAGAAAATAACAGTATTTCTTTTGTGAGAACCATTTTCTCTTGCCCAGGCAAAATCATACATGGCTCTCCAATGTTTTTTGAAGCTCTTGAAGGTGTGGCAATTTCCCATGCATTTATACCACTATCATCACCATTCCAAAACTGTTTTGCTACTGTTTCCGGCACCATGTTTGTGCTGTTCGGATTTACTCGACCTGCACGCAAGTCAACAACCTTGATATACGGAATATCTCCGGTACGGACATCGGCAGAAGGACTTCCGTGACCACCTCGTACAGAAATAATCCCATCATCTATCAATTTACCTAAAGTACACATTGTAAAACCAGGTAATTTTTCGGAAACTTTCGCTTCTAGAACAGACTCGGATTTATTCCCGGAAAAAGTAGGAACAGCAACATAAGATTTCGCCATGTCCTCATACTTGATATATCCTGATGTTGCCGTACTCTCTCCACTCAGCATTGCTCTGACATCGATGATAGCTTTATCATCGATCGTATCAGTTCTTTTGCCGTTAGCATCAACAACAAACAAGTCCAAACCATCTTTGTTGAGACCAATTGTTGGAGCATTAGAAACCCAAACATAACCATCTCTAAACCAATTCGGCGTTGCGGCTTTGCGTCCTTCACCTATTTTTTCAAAAACATAGAAGTTTGTTTTTGCACGACAAAAGCCTTGGAAAGCCTCCATTGGAACATTTAATGCTGCACGCAAAATAAAGTGCTTATCCATCCACTCTCTAAACCAATGATACGACTTTGAGAAAAAATATGTTTCTGGAAGTACAATGCCTAATCGACCACCATTTTGGAGTATTTTCCATGCTCGTTCAACAAAGGCAATTCCTAATTCAGTGGTTGGAGCATAAGTATCAGATTCTTGACCGCCTTTTGTGTGTTTACAAATTTGAAGGTGTGAACTTTTCGCATCAGCTGCATTTATGACAAGATCTTTGCCGAAAGGTGGATTTGTTAACACGACAGTATATCGACCATCACCCAGAACAGACTGTATACCTTTAGTGTCGCCTTTCCATTTGGTTTCACGAAGGGAGTCTCCGTGATGAGCATTTGTAGAACCATCACCAATACCAACCATCAAAGCACGAGTTAGCTTGATGTTAGTTCTATCTCTATCGACACCAAACAGATTATAATGCGCCCATTGAGTAACCGCTTTTTCGCTAATTCCGGTATCCACAATCTTCATTAAGGCTGAAGATAAAAAGCCACCAGTACCGCAAGCAGGATCGATCACAACATCCTTATGGGTTATGCACATTAATTCTGTTCCTGCTTCAATAACACGAAGAGGAGTGTAGTATTGACCATCACCTAACTTCAAAGTAGCATCTCTAAACACTTGGAATGCCATCGAAAGTGCAGTAGGTGCCATTTCACCAATATTCATTGACTGAAGTCTAAGTACAATTTCTTGAACAGTATCTGAATCAAGAACAATAGTATCTGGTTCATCGGTTGCAAATAAAACTGGGTGTTTAATTTTATAATTTGCAAATGCCTCGTTGATTCTTTTGTGTGTTTGGGCGGGAGAATCACTTAACTGAAACAGCAGAGGATCCTTTTTATCCCACATTCCATCGTGATCGGAATCCAACTTGATAAGCAAAAGATTCGACATTTGATTTAATTGATCTTCTCGACGAGTAGAACGAGTATCACGAGAAGTCACAACTCCAAGCAAAGCGGAGAAAGCCACTTTTAATTCTTTTGTAGTGGGGATATGTAAGTCTGAATAAGTTAGACTTTTATTGTCAGCAAGAATTAAGTTTTCATTTGGCTTGGGAAGGACTGCGTTTTCAACTACCTTAAAGCTGCCTGCTGATGGTAGTTTATATACTCGAACAAATTCGGTTCCATTTGTCCAAATTCCTAAACGAACATGCGGCTCTAATCCCAAATATATTTTTAATTGGCTGATACCTTCGGTTTTATTAGGTTCTTTACACTCCACTATTGCAACTATATGTTCGTAATCATTAACAAACTCAACGTCGTCAAAAATTGCAATATCAACAGGAAAACCCTTAAAACTTCTTTTTGCCTCACGATTGGTTGCTTCTGAAGGGGTTTTAGGCACATGCCATTCGGTATCATCAGAATCAGGCGAAGGACATACAATTTGACCTCTATCCCATCCGAGGTCGAGAAGATTTTGCAAAACAGGAAGTCTTGTAAGATGATGTTCTTTAAACGATTTAGATTCGTATGCCATTTTTATTCTCCTTTATGTAACACGGAAATTCGCATATATAATGTGTTTATTGTTGGTTATTAGACGTTGGTACAATTTCCATAATATCGCCAATATCACATTGTAGGGCCGTACAAATCTTTACTAAAACATCGGTTGTTACACTTTCGTTTTTACCAAGTTTCGCCATGGCATTAGTGCTAATGCCAGCCTTTGTGCGAAGTTGAGTTTTATTGATTCCTTTGTCAATCATTAGTTTCCAAAGTTTGTTATATGTAATAGCCATATAATCACACCCCCGATTGATATATTCTATATTTTAACATAAAAAATCTCAAAACGCAACATTATATTGAGAATCGAGAAATATTTTTGAATTGCAAAAAAGGGCACCACGATATGTGATGCCCTTCATGTCTTTATACCTCACTGTATATCAACTCACTGTTTACTATTTCAACAGCGTTATTACGAATGCTATTCATCCGAACAACCCACTCCATTTGGTTATCGGCTTTGAGTTGTTCGGTTACACTCTCACATTCTGCCATCTGCTTTACGTGCCGAAAGAACATATCTTCAGCTTGCTTATCAATATCAGCGAGATGTTCATTTAACTTTCCGCTTGTCAGCAAATTGATGTAAAGGATTTTCCTATGCTGTTTTATGTATCTAAGATGTCGTTGTCCCCACAAGCCTATTGGCTTATCTTCCTGTTCGGGGAGTTCGAGATTAGGCAAATAATACTCGCCTTGCAAGGTGTAGCCGATACCCGTTTGTTCATTGTAAATCCGCTTTTCCATAATTAAGCCTCCTTGTAAACCACTTTGAATTTCTTTTGTTTTGCATTAAGGATTTTGAGCAATACTTCATCAACCGCATCGGTGTATTTACCATCTGCAATAAGCTTATTACGCTTTTCATTAAGACAGTTAATAATTGTTCCTCTCTCAAAATAATCAAGAGCTATGTAATACTTCTTCGACATATCTTTCACTCCTTCAATAAATCCTTAAACGGTGCTTCGGTTGATACAAAAGTATCGTATGCGAAGTTTGCCCCCAATCGAAATCCCATAATAAAGCTGTCGAGATTTGATTCTCCGTTGACGATGCTCCAAGCATTGACAAAATCAAGAAACTTCTTTTTGTTTTCACCCGTAAGTGCTTCGGTTAGAAATTCTTCGTTGAGCATAAGGACTTCCATCTGCTTTTGAACTGTCTTATTCTGTTTAGTGCTTCGTGCTTGGGGATCAATGTTACCGTAATAGAATTCTTCAATAAATTTTGACATAATCTTGTTTCCTCGTTTCTGTAGTTTTATTTTACGAAGAAACCTTGAAATACACAAATGTGTGAGTGAAAAATATGTGTGTTTCTGCCGGTGTTTCAATACTTTTTATCAAGTCCGTTATGAACACTCGCACCATAAAAAAGAAGTTCTCTTGGGGCACCCTCCGTAAGGAAGGTGCCCCAAGGGGTAGCTCTTGTATCTAAACTGAATAATTGATTTCGTTAAGCGGTATAGCTATTGGCTATGCCGTTTTTTGTTACACACCTTTTCAAAGTGTGTAACCCACTATGACACTTTCACGGATACTCCGTGCAAAGATGTCAGTGGGCTTTACGAGAGTGATGGGGCGTTGCCCTGTTATCTGCGGATACACCCGCAAAGCGTAATCCGTTTTGCTGTTCTATTATCCTTAATGTTTATTGAAAAGATTTGAGTTTAAAGTTTTTTCTCATTGTTATATACAAAATCAATGTAAAGATTGCACTTAGCGTGCAGGATACCAATACGCTAAGCCAAACACCGTTCAGTTGCAGCAACGGCGCCATAATACACAATGCGGAAATTGGGAATATGAGCGTTCCAAAGAGGGAAACAAGCATAGATCTTGCGGGTCGCTCCAATGCGGTGAAATAGGAGGAAAAACACATATCCACCCAACCGGTGAGATAGGACAGTGAAAACAGTTTCATCCCGATAATGCTCACCGCCAAAAGCTCGGTGTCCTCCGGCTTGACAAAGAGCGGTGCTACGTATTGCCCGACAAACAACATAAACACCAAGGCAATGGCGGAAAGTGAAATGCCACCCAGAATGACGCAACGAAACAGCGATTTCACCTTGTTCATTTGACCTGCGCCATAGCAATAGCTGATAGCGGGCTGCTGGGCATCGGCCATACCAAACAGCAGCATTCCCGCAATGCTATCCACATACATAATGACCGAGAATGCGGCCACCCCAGTTGTGCCGCCGTACTTCAGTAAAAAGAAATTGAATACGATGGACATAACAGACATGGAAATACTGCTGAAAAACTCACTGGAACCGTTGGCAAGAATGCGGAAGAAAATGGTGCTTTGGATTTTCCCTTTGACATAATATAAATCCATCCGTTTTTTGCGGAACATTAAAAGCGTAATCACCGAGCCGAGCGCCATCGCAAGGCAACTGGTGAAAGCCGCCGCCCAGACCCCTTGACCAAGGAACACAATGAGGATCACGTCAAGAACGATATTGAAGGCTTGGGTGGCAATGCTCAGCCACATTGATACCTTTTCTTTTCCGCAAACTCGAAGATAGTTGTCGGTTGCGTGGTAGATCAGCATTAAGGGTGCAAAGGCGGCATAAATGCGGGTGTAGGTGATGCCGTATTGAATGGCAAGTTCCGTTGCGCCCGGCGCCAAGAAGCGGACGAATGTTTCGGCGAATACAAGCCCTAAAACTCCTAACACACAGGAAATCAAAAAGATCACCTTGAGCGTATAGGTAAACACCTTGGATGCTTCTTCTCGATTTTTCTCACCTAGTAAAATTGAAATTCGCACCGATGCGCCAGTGGCGATCAGGTTGGCAAAGCCGAAAACAATCATAATGATCGGCATAATCAGATTAACAGCGGCAAGGGCATCTCCACCAATGAACCGACCAACAAACAGACCGTCTGCGATTTGATAAAGCGCACCAAACGCCATGGTGATCATCGACGGTATGGCCAGACAAAAAAATAATTTTGTCGGCGATAATTTTTCAAAAATCTCAGAATCCATAAAATCCTCCCTAAAAAAGAAAAAGGCTCCGGCCATTGTGTTCACAATAACCCGAGCTCACTCGGACACCTAATCCGACAATATGAGCACTACGGCGCTCTGTCTCCGGTGACCAATATGTATTTTATATTAGTATACCTTTGATTGGAAATAATGTCAAGTGCTTGAGATATTGTATTTGTATTACTTTGTGCCACTATCGGTGATAATACAAAAGACGAAGGGAGACAACTTCCTTACGGAGTGTCTCCCTTTCGAGAACTTCTTTTTTATTATCTAAGTCACTGCATGAACCTGCGGCCTCTTGCCTTCTGCGGTTCAAGCCACATCGTGCAAAAAAGAGGTGGGCATAACGCCCACCTCTTTTAAATTATTTTTCGATCTCCAGCTCTGCCCAGATTGCGCGATGATCCGAGATGATCTCTTTACGCTTTTCATAGAATAGCGGCTTGATACCGCCATCCACGAAGATATAGTCGATACGTACTGCAGGATCCACTTCCGGATCGGTATTCTTCTCGATACAATCGGTAAACGCCTCAGCCAGGAGCGGATACCACTCCATATGAGGACGCAGATTGAGATCATCGGTGAAGATCACAGCTCCTTCGATCTTTGCTTTTTCTCTCAAAACAGTTTGGGTAGCCAACGCTTTTGCATCGGGAGTCAAGCCAAAGTGGCTATTCATAAAGGTGATGATTTTTCCATCCACATCGATCTTACAAACCATCAAGACCCGTTCTTCATAGTTTTTTTCCACATAAATACGCTCATCCTCTGGAACGGAAATATGAAATGTATTCATGCTAATAATAGGATATTTCGAAACAATGTATAGATCTCCTGGATACCTACGATGTCGGCACCCATTTCGGCGATATGATCCGCCATCCGATCCAGATCCACCTGCGGCTTTTCGTCCTCAAGACGCTGCGCGTGATTTACACCATGCTGAATATTAAAAGAACTTACTTTCAGTCTCAACTTCACTTTACCTCCAAGGTCGCAATCATCGGTAGATGATCGGCAACCACCTCTTTCGGAATCTCAAGGTTCAACGTTTCGGTTTCTTTCCACCTTTATATTGTAAACTCAACAAAAATATGTTATACTATTTTAGCTATTTGACGAAAGGAGAGGGCGGATGCTTTTTTCAAGTTCCATATTTTTATTCATATTTCTTCCGCTTGTATTGGCCGTTTATTATGGTCCTCTGAAAAAATACCGCGGTGCTCAAAACATTTGGCTCCTCATCACCAGCCTCTTCTTTTATGCATGGGGCGAGCCGTGGTTTGTATTGGTAATGATTGGTTCAATCCTGGTCAACTGGGGATTTGCACTCTGGGTCGATGCCTGCAAAAAGAAGCAAAAACCAGGTAAAGATGTCCTTGCCTTGACAGTAATTGTTAATCTTGCAATCCTTTTTATCTTCAAGTATCTGATGTTTACCATGGGAACTATCAACGCGGTGACCGGCCTACAGCTTACCATTCCCGTCATCAATCTGCCGATCGGCATCTCTTTCTTTACATTCCAAGCGATGTCCTATGTATTTGACGTTCATCGCGGAAGAGGAGAAATTCAAAAGAATCCTTTAAACGTCGGTCTTTACGTTTCCTTTTTCCCGCAATTGATCGCCGGTCCCATCGTCCGGTATGAAACAGTAGCCTACGAGATCAAGCACCGTAAAGAAAATCTCGACGACTTTTCTGAAGGTGTCTGCCGCTTCATTGTCGGACTCGGAAAAAAGGTCTTGCTTTCTAATCAATTAGCACTTTGTGCCGATGCGGCCTTTGGTGTCGGCACGCCCTCTACCGCTATGGCTTGGCTGGGTGCCATTGCTTATTCCCTGCAGATTTATTACGACTTTTCCGGCTATTCCGATATGGCGATCGGACTTGGACGGATGTTTGGTTTCCATTTCCTTGAAAACTTTGATTATCCCTATATTTCTCGCTCTATTTCTGAATTCTGGAGAAGATGGCACATTTCTCTCGGCAGTTATTTCCGGGACTATGTCTATTTTCCTCTGGGCGGAAGCCGAGTCGCTTCAAAATGGCGGTTGGTTTTCAACCTCTTCGTCGTCTGGTCGCTGACCGGTCTTTGGCATGGTGCTGCTTGGACTTTCATCCTCTGGGGTCTTTATTATTTCGCCCTTATTGCCATTGAAAAATGGAGCGGATGGGATAAAAAAACCAAAAACATTCCCATCCTTGGAAATATTTCAACGTTAATCCTTGTTGTATTCGGGTGGGTACTTTTCCGTTCTGCCACAGCCGGAGAGGCTTTCCAATATCTCTCTTCTATGATCGGCATGGGCGGAAAACTATACGACAGCACCGCCCTCTTATGGCTGCGTGAAAGTGCTTGGTGTCTGATTCTGGGCTCCTTCTTTTCGGTGCCAATTGCAAAACGTTTCACGGACCAAAAAATCTTTCGAATCCTTTCCCCCGCCTTGCTCATTCTTATCTTTTTCCTCTCTGTCAGTTATCTGATCAAGGGTGGATATAACCCCTTCATTTATTTTAATTTTTAAGGAGGCGCCATGAAAAATATCAGTCAAAAAATCACTGCCCTCCTCTTTTTGATCGTCATTTTTGCGATGTTGCTTCTTTTGGCCTTAAATCATGCCGACCTTCGCACGGAGATTCTCTACTACTATCGAAACTCCATCAACGAAGAAAGCAGTTTTTTGCAAAAAATTAACAGTGCCATTGATGTAACAGAAGAGCAACTCAACCAAAGAAATCCATTAAGAAACACCTTTATCGATCTGAACGGCGGATTTCAACGATTAGTCGGAAAGCGCGTTATCGAGGATGCAGACCCCACCTTAAAAGTGCACCGCCTGGATAACGGACAACTCACATTTACGGTCCATTCCACCGAAACGGACTGGAAAGTAAAAAAACTTGCCACATTATCGGAATTTTGTGAAAAACAAGGCACACCGTTGCTTTATGTTCAAGCCCCTTTTAAAATTGATCCCTCCGACCCGCAGCTCCCGACCGGAACCGAAGATCATGCCAACGAAAATGCAGATCACCTGCTAAAGGGACTGAAAGAGCAAAATATTCCCACGCTGGATCTGCGCGAAGCCATCAAAATGCAAGGCTTAGATCATAGTAAACTATTTTACCGAACCGATTCTCATTGGAATACGGAGGCCGCATTCTGGGCGTACACCACCCTTTGCGACACATTAGAAAATAACTATGGGTTCTCCGTTGATCCAAGCGTAACCGATCGCAAAAATTTTGATCTCAAGACTTATCAAAATATCTTTTTAGGCAGTCAGGGAAAGCGTGTCGGATCTCTTTATGCCGGAGCAGACGACGTCGATATCCTCCTCCCCCAATTTGAAACGAAACTCCGCTATGACGTACCTGTTCATAATTTTTCCAAAGAGGGTGCCTTTCAAGATACCGTCATGGACTATGCCCATGTACAAAACAAAGATTACTATAATAAAAGCCCCTACTACGTCTATTCCGGTGGGGACTACCCCTTGACCCATATCAAAAATCTCAACAATCCAAACGGAAAGAAGATCCTGCTCATCAGAGATTCTTTTTCTTGCGCAGTGGCTCCGTTTCTGGCATTGGCTGCCGGTCAGGTTGATACCTTTGACGTTCGGTACAATGACACGCCGGTGCAAGATTACATTGCCGAAAGCCAACCGGATATTGTAATTGTATTGTACAACGCCGGTGCCATTGGATTTGATCAACTGTTTGAATATTAAAAAGAGCCGAAAGGAAAAAAATCCTTTCGGCTCTTACTTTTATTCCTCTTCCTCAGTAGGAGGATCCAGCTTAATGACTGCTTCCAGTACGCGCTTTTCATCTACTTTCGTGATGCTGACGTTAAACTTTTCATAGTGGAATTCATCACCCTTTTGAGGGATACTGCCAAGCTGCTCCACGATCCAGCCGCTCAAAGTGGCTGCACCGCTTTCAAGGTCGAGCTTTAATTCACGCTCCACCTTATTGAGTTCGGTATCGCCCTCGATCTTATAAGTAAGCTCATCTTGCTCAATAATATCGGTAGGCGTCTCTTCCAACTCACCCACAAGTAACTCGATCAGATCATTGATCGTCACAATACCATCGGTTCCGCCGAATTCATCAATGACGACAGCGAAATGATTTTTAGTCGTTTTCATTTGGCGGAACAGATCATCCGTCTTCATTTGAGAGGAGGCCAGGAGCGGTTTCACCACCGCGTGTTCCATCGCCTCCCTTTTAGTCAGTTCCGGCAGACGGAAGAACTTACGAGAATCCAAAACCCCCACCACCTGGTCGGCGTTATCCTCGCAAATAGGATAAAAAGTATGAGGCTTTTCGATGATGGTCTTTTTCCACTCCTCCATCGAATCCTCTGCCCAGAGAGATACCAGCTCCGTACGGTGAGTCATTGCCTGACCGACAGTCAGATCATCAAACTCAAATACGTTCTGAATCAATTCATTTTCTTCTTCGTCGATGATACCCTTTTCCGTACCGGCGTCGGCCATCATCAAAATATCTTCTTCGCTGACCTGCTCCTCGCTGGCATGAGGATCGATCCCCATCAGTCGCAAAACGCCGTTGGTACAAGCCGTCAGCAACATGACGAGCGGTGCAAAGATTTTCGAAATCAAACTAATAGATCCGGAAAGACCAAGAGCTAACTGCTCCGTCTTTTGCATCGCAACACGCTTGGGAACCAGTTCACCACACACCAGCGTAACAAATGACAGCAGCAACGTGATCGCAACAACAGCGATCACATCCAAAGTAGCTTCCGGAATTTTTACGCCCAACTGAAGCAAACCTTGCACGATGGGCTCAGAAAAATTATCAGCGGCAAATGCACTGCCCAAAAATCCGGACAAGGTGATCGCCACCTGAATCGTAGCAAGAAAACGGGCAGGATCGGCAATCAGCTTATTCAGCTTTTTAGCCTTTCTATTTCCCTCTTCTGCCATTTTAGCAACCTTGGTTTCATTGATGGACAATACGGCGATTTCTGCACAAGCAAAGATAGCGTTCAGCGCAATCAAAACAAGCTGCAGCAATATCGGGCCAACTATATCCATAGAGTAATAATTCCCCCATTCAAAATAATATTGGAATGAATTATAGCAAATTAATAATAAAATGTCAAGAAGATAATAAGAACAACCTGCAAAACCAGCATCACCGGCAAACCGTAACGAAAACGGTTGTGGAGGGTCTTATGATGAAAAAGTTTCATTCCGCAAAAGCTACCTAAAGCGCCAAAACAAAGAGCAGAAAGCAGTAGTGTTCGCTCCGAAATACGGCGTTTCCCTTTGATTGCTTTTCTTTTATCGACGCCCATCAAAAGAAAGACCCATAAATTCCAAACCAATATTCCAATTGCAAAAATCTTTTCTGACAGTTCCACGAATTCTCCTCATTATTTCTTGACAATAAATTATACTTATGTTAAAATACATAAATGCATGAGGGCCATTAGCTCAGTTGGTTAGAGCTACCGGCTCATAACCGGTTGGTCCGGGGTTCGAGTCCCTGATGGCCCACCATATATGAAAAAGACACCCTGCGTGTCTTTTTTCTTTTTTAAAAGCTTATCAGAAAACGGCTTGCAAGCAAGCCGTTTTTTAATCGCGTTCAAAGCCGATAAGCATACCGCCTTTTTCTGCATAGAAGCTGCAAAGACCTCTGCAGGCGAATATCTCGATCTTTGCCTGCGAAAACTCTGCAAGAATCATCTCTTTCAGCTTGCGAGCCGCATCCTCATTGAAGCAATGAGCGATGCGCACCTTTCCTTTTTTCAAGCCCATTTCACGCAGATGGCCGACGATAGTCTCTAATGCTTTCAGTTCGCCCCGGCACTTATTCAGCGGCTCCAGGTCTCCCCGATCACTGGCCTTGCCGACGACCCGAATTCCCAATAGACCCGCCATCTTTGCCACCAAAGGGCTGACCCGTCCGTTATTAGCAAGGTTTTTCATAGATTCCAGCATGAAAAGAAGGGCAGTTTTCTTTGCATATTCCGTGACAGTTCGGCATATTGAATCAAAACGCTCCCCCGAAAGAACCAGCTCGCGGATCTTTTGGATCATCAACGCGATCTCCGGCCCTGCCGAAAGAGAATTCAACACAAACACCCGGCGATCCGGATACTGCTCCTCATAGGTAGATTTTGCCAGCATAGCAGCATTATAACTGCCGGAAAGGGTTCCGGTGATCGTCACGCAATAAATCTCTTCCGCATCACCGAACGCATCCAACCAATCTCCCGCACTGGGGCATGAAGTAGAGGAACGTCCTTTATACCGAGAAAGATCCTCTACCATTTCCTGCACGTTTAATTGAGCATCGTCCGTATATTCTTTTTCGTCTGTGATGATCTTGAGCGGAGCAGAGGCAAAATCCACCTCGTCTAACCGCAAAAGATCAGCGGCAGAATCCGTTACAATTTTAATTTTCTTCATAAGCAACCTTTCAATCAATAGAAGACTCATACTATTTTGATTATATATTGCTCCATTATAGAAAGTCAACGAAATTAATTTATTCTAATTAAACTCTATTAAAAATTCCGTTTCCCATTATCTGTAAAGTAAAAACGCTTCATGAGAAACACTGCTAAAACGAAACTTATCCCGATCCTCCATATATACTATTTCAGCATACGCTCTAATTTCTGGGTGCAGATCACAAGATCTAAGTACGGTTGGAATTCATCCTCATTTTTAGCCATCCAGTCCTCCATAGCGTTTACCTTTTTGCGCGCGAGCTCTTTATCCGCTTTACCCAGAGCAATAAATACCTCGGCATACAAACGGCAGTATTCCTGATGCCACTTAAGGATCCGCCAGGATTCCTGCACACAGGCAGGCTCGTCAGAGCGATCCCGCTCAATGATGGCTTTAAACGCATCCAAGCAGTCAAAGATGGCAGAGATCCGGGTCACCGTTTCTTCCTTCCCCACAAAGCCCTGCCGCAACAGTTCACCGCCGGTACCAGTATCCGCCCCCACGACGTCGTCACCGATTCGAAGCTCATCGGGACCAAAGATGGCGCTCATCTTTTCTAGATAAGCTCTTACCGCTTTGCCGTCTTTTCCAAAAGCCTTTTCAAAATAACAGTCCGTAAAGGCATCCAGATCCAAGCTCTGATCAAAGAGGGTTTCGCCGTAAACTGCCATCGGCAGGCCGGTGGGAAAATACGAGCGCTGGGTCTTATCGTCCATAACGCCATTAAATCCAATATCGGAAATACTACGGGCGTCCTCATAGATATTCTTGGCAAAGTGCATATAGCCGGGATCACAATAATGATCCAGCCAGAAATGATATTCAAGCGGTCACGGCCGGTGGTGGCGTCTGAGGGGTAATAAGCGTCCGCTCTGGTGCGATAGGATAAGCCGTAAGGTTCAAAGAGGTAGTCATGCCCCAAGGAATGAAGCTGAAGTCCGCATTTCTTGATGGCCATCTCGATCTTATGAACCAATTCTCCGGCCTCCTCAAAGGTAACGCCTTCATCCTCTTTATAAGGATTTTTTCATGCATTGTCCAACGGCTGATATAGTTAAACGGCACGATATATTCCATCATAAAGAGATTGGCATTGATCTTAGGCAGAAACTCCACTGTCTCCACCACGTTCTCCAGGCTGGGCGCACCCTCAATGCATTCGCCGCGGAAATCGCAGTCGGCTTTTTTATAGAATTTGCAGCTATGGTCAGCCATCAGCTTTTGAGGAATATATTCACCCAGCTTGCCGGGACGTACCCACATACAGCCGGCAGATTTCAAAAGGTTATAAACGCCCATCAGGACGCTTCACTCATTACTGCCGGCGATGGTACCCTTCATCTTTTCAATATCGATCTCGATGATGTCCTCCACCATCGGATCAATTCCCTCATACTCTTTTATAGACAAGACAATGCCTACCTCATCGGAAAGGCTTTCATCCATCATCAAAAGATACTTCTGCAATTCTTCCGCGGCATAAAGCATAGTTTCGGAGTTTTTCGATACACAAATATTCATATATTTCTCCTTACTAAAACAGAGCGATAAGAATCCTTATCGCTCTGTTTTTTATCTTAGAACAAGCCGGTGATGACACCGTTTTCATCCACGTCGATCCGCTCAGCAGCAGGACGCTTGGGCAGACCGGGCATGGTCATAATATCGCCGGTCAATGCGACGATAAAGCCGGCACCGGCAGAGATCTTGACGTTTCGAACCGTAACCGTAAAGCCCTCGGGAGCACCCAGCTTGGTGGGATCATCAGAGAAGCTATACTGAGTCTTAGCCATACAGACAGGCAGATTTCCATATCCCAACTCTGTCAGGCGGTCGATCTGCTTTTGGACAGCGGGCAGAATATTGACGCCGTCGCCGCCGTAGACCTTCTTGACGATGGCTTCGATCTTTTCGGCGATGGTGGTATCATCCTCATAGCTGAAGGTGAAGTCGCCCTTCTCCTCCTCGCAAAGACGAACCACTTCACGCGCCAGCGCTTCGCCGCCCTTGCCACCTTCGGCCCAAACGGTGGAAAGCACCACGTTGACGCCCAGTTCCTTACATTTTTCAATAAGGAAATCAATCTCCGCATCGGTATCGGTGGGGAAACGGTTGACTGCCACCACGCAAGGCAGCTTATAGACGTTCTTAATATTGGAAACGTGGCGCAAAAGATTGGGAACGCCGCGCTCCAGAGCCGCCAGATCCTCATTACCCAGCTCGGTCTTCGCAAGACCGCCATGCATCTTAAGCGCACGAATGGTGGCCACCATCACGACGGCATCGGGGGTAAGACCTGCCATCCGGCACTTGATATCCAGAAACTTCTCAGCGCCCAGATCTGCGCCGAAGCCGGCTTCGGTCACCGTGTAATCCCCCATCTTCATCGCCATCTTGGTGGCGATCACGGAGTTACAGCCATGGGCGATATTGGCAAAAGGACCGCCATGGACAAAGGCGGGCGTACCTTCCAAGGTCTGCACCAGATTCGGTTTGATGGCATCCTTCAGAAGAGCCGCCATGGCACCCTGGGCATTAAGCTGACCGCAGGTTACCGGCTGATCGTCGTAGGTATAACCGACGATGATCCGCGCAAGGCGCTCCTTCAGATCGATAATACCGCCGGAAAGGCAAAGAACTGCCATGATCTCGCTGGCAACGGTAATATCAAAACCGTCCTCACGAGGCACGCCCTGCATTCTGCCGCCCAGGCCGTCAATGACGTTGCGAAGCTGGCGGTCGTTCATATCCACGCAACGCTTCCAGGTGATCTTCTTAACGTCGATCCCCAACTCGTTACCCTGCTGAATATGGTTATCCAGCATGGCGGCCAACAGGTTATTGGCAGCACCGATGGCATGGAAGTCACCGGTAAAATGGAGGTTAATGTCCTCCATCGGCACGACCTGCGCGTAGCCACCGCCGGCGGCACCGCCCTTGATGCCAAAAACAGGGCCCAAGGAAGGCTCTCGCAATGCGACGGTAACGTCCTTGCCGATACGGCGGAGACCGTCAGCAAGGCCGATGGTGGTGGTGGTCTTACCCTCCCCGGCAGGGGTGGGGGTAATAGCCGTCACCAGGATCAATTTTCCGTTCTGTCTTCCCTCTTCATTCAAAAGAGAAAGATCGATCTTTGCTTTATATTTGCCGTAGTGCTCCAGGTAATCTTCGTCCACGTGAGCAACCTTGGCAATTTCGGAGATGGGCTTCATTTTACATTGCTGCGCAATTTCAATATCGCTCAAATAAGCCATGATTCAATACTCCTTATTTTTTAAAATATTCTACCGCAGAACGGAACATCTGCATATCGTACGCACCGATGACATTCTTATAAAGGTTTTTACCGATACGCTCGGAGTGGCCCATCTTACCAAAGACGCGGCCGTCCGGAGAGGTAATACCCTCGATGGCGAAGCAGGAATCATTGGGATTGAAATGAATATCGGAGGTAGCATTTCCGTCAAAGTCCACGTACTGAGTGGCGATCTGACCGTTGGCGGCCAGCTCACGGATCAACTTCTCATCTGCCAAGAAACGACCCTCACCATGGGAGATGGGCACGGTATAGACATCTCCCACATTCGTTGCCGCAAGCCAAGGAGACTTATTGGAAGCGATGCGGGTACGCACCAGTCTGGACTGGTGACGGGCGATGGTATTAAAGGTCAAGGTGGGGCAATGCTCATCGGTATCAATGATCTTGCCGTAGGGCACCAGACCCAACTTAATAAGAGCCTGGAAGCCATTGCAGATACCCAGCATCAAGCCGTCGCGGTTTTCCAAAAGATCGGTAACCCCTTCGCGAATTGCCGCATTCCGGAAGAACGCGGTAATGAACTTACCGGAGCCGTCCGGCTCGTCGCCGCCGGAGAATCCGCCGGGAACGAAGATCATCTGCGCCGTCTTCAATTCTTCCGCGAACTGCTCAACGCTACGGGTAATACCCTCAGCAGAGCGGTTATTAATCACCAGGATCTTTGCATCCGCACCAGCGTCACGCATCGCGCGCGCACTATCAAATTCACAGTTAGTACCGGGGAATACCGGGATCAGAACCTTGGGGCTGGCCACCTTAATGGCAGGCGCTACTCGTTCCTTGGCTTCATAAGAGAAGGTCTCCATCGGCTGTTCACCATGGGTGATATTACAGCTATAAACGCTCTCCAGCTTATCTTCATAGATCTTTTGCAGTTCGTCCAGCTGTACTGCAGCCGCACCGTAGGTAAAGGCACCGTCATCGGTAATAGTACCGACCAGCGTACCCTCCACGTCCTCGGTGACCTCCAAAAGGAATGCACCGTAATTGTAGCCAAAAAGGGTGTCCATGGGCAGCTCTTCAAACTTGAAGCCCAAGCCCTCACCGAAGCTCATCTTCATGACCGCCTCAGCAATGCCGCCGAGACCGAGGGTATAAGCCGTCACAGCCTTGCCGCTCTGCAAGAGAGTGTAGGCCTGATCAAAGACTGCCAGGAGAGACTTGGTATCGGGCAGGTGATCCTCATTATAATCCGGTGCAAGGAGAACGACCTTATTCCCGGCTTTTTTGAAATAGTTGGGGGTGACTTCGGAGGTCTTACCGGTGGTCACCGCAAAAGAAACCAAGGTGGGCGGAACGTCCAGATCTTCAAAGGTACCGCTCATGGAGTCCTTACCGCCGATGGCGGCAATGCCCAGCTCCTTCTGCGCCTCAAAGGCACCTAAAAGAGCCGCCAGGGGCTTGCCCCAACGCTTGGCATCTTTACCGGGACGCTCAAAGTATTCCTGGAAAGTCAGATAGACGTCCTCGAACTTTGCGCCGGTGGCAATCAATTTTGCAACAGATTCTACAACGGCAAGATAAGCACCGTGATAAGGGCTCTTTTCGGTAACAAATGGATTATAACCCCAAGCCATCATGGAAACGTCGTCGGTATGCTTCTTCTCCATGGAGATCAGCTGTACCATCGCCTGAACAGGGGTCTGCTGATATTTACCGCCAAAGGGCATCAGCACACCGCCGGCACCGATGGTAGAGTCAAAACGCTCGGAAAGACCGCGCTTGGAGCAGACGTTCAGATCGCCCGCCAATTTCTTGAGTTCTTCCGCAAAATCAGTACCGACTTCCTTTTTATAACACTTGGGAGCGGCAGGAGCGATGGAGATATGCTTCTCCGCGCCGTTGGAATTCAGAAATTCGCGGCTGATATCCACGATCACCTTGCCGTTCCATTCCATCACCAAGCGAGGATCTGCCTGAACCTTTGCCACAACGGTGGCCTCTAAGTTCTCGCTATCCGCCAGGGCGATAAAACGCTCCACGTTCTCCGGCTCTACCACGACTGCCATACGCTCCTGGGACTCGCTGATGGCCAGTTCGGTGCCATCCAGGCCGTCGTATTTCTTAGGAACAGCGTTAAGGTCGATATGCAGACCGTCCGCCAGCTCACCAATAGCGACCGAAACACCGCCGGCACCAAAGTCATTACACCGCTTGATCATGCGGCAGGCATCTTTATTACGGAAAAGACGTTGCAGCTTGCGTTCCTCGGGGGCATTTCCCTTCTGCACCTCAGCACCGCAGTTTTCCAAAGATTTCAGCGTATGGGATTTAGAAGAACCGGTGGCACCGCCGCAACCGTCACGGCCGGTGCGACCGCCCAGCAGGATGACCACGTCACCGGGTGCGGGGCACTCGCGGCGAACGTTCTCCTGAGGAGCGGCACCCACTACGGCACCGATCTCCATTCTCTTGGCGGCATAGCCGTCGTGATACAATTCATCGACGATACCGGTAGCCAGACCAATCTGGTTACCATAAGAGGAATAACCGGCAGCCGCAGTGGTCACGATCTTACGCTGGGGAAGCTTACCCTCCAAGGTTTCTTTAATGGGCTTCAAGGGATCCGCCGCACCGGTGACGCGCATTGCGCCATAGACGTAGGAACGACCGGACAAGGGATCGCGGATGGCACCACCGATGCAGGTGGCCGCACCGCCGAAGGGCTCGATCTCGGTAGGATGATTATGGGTCTCATTCTTAAAGAGCAGCAGCCAAGGCTCCTTGACGCCATCGGCTTCCACCTCGATCTTTACGGTACAGGCGTTGATCTCCTCCGATTCGTCCAGCTTATCCAGCTTGCCGATCTTCTTGAGATACTTGGCAGCCAAAGTACCGATATCCATCAGATTGATGGGCTTGGTACGCCCCAGCTCCTTACGGGTCGCGATATAATCGTCATAGGCCTTCTGCAGCAGTTCATCCTCGAATTTGACGTCATCAATGGTGGTCAAGAAGGTAGTATGACGGCAATGATCGGACCAATAGGTATCGATCATGCGGATCTCCGTAATGGTGGGATCTCTCCCCTCCTTTTGGAAATACGCCTGACAGAACGCGATATCATCGCAATCCATGGCAAGGCCATAGGTTGCCACAAAATCAGCAAGCCCCTTCTCATCCAGCTTCAAAAAGCCATCCAAGGTTGCGACGGTCTCCGGAATGGCATACTCGGTCTTCAAGGTAGCCGGCATTTCCAGGCTTGCTTCCCGGGATTCTACCGGGTTGATAACGCTCTTTTTGATGGTATCCAGTTCCTCAGCGGTCAGATTGCCGTAAAGCAAATATACTTTAGCCGTCTTAACGGTAGGACGATCCCCCTGAGAGATGATCTGAATACACTGGGCAGCTGAATCAGCGCGCTGATCGAACTGACCGGGCAAGGGCTCTACGGCAAAAACCGTGGCACCTTCCCCATTCAGTTCGGTTGAAGTAATATCCAACTGCGGCTCGGAGAAGACCGTACCAACCGCATAATCAAACAATTCTTTTTCAATATTCTCCACATCATAGCGATTGATCACCCGCACCTTTTCAAGGGATTTGATCTGCAGAATATTGCGCACTTCATTGTGCAGATCCCGGGCTTCATTAGCAAGCTCCGGTTTCTTTTCAACATAAATACGATATACCATTTCAGTTCTCCTTTCCGGCGAGCATGGCCCGCTTTCCGATGTCCCGACGATAAAAAGCGTTCTTGAATTCGATCTTTTCTGCTTTCTCATAAGCCGCGGCAATCGCTTTTTCCAAGGTATCCGCTACAGCCGTCGCTCCTAATACACGACCGCCGGCGGTGAGCAGCTTATCCCCCTCCAGCTTTGCACCTGCCACAAAGACGTCGCCGGCAATCTCTGCCGGGATTTTAAGTTCAAAGCCGGTCTCATACTTACCGGGATAGCCATTGGAGGCCATCACCACGCAGCAGGCGTGCTTTTCGCTGAATTTCACTTCAGTTTCCGCTAAAGTACCGTTGGTAGTCGCCTGCATCACGGTCAGCAGATCGCTTTCCAAAAGGGGCAATACCACCTGGGTCTCGGGATCGCCGAAACGGCAGTTATATTCAATAACCTTGGGGCCGCCCGGGGTCAGCATCAAGCCAAAATAGAGGCAGCCTTTAAAGGGACGTCCCTCCGCCTTCATCGCCTTGATGGTCGGCAGAAAGATTTTTTCCATACACTCTGCGGCAATGGCAGGCGTATAATAGGGATTCGGTGCAACCGTACCCATACCGCCGGTATTCAGGCCTTGATCTCCGTCCAAAGCGCGTTTATGATCCATGGAAGAGATCATGGGAACCACCGTCTCGCCATCGGTAAAGGAGAGAACGGAGACCTCGGGACCGGTGAGAAATTCTTCAATTACAACCCGGCTGCCGCTGGCGCCAAAGACCTGATCCTCCATCATGGAGCGCACCGCCTCAAAAGCGGCATCCCGGGTCTCGGCGATGATCACGCCTTTACCCAAAGCCAGACCATCCGCCTTAATAACGGTTGGAATGGGAGCGGTCTCTAAATATTTCAGTGCCTCTTTACAGTCGGTAAAGACCTCGTAAGCGGCGGTGGGTATTCCGTATTTCTTCATCAAGTCTTTCGAAAAGACCTTACTTCCCTCGATGATCGCGGCATTTGCCTTAGGGCCAAAGCATGGGATGCCAATCTCGTTCAAAGCATCCACACAGCCCAATACCAGAGGATCATCCGGTGCCACGACGGCATAATCGATCTTCTGCTCCTTGGCAAACTCCACAATCTTCTCAATCTCCTTGGCACCGATGGGCACCAGGGTGGCATCCCCTGCCATACCGCCGTTACCGGGGAGAGCAAAGATCTCCTCCACCGACGGATTTTCTTTCAGTTTCTTAATAATGGCGTGCTCGCGGCCACCGCCGCCGACAACCAGTAATTTCATATTTCTACTCCTTAATTAATGATGGAACAAACGCATACCGGTAAAGGCCATGGCGATGCCGTACTTATTGCAGCACTCGATGACAATATCGTCACGAATAGAACCGCCGGGCTCGGCAATATAAGAAACACCGCTCTTCTTGGCGCGCTCAATATTATCGTCGAAGGGGAAGAATGCATCGCTGCCCAGGGCTACGCCGCTGAGGGAAGCCAGATAAGCGGCAGCCTCTTCGTTGGTGAGGGGCTCCGGCTGCTCGGTGAAGTACTTCTGCCAGATGCCGTCCTTGCAGACGTCCTCTTCATTTTTATTAATATAACCGTCAATGACGTTATCCCGGTCGGGACGGCTGAGGTCAGCCTTAAAGGGCAGGTTCAGCACCTTATCGTGCTGACGAAGCTGCCAGGTATCTGCTTTGGTACCGGCAAGACGGGTGCAGTGAATTCTGGACTGCTGACCGGCGCCGACGCCGATTGCCTGACCATCTACTGCATAGCAGACAGAGTTGGACTGGGTATATTTCAAGGTAATGAGTGCCACGATCAGGTCACGTTTTGCACTATCGGGCAACGCCTTATTCTCAGTCACCAGGTTGGAAAGCAAGGCTTCATTGATCTCAAACTCATTCCGTCCCTGCTCAAAGGTGATGCCATAGACCTGCTTGGTCTCGATGGGATCGGGGCGGTAGTTGGGATCAATTTCTACAATATTATAATTGCCGTTTCTCTTGGTTTTAAGGATCTCCAAGGCTTCGGGCTCGTAACCGGGAGCGATGACACCATCGGAGATCTCGCGCTTGATCATTTTAGCGGTGGTCACGTCGCAGACGTCGGAAAGGGCGACCCAATCGCCAAAGGAGCACATCCGGTCAGTACCGCGCGCTCTGGCGTAAGCGCAAGCCAAGGGAGAATCGTCCAAGCCCTCAATATCATCTACAAAGCAAGCCTTCTTCAATTTCTCCGGCAGCTTAGTGCCGACTGCGGCGGAGGTGGGGCTGACGTGCTTAAAGGAGGTGGCGGCAGGCAGACCCAGCGCCTCTTTCAGTTCTTTGACCAACTGCCAGGAGTTAAAAGCATCCAAAAAGTTGATATACCCGGGGCGACCTGCCAGGATCTTAATAGGCAGCTCGCTGCCGTCCTTCATATAGATCTTTGCAGGCTTTTGATTAGGGTTACAGCCGTATTTCAGTTCAAATTCTTTCATTTTTCGCACCTCACTTACAATTCTTATTGATCAACCGGGTCTCGGTCTCGCCGGAGCCCAGGTCGGTATAGCAAACGTAAAGAGAAATCTTATTATCCGCATCCAGGTTTTCCCAAATATCCTGGGTGAAAGCATCAATATCATCAGGGATGCTGACACGCTCCGGCTCGCCCTGGAAGGTAGGGATGGGATTACCGTCGCAGACGTAGGTATGAATAAAGTGACCCAACCCATTTAAAGCAGGGTAAGCAAAATGATAGCGGTTACAAGCAGTACCCTCTGCATCGGCACTCTTCAAGATACTCATTTCATAAGTAAAGTCATTTTCACCAAAGGTGATCATACCGCTGATACGCGGAGTCAGATTGGGAGCGTCCGGCTCAAACTCACGGGTGGTCAGAGCAGTCGCAAAGTTCTCCCCTTTCTTGAGTCCTTCCCAAATGGTATCAGTCTGGTCACCGTTGGTGACGATCAGTTTGTTCTCATAATTACGAACCGCCGCATAGATGATGAGAGAAGGATCCTCTACCTTAGAGGGATCAAAGGGCTCGGTAAATACAGCGTCATCCTTAATGGTGAAAACACGGTTGCGGCTATTCTCGCTCCGACCCATGATGAAATACGCGGTTGCCGCTTTCTTGCCGCTTTCGGTCTTACCGATGACGATACCGCGACCTACGTAACTATTACCGTCGATCCGCTCGCCCATGGATTTGATCTCATAGATATTCATACTGTTTCTCCTTTCATGATGGCGGCAGATACCTTTTCCACCGCTTGGGGAAGCAGGATCCATTCCGCCTGCTCCATCACTCTTTTTTGAAGGACTTCCGGGGTATCCCCCTCTCGGATCTCTACCGCCTTTTGGGCAAGGATCCGTCCGCCGTCCGGAATTTCATTCACAAAATGCACCGTAGCACCGGTAACCTTCACGCCGTATTCCAGCGCCGCCTCATGCACCCGAAGACCGTAAAAGCCTTTTCCGCAGAACGAGGGGATCAAGGAGGGATGAACGTTGATGATCCGCTCCGGATACCGATCGGTAAAATCGGCACTGAGGATATTCATAAATCCCGCCAAAACGATCAGCTGGATCCCATGCTTTTCCAAAGCCGCAATGATCTTCTTTTCAAAATCCGCCTGATCGGCACATTCCTTTTTCACCACGATTTCGGTAGGGATCCCGGCCTTAGCCGCCCGCTCAAGGGCATAGGCATTGCGGTTACCGGAAAGAACCAGCGCCAGCTCACCGCTATTCAGCACGGTGCCCACGCTATCGATCAACGCCTGGAGATTGGTGCCGCCGCCGGAAACCAGCACGGCGATCTTCGTCTTACTCATAGGCTTATACCAAAATCATCTTTTCATCGGACTCTACGATGGAACCGATGACATAAGCATCCTCGCCATTGGCTTTGAGGATCTCGATCGCACGATCGGCATCCTCGGGTGCCACCACAACGCTCATACCGACACCCATGTTAAAGGTATTGTACATATCACGCTCGGGAATATTGCCCACCTTGGCCAGCAACTCAAAGATCGGCAGAACGCGTACCGCGCTCTTATCGATCTTTGCGCCCAGACCGTCGGGGATACTTCTGGGGATATTCTCATAGAAACCGCCGCCGGTGATATGAGAGACACCCTTGACCTTCACCTGCTCAAAGAGTGCTACCATGGGCTTTACATAGATCTTGGTGGGAGTCAGAAGCGTCTCACCGATGGACTTACCTCCCAATTCAGCGACAGGGCTCTTAATATCCGCCTTCTCTACGTCAAAAACCTTACGAACCAAGGAAAAACCATTGGAATGAACACCGCTGGAGGGCAGGGCGATCACCACGTCGCCGGGCTTCATGGACTTATTATCCAGCACCTTTTCCTCGTCCACGATACCCACGGCAAAGCCGGCAAGATCATATTCATCCACCGGATAGAAGCCGGGCATCTCGGCGGTCTCACCGCCGATGAGGGCAGCACCGCTCTGGACGCAACCCTCAGCCACGCCGGAAACAATGGCAGCAATCTTTTCGGGATAGTTCTTACCGCAAGCAATATAGTCCAGGAAGAAGAGAGGCTTGGCACCGCAGCAAATGACATCGTTGACACACATCGCCACGCAGTCGATACCGACCGTATCGTGCTTATCCATCAAAAACGCCATCTTCAGCTTGGTGCCGACGCCATCGGTACCGCTGACCAGAACCGGCTTTTTCATACCGGCAATATCCGGCACAAAAAGACCGCCAAAGCCGCCAATGTCAATATTGGCACCGGCAGTCTGAGTACGCTTTACGTGGCTTTTCATCAATTCTACCGCTTTGTAGCCTGCGGTGATATCCACACCGGCTGCTGCATAACTTTCAGATCTTGAATTATTCATATTTCTTATTCCTTTCCGCTCCAGCAATAGGTGCACAGATCACACTCCGGCAACCCAATCGCCTTAATTGTATTTTCAAGAGATTGATACTCCAAAGAACCAAAGCCAAACTTTTTACTGAGGGTCAAACGCAGATTTTTACCGCGTTCCGTTTTATTGTCGATATATTCATCAATATGACGGAAGCCCTCTTCCCCCTCCAGCTCCATGATCACCTGACGCGCGATCAAATCCATCTCCGAAGTGGAACGGGAAAAATTATGATATTTGCAACGAAACATAATTGGCGGACAAGCGGAACGCATATGCACTTCCTTAGCACCGTTTTCATAAAGGAAATCCACCGTTTCCTTGATCTGCGTTCCCCGGACGATCGAATCATCCACGATCAGCAGTTTCTTACCGTCGATCAATTCGGGGACCGGAATCTGTTTCATCTTCGCCACACGGTTTCGTTCTTGCTGTCTGTTGGGTGTAAAGCTTCTTGCCCAGGTAGGCGTATACTTGATATAAGCACGCGCGAAGGGCTTTCCGCTTTCGTTGGCATAACCGATGGCATGAGGCGTACCGGAGTCCGGCATCCCCACGACATAGTCGATATCCTGCGCCGTCCCGGTTTCTTTATCGTACTCTGCCATCAATGCTCCGTTGCGATACCGCATCAGTTCCACGTTGACGCCCTCATAACTGGAGGTGGGATAGCCGTAATAACTCCAAAGAAAAGCACAAACCTTTTTCTTTTTTTCCGGTGAGACCAGACAATTCATTTTTTCGGCAGTCAGTTCGACCACCTCGCCGGGTCCCAGTTCCTTTTCGATTTCAAATCCCAGCTTCATCGCCGCAAAGGACTCGAAGGTCACGCAGTAGCCGTCTTCATTTTTACCGATAATCATCGGCAACCGACCCAGCTTGTCCCGCCCGGCGATCACCTTCCCATCGTCACACAAAAGAAGAATAGAAACCGTACCATCCACGATCTCCTGCGCATATTTAATTCCGTCGGCAAAGTTATCTTTATGGCAGATCAGCGAAGCGATCAACTCATTGGAATTGACCTTTCCGCCGGTCATTGCATCATAATGCCCAAATTCCCGGTTAACGTGCTGCGCGATCAATTCCTCCGCATTCCGGACGATTCCGATGGTACAGATTGCGAACGCGCCCAGCTTCGAACGGATCAAAAGCGGTTGGGGTTCTGAATCACTGATACAGCCGATGGCCGAGGTACCCTGCATCTCTTCAAAGATATGTTCAAATTTCGTTCTAAACGGCGAATTTTCAATGTTATGAATCTTTCGCTGAAGACCGATCTCCCGATCATACGCCGCCATTCCGGCACGACGGGTTCCCAGATGGGAATGATAGTCTACGCCGAAAAATACGTCGGCCAGACATTCATTTTTTGAAACGATTCCGAAAAATCCTCCCATGGATCCTCCTTACTGATTAAATTGCTCCGCGATCTTACGATCCTTTTCCAATACCCCGTTAGCATCTGCCGCGCGCTTTGCATCCAGCTTTTCCGCGAGGGTCTGATCCTCCACCGCAAGAATCTGAATAGACAGCAAAGCGGCATTGACTGCTCCGTCAATGGCTACCGTAGCCACCGGAATTCCGGAAGGCATCTGTACGGTAGATAAAAGAGCATCCATGCCGCCGATATTTTGCTTAGACTGTACGGGAATACCGATAACGGGCAAAGTGGTATTCGCTGCCACTGCGCCGGCAAGATGAGCCGCCATCCCGGCAGCACAAATAATGGCACCAAACCCATTTTTACGGGCATTGACAGTAAACTCTCTGGCCTCCACGGGGGTTCTATGAGCCGAATAAACGTGCACCTCATAAGGAACCTCAAAGGACGCCAAGGTGTCCAGCGCCTTCTGCACGATAGGCAGATCGCTGTCACTTCCCATGATTACCGCTACTTTTTTCATCATTTTATCCTCCTGAAATTAAAAAGGGCGCACGACTCCTAAACGGAGAAGTGCGCCCAGACGGTCGGCTTAAATAGTCCTTTGTTTCCTTGTGGTGCTCCACATGATCCGTCAGTCGCAAAGAACCGTTTAAATTCACTATAATTATAGCATAGAGCCACCAATTTTGTCAACGACAAGGATCGTGTTTTTTTAAAATTGTACATTATTTATCGAAACACTAAAAGAGAAATAAAATTGTTTGGCGGTTTGCCTAAATAGCATATTCTTTGAGGGCACCGGAATAAATCAGCTTCGCTCCCGGCATGTTGAGAAAATGAATGGGCTGTACGACGTGCGGCAAGGCGTCTGCCGCCTGGATTCCGTGCCGCTGCAGCATAGCCTTCACAAACTCCGAGCAATAGTAATTTCGCTTACTGCGCCGGTGGATCTTGAAATAAGCAAGTCCCACACCTAAATAATCATAATGATAGCGTTTACGATCCCGGAACATCGCTTCCATGGTAGTCGAAAGCGATTCATACTGCTCGTCGGTCACTTCCAACGCAAGAACCTTAATTTTAGCATCCGGAAACCGTCCAAAAACGCCGCCGGTCGGTGATTCTGCCACAAAACCACTCCAGAACGGATAATATTTATACCGCCTGGCAAAGGAATACATCCGCTGCAGATCAGGGCGAAGACTGAGAGAAACGTGATTATATTCCGCACCGGTGATTTTTCTCAAAAGACGAGAGGGGATCGTTCCCGACTGACTGACGATAATATAAACTTTTTTATTCAAGAACGGGCCTCCTCTCTCTTACAGTTTTTTTCTTCATTATACAGTTTTTTTCATATTTCGTCTATAGTTTTTTGCCACTCTTAATATTTTTTAATGTTGCAACTATGCGTTTACAGTTTTGTAAAGATCGATTGACTTTTTTTCTTTTGGTGTTATAATAAAGACGAAAACTATTTTTTATATGGAGGGCTTATGTTTAGCATTACGAGAAAAAACAAAGACATTTCCAAGTATTTCTATGACCACCAGGAAGACGTAGCACTTTGCTTTGAAAAGTTCGAAGCATTCTTCGAGATCCTTTTCAAAGAGAGTACCACCAAGGAAGAGCTGGAGTCTGCCAAGGTATGCGTCGAGAATGCCGAGGGCGCTGCTGACCGCGAGCTGCGCCACGTTGTGGACGCTATGAGCGGTTCTTTCCTGCCTTCTACCCGTAAAACCCTGATCAAACTGGTGCAGAGCACCGATGAGATTGCCAACACCTGCGAGGACGTTGTTCGTCAGATCGTTCTGGAAAAGATCGACATTCCCGCTTCCCTGCGCCCCGATCTTTTGAAGATCGTTGCTATCACCGAGGGGCAGCTGGAGATCCTCTTTAAGGCGATCGACAAATTGCTCAACGACTATAAGTCCCTGGATAAGAACAGAAAGATCCTGGACGATATCCGCCAGGAAGAAAGCCGCATTGACGCCATCGAGACTATGCTGCATGCGCGCATCTTCGACCTGGATATCTCTCTGACCGAAAAGGTTTACTATAAAGATCTCTTGGAGAAGATCTGCGACATTTCCGACACCATCGAAGATGTTTCCGATCAGATTCAGGTCTTGTTGGTAGAGAGAGAGGGTTAATTTAAAAATGATTTATCTCTTATTGGCCGCCGGTATATTTATGGGCTGGTCTCTGGGAACCAATGATGCCGCAAACGCTTTTGGTACTGCCGTTTCTACCGGAGTCGTCAAATACCGGACTGCTACGATTATTATTTCGATCCTGATCGTGATCGGCGCCTTCCTCATGGGCTCCGGCAACATGGAAAGCGTCAACGACCTGGCCATCAATAACGCCGTTATTCCTTCCGGTGAAAAAGCCGCCGAGCTGATCAAAAACGGCACCACCAATCTGGCGCTGACCTCTGCTATCAAGGCGTTTATCATCTTTGCCTGCGCAGGTGCAACGGTATTTTTGATGTCTTATCTGAAGTTCCCCGTATCTGCGAACCAGTCCATCACCGGTGCGATCATCGGTTGGGGTATCTTCCACGCTGATTACGGCAATCCTGAAGTCATGAGCGGTAACTTGAAGCAGATCGGCAAGTTTGCTTCCACCTGGTTGCTTTGCCCCTTGGGTGCGGCGATCATCTCTTTCATCATCGTCAAGCTGGCGCAGAAGTTCCTGGTCAATAAACTGACCTCCCTCTCCCGCTATGATTCGATGATCAAAATCGGCTATCTCATCGCGGGTGCTTATGCCTCTTTCAGTATCGGTATGAACAGTTCTGCCAACGTTACCTCCCTTTACTACGGCGAGGTCGTCGAAGGAATCAAGACCAACCTGCTGACCGACGCAAGATTGACCTGTACCATCGGCGGTCTTGCCATTGCGCTGGGCGTCCTGACCTATTCTAAAAAGGTTATGATGACCGTAGGTGAAAGCATCGCCCCCTTGACCCAGATCGAAGGCTTCCTGGTCATCATTGCCATGGCTACCACCATCGTTTTGCTGGGCAACTTCATGAAGATCCCCGTTTCCACCTCTCAGGCAGTCGTTGGTGCCGTTGTCGGTGCCGGCCTTACCAAGAGCATTAAATGTGTAAACTTCGGCGTCTTCAAAAACATCGCCATCGCTTGGGTCTCTTCCCCGCTGATGGCCGGTGTTCTTACTTATCTGGTCGCCCTGGCTACCCAGAAGTGGCTGTAATTTTACATCATCCAAACATCTCCGGATTAATTTCCGGAGATGTTTTTTATTTGTAATAGTCTTACTCGTATGTTATAATATCCGCATGAAATATCTGCACAAATTATGGATTGCTGATTTTGCGGATATTATTCGATGTCCGATTTTCTCGCCTGCACGGCAGGCAACCGAAAATGATGGACGATTATACCAAAACGCTTTGCGTTTTGGTATAATGTTTCATGGAGGTGCGATATGAAGCTTTTAATCAATGCTCTTATAAAGTTCGTCATGGGTCTTGTGCTAGTGGGAGTACTTCTCTTTTTACCGGCCGGAACCTTTCATTTCGTCTATGGCTGGCTTTTTATCGCTCTATTATTCATCCCCATGCTGATCCTTGGCACGGTTCTCTTTATCAAGGCACCTGCTTTGCTCGAAAAAAGACTGAAAAGCAAAGAGGAGGAACGCACTCAAAAGGGCGCCGTGGCAATGTCCGGACTGCTTTTTATCGCCGGCTTTGTCGTTGCCGGGCTTGATTGGCGTTTCGCCTGGTCTCATATGCCGGCGTCTATAACCGTCATTGCTTCGGTCATCCTGCTCCTTGCATACGCCCTCTACGCCGAAGTCATGCGAGAGAATTCCTATCTCTCCAGAACCATTGAAGTGCAGGAAAACCAAAAGGTGGTCGATACCGGACTGTACGGAATCGTTCGCCACCCCATGTATGCCGTAACCTTGTGGCTATTTTTCTCCATTCCCATGGTGCTGGACTCCTGGTGGTCATTCCTTTGCTTCCTGCCGTATATTGCCGTGATCATCATCCGGATCGAAAACGAAGAAAAAGTGCTCGAAGCAAACCTCAACGGCTATTCTGCATATAAGAAAAAAGTCAAATATAAGTTGCTCCCGTTTATTTATTAATCCAAAAATCCCCGAAAACGCCAAGTTTTCGGGGATTTTTAATTAAAAAAGAAAGCACCAACCGAAGTGAGTGCTTTCGAAATTTTGATAACTCTCACGTTTGCGGTGCCCGAAGATTTTCGCGCCATAACGGCTCAAAATCTTCGACCGCTGCACCTGCTAACCTGCTCACTTTTTCCGCCACCGGCGGCGGTCGCAGTCGCAACTCTTGGAGAACTGGGGTGCACGACGTGCAATCCGCCCTTGGCGAATTGCATCGCTGATGCCCCCACTCGCTCGCCGCTTACGCGGCAACCGCTCGGGGATGGCAAAAGGCTGCACGTCGTAAAAGAAAAGAGCACCCACATAAGCGGGTGCTCGAAATATGGTCTGTTATCTCTTGGAGAACTGGGGTGCACGACGTGCAGCCTTCAAACCGTACTTCTTTCTCTCCTTCATTCTGGGGTCGCGGGTTACGAAACCGGCCTTCTTCAGAACGCTCTTGAGGGTCTCATCGGACTCGATCAGGGCACGGGTGATACCGTGACGGATCGCACCGGCCTGGCCGCTTACGCCGCCGCCGACAACATTGACGATCACATCATACTTACCCATGGTGCCGGTCAGCTCCAGGGGCTGACGAACCAACATACGCAGGGTCTCCAGGCCGAAATACTCGTCCATGGTTCTGCCGTTGATGGTTACATTGCCGCTGCCGGGAAGCAGGCGGACTCTGGCAACAGAAGATTTTCTTCTGCCGGTGCCATAGAAATAATTTTCATTGTTATACATGGTTTACAGTCCTCCTTACTTCTCAAATACTTCGGGCTTCTGCGCGCCCAGGTTATGCTCAGCGCCGGAGAATACTCTCAGACGGGTCATAGCGGCATCAGCGATCTTATTCTTGGGCAGCATGCCCTTAACAGCCAATTCCACAACCTTCTCGGGCTTGGTCTCCATCAGCCGCTTGTAGCTGATCTCCTTCAGACCGCCGATATGGCCGGTATGATAGCGGTAGTACTTCTTATTGAGCTTATCACCGGTGAGTGCAACCTTAGCAGCATTCAGGACGATAACGCAGTCACCGCCGTCAACGTGCGGGGTGTAGTCCGGGCGATGCTTACCCATCAGGATCATAGCGATCTGAGTGGAAACGCGGCCCAGGGGCTTATCTGCAGCATCAACAATGTACCACTTGCGGGTAACTTGCTCTTGCTTTTTCATAAAAGTAGACATCGTTTTCTTCCTCCATTAGTTTTTCTTTTTTCATGCCAAGTTATTATAATACAACCGGCAAGCAATGTCAACCACTTTTTTCAAAAAATATTATTGGCACTTTATTTTCTTTTATTACCTCTTTTTTTCTTCGATTATCTTTGTTTTACTCACTTTCTATTTATGAAAATAATTTGCTTTTTACCGCAAAAAAGATTAGAATAAGTTAAAAACAAAGGAGGATTCACCATGCAGCAAATATCGGGATACATCCGCCGGGCGGTGGATGATTTTAATATGATCCGTCCGGGCGAAAAAATAGCCGTTGCCTTATCCGGCGGTAAGGATTCCATGCTGATGCTCCATGGCCTCCATCACCTATCGCGCTATCATCCGGCGCACTTCAGCTTAGTCGCCATCTTTATTGATCTCGGATTTGATAATATTGACGTTGCCGCCCTAAAACAGGTCTGTGAAAGCCTGGAGATCCCTTTAATTATACGTAAAACCGATATTGCCCCCTTGGTCTTCCAGGTTCGTGAGGAAAGCAACCCCTGCGCCCTTTGCGCCAAGATGCGGCGTGGCTCCATTCACGATGCCGCCATCGAGGCCGGTTGCCGCACCATTGCTTTGGGTCACCACCGCGACGATGCAGTAGAAACACTGGCCATGAACTTAATTTATGAAGGCAGAATCGGCTGTTTCCAGCCGGTGACCTATCTGGATCGCAAAGACGTGCGCGCCATCCGCCCGATGATCTACCTTACCGAGCGGCAGATCGCCAATACCGTAGAGCGGCTGGAGCTCCCTATCGTCAAAAACCCCTGCCCCATGGATCATGCTTCGGTGCGCCAAGCGACAAAAGACCTGCTCCAAGAGGCAGAGGAGCGGTTCCCCGGTCTTTCCGAGCGGCTTTTCGGTGCCATTCAGCGCAGTGATCTGCCCGGATGGAAAAAGGATTGACAAAGGTCTTTCCCTATAATATAATGTAAGAATGTGTAAAATACCATAAAGGAGAAATAGATCATGAAGGAATTGGAAAAGGTATATAATCCTCAGGAATTCGAGGATCGGATATACGATTTCTGGTTGAAAGGCCGTTATTTCCACTCCGAGCCGGACGAAAATAAGCAGCCCTTCACCATTGTCATTCCGCCCCCGAACGTAACCGGTCAGCTGCATATGGGTCACGCCCTGGACGAGACCTTGCAGGACATTCTGATCCGTTATAAGCGGATGCAGGGCTTCAACGCCCTTTGGATCCCCGGTACTGACCACGCCGGCATCGCTACCCAGATCAAGGTTGAGGAGGTTCTCCGTAAAGAGGAGGGTCTGACCCGCTACGACCTGGGTCGTGAGAAGTTCCTGGAGGGCGTATGGGATTGGAAAAAAATGTATGGCGACCGCATTATTAATCAGCTGAAAAAGCTGGGGTCCTCCTGCGACTGGGATCGGGAGCGGTTCACCATGGACGAAGGCTGCTCCAAGGCAGTAAAAGAAGTTTTCGTCAACCTTTATGAAAAAGGCTTGATCTATAAGGGCAACCGCATCATCAACTGGTGCCCCAACTGTACCACCGCCCTCTCCGATGCAGAGGTTGAGTACGAAGAACAGCCCGGTCATTTCTGGCATATCCGCTATCCCGTCAAGGATAGCGACGAGTACGTCACCATCGCCACCACCCGTCCGGAGACCCTCCTGGGCGACTCCGCAGTGGCTGTTCATCCCGAGGACGAGCGTTATACCCATCTGGTAGGCAAAATGCTGATCCTCCCCTTGGTAGGCCGCGAAATCCCCGTGGTTGCCGATGAGTACGTAGACAAAGAGTTCGGTACCGGTTGCGTGAAGATCACCCCCTGCCACGACCCCAACGACTTCGAGGTAGGCAAGCGCCATAACCTGGAAGAGATCCTGGTGTTGGACGGCAACGCCAAGATTAATGCCAACGGCGGCAAATACGAGGGGATGGATCGTTACGAAGCCCGGAAACAGATCGTCAAGGATCTGGAAGAGGGCGGCTTCCTTGTGAAGATCGAGGATCACACCCATAACGTAGGTACTTGCTACCGCTGCGGCTGTACCGTAGAACCGATGGCCTCCAGCCAATGGTTTGTCAAGATGCAGCCTTTGGCAGATAAGTCCATCAAAGAAGTCAAGGCCGGTGAGACCCAGTTTGTCCCCGACCGTTTCAGTAAGACCTATCTCCATTGGATGGAGAACGTCCATGATTGGTGTATCTCCCGTCAGCTTTGGTGGGGTCACCGTATCCCGGCTTATTACTGCGACGCCTGCGGTGAGATGGTCGTCTCTAAGGAAGACGTTCATACCTGTCCCAAGTGCGGCGCGCCCATGCGCCAGGAAGAGGACGTCCTGGATACCTGGTTCTCCTCTGCCCTCTGGCCCTTCTCCACTTTGGGCTGGCCCGAAAAGACTCCCGAGCTGGATTACTATTACCCCACCAGCGTGCTGGTGACCGGTTATGATATTATCTTCTTCTGGGTAGCGAGAATGATCTTCTCCGGCCTGGAGCAGATGGGCGAGGTTCCCTTTAAGCACGTATTGATCCACGGCCTGGTTCGCGATAGCCAGGGTCGTAAGATGAGTAAATCCCTCGGCAACGGCATCGATCCCCTGGAAGTCATCAAGGAATTCGGTGCTGACGCACTGCGCTTTACTTTGGCTACCGGTAATGCACCCGGTAATGATATGCGCTACTATCCGGAGCGTGTGGAATCCTCTCGCAACTTTGCCAATAAAGTCTGGAATGCCGCTCGCTTCATTCTGATGAACCTCAAGGAAGAGGATCTCAGCTTCAAGGCGGAGAACCTCAAGCCCGAGGATGAATGGATCCTGACCCGGTACAACGAGGTCGTACGCGACGTCACCGACAATCTGGATAAATTCGAGATCGGTCTTGCTCTGCAGAAGGTCTATGACTTTATCTGGGATCTCTTCTGCGACTGGTATATCGAGCTGGTCAAGCCCCGTCTTTATGCCGGCGGCGAGGAAAGCGCATCGGCGCAGAGAGTTCTGCTCTACGTCTTCTCCGGCGCGTTGAAGATGCTTCATCCCTTTATGCCCTTTATTACGGAAGAAATCTGGCAGGCACTCCCGGTGGAGGAAGAGGCCATCGTCGCTGCCCGTTTCCCGGTCTACGACAGCAAGCTTTGCTTCCGCGAGGGCGCTGATAAGATGGAGCACATTATGGAGACCATCAAGGCCATCCGCAACCGCCGCGCAGAGATGAACGTTCCCCACTCCAGAAAGGCTTCTCTCTATATCGAAACCGCCCATGCAGAGTGGTTCGAGGGTGCCGAAAGCTTCTATCAGAAACTGGCAGGTGCTGATCAGGTGCTGATCAACCAGCCCGCTCCCGAAGGAACCGTTAAATTGGTCTGCAACGGTGTAAGCCTCTATATCCCCTTCGCCGAATTGGTCGATATTGAGGGTGAGATCGCCCGCTTGACCAAAGAACTGGAAAAAGCCAAGGGTGAGCTGGCGCGCGTTGAAGGCAAGCTGAGCAACCAAGGCTTTATCGCAAAAGCCCCTGCCGCATTGGTAGAGGCAGAGAATGCCAAAAAGGAGAAATTCCTCGCGCTCATCGAGGATCTCACCAAGAGCATTGAGGAAATGAAAAACAGATGATGAACTATAGCCAAGCCATGCATTATATTCATGATCGGAAAGCCCACGTAGCCAAACCCGGTCTGCAACGGATCACGGCTTTGCTGGAGCGACTGGGCAACCCTCAAAAAGGGTTGCCCAGTCTCCATATTGCCGGAACCAATGGAAAAGGAAGCACCGCCACCATGCTGGCGTCTGTCCTTCGGGAAGCCGGCTATAAAACCGGGCTTTACACCTCCCCTTTCATTTACGATTTCCGCGAACGCTTTGTTGTGGACGGTGAAATGATTTCGGAGAAAACTCTGACCCGATTGACCGAGCAGGTGCAAAAAGCCGCTGAGGGACTGGAACTGACGGAGTTTGAGATCGTCACGGCAATCGGCCTTCTCTTTTTCAAAGAGCAAAACTGCGATATCACTGTTCTGGAGGTTGGAATGGGCGGCCGTTTCGACGCCACCAACGTCATTGAGGAGCCTTTAGCATCCATTATCTGCTCCATCTCTCTGGATCACACTGAAATTCTGGGAGATACGCTGGAAAAGATCGCCGCCGAAAAGGCAGGAATTATCAAGCCACACTGTCCGGTCGTGCTGTATCACGCCAACCCGAAAGAAGCTATGGAGGTCATCATCCGTCGATCCCAGGAACTGGATGCACCGCTGACCGTCGGTTCTCATCCCCGGCTCCTCTCCTCCAATGCGTCGGGCAACCGGTTCATCTATAAAGACAAAGAATATTTCATTTCTCTGCGAGGGCCCCACCAGGCGTGTAATGCCGTTACCGTCCTGGAAACGCTGGAGTTGCTGAAGAATTCCGGCAAGATCGACTATACGGAGGAGCAATTGAAGGCTGGGCTCAAAAAGGCCTATATCCCCTCCCGGCTGGATTGTATCCACCAGGATCCCTGTATTTTCATCGATGGCGGACACAACCGCGAAGGCATAGACGCCTTGCTCAAAGCAATGGACATCATGAAAGAGCTCAAAGACCCCGTCGTGATCTTTGGCATGATGCGCGATAAACCCTATCAGTATGCCGTCCGGCAGTTGGCCATGCGTGCAAAAGCTTTTTTGGCGGTTCAGCCGCCTGTCCCCCGCGCCATGACCGCCTACGATCTCAAAAATATGGCCGATCTCTTTTGCGATGATTGCACCGCCTGCAATAGTTATCAGGAAGCCGCACAATTGGCAAAAGATAAGTGTGAAAACGCCATTTTGGTCTGCGGTTCGCTCTATTTGACCGGCGACATGGCAAATGAACTAAAAAAATTATTTTAACGGCAATATACGACAAAAAAGATTGCACCCTTTCGATATAATATCGAAAGGGTGTTATTTTTTTAGGAGGTAATTATGCACGTTTCATTTCACGAAAACTTCGACCAACTGGAGGTTCGCCTGCAGGGCGAAATCGACCACCACTGCGCCCGGGGGATCTCCGATAATATTGATTTCAAGATCAAACGTTTGCGGCCGGCATTGTTGATTTTGGACTTTGGCGGCGTAAGCTTTATGGACAGTTCCGGACTTGCCATCGTCATGGGACGGCGCAAGCTGATGCAGAGCATGGATGGAAGCGTGGAGCTTCGCCATCTCGCCGGAGGTCCTAAAAAGGTCTTCGATATGGCAAGAATATCCAATTATGTTACCGTAAAGGAGGAGGAAGAATGAAAGCAAATAATCATATCCGTTTATCGTTTATATCCCGGTCTGCCAACGAAGGGTTTGCCCGGATCGCAGTAGCAGCATTTGCATCCCAGATGGATCCGACTGTGGAAGAGATCAGCGAAATTAAAACCGCCGTCAGCGAAGCGGTGACCAACTGCATCGTCCACGGCTATGGAGACGCCTTAGGAATGATCACCATCCAAGGCCGGCTTTATGATAACGGCAAATTAGTTCTTTCCATTAAAGATAAAGGGAAAGGAATTCCGGACGTTCCGCAAGCCATGGAGCCGCTTTTCACCACCGGTGACGAAGCAGAGCGGAGCGGCATGGGCTTTACCATCATGGAAACCTTTATGGACAAGATCAAAGTGACGTCCAAACCGGGGATTGGAACCACCGTCACCCTGACCAAATACATAAAGCCAAAGGTTTAATGCCGCTTTTAGAAGACCGCCTGGTAGAGGAAAACCTTGGCCTTGTGCGCATGGCGGCAAAGCGATATCGGGGATTTGGGGTTGAAGACGAGGATCTATTGCAGATCGGCTCTATCGGACTGATCAAAGCAGCCAGGGATTTTGACGAGAGTAAGCAGGTCAAGTTTTCCACCTACGCGGTCGCAAAAATCATAGGAGAGATCAAGACCTATCTCCGCGATAACAGCAGTATCAAAGTTTCCAGAAAATATAAAGAAGATAAATTAAAGATCGATCGGGCGGCGCGCGTGCTGGCGCAACGCTTAGGAAGAGAGCCCAAATTATCGGAGCTTGCCGCCGAAACCGGAATGGACATCGAAGCGATCCTAACGGCAACTGAGGCGACCCAGCCCTTGGTATCTTTGGATCTACCTCCGGAAGAAGGCGGTATCACGCCCAGTATCGGCTCCCCGGAGGAAAACGCTTTGGATCGGGTACTGACTCGAGAGATCCTGGGCGCACTTCCGCCCCGCGAACGACGGCTGATCGTCCTGCGCTTTTTCATGGAGCAGACTCAAGCCGCCACCGCCCAGGAATTGGGCATGACGCAGGTAGCAGTATCACGCCTTGAAAAAAAGATCCTCTCAGAACTAAGAGAAAAATATTGCAAATAAAAAAGACCCCCGAGGGGGGTCTTTTTTATTTTGTTTAATCAAAACCGTGAAATTTAGTGGTTACAGCTTCCAAACATAGCGCACCTCTTTAACGCTCTCACTTCAAGTTTCGAATTCCGGCTTTAGATAGCGCTTTTTTAGCCAGCACTTTAGGAAGGGTGAGATCAAAGATCCCATCCCGATCTCGCTCTGCCATGCCATATAAATAGTCCACAACGCGCACGTAGATCTCCTCGGCACCCTCATATTCAAATCTCGAAAGCTTGTATCCGTTTTTGGAAGCCAACTCTTCTCCAAGACGCACCATAGCCGGCACCGCCGCCTCCCCCAGATCGCGCATGGCATCAATATCCACCGTTTCCAAGGAGCCGTCCAAATAACGATCCACGTTATAATTTGCAATCAGCGTATCGCTTCCGGAAAGAGCCAAAACCGCAAACAATCCAACACATACCAGGGTAGCGACCGGTAACAATTTAAAGCGTTTTACCACCTGCTTAACGATCTCCAGCAGGAAAACAACCGTTAAAATCACCATAAACCACCCGGCGTAGACTCGTTTCGGCGTCAAGCCGAATTGCTTTACATATAAATACAATTTAGAAAAGGCGGTCGTAATCAAAACCAGCGTGGCACCCGAAAAAATCAGTGAAAGTACGCGCGTTGTGACTGTTGCCATCTCCCCTTTTCGGCGCACAAATACACCGATCATCACGATCATAACGAAGTTGAGAATCGATACGGCGCAAAGCTGAAAGAAGCCACTCCGCGCATACTCGGCAAAACTGAATCCTACTGGTAAAACGCCGGTAAATGCCGAGGTATAGTAATCCCATTGCGAAACGAAGAAAAGGCCATAGACGCTCAAAATAGGAACAGACGCCGCAATCGCCGTCATACCGGGCAGCTTTTTAACCGAAGCAGAAATAGATCTGCACCGCTCAGCCGACATTTTTTCGCCGCCCTTTTGCCGATGCGCCGAGAAAAACGATCCGTAAAAATACATTCCGACCGGAATTCCCAAAATCGCGCTTCCTATATGTAAAAAGAAGCTTCCCCAATCAAATGAAAAAATGCGCCGAAAAAGGGTTGTGAAGGCTTGATCGTAAGATAGAAGTGCAAGAGCAATGACCGTGGGAACTACCGCGATCGTCAAACCCAGCAAAATCTTCAGAAACAAGCTTCTACCCCGTCCCTTGCCGGAGAACAACGCAGGCACCATTTTTCCAAGCGAAGTAAGCGGATAGATCAAAAGTGCTTTTAAGAAATCAAACGGCAATAAATCGGAAAATCCGGTCTCCAGTAGATTTCCGCAAATTCCATAGATCAAATAAAACCAAGTGGCCAGCGCATAGAGATACACGAAGAAATGAATCGTCGAATTGGCAGAAAGGAATAACGCCGGTGTCAGCAACAGCGCGGAACCGCCCAGTATTCCCGGCATCAAGGGGAATTTCACGCCCTTCCATTTCCATAGCACCACCGCACCAACGTAAAGAGCCAAAATCAAAAGTAAACCGCCAAAAGGATGGTTGATAACCGGAAAAACGCGGCAAAAGACATAGCCGACCAGCAAGGAAAACCACGCTAAAAGTACTTCCATAGTCGAATAGATCTCTTTTACCGGCGGCTGATAGAGCGGCTCGCCGGTTTGAGGGTCATAACGATAGTTATCCATCACGCATCCTCCTCGACAAACTCCAGAATATCTTCAATTTTACAGTCTAAGGCACGGCAGATGGCATCCAACGTCGAAAAACGGATGGCTTTCGCTTTATTATTCTTCAAGATCGAAAGATTGGCCAAGGTGATCCCCACCCGGGCAGAAAGCTCGTTTAACGACATTTTACGCCGCGCCATCATAACGTCTAAGTTAATTCTGATCATCGTGCCACCTCAGACCGTCAGGTCGTTTTCCGCCTTGATCTCGGTCGCTTCCTCGATCACGTTTTTGACCACGCGTACGCAAAGCCCCAAAAAGATGCCGGCGAAAGCCACGATAAACGCTAATTGAAAATATCCGCCGAGCAAAGCGAATAATACGCCCATAAATATTCCGCACCAGGAAACACCGCGGATCAGCGCCACGCTTTCCAATGTAAAGACCAGACCGCGGCGCACCCGAAGTAACAAGAAAAATAACATTCCGTCTGCCGCGGCGCACACTGCCAAAATAGCATAAGCCACCGCCAAAACGAATCCGCGCCCGGCCAACGTGATGGAGTCGCGCATTCCCACGTTATCGGGAAGATCGATCAGCGTCCGAACCAGCCACGGCAGAATGATCGCGCCTGCCAGCAAGCTCGCCATAAACAAAACCGTCAAAACCAGCGAAAGAGTAACCGAATGGTTTCTGGAAATCTTAAGCATTTTTATCGCCTCCTTGGTTGTATCATAACACCTGTTTTTTCGTTTGTCAACAACTTTTTATTGTTTTTCGATAATTTTGAGCCATAAAGAAACCGCCCTCGGGCGGTTTCTTTGTCATTCTTTGATTTTATTATTCTGCAACATTTTCGTGCTTACACATCTCCCGATATTCCTTCGGACTCATTCCTACTCTGCTCTTAAAGATCCGGGAGAAGCAATAGATATTGGTATACCCCACTGCGGTACAAACCTGAGAAACGTTCAGATCCTCTTCCTCAAACATTTTCTTTGCACGCTGAATGCGATAGTCGATGATATAATTCTGCGTACTCTTATTCTTATAGGTCTTAAAAAGACGGGAGAGATAGCTTCTCTCAATTCCAAGCATATTGGCAATGTTTTCCACGCTAAGATTTTTATTATAATTTTCTTTTATGTACTCCACTGCCCGGGTCATGTAGAAGTTTTTGGCAGGGATCTTTTTAGCTACTAAGCTTTCCTCTATGCACTCCAGTAAGCTTGAAAAACAACCGGAAATTGCAAATTGGTTCTGATATTTTTTATCGCACTCCACAAAAAGGTCATATGCGGCATCCATCGCCTTATGAGGCGAACTAAAGTCGATCAAAGGGTTTTGGAAAGAAAGTCCTAAGCTTTCGATAAAACGCTCAACACTATGACCGGTAAGCTCAATACCGATATAGTTCCAGGGTTCTAAGCTATCAGCTTTCCAGCTGACCGTCTTACCGGGGAAAAGAACGAACGCCTGACCGGCGGCGATATTAAAACGACGATTTCCGTGATCCAGCGTCCCTCGACCGGCTTCCACAATATTGATCATATATCGTTCCGGTGTCATCGGTCCGAACTTCTCAGATGGATTATAACGATGGCAGCAGCAAAGACTTAAGCGGATATCGGGAAAATAGTCCTCTTCAAAGATAAAGCGCTCTTCTCTTTCCAAATACTTCTGCATACAACACCTCGAATTCTTTACTTTAAATGGATTATATCACAAATTGTTAAAGATTGCAACATAAAATCAAAAAAATATTCACATTTTTGCAACTTGCGGTTAAATTTTATTTTTGAAGTCAAATTTTTTCTCTTCATTTTTTTGCATCATGTGCACATTTTCGTCCGAACAAACCACGCAAAGCAAGGTGCAACAAAGCACCGCACCGCAAGAAACAGCCAGCAAAAATGCCCCCGGACGATTGCAGGAAAATGCACCGAAAATACCCAAAGAATTTGTATGGCATTTTAAAGAAACCGCTAAAAGACCGGCAGCACCGGAACCGAGGGCGGCGCAGGGGGCGATCCGAAAAGGATTTCCGGCAAAAAAGACGATATAACTCTTAATTGCCCCGCAAAGACCCGCCGGCAAAGCCGTCCATCCGTTAGCAAAATGAATAGACTCCATTTTTCTGCGTTTTAAAATACAAAAAGCCGTTAATCCGATGCTTAAAGCAAGCCCACCGGCCGAGATTGCCGCCATAAGTTCCGGCTGATCAGTCTCAAGCACCGCACGATTCAAAGGACCTCCCGGATCTAAACCAACGCTAATGCCATAAAGAATACCTTTAAATTGAAGGTTTATATTGGAAGACAACAAAAAGAATCCTTTTCGCACCCAGAACCCAACACTATTCAAAAGAAAAGCCAATCCAGCAACCGTTCCCACGCCGATGACCGGAATTCCCCACTCAAACCACCGAAACCGCCGAGGAAGCAAATTAAGCCCGCGCTCTGCACAACGGACAATTAAAACAGTTACCGCACCTCCGATCAACGCTGCCCATACTCCGCCGCAAGCCGCTTCCAAGACCGCACCGCCAATGAGTCCCACAGCCAAGCCCGGCCACCGAGCATACCGAAATCCCAGCATTCCGCATACCCTTGGCAAAAGCAAAAGGAGTGTTCGCTCTCCGATCCAACGGATTCCGTTGGTAAACGATGGAACGTCCAAGAAAAAGTCCAAGGCTTCCCCTACCAATAAAAAAACGCCCCCGGCAAACAAAAGCAACGGCAAGAGCGGTGCATTGGAGCGGTAATACCAATCTGAGACACTTTTCTTCTTGCCTTCAAAAACAATTCGTTTATGGTAGATCGGAGCTTTGATTGCCAGCCTCAATAGATGCTCCGGGCGATAAATACCATCTGAAACGTTGACCTCCAAAACCGGTTTTCCGTCAAAACGGTCTGAATGAAGGTTTTTACCAATTAAAAGGATCGCGCTCGCATCATGAATGTCTTCATCAGAAAAGAGGGCAGCACCTTCCCGCTCAATTTTCAGCAGCATTCCCAGTCGGCCGGCGGTCAACTGCAATTGCGCAGTAGCCTCTGTCGCAGATGGAAAAGATTCATCCACCACCGCCAGCAACAGCATCGTCTCTGCCCCAACACCCGGCGGAGAAGGATAGTCCCCCTCTTCTGCCAGACAAATCAATTGCACAAAAGTACTCTCATCCGCCGCCTCCATCAGTTGCTCCCGCAGATTTTCATTCATCAGCAAAACAGTTAGTCGAGGAGTAGGATCCAGCGTTTCGTTCGTGGGCACCGCCGCCAAAAAGATCAACCGACTTTTTTCTCCATCCGGAGCGTTCAGATCAATCCCTGCTGGCACCGTCACCGCCGTCAATAACGGTCGCTTCACCGCATCGCTCTTTATATAGCAAACCGCCACGCCGGCGCCAATGGCAAAAGAGGCGTGTTCTTCCTGATAATAAATCTCCCGAAGAAGCTGCTTACTGCTACGCTCTGTATTTCCGCATTTTTGCTGTAAGGCAGCCAAAATATCAATGACGCCCTCTTTATCCTTTAACGTAACCCCCACGCAAATCCCGTTTACATCCATCCAGTCCGTCAGTTTCATTAAATCGCCCCTTTCATCTATTTAAAGGGTGCGCTGATTGGTAATAATTATGCAATTAAAAACGGCTTGCTTGGCAAGCCGTTTTATCAAGATTCTTTATTTTAACGCTAACTTTCCCATTTCGGCATCCACAGTAAGTTCTGTGCCCGGCAAAATATCCCCCTGCAGAATCCGCCGCGCCAGCAACGTCTCCAGTTTTTGCTGCATCAGCCGGCGAAGCGGTCTTGCACCGAAATTGGGATCATACCCTGCCTCGATCAGGTAATCCTTTGCGGCAGGCGTGAGTTGAATTTTCAGTTTCTTATCGGCTAAGCGCTTTTGCAGTTCATCCAGCAGAAGATCCACGATTCCGCCGATGTTCTCTTTGGTCAACGGTTTATAAAAGACCGTCTCATCCAAACGATTGAGAAATTCCGGGCGGAAAGAACGGCGCAGCAGCTGCTCAACCTGCATCCGGGCAGACGGTGTGATCTCCCCATCTTCAATTCCGTCCAAAATAATATCAGAACCCAGATTAGAGGTCAGAATGATGATGGTATTCTTAAAGTCCACCGTTCTGCCCTGGCTATCGGTGATTCGTCCGTCGTCCAGCACCTGCAACAGTACGTTAAATACATCCGGATGCGCCTTTTCCACCTCATCAAAGAGTACCACGGCATAAGGACGGCGGCGAACCGCCTCCGTCAACTGGCCGCCCTCATCATATCCCACGTATCCCGGCGGTGCGCCGATCAGCCGGGATACGGAATATTTTTCCATATATTCGCTCATGTCAATGCGGATCATGCTCCGTTCATCGTCGAAAAGCGCCTGTGCCAAGGCCTTTGCCAGTTCGGTCTTTCCAACGCCGGTGGGACCCAAGAAGAGAAAAGAGCCAATGGGACGATCCGGATCCTGAATACCGGCACGAGAGCGCAGAATCGCATCGCAGACCCTTTGTACCGCTTCGTCCTGCCCGATGACGCGCTGATGCAGAATGTCGTCTAAATGCAGGAGCTTTTCCCGTTCGCTCTCCATCAGCTTTGCCACCGGGATACCGGTCCAGCGCGCCACAATCTTCGCAATTTCTTCCTCCGTCACCTTATCACGCAAAAGGGAATTTTCCTTATGCTCTGCCAGCCGCTCCGCCTGCTCGGCCTCTTCCAATTCCTTTTTCAAAGACGGCAGTTTTCCATACTTCAATTCCGCCGCTTTATTAAGATCATAATTATTCTCCGCCTGCTGGATGGCATGGTTGGTCTGCTCGATCTCCTCGCGCAGCTTCTGTACCACCGAAATGGCATGCTTTTCATTCTCCCATTTTGCTTTCATGGAATTAAACTCATCGCGCAGTATCGCCATTTCCTTCTGCAGCTCCGCAAGATGCGCATCCGAAAGAGGATCCTCATCTTTTTTCAATGCCTGCTCTTCGATCTCCAGCTGCATGATCTTGCGCCGCTTCTCATCCAGTTCGGTGGGCATGGACTCCATCTCCGTCTTAATCAAGGCACAGGCCTCATCCACCAGGTCAATGGCTTTATCCGGCAGAAAACGGTCGCTGATATAGCGATCCGAAAGGGTTGCCGCCGCGATCAAGGCCTGATCCTGAATCTTGACGCCATGATAAACCTCATAGCGTTCCTCCAAGCCGCGCAAAATGGAGATCGTATCCTCCACCGAGGGCTCTGCCACCAAGACCGGCTGAAAGCGCCGTTCCAAGGCCGCATCTTTTTCAATATACATACGGTACTCATTCAGCGTCGTGGCACCGATGCAATGCAATTCACCTCTTGCCAGCATAGGCTTTAAAAGATTTCCGGCATCCATGGAGCCTTCCGTTTTCCCTGCACCGACGATGGTATGCAGTTCATCAATGAACAGCAGGATCTCTCCCTCGCTTTTTTGCACCTCATCCAGCACCGCCTTCAAGCGTTCCTCAAATTCACCCCGATATTTGGCGCCGGAGATCAAGGCGCCCATGTCAAGGGAAAAGACTTTACGATTTTTGAGATTTTCCGGCACGTCGCCGCGCACGATCCGCAAGGCCAAGCCCTCTGCGATGGCGGTTTTGCCGACGCCCGGTTCTCCGATCAGCACCGGATTATTCTTGGTTTTACGGGATAAGATCCGGATCACATTGCGAATCTCCTCGTCCCTGCCGATGACAGGATCCAGCTTCTGCTGACGGGCGGCCTCCACCAGGTCACGCCCGTACTTGCTGAGAACATCATAGGTGTCCTCCGGATTTTGGTTTTGAACGGTGCGGTTTCCGCGCAAGGACTGGACCGTTTCAAGAAATTGTTTTTTATTGATATTATGTTGAGAGAAGAGTTTTTTCAAGGTGGCATCCGCCTGATCTAAAAGACCATACATCAGATGCTCAACGGAGATAAAGCGATCTCCCATTTTTTGCGCTTGCTTTTCCGCAGCATCAAAAGCGGCATTCAGACCTGCACTTACATAAAGCTGACCGGCGGTAGTGAGAGTCGGTAACGCTTGAAGGGCAGCCTTACAATCCTGCTCCAGACCTCGTACCCCCATTTTTTCTAAAACACCGGCCACAAACCCATCTATCGGGCTGATTAATGCATCCAACAAATGAATCGGCTCCACCGACGCATTTTTATACGTCGAAGCAGTCTGCTCCGCCGCCTGTAATGCCTCTATACTTTTCTCTGTTAATTGATTTACATTCATCGCGTTTGCTCCTTTCTACACAATCAAGGTATTTCCGGAAAGATAATCCTCCATTACCTCTTCCGTCAACCGCTCTGCCATGGTCGGGCGATCCAAATACTCAAAATAATATTTCAGCGCCCGATCAAAGTGATTTACATAAATGCTTATCGCCTCACCGATCGCTTCTTGGCTTTTTTCAAAATTTGGATTATAACGAAGATTTCTCAAAAATCTTCCGTTTTCGACCCTTGCGCGAGGATGATTTAGATACTTCCGCTCTAATTTCGCCCACAAAACCATAAATTCGTTTACATAATATATCAACTCTTGATTCTGGGTTCTTAATTGTACCTGCAATTGACCGAACTCCGGCTCGATCGTACGAAACAGTTCGACGCGATAACGGACAGAAGGATTATATTTATAATTCAACGCACTGCGCACCATCAGCATCGTCCCCGTCGGCTGAGAAAGGGGTTGAAAGCCGATCTGCCCCAGCAGCTGCTCCAATTGATGAAGCGTCGTTTGCATTCGCTTTTCCGGAGTCAGCATGGAGCAATATTCCGCCAAAATCTGATTGATCATATTGGAACGATTGGTATGCATCGTATAGGCAAGCCGATCCACCTGCGCCACCACGTCGTCCATCAAAACTAAAGAATATACACTTTTTTTCATGCGATCACCTCTTGACATTATTGTAGCACGATTCCATAATTTGTCAAGCGTTTTATATAAATCATAAAACAAGTTTTAGTATATCCCGTTTTAAGTATTGCAAATATTCCCCCCTTTTATTATAATGAAAACAAATAAACGGAGGAATTATAAATGGACTACATTACCTGGGGTCTTATCGCCTTAATCATCGCAGTTTTGCTTTTTACTATCTTGAATTATTTCTTAAAGCGCTATAAAAAGCCCTCCAGTGCAGAGCAAGGAATCTGGAACGCCGTCTATTTTATCCAGCTTAAACAATATAAGAACGCGCTGGATCTTTTGGATGCCACGGAGCAGGAATACGCCATGACGCCGGAAGTCATGTGTGACCTCTGTGTGCAACGCGCCGAGGCGCACAGAGGTTTGGAGCAGTATGCAGAAGCAACCGCTTCTTATGAAATCCTTTATGAAGCGTTGCAAGAATGCGAAGGGAAGCTAAAGCGTAACGGCGAATTACTGAGCGAAATCAAGAATTGCTACGAAAAATGTGACCGCATTGCAGACTTTGAAAAATGGGAGAATTTATTCCATGAAGCTTCCTGAAATTGCAAAAAAAATATATCCACAAGAGCAATGGCCGTTGCAAGAGCAACGCTATCATCAAGCGGATGATCGTTTTTACGCACTTTTTAATAAACCGCACGAAATGATCCTCTCTTCCCCGGGTCGAAGTGAGATCTGCGGCAACCATACCGACCACAATATGGGTAAAGCGGTCGGTGCCGCCATTACGCTGGACATTCTTGCGTTTGTCGCCCCCCGGGATGACAAAATTATCCGTATCTTATCGGACGGTTATCCTCCGATTGAAATCCATACTGCAGATACCACCCTCATTGAGCAAGAAAAAGGAACCTCCGACGGCTTGGTGCGCGGCATCTGCCATAAAATGAAGCAGCAGGGCTATCAGATCGGTGGCTTTGATGCTTATACCACCAGCCAGGTTCTGAAAGGCTCCGGGCTTTCCTCCTCGGCTGCCTTTGAAGTGCTGACCGTTTCAATCTTGGATCATTTATATAACCAAGCCACTATTTCGCCCAAAGAAATGGCGAAGATCTCTCAATTTGCAGAAAATTTTTACTTCGGCAAAGCAAGCGGAATTTTAGATCAGCTCTCCTGCGCCTACGGCGGTATGATTGCCATTGATTTTGAACTGCAGGAAGACCCCAAGGTCACCGACCTGCAATTTGATTTTTCCACGACCGACCACGTCATGGTCATTACCGACGTTCGAAGCGACCATGCAGATCTATCCGCCGATTATAGTGCAATCAAGGCGGAAATGCAAAGCGTGGCGCAATTCTTCCAAAAAGAGCATCTTCGCGGCGTAACACCCGAAGATTTTTACGCCGCTCTTCCCCGTCTGCGCCAGGCGGTTTCTGATCGCGCGTTACTTCGAGCCGGGCATTACCTTGCGGAAAACAACCGCGTCGAGCGTCTCACCGCCGTATTAAAGCAAAAGGATTTTGCCCAATTCAAAGAAATCATCAAAGAATCCGGGCGCTCCTCTTTTATGTATCTGCAAAATATCTACACCAACCGTACCCCCACTTCGCAAGCCGCAGCGTTAGCGCTCCATCTTACTGAAAAACTGCTTGGAGAAAAGGGCGCATGGCGCATCCACGGCGGCGGGTTCGGCGGAACCATTCAAACCTATCTTCCGTCTGCAATGGCAGAAGACTATATCCAAGAGATGGAATCTGTTTTTGGAAAGGGATGCTCCTTCACCTTGCAGATCCGCCCCTTTGGACCCGTCAGAATAAAATAACAAAAAAATCCGCAATGCTGATGCATTGCGGATTTTCTTTATTCTCCATAAGGAGGGCGATCGGTCGGCGGTGTATAGGTTTTGGGGTCAATCACCAGCCAGGCATTAGGCAGAAAACGCATACCGTCCTTATCGGAGCCACTGGGATTATTCATGACGCCGCCCTCTTCGGTATAGTAAAGAACCGTAGATGAGCCACCATCCAGATTGGCAGCATTATAGGCATCTTCCTTAATGAGAACCTCTTGCAGCTGCTTCATGGTCGCACCGGCCGAAGTAATCGAACGACCGTCGATGACCACCAGCAAAACCGTGCCGTCTTTCCGCTGGGCAATCGCCGTACGGGGCGCAACACCCCAACCGCCGTTACCGCGGATTTCCGTAGGTTCGCCATTGATAATCAAAAAGGGTTCAAACTCGCAGGCATCGCGCAAATTCAGATCCTGCCATTCATCCCGATCATAGCTTCCCAGGACTAAAACGTCGTCCTCATTGAAGCCCACGACGTTGATCTTAGGCGCATAGGGCTCCGGATCCTGAACCACCTCGCCGTCTACCACGACAAGACCGATGGCGCGACCACCGTTACCCCAACCGTTCGCATCACCAAAGCCACCGGCATTAATACCGGCGATGGCACCGTAGTCTCGCACCAAAAGGGGAATTTTTTGACCCTTGGTTCCAAAGTTAGCCGGAATTCCAAGGCGCACCCAGGAGGGATCGCTGACCTCCATGATCAGTCCGTTGTATCCAGGACCGGAGATCTTACGGACAACGATTTCGTTCTCCTTTTCCTGCTTTTCAATCGACTCTACGTCGGTCGTCAGCGTCGAACCAATGACCCTATTCTTATCCATCACTTCCTGAATCGTTTCATCAGAATAAAAGGTCGTGGCATAATAATGATGAGAAAGGGTGGTCATCGCTGAAGTGATCAGCAATTCCCGAAAGAAGCTGATCGGTCCATAAAGAAAGAACAAAACCAGCGCCGCTTCCATCACCACAGCCGTAACAGTCGTTACGACATATTTACCAAACGGACGACGACAAAACGGAACAAACCAATTGCTGAAATTACCGAACAAACCGGGTCTTTTTAATTTTTTCACATGCTTGGCTGCATATCGTTTGTTATTTTTCAATCGTATCACCATAAACAACGAGGGAAAACGCAAAATCTCCGCAATTTCCCCATATTTTTTTTAAAACCTGTACCCTCAAATTATACTGTTTTCTCTGCCTTCTGTCAATCGAAATAAAAATAATTTTATATTTGTTTAAAATTTTACTTTACAAATCGAAAATTCTTTGTTATAATATTGAGCGTCGTTGGGATATAGCCAAGCTGGTAAGGCAATGGATTCTGACTCCATCATTCCGCAGGTTCGAGTCCTGCTATCCCAGCCAAAAAAAGACGATTGCAAAAGCAATCGTCTTTTTTTATTGCAATTTTCTATAAACTTTGCTATAATATAGAAAATCTGACATCGAAATAGAAATTGAGATGAAAGATGCGTTAATATTGATCGGGTTAACTGCGTCTTTTTCGGGCGCAGTTTTTTATTTAAGGTGACAAGAATAATCCGCCTTTTTAAAAGATTACTCTTGTCACCTAAGGAGGATTTATGGAGACAAGAATTGCTTTAATTGCGATCATCGTGGAAGATCTGAACTCCGCAGAGGAGTTGAATGCCATTCTGCATCAATACGGGCAATATGTCATTGGTCGTATGGGTCTGCCCTACCGCAAGGGAAATATCAGTATTTTGAGCGTCGCCGTAGATGCACCTCAAGACGTGATCAGCACCCTTTCCGGAAAGATCGGTAAGTTACAGGGCGTCAGCGTCAAGACGGCTTATTCCAACGTGGTATTCCCCCATGAATAATTTAATTGATAAATTAAGCCGGGAGCATCGCCTTTCCTTAAAAGAATACCAAACGCTCATCGAAAGCTATACACCGGAACTTGCCCGATACGCCGCTGAAAAAGCAGTCGCCATCCGGCAGTCCGTCTATGGAACAGAGGTCTACATACGGGGACTGATCGAGATCAGCAATATTTGCCGGAACAACTGCCTTTATTGCGGAATTCGAAGCGGAAACGCCCAATGCTCCCGATACAGACTGAGCGAAGAGGAGATCCTCGATTGCTGCAGGGAAGGCTATTCCTTGGGCTTTCGCACCTTCGTCCTGCAAGGGGGCGAGGATCCTTATTTCACCGACGATCGCCTTGTTTCACTCATAAAATCCATCAAAGAACGCTATCCGGAATGTGCCGTCACCCTTTCCCTGGGTGAGCGCAGCCTGGAAAGCTATCGATTGCTGCAGGAAGCCGGTGCCGACCGCTATCTGCTGCGTCACGAAACGGCAGACCAAACTCATTATGAAAAACTGCACCCCACCGAGCTTTCTTATGAGAACCGAATGCGATGTCTTAGAGATTTAAAGGAACTGGGGTATCAAGTGGGCTGCGGCTTTATGGTAGGCTCTCCCTATCAAACCGCCGCGCATCTTGCCAAAGATCTCAAGTTTATCGAAGAGTTTCAGCCCGCCATGTGTGGGATCGGACCCTTTATTCCCCACCATGCCACCCCCTTTGCAGAGTATCCGGCCGGCTCCATGGAGCTGACGCTCTACCTGCTTTCCCTTTTGCGTTTGATCTCTCCTACCCTGCTTTTACCGGCCACCACCGCGTTGGGCACCATCCATCCGGAGGGACGGGAATTGGGGATCTTGGCCGGCGCCAACGTGGTAATGCCCAATCTATCCCCTGCTTCCACACGAAAAAAATACGAATTATATAATAACAAGCTCTGCACCGGCACCGAGTCGGCGGAGTGCAGAAATGAATTAGAACGCCGTATGAACGCCATCGGCTATCAAATCGTCACCGCGCGCGGGGACGTGAAAGAGAGGTAACAACATGAAAAATTACAATCCCAAATCATTAATCGCCGAAGAATTCATCTCCCATGATGAAATCTTAGACACCATCCGTTATGCGGAAGAAAATAAGCATAACGTCGCTTTGATCGACAGCCTTTTGGAAAAGGCACGCCCAAAAAAGACGGAGGTCGGCGTTCATTGCGCCGGTCTGACCCACCGGGAAGCCTCGGTTCTTCTGGCGTGCGATATTCCGGAAAAGGTGGAAGAAATGTATGCCCTTGCGCGTGAGATCAAGCAGGCCTTTTACGGAAACCGTATCGTCATGTTTGCCCCCCTCTATCTTTCCAATTACTGCGTCAACGGCTGTGTTTATTGCCCCTATCATCTGAAAAATAAGCATATTGCTCGTAAAAAGCTGACCCAGGAAGAGATCAAGCAAGAAGTGATCGCCCTGCAGGATATGGGTCATAAGCGGCTGGCCATCGAGGCCGGCGAAGATCCGGTCCATAACCCCATTGAATACATTCTGGAGTCCATCAAGACCATCTACAGTATTCAGCATAAAAACGGTGCCATTCGCCGTGTCAACGTCAATATTGCCGCCACCACGGTGGAAAACTACCGCAAACTGAAGGATGCCGGAATCGGCACCTATATCCTCTTTCAGGAAACCTACAATAAAGAAAGCTACTTAGAACTGCACCCCACCGGTCCCAAGCACGATTACGCTTATCATACCGAAGCCATGGATCGCGCCATGGAAGGCGGCATTGACGACGTGGGTCTGGGTGTCCTATTTGGTCTGGAGGGCTATCAGTATGAATTTGCCGGACTTTTGATGCACGCCGAGCACTTGGAAGCCGTCCACGGCGTCGGTCCCCATACCATCAGCGTACCGCGCATCAAGCGTGCTGACGACATTGATCCGGGTGTATTCGATAACGGCATCCCCGACGACATCTTTGCCAAGATCATCGCCTGCATCCGCATTGCTGTCCCCTATACCGGTATGATCATTTCCACCCGTGAAAGCGAGCAGGTACGTGCCCGCGCCCTGGAATTGGGGATCTCCCAAATCAGCGGTGCTTCCCGTACCTCTGTGGGCGGCTACACCGAAGAGGAGCGCCCCCACGATTCCGAGCAGTTCGACGTTTCCGATCAGCGCACTTTGGACGAAGTCGTCCATTGGCTGATGGATCTGGGCTTTATCCCCTCCTTCTGCACCGCTTGCTACCGCGAAGGCCGAACCGGCGATCGGTTTATGAGCCTTTGCAAAAACGGCCAGATCCTTAACTGTTGCCATCCCAATGCATTGATGACCCTCAGCGAATATCTGGTGGATTACGCCAGCCCCGAGACCCAGGAAAGTGGCTTTAAACTGATCGACCGCGAGCTGGAAAAGATTCCTAAGGAAAAGGTCAAAGCCATCGCCAAAGACAACGTGGAAGCAATTAAGAATTCCAACCGTCGGGACTTCCGCTTCTAAAGGAGTAGCTTATGAGTTTAAACACAACGGTTTCTGCCGAACGGATCCATATTGGCTTCTTCGGCTTACGAAACGCCGGTAAATCCAGCCTGGTCAACGCCGTCACCGGTCAAAAGCTCTCTTTGGTATCGGATATTAAAGGAACCACCACCGATCCGGTCAGAAAATCCATGGAGCTTTTGCCCTTGGGACCGGTGGTCATTATCGATACCCCGGGCATCGACGACGAAGGCAGCTTGGGCGAGCAACGTGTGGCTCGCGCCAAGCAGGTATTGCAGCAAACGGATATCGCGATTTTGGTGGTAGACAGTACCGTAGGGCTCTCCCCCATGGATCGGGAATTGTTGGCGCTTTTTGAGCAGAAAAAACTGCCCTATCTGATTGCCTATAATAAAGTAGATCTTTTAAAAGAGCTTCCCACCCCGACCCCACAGGAGCTTTACGTCAGCGCCCAGACCGGCCTTTCGATCCACGAATTGAAAGAAAAGATCGCCGGACTGGCCAAGCAGGCCGGCAACGATAAAAAGATCCTTGCTGATCTGGTTGAGCGGCACGATACGGTCGTACTGGTCACCCCCATTGATGAATCGGCGCCGAAAGGCAGACTGATCCTTCCTCAGCAGCAGACCATCCGGGAACTGCTGGAAATCGGCGCCACAACGCTGATCACCCAGGAAACGGAATTAAAGGAAACGCTGGACGCTTTGAAAAATCCGCCCAAGCTGGTCATCACCGACTCCCAGGTGTTTGGCGCTGTTGCAAAGCTTTTGCCGAAAGAGGTATTGCTCACCTCCTTTTCGATCCTCTTTGCCCGATACAAAGGAGATCTTGCGACAGTCGTACAAGGCGCGGCGCAGTTGGATCGTCTTAAGGACGGAGATCGCATTCTCATCTCCGAGGGGTGCACCCACCATCGCCAATGCAAGGACATCGGCACCGTCAAGCTTCCCGGCTGGATTTTGGACTATACCGGCAAAAAGGTAGAGTTTACCTTTACTTCCGGTACTGAATTCCCGGAAGACCTCTCGGCTTACGCGTTGGTCGTCCATTGCGGTGGTTGTATGCTCAACGAAAAAGAAATGAAGTCCAGGCTCGCCCAAAGCGGCGAAAAGGGAGTCCCCATCACCAACTACGGAATTGCTATTGCCCAAATGCACGGCATCCTCAAACGATCTCTGGAGCCCTTTCCAGAGATCGCAAAACTCTTAGACTAAACCATTTTTTTACAGTCCTTTTTTATTACAGTTCAACCGCAGGAATGATCTTCCAATCATTGGCTTCCAGGCGGCGTTCTGCCTCCGCCTCATCCACGTGGGCAATCTCGCTGACGATCCGAATCATTCGCGCTTTCAACTTGATATTGACCGGCTTGATATGAACCATATAGTTTTCATAAACCCGGCCGTATTTGAGTCAATCCGGCTAAGACGCGATATCCTTTTAAATTCAAACCAAATCTAATTTTCATTTCGTCCATCCTGATCCCTCCTGCCCCTATTATACTTCCGAAAACTCGCCATGTAAATCCACACTTTTACTATTTTTCAAAAATCAGTCTACGATCCGTGGATTTTTAAGACGTTTTAAATTATTAAGATTTTTCATATTGTTTGACATTTCATTCATACTAAGATATACTACTAATAGAAAAAAATGTCGCAAGAGAAAGGAGAAGCCGATTGAGCAAAAAGAAAAAAATCAATAAAAAAGCGCTGATCGCCGCTCTTCTCTTATTAGGCGGCAATCTGCTCTTTTTCTTTACCGTCTGGTTGCTGAGTAAATACGATAATATCGATCTGGATCAAGTCTTATTTCAGATGAAAAGTCCGGCATCCGGTGCCCATAAAAACCTTCTGAACAGTGCATTTCTCCGGGTGGGCGTATTTGGATTTGTCGGGACAGGGCTTTGTATCTTTCTCTATTTCCTTCTTTCCGGACGCTTAAAGAAATTCTTCCAAAATAAAAAGCGCTATCTTGCCTATTGTAATACAAAGGTCTGCTGTTTCTTTAAAAAGTATATGCTCTCTTTCTCGTCTATCCTCTTATGCTTTTCTATTTTGTTCTTCATGATCAAGCTGGAGGTCTTCGGTTATATCGGCGCCATCACCACCGATTCAGACTTCATTAAGGAGCATTATGCAGATCCCGGTGAAGTTTCTTTAAAATTCCCGGAAGAAAAGCGCAACCTCATTTATATTTTTCTGGAGTCTATGGAGAATACCTATGCAGATACCAGCGCAGGCGGTCTGATCACCGAGGATTTCATCCCGGAGCTTTCCAAGCTTGCGGAAGAAAACGTCAGTTTTTCCCACACCTCTGGAATCGGCGGTGCCTATTCCTATGCCGGCACCACCTGGACGGCGGCAGCTATGGTCACCCAGACCTCCGGAATTCCCATCAAAGTCCCCCTCACTGCAGACACTTATGGCGGCGAGGATGAATTCATCCCCGGCATCACCTCCATCGGTGAGATCTTGGAAAAAGAGGGATATAACCAAACCCTGCTTTTAGGCTCCGATGCCGCCTTTGCCGGCCGGGATTCTTATTTTACTGAGCACGGAAATTATAATATCGTTGACATTGTTTCCCTCAAAGCAGAGGGACGTCTGCCGGAGGATTATCTGGAATTTTGGGGCTATGAGGATCAAAAGCTTTTTGGCTTTGCCAAGGAAGAACTGGCAAAGCTTGCCGCCAAGGATGAGCCCTTTAACTTCACCATGCTGACAGTGGATACCCACTTCCCCGACGGTTATCTTTGCGAGCTCTGCGGCACGACCCACGAAGAGCAGTATGCCAACGTCCTTAACTGTGCATCCAAGCAGATTGCCTCTTTTGTGGAGTGGATTCAAGCGCAGCCTTTTTACGAAAATACCACCATCATACTCAGCGGCGACCATCTGACCATGGATCCGAAATTCCTGGCCGATATCGACGAAACCTATCAGCGTACCATTTATAACTGCATCATCAACTCCCCTCTCCAGCCGAAGCAGGAGAAAGAACGCGAATTTGCCACCTTTGATATGTTCCCCACCACCCTCGCGGCAATGGGCGTAGAAATCGAGGGAGAACGCTTAGGACTGGGAACTAACCTTTTCTCCAAAGAAAAGACCCTCACCGAGCAATACGGTTATGAAAATCTCAGTCAGGAGCTGAGCAAAAAATCTTTATTCTATAATGAAGAATTCTTGGCAATGCAGCAAAAATCCAATAGAAGATCCGCGGAATGAAAAATTCCGCGGATTTTTTCTTGTATTTTGTCAAAAAAGATGATATCATTAAGAAAAAACAAAGGAGCATTTAAAAATGGGAAAAGTAAAAGCAACCTGGAATGAATTTAAGGAGTTTATCAGCAAGGGCAATATTATCGATATGGCCGTCGGTGTCATCATCGGTAATTCCTTCAAAGCCATCGTTACCTCTCTGGTAGATAATATCATCATGCCGCTGATCGGGCTGATCCTGGGCGGTAAAAGTTTTGAGACCCTCAGTATCACCTTTGGCGAAGCAAAGGTAGAATACGGCATTTTCATTCAGAACGTCGTTGATTTTCTGATCGTTGCCGCTTGCCTCTTCGTCACCTTGAAGGTCATCACCACCTTGGCAACCATCCGCAAAAAGAAGGAAGCGGAAGAAGCTGCTGCTGAGCCTCCTGTAAAGCCGGACGACGTAGTTCTCCTGGAAGAGATCCGCGACCTTTTGAAGGAGAAGAAATAATGGCAAAGATCCGCGGCATTCACCATATCTGCATTAAAAGCAATGGTGTCGAGGAATTTGAAAAACTGGTTCATTTTTATCATGAACTTTTAGGGCTCCCCATCGTCTATCAATGGGGCGAAGGGCAAAGCCAAGGAATGATGCTGGATACCGGTGCCGGCTATCTGGAGCTCTTCCCCAACGCGCCGGACTCTCCCGGCCAAGGAGCTTTACGGCATATTGCCCTAGCCACCGATGATGTGGACGGTTGCATCGAAACGGTGCGCGCCGCCGGCTATGAAATCACCATTGAACCCAAAGATATGATGGTAGGTGGCATCCTCCCTGCCAGACTGGCATTCTGCCTCGGTCCGGTGGGCGAAGACGTAGAATTCTTCTGTGAAAAGTAAAAAAATATGGTAGGTTCCAAAACCTACCATATTTTTTTATTTCTTCAATTTAATCAGATCAAAATTGCGAATAAAGGCAAAGAGTTTGTTTTCCGGATATTTTTCCAGGATATAATAAATCCCTTTGGTAATAAACCAAGCCACGATGCCGGAAATAGCACCGACTAAGACAGCCGCAAGAACGTCGCTGGGGTAATGCGCCATCAAATAATTCCGGGAAAACGCCATAACGAGAACGTAAAGAAATCCCAAGGGCATCCATTTTTTTCGCCAAGCCAGGGTCAAAGCGGTAATTCCTGCCATTGCGGCAGTCACGTGACCGGAGGGGAAGGAAAATCCCTCTTCCGCCGGAGAACCGACCGCTTTCCACCACTCTGCAAAAAGCTCGGAATTCTCAAAGGGGCGAAGACGCGCCACCTGATCCTTCAAAACGATGTTGGTGATCAAGGCACCGCAGCACACCGCACCAAACAGGCAAACACCAATCTTCCGGGTCTTGGAGAAGCACATCAGAACCGCCGCCAAGGCAAACATCCAAAGCCCCTTCTCCCCGATCACCGTGATGATCTTCATTAAGGGAGTCAAAATTCCGCCGGCGCTTTCTGCCAAGCCATGCATAAATTCCAGAACCCCGGTATCAAACCCGGCAAATGTTGTATTTAACCATTCAGCCATCATATCATCCTCCTATAGATTTATGTCTATTATACACAATACGAAGCCAAAACGCAAGACATACCCAAAAAGATATGTTATACTGTAATAAACTGAATATAAATCCGGTCGTATAGGGTGAAAGGGGGAAACGAGATGGACGATCAAAAAATCATTCAATTATATTGGAATCGCTCAGAAAAAGCCATTACGGCAACCAAAGCAAAATACGGACGTTACTGCCATTCCATTGCCTATCATATCCTTCATTGCCATGAAGATGCGGAGGAATGCGTCAGCGAAACCTGGCTCCGTGCATGGAATTCCATTCCACCCGAACGCCCACGGCGTCTGCAGGCATTTTTAGGGAAGATCACACGAAACCTTTCCTTAAACCACTATGAAAAGGAGTCTGCGCAAAAGCGAGGCGGCGGAACGATTCCCTTAATATTGGAAGAGCTTGCAGAATGTATTCCTGCCAACAGTCCGGATGAAATCATTGATGATCTGGCATTTAAGGATCTATTGGAGCGTTTTTTGGATGATCTTCCGACAGAACCCTGTAAATTATTCATCCGACGCTATTGGTACATGGATTCTACCCGGGAGCTTTCCAAAAAATTTCATATCAGTGAAAGCAAAGTCAATGTCACGCTATTCCGTACCCGGGAAAAACTCCGCATCTATTTAGAGAAAGAAGGTGTAACGGTATGACCAACCGCCAGCTTTTAGCCGCCATCGGGGAGATCGACGAACGCTTTATCCTTGATGCCGTCCCAAAAAAACGAATGGTATTGCGCATCTGCGTTGCTGCCGCCTGCCTTTGTTTAACAATCGTAGGCATCGGTCTTTGGTATAGTAAAATCTTCGCTCCGACAGAGTTTTTAATGCCCCCAAGCTACACTGAACCCATTCCGGAAAACACTGAACCCGGTCCGGAGGCAATGGGGGGCGACGATAATCATGCCTACCATTACGCTTATCTTTCCAAGCTCTATATGATAGAAAGTGAATTGATCACCCTGCTGGAACAACAAGGGCATCAGGTTCAAGAATGGCTTATAGATCGAGACAATCAATGTAAGCAGACTGTCTATAAATCTTCCGAACCGGACACTATTCCTCTCTTGCTTGAATTCATTGAAGCCTTTGATATTCCGAGAAAAACCATTGAAGCGTTTAACCAACAGAATATTCAATTTTATCAGCACGATTATCCAAACCTTTTCGATGAGTTATGCTTTACCGAAGAAGAACTGGACGCCCTCTATTCCGGGGATCCCGTCACCATCACCCGGGTATTCGCTTCGCCTTATGCTATTGTGGTCAACGACCGCCCCTACGCCCCTCACTTTTATCTTAACGCCACGGAAGAAGAACTGAAAAAGTACGGCATTACCCAAGAAATGATCGAGCAAAAACGCGAACTACTCTATGAAGACGAAGTAATATGTGAACCATGAAAAAAGCCTACCCCGAGGGGTAGGCTTTTTAATTGAGAAATTACATCTCGGCGAGCTTCTTGAGGTTTTCTCTCTTCTCAGTAGCAGCCTTTTCACCGGCAGCAAAGAGAACTTCAGCTCTTTCGGGATTAGCGCGGCTCAGAGCATTGTAACGAACCTCGTTCATGATGAAGTCGCGATAATTGATGGTGGGATCCTTGGAATCGTAGGTCAAGGGGTTCTTGCCGTCCTCAGCCAGGGCAGGATTGTAGCGATACAACTGCCAGTAACCGGACTGAACAGCCTTCTTGGACTCTTCCATGGAAGTACCCATGCCGCCCTTAATACCGTGGTTGATACAGGGAGCATAAGCGATGATAATGGAAGGACCATTGTAAGCCTCAGCCTCAGCAAAGGCCTTGACGCACTGATTGTAGTCAGCACCCATGGAGACCTGAGCCACGTAAACGTAGCCATAGGAACGAGCGATAGCCCCCAGATCCTTCTTCTTGGTCACCTTACCGGCAGCAGCAAACTGTGCGATAGAACCGGAAGGAGTAGCCTTGGAAGCCTGACCACCGGTGTTGGAATAAACCTCGGTATCGAAGACCAGAACGTTTACATCCTCGTTGGAAGCCAGAACGTGATCCAAACCGCCGAAGCCAATATCGTAAGCCCAGCCGTCACCGCCCAGGATCCAGACGGACTTCTTGGCGATGAAGTCTTTCTGAGCCAGGATGCTGGCAGCAGCAGCCTTGCCCTTCTCGCAGCAATCAACCTTCTCCAACTCAGCAATCAGCTTCTTGGTAGCAGCAGTGTTGGTCTTGGTATCATTGTAGGTGGCCTTCCACTCAGCGATGGCAGCCTTCAGGCTCTCGATGGTGGTGAAGCTATCCAGCTCTTCGATCTCAGCAGCAACCTTCTCGCGGAGCTGAGTAGCACCCAGGAACATACCCAGACCATGCTCAGCGTTATCCTCGAAGAGGGAGTTTGCCCAAGCAGGACCGTGGCCGTTCTTATCAACGGTGTACGGAGTAGAGGGAGAAGAACCGCCCCAGATGGAGGAGCAACCGGTAGCGTTGGAGATATACATCCGATCGCCGAAGAGCTGAGTCATCAGCTTGGCGTAAGGAGTCTCGCCGCAGCCTGCGCAAGCGCCGGAGTACTCGAGCAACGGAGTCTTAAACTGAGAACCCTTAACGGTCTCAACCTTGAATACTTCGTTGACTTCGGGCTTCTCGGAAACCTTCTTATAATTGTAGTTGAAGTACTTCTGCTCACCGATCTGAGAATCCAAAGACTTCATCACGATAGCCTTTTCCTTAGCCGGGCAGATAGCAACGCAGCTGCCGCAACCGGTACAATCCAAAACGGATACGCCCATGGTGAAGGTCAGAGCATCCAGACCCTTACCCATCATCTTCTTGGTCTTCATGCCTTCGGGAGCAGCAGCAACCTCTTCAGCATTCAGCACGAAGGGACGGATAACAGCGTGGGGGCAGACCAGGGAGCACTGGTTACACTCGATACAGTTCTCGGGGATCCAGGTGGGAACGTCCACAGCGATACCGCGCTTCTCGAATGCGGCAGCACCCTGCTCCATATGTCCATCCACGTACTTCTCGAAAGCGGAAACAGGCAGGCTGTCACCCTTCTGAGCATTGATGGGAACGAGGATGTTCTCAACGTACTCCTTCAGGTCAGCGCGGTCACACTCAACGGTAACCTTGTTAGCCTCAGCAGTAGCGTTCTTCCAGGAAGCAGGAATTTCAACCTTAACGGCGCTGTTGGCACCGGCCTCGATGGCCTTATGGTTCATGTCAACGATATGCTGACCCTTCTTGCTGTAAGAAGCGGTAGCAGCGTCCTTCATGTACTGAATAGCCTCAGCCTCGGGGATCACCTGAGCGATCTTAAAGAAAGCAGACTGCAGAACAGTATTGATACGGCCGCCCAGACCGATCTCACGACCGATCTTGATACCGTCGATGATATAGAAGTTAATGTCGTTATCAGCCAGATACTTCTTCACGTTTCCGGGAAGCTTCTCATCCAGCTCTTCAATGGACCAGGGGCAGTTCAGCAGGAAGGAGCCGCCCTTCTTAACCTCGGAAACCATATCGTACTTGTCGATATAGGAGGGGTTATGGCAAGCCACGAAGTCAGCCTTAGAGATGAAGTAGGTGGACTTGATGGGGGTATCACCAAAACGCAAGTGGGAGATGGTAACACCGCCGGACTTCTTGGAGTCGTATGCAAAGTAAGCCTGAGCATACTTATCGGTGTGGTCACCGATGATCTTGATGGAGTTCTTATTCGCACCAACGGTACCGTCGGAACCCAGACCCCAGAACTTGCAGGAGATGGTTCCTTCGGGAGCGGTATGAATGTCCAGAGTCTCCAGAGAGAGGTTGGTCACGTCATCCACGATGCCGATGGTGAAGTTATTCTTAGGCTCAGCAGCCTTCAGGTTCTCGTAAACCGCAGCAATGCAGCCGGGAGTAGTATCCTTGGAACCCAGACCGTAACGGCCGCCAACGACCTTCACGTTCTTGAATTCGCTGTCTGCCAAAGCAGAAACAACATCCAGATACAGGGGCTCGCCCAGAGCACCGGGCTCCTTGGTACGATCCAGGACAGCGATCTTCTGGACAGTCTTGGGCAGAACAGCCAGGAGGTGCTTGGTGGACCAGGGACGATACAAGCGAACCTTTACAAGACCGACCTTAGCGCCGCCGGCGTTGAGGTAATCGATGGTCTCTTCGATGGTATCACAGACAGAACCCATTGCAACGATAACGGATTCGGCATCAGCAGCACCGTAGTAGTTGAAGGGCTTGTAATCAGTGCCGATCTTGGCATTGATCTTGTCCATATACTCTTCCACGACTGCGGGCAGAGCATCATAGTACTTATTGCAAGCCTCACGAGCCTGGAAGAAAACGTCGGGGTTCTGAGCAGAACCGCGCAGTACGGGATGCTCAGGATTGAGAGCGTTCTTACGGAACTCGTTGACAGCGTCCATATCCAAAAGCTCTTTCAGATCTTCATAATCCCAGATCTCGATCTTCTGGATTTCGTGAGAGGTACGGAAACCGTCGAAGAAGTGCAGGAAGGGAACCTTCCCCTTAATAGCAGACAAGTGTGCAACAGCACCCAGATCCATAACTTCCTGAACGTTACCGGCGCAAAGCATTGCAAAACCGGTCTGACGGCAAGCCATAACGTCGGAATGGTCACCGAAGATGGACAGAGCGTGGGAAGCCAGCGCACGAGCGGAGCAATGAATGACACCGGGGAGCTGCTCACCAGCGATCTTGTACATATTCGGGATCATCAGCAGAAGACCCTGAGATGCGGTGTAGGTGGTGGTCAGAGCACCGGCGGCCAAAGAGCCGTGCACGGTACCGGCAGCACCTGCCTCAGACTGCATTTCAACAACCTTTACCTGCTGACCGAATACGTTGACGCGGCCCTCTGCGGACCACTTATCGGTCATTTCAGCCATTACTGAGGACGGAGTGATGGGATAGATACCCGCAACGTCGGTGAACGCATAAGATACGTGAGCCGCGGCGTTGTTACCGTCCATGGTTTTCATTTTTCTTGCCATAATGTCCTCCTTATATAAAATAAAATTGTTAACCAACAGTTATTTTAACACGAAATTAACTTCGTGTAAAGGGTCAATCGAAAGAATTTTGGAGAAAAAACATAATAAATTTGCATTTTATTCATCAAAATGCTATAATAATCAGCGTTAGGAGTTGATAATTATGGTTTCCCGGATGCTATCCTTTGGACTGATCGGCATTGATGCCTATCCGGTTACGGTTGAAGTGGATATTAATAGCGGTCTGCCGGCTTTCGAGATCGTGGGTCTGCCGGATGCGGCGGTCAAGGAATCCAAGGAACGGGTACGCAGCGCCCTGAAAAATTCCGGATTTAACTTTCCGGCCAAACGGATCACCGTCAATTTGGCGCCGGCAGATACCCGGAAGATCGGACCGGTCTATGACCTGGCGATCCTGATGGGTTTTCTCTCCTGCTCCGGCGACATTCAAGGCAATTTTGCAGACATCGGCTTTATCGGGGAGCTTTCTCTTTTGGGCGAAGTACGCCCGGTCAAGGGCGTACTGCCCATGGCGTTAAAAGCGCGTAAATTAGGGCTTCGCGCCCTGATCGTCCCGGCCGGAAATGCACCGGAGGTGCAGTATGTGGATGGACTGGATATCTATCCGGTACTGGACGTACGCCAAACCGTCGAGATCTTAATGCGTCCGGGTGTTGTTGCGCCTCTTCCGAAGCAGGAATTCCACCCGGAAGAAAACGAAGATTTTCAGATCGATTTCACCGACGTCAAAGGCCAGTTTATCCCTCGCCGCGCCATGGAGATCGCGGCAGCCGGCGGTCACAACATCCTGATGGTCGGCCCTCCGGGAAGCGGTAAGAGTATGCTGGCAAAACGGCTGCCCACTATCCTGCCGCCGCTCTCCTTTGAAGAGGCATTGGAATGTACCAAAATCTTTTCGGTGGCAGGGCATCTGGATCGGGACATCTGCCGAACCCGTCCCTTCCGCAGTCCCCATCATACCGCAACCTACGTTGCCCTCTGCGGCGGCGGTCAGAACCTGATGCCCGGCGAGCTTTCTATGGCGCATAACGGCGTCCTTTTCTTAGATGAATTGCCGGAATTTTCGCCCCAGGTCTTAGACTCCATGCGCGCTCCTTTAGAGGATAACCAAATCACCATTGCCCGCGCAACCGGCAGCGTCACCTACCCCTCAAACGTGATGCTGGTCTGCGCCATGAACCCCTGTAAATGCGGCTATTTGGGGCACCCCACGAAAAAATGCACCTGCTCCCCCGGCGAGATCCAGCGTTACCGCCATCGGGTCTCCGGTCCTCTTTTGGATCGTATCGATCTGCATATCGAAGTGCCGGCGGTTTCCTATGAAGAGCTCAGCACCAAGGCCGCCGGAGAATCCTCCGAGGCGATCCGCAAACGAGTAGTTGCCGCCCGAAAAAAACAGATGGAGCGTTACCGGGAAGAAGGTATTACCAAACACGCCGACCTCACCTCCCCCATGGTCAAAAAATATTGCACCTTGAGCCCTGATGCCGAGCAATTGCTCCAGCAGAGCTTTGATAAATTGGATCTATCCGCCAGAGCCTACTACCGCATCTTAAAGGTCGCGCGCACCATTGCCGATCTTGCCGGATCGGAGCAATTGGAACTGGCTCACGTCACCGAAGCCCTGCGCTACCGCAGTAACGAACCCCAAGAATGATCAAAAGCCTTGCGGCAAACGCCGCAAGGCTTTACTTTATTCATAATCCATGGTGACGGTGATGGTATTGGCCAGCTGCCCCTCGTTTCCTTTATACACGATGTCCTGCAGCGTATCAATGACGATCTTCTCCAGATCCCCGGCCTCGTTCACGTAATAGGTACGGGTCTGGGAAGCCATATTGCGCCGAATCTCTCGCTCGTCGGAAAACTCAAACATTTTGGTGACCGCCGAGCTTTTAAGGGTAAAGACGATCACCTTTTTCCCTGCTTCTTCCGTCATGGTCAGGGATTCATAAAAATGCTTACTGTATCGGAACTGATTGTCGATCCGAAAGAGAGAAAGGGTATTCATATAATTTTTATTATGATCCAGCATCGCCTTGCTGTCCTCGGTGACGTCCACCCATTTTTCGGTCTCCAGATCCATCTGGAAGGCCTTGGTGCCGTCCCCATAATAAGAGGCCACCAACGCTCCGTCTGTATAATCCTTACGCTCAAAGGAGACCTTATCTTCCCCGTCGGTGGTAAAGTCATAGTCAATCACGCCAAGGGTCTCGGTTTTTTCGATGGTATCCTTATTCTTTGTCTCCACGATAATGGAACCTTTTTTATGCGCAATACTTTGCCGGACCGCCGCTTCATAAGCATCGAAAGCCGCCTCCGTCTCCGGCGTATCCTCAAAGGTATTGCAGGAGCAAAGTCCCAGTATCAGTGCGATCATCAGCAGAACGTATAACCCTTTTTTCATCGTTTCACCTCATAGATGTAATAATGCAAAAAGTCTCCGTCGTCAGACGGAGACTTTATCAGATGACTCGAAATTAAGCACCCATCTTATTCAACTTGATGGTCAGCTTGCTCTTCTTTCTGTTGGAGGTATTCTTCGCAATAATACTCTTTCCGACAGCCTTGTCAATCTTCTTAACAGCAACCTTGTAAGCCTCGGTAGCAGCAGTCTTATCACCGGACTCAACAGCAGCATCAAACTTCTTGATCAAAGTTTTCAGCTCACTCTTCAGCATTTTATTCTGCAGGGTCTTAGTCTCGGTAACCAGAACTCTCTTTTTAGCAGACTTGATATTGGGCATTGGACGCACCTCCTTGTCTTAATTTTTCAAATTGCTTAAATATTTTACCACCCTTTCCCCGCAAAATCAAGTGTTTTTTTAAAAAAGTACGTCCAAAACAAATTTTAGTGTAATTTTTGAGTGTTTTATACAAAATCATCGTAAACTGTCGAAAATTTTTAAATTAATTTTCATTTTTTTCTTGACATTATATATATTTTACTATATAATTACTTCATTCGGTTTCATTCGGTAAGTTAGGAGATTATAAAATGAGTGCCAATCCCCCCATCCTCAAGCTTTTAGCAGCAGCCAAAAGCGGTGATCCGGCGGCGCAAAATGAAATCATCCTGGCTTTGACCCCGCTTTTGCTCCGCATTTCCGCCCGATATTTCATCATCGGCGGCGATAAGGAGGATCTTTTGCAGGAAGCACGGATCGGGCTGCATAAAGCCATCCAAAGCTTTGACCCTGCAAAATGCACCGATTTTCTTCCCTATGCAAAAACTTGTATCCATAACCATATCATATCTGCAATCAATGAAGCGCAAGCCCAAAAGCACGCCGCTCTTAATCGATCCGTCGAGTTGGACTCCCAGACATTATTCAGCTATGATAACCCCATGGAAGTTGTGATACGCCGTGAACAATTGGACGCCGTCCTGGCAGGAATGCAAAGCAAACTTTCCAAATTAGAAAAGCAGGTGCTCTTCCTCTATCTGGATGGGCTGTCCTATAAAAAAATTGCCTCCACGCTTCAGATCTCGGAAAAATCCGTTTCCAACGCTTTGTGCAGGATCCGAAGCAAATTATCATAGTTGAATGCCCGAAAAGCTCTGTGGCGGAGCGCTGATTTATCAGAGGGAACGGTTCAATTCCGTTACGGGTGAAAAAATATTCTTACCACGAGAGAGGAAAAAAACATGTACGAAGACAAGAATCTGATCTGTAAAGATTGCGGCAATGAATTTGTATTCA
>JAZQJH010000001.1:0-11261 GCA_045541555.1 Eubacteriales bacterium | reverse complement strand
CATGTTCTTTACATAGTCAGCATGTCCCGGGCAGTCAACGTGAGCATAGTGACGGGAATCAGTCTCATACTCAACGTGAGCGGTGTTGATGGTAATACCTCTTTCTCTCTCTTCGGGAGCCTTATCGATATCGCCATACTCAGAATAAGCAGCCTGACCCTTGAATGCCAGCACCTTGGTGATAGCAGCAGTCAGGGTGGTCTTACCATGGTCAACGTGACCGATGGTACCAATGTTTACATGGGGTTTGCTTCTCTCAAATTTAGCCTTTGCCATTTTGAGTTTCCTCCTTTAATGTGTTTGTTTGTTAGATAAGCCTATTTTAATATAAAATAATAGATATTGCAAGAGTTTTTTAAGAATTATTCGCTCTTTTGACGGGAAGTGATGATCTTCTCAGCGATATTCTTAGGAACCTCCAGATAGGAGTGAGGCTGCATGGTGTACTGACCACGACCCTGGGACTTACTCCGCAGGTCGGTCGCGTAACCGAACATCTCGCTCAGAGGCACCAGAGCTTCGATCTGGCGGGCACCGGGGATGGCTTCCATACCCTGCACCTGACCACGGCGGCTGTTCAAGTCGCCGATAACGTCGCCCATATATTCCTCAGGTACTACAACGACTACCTGCATGATAGGCTCCATCAGAACGGGGTTACCCTTCTTCATAGCATCCTTGATAGCCATAGAACCGGCGATCTTAAATGCCATTTCAGAGGAGTCGACCTCGTGATAAGAACCATCGTACAGAGTAACCTTCAGGTCTACGACAGGGAAACCGGCAATGATACCGCCCTGCATAGCGCCCTGGATACCGGCGTCAACAGCGGGGATATATTCCTTGGGAATAGCACCGCCGACGACTTCATTGAGGAACTCGTAGCCCTTGCCGGATTCATTGGGCTCAACACGGATCTTGACGTGACCGTTCTGACCCTTACCACCGGACTGACGAGCATACTTCATATCGGAAGCGCAAGGAGCCTTGATGGTCTCCTTATAAGCAACCTGGGGAGCACCAACGTTTGCTTCGACCTTGAACTCACGCAACAGACGGTCTACGATGATCTCCAAGTGGAGCTCACCCATACCGGCGATGATGGTCTGACCGGTCTCCTCATCCGTATAGGTACGGAAGGTGGGATCTTCTTCAGCCAGCTTGGCCAGAGCGACCGCCATCTTCTCCTGAGAAGCCTTGGTCTTGGGCTCGATTGCAACGCGGATAACGGGATCGGGGAATTCCATGGACTCCAGGATCACGGGACGGCTCTCATCGCAAAGGGTATCACCGGTGGTGACGTTCTTCAGACCAACTGCAGCAGCAATGTCACCGGTATAAACCTCGGTGATCTCCTGACGGTTGTTGGCGTGCATGGCGACGATACGGCCGATACGCTCCTTATTGCCCTTGGTGGAATTGTAGATATGGCTGCCGGCGCTCAGCATACCGGAATAAACACGGAAGAAGCAGAGCTTACCGACAAAGGGATCGGTCATAATCTTAAATGCCAGAGCAGCAAACGGCTCTTTATCATCAGCATGGCAATCGATCTCTTCGCCATCTTCGTCGATACCCTTAATAGCAGGGATATCCAGAGGAGAGGGCATATAGGCAACAACGTTGTCCAGCAGCATCTGCACACCCTTGTTCCGGTAAGCAGTACCGCAGCAGACGGGAACCATAGTATTATCAATGGTAGCCTGACGGATCGCCTTACGGATCTCCTCTTTGGTGAGTTCTTCGCCCTCGAGGTACTTCATCATGAGCTCTTCATCGGTCTCGGCAACAGCCTCGATCAGCTCATCATGGTACTTCTGAGCCAACTCTTTCATATCTTCGGGGATAGGCTCCTCGCGGAAATCCTTACCCTGATCATCGTAATAAACCTCAGCGTTCATCTCGATCAGATCGACGATACCGCGGAAGGTATCCTCAAAACCGATGGGAAGCTGAACGGGAACGGCATTACACTTCAGACGATCTTTCATCATCTGCACAACGCGGTAGAAGTCGGCACCCATGATGTCCATCTTATTGATGAACGCCATACGGGGTACGCGATACTTATCAGCCTGACGCCATACGGTCTCAGACTGGGGCTCAACGCCGCCCTTTGCGCAAAGAACGGTTACAGAACCGTCCAATACACGCAGGGAACGCTCAACCTCAACGGTAAAGTCCACGTGTCCCGGGGTGTCGATGATATTCAGACGGTGACCCTTCCAATGGCAGGTGGTAGCAGCAGAGGTGATGGTAATACCACGCTCCTGCTCCTGCTCCATCCAGTCCATGGTGGCGTCGCCATCATGGGTCTCACCGATCTTATGGCTTCTGCCGGTATAGAAGAGGATACGCTCGGTAGTAGTCGTCTTACCGGCATCGATGTGCGCCATGATACCGATATTACGATACTTATCCAGTTGGAATTCTCTAGGCATATTTTCTCCTTCCTACGCTTCGATTACCATCTGTAATGAGCGAAAGCTCTATTGGCCTCAGCCATCTTATGGGTATCGTCACGCTTCTTCACAGCGCCGCCGGTCTCATTGATTGCATCCATGATCTCGCCAGCCAGACGCTCACACATATACTTTTCGTTTCTGTTTCTGGAGTACAGAGTCAACCAACGCAGACCGAGGGTCTGACGGCGGTCAGCACGTACTTCCATAGGAACCTGGTAGGTAGCACCACCAACACGGCGGGCCTTAACCTCCAATTTCGGCATGATGTTTTCCATTGCCTCAGCAAAAGCATCCAAAGGATCCTTGCCGGTCTTTTCTTTCACGATGTCGAATGCATCGTAAACGATTTTCTGAGCAACACCCTTCTTGCCGTCGTACATAATATTGTTGATCAGCTTAGCAACAACAACACTACCGTAGACAGGATCGGGGAGTACTTCTCTTCTGGGGACAAAGCCTCTTCTGGGCATGTTCTTCCCTCCTTCATAATTATGATATCATTGGTACTCGAAGAAATAAATTCTCCGTCCAGCCGTTTTAAGAAACTCTATCCTATTTATATAAAAAAACAAAATAAAGTTTATAAAATCAACTGAAAAAACGCAGGCTGTACCTTATTTTTTGCCTGCTTTAGCCTTCTTGGCACCGTATTTGGAACGGGCCTGGTTACGGTTGGCAACACCCTGGGTATCCAAGGTACCACGGATAATGTGGTAACGAACACCGGGGAGGTCCTTTACACGTCCGCCACGGATCAGAACCACGCTATGCTCCTGCAGGTTATGGCCGATACCGGGGATGTAAGAGGTGACCTCAACGCCGTTGGTCAGACGGACTCTCGCGATCTTACGCAGAGCAGAGTTCGGCTTCTTGGGGGTAGCGGTCTTAACAGCAGTGCAAACGCCGCGCTTCTGAGGGCTAGCGGTATCAGTGGGCTGATTCTTCAGCGTATTGAAACCTCTGTTCAGTGCGGGAGCGGTAGACTTCTTGGTCACGACCTCTCTGCCTTTACGAACCAACTGGTTAAAGGTGGGCATGAAAACAACTCCTTTCCTCAAATTTTATATCAAAAAGTCGGAAACCGGCTTTTTAACCAATATTTTTTTGATCCACAAGGGAAGTTTATCCATTTTTCACAAGGTCATTCATACAAAAACGCCCATGCGGAACCATCATACATGATACCACATGGGCGTTTTATTTGTCAATCTTTTTTTACAAGATTTTCAAGGTTTTTAGTCGCCTGCGTTCTCTTCGGCGGCTTCCGGCTCTTCGTTATGAAGCTCCAGGTTGCGATACTGCTCCATACCGGTACCGGCAGGAACCAGACGGCCGATCAGTACGTTTTCCTTCAAGCCGACCAGCGGGTCGATCTTGCCGTGGATAGCGGCGTCGGTCAGAACCTTGGTGGTCTCCTGGAAGGAGGCGGCAGAAAGGAAGCTATCGGTCGCCAAGGACGCCTTGGTGATACCCAGGAGGACGGGAGAAGCCTTAATCAGGCGAATGCCCTCTTCCCCGGCGTCGATCCGTGCTTGCAGTTCCTTATTGCGGTCTTCCACGTCGTAGCGATTGACCAGAGTGCCAAGCAGCATATCGGGCTGGGGATTCTCCTCGATGCGAACCTTACGGATCATCTGGCGAACGATGACCTCGATATGCTTATCGTTGATATCAACACCCTGCAGACGGTATACATTCTGAACTTCCTTAATCAGGTAGTCCTGAGCAGCGATATCGCCCAACAGACGCAGAACGTCATGGGGATTGATAACACCGTCGGTGATGATCTGACCCTTTTCCACGCGCTGACCCTGCAGGTTCTCGCGGAACTTCAGACCAAAGGGGATATTGATATGGATCTCTTCCCCATCGTCGGTGGTAATAATGACCGGCGTACAATTATCCTTCACATCGCGCTCGGCGGTATCGCGAACGATGACACCGGACGCCTCAGCCAGGACGGCCGCCTTCTTGGGACGACGTGCCTCGAACAGCTCTTCGACACGAGGCAGACCCTGGGTAATATCTCCACCGGATGCAACACCACCCGTATGGAAGGTTCTCATGGTCAGCTGGGTACCCGGCTCACCGATAGACTGCGCGGAGATGATACCGACAGCCTCACCGGCGTTGACGGGATGTCCGTTTGCCAGGTTGGCGCCGTAGCACTTGGCGCAGACGCCATGGTGGGAACGGCAGGTCAAAGCGGAGCGGATCTCGATACGCTCAACGCCCTTGGACTCGATGATATCCACGTCAGCGTCATTAAGCAGCTTATCGTTGCTGATCAGAACCTCACCGGTAGCGTCATCCACAAAAGGATGAACCAGGTAACGGCCGATCAGACGATCGCGCAGTTTTTCGATGACAGTGTCGCCCTCGGCGATCTTGGAAACGAAGATACCCTCGACGGTTCCGCAATCTGCCTCACGGATGATAACATCCTGGGCAACATCTACCAGACGACGGGTCAGATAACCGGAGTCAGCGGTACGCAGAGCGGTATCTGCCATACCCTTACGGGCACCTCTGGAGGAGATGAAGTATTCCAGTACGTTCAGACCCTCACGGAAGTTTGCTCGGATGGGGATCTCGATGGCTTTACCGGAGGTATTTGCCATCAAGCCACGCATACCGGCCAGCTGACGGATCTGGTTCATGCTACCACGCGCACCGGAGTTCGCCATCATATAGATGGGGTTGAACTCATCCAGATAATTCTTCAGCTCATCGGTGACCAGCTTGGTGGTCTCATCCCAGGTATTGATCACCAACTGATAACGCTCGTCCTCGGAGATCAGACCGCGGCGATAGCTGGTCAAAATCTTGGTGATCTTCTTCTCTGCCTCTTCGATCAACTCGTACTTCTTGGGAGGTACGGTCATATCGCTGGCCGCAACGGTAATAGAACCGCGGGTAGAATACTTAAAGCCCTGTGCCTTGACCATATCCAGCATCTCAGCGGTAACGGTGCTACCCTTTTCCTTGATACAACGATAGATGATCTTATCCAAGGTCTTCTTGGTCACAGTCTCCTGCACTTCCAGATCAAAGATCTTAGCGGGATCGGTACGATCCACCAGCCCCAGATCCTGGGGAATGGCATAGTTGAAGATCAACTGACCAACGGTACAATTTACGATACGGCTCTCCATCTTGCCGTTCCATTCACCGGTACGGCGGATACGGATGGGAGCGTGCAGGCCGATGACGCCGTTATCATAAGCGACGATAGCCTCGTCCTCGTTCTTAAACGCTTTGCCTTCGCCCGGCTCATCGTGCCTGACGATGGTCAGGTAGTAAGAACCGAGAACCATATCCTGAGTCGGGACGGTAACAGGGTGGCCGTCCTGGGGCTTCAACAGGTTATTGGCGGAGAGCATCAGCAAGCGAGCCTCAGCCTGTGCCTCTGCAGACAGAGGTACGTGAACGGCCATCTGGTCGCCGTCGAAGTCGGCGTTAAATGCAGTACATACCAGAGGATGCAGCTTCAGCGCACGGCCTTCAACCAGTACCGGCTCAAACGCCTGGATACCCAGACGGTGAAGGGTCGGTGCACGGTTCAGCAGGACGGGATGATCCTTGATGACGCTTTCCAGCGCATCCCAGACTTCCTTACGCATCCGCTCTACCATCTTCTTGGCAGACTTCACGTTGGTAGCCAGACCATCAGCAACCAGCTTCTTCATGACGAAGGGCTTGAAGAGCTCGATCGCCATTTCCTTGGGCAGACCGCACTGATAGATCTTCAGTTCGGGACCGACGACGATAACCGAACGGCCGGAATAGTCGACACGCTTACCCAAAAGGTTCTGACGGAAACGGCCCTGCTTACCCTTCAGCATATCGGAAAGGGACTTCAGAGGACGGTTATTCTGGCCGGTGACCGGACGACCGCGGCGGCCGTTATCGATCAGGGCGTCAACTGCCTGCTGCAGGATCCGCTTCTCGTTACGGATGATAACTTCGGGAGCGCCCAGCTCCAAAAGTCTCTTCAGACGGTTATTACGGTTAATGACTCGACGATAGAGATCATTCAGGTCGGAGGTGGCAAAACGGCCGCCATCCAACTGAACCATCGGACGAATTTCAGGGGGAATGACCGGGATTGCATCCATGATCATCCACTCGGGGCGGTTGCCGGAAAGACGGAACGCCTCCACAACCTCGACGCGCTTGACAAGGCGGCTCTTCTTCTGACCGGAAGCGGTTTCCAGCTCCTCTTTCAGCTCTGCAGCCAGCTCATCCAGATCGATCTCGCTGAGCAGCAGCTTGATCGCCTCAGCACCCATCAGCGCCTTGAAGTCGTCCTCATAACGCTCGGTGTACTGCGCATATTCGGTATCATTCAAAATCTGCTTTTTCTGGAGCGGCGTATTGCCGGGATCCACAACGATATAAGAATCGAAGTACAGAACCTTCTCCAGATCCTTAGGAGAAACGTCCAGCATCAGACCCATCCGGGCAGGGATGCCCTTGAAGTACCAGATATGGGATACGGGGGCAGCCAGCTCGATATGACCCATCCGCTCACGGCGCACCTTGGCTTTGGTCACTTCAACGCCGCACTTTTCGCAGATCTTACCTTTAAATTTAATTCTCTTATATTTGCCGCAATGGCACTCCCAGTCCTTGGTAGGCCCAAAGATCTTTTCGCAGAAAAGACCGTCCTTTTCAGGCTTCAGGGTCCGGTAGTTGATGGTTTCGGGCTTGGTCACCTCGCCATAGGACCACTCACGGATCTTATCGGGGGAAGCAAGGCCGATCTTTACGGCTTCAAACGTATTGAATTCCATATATTAAATAGACTCCTTTCGCACTAAATCCTGCCAGACGATCAATCATCAAACAACTTCAGATCATCATCCTGATCTTCGTTGCTCTCATCGTCCTGCAGATCGTTCCGGTCGCCCTCGTCCTCATCGTCGGACCAGTCGCCGAAATCGCTGTCGTCCATTTCTTTGCTATCTTCCTCGCCGGGAGCGGCAGGCTCATCGTCATCGTCAAACATATTGACCATGTCGGCGCCGTCCTTTGCTCTCTCGCGGAAGCGTGCTTCGTAGATATCGTCATCGTCGTCCTCGAAGGAGTCACGCAGATCGATCTCTTCCATATTGTGATCCAAGCACTTGAAGTCCAGACCCAGAGACTGCAGCTCTTTCACCAGAACCTTAAAGGATTCGGGAATGCCGGGCTCAGGGATGTTCTGACCCTTCACAATGGCCTCGAAGGCCTTGACACGACCGACTACGTCGTCGGACTTAACGGTCAGGATCTCCTGCAGGGTAGAAGCAGCGCCGTAAGCCTCCAGCGCCCAAACTTCCATCTCACCGAAACGCTGACCGCCGAACTGCGCCTTACCACCCAAGGGTTGCTGGGTAACCAGGCTGTACGGACCGGTAGAACGGGCATGGATCTTATCGTCAACCAGATGGTGCAACTTCAAGAAGTACATATAACCAACGGTTACCGGATTATCAAAGGGCAGACCGGTACGTCCATCATAGAGGATGGTCTTACCGTCTTCACGCTTGCCGGCTTCCTTCAGGCAGTTGCGGATGTCGCTCTCCACAGCGCCGTCGAAGACCGGGGTCATGACCTTCCAGCCGAGTGCCTTTGCAGCATAGCCCAAATGCACTTCCAATACCTGTCCGATATTCATACGGGAAGGTACGCCCAAGGGATTCAAGACGATGTCCAGCGGAGTACCATCCGGCAGGAAGGGCATATCCTCCTGCGGCAGGATCCGGGAAATAACACCCTTATTACCATGGCGGCCTGCCATCTTATCGCCGACGCTGATCTTACGCTTCTGCGCGATATAGACACGAACCACCTTATTCACACCGGGAGAAAGCTCGTCGCTATTCTCCTGGGTAAAGATCTTGACGTCCACGATGGTACCGTACTCACCGTGGGGAACACGGAGAGAGGTATCACGGACTTCGCGTGCCTTTTCACCGAAGATGGCGCGGAGCAGCTTCTCCTCGGCAGTCAGCTCGGTCTCACCCTTGGGGGTAACACGACCGACCAAAATATCGCCGGAGTGAACCTCTGCACCGATACGGATGATACCGCTGGCATCCAGATCCTTCAGTGCATCCTCGCCCACGTTGGGAACGTCACGGGTGATCTCTTCGGGACCCAGCTTGGTGCTTCTTGCTTCAATCTCGTATTCTTCGATATGAATAGAGGTATAAATATCCTCTTTCACCAGACGCTCGTTCAAAAGAACAGCATCCTCGTAGTTATAACCTTCCCAGGTCATAAAGCCGATCAGCATATTGCGACCCAGCGCGATCTCACCGTTCTGGGTGGAGGGACCGTCTGCAATGATCTGGTCTGCTTCAATCATCTCCCCAACGCTGACGATGGGCTTTTGGTTGATACAGGTACCCTGGTTGGAGCGCAGGAACTTGGTCAGCTCGTAGGTATCCTTCTCGCCGCCGCCTACGTTGACGACGATCTTATCAGCGGATACATACTCTACCGTACCGGCGCGCTTGGAAACAATACAAACACCGCTATCGTGGGCGATCTTATACTCCATACCGGTACCGACGACAGGAGCCTCAGGACGCAGAAGGGGCACAGCCTGACGCTGCATGTTCGCACCCATCAATGCACGGTTTGCGTCGTCGTTTTCCAGGAAGGGGATCATGGCGGTCGCGGAGGATACCATCATCCGGGGAGAAACGTCAACGTAATCAATAAACTTACCCTCAACCTCGATGATCTCATCGCGGCGACGGGCGGTAACACGCTCACGGACAAAGCAACCATTCTCATCCAACGGCTCGTTTGCCTGAGCGATGGTATAAGCATCCTCCACGTCGGCAGTCATATACACGATCTCATTGGTAACCTTACCGGTCTCCTTATCCACCTTGCGGTAGGGAGCCTCGATAAAGCCGTACTCATTGATCCGAGCATAGGAAGCCAGGTAGGAGATCAGACCGATGTTCGGACCTTCCGGGGTCTCGATGGGGCACATTCTGCCGTAATGGGTATAGTGAATATCACGGACTTCGAAGCCTGCGCGGTCACGGCTCAAACCGCCGGGACCCAGCGCAGAAAGACGGCGCTTATGGGTCAGCTCAGCCAGGGGGTTATTCTGATCCATGAACTGAGAAAGCGGAGAGGAACCGAAGAATTCCTTAATGGCTGCCACAACGGGGCGCACGTTGATCAACGCCTGCGGTGTCACAGACTCGGTATCCTGCAGGGACATTCTCTCTTTAATGGTACGCTCCATCCGGGCAAAGCCAATACGGAACTGATTCTGCAGCAGCTCGCCTACGCCACGGATACGACGATTGCCCAAGTGGTCAATATCGTCGAAGGAGCCCACACCATAGGTTAAACCGATCAGGTAGCTGACGGTAGCCAGCATATCGTCTACGATGATATGCTTGGGGATCAGCTCATTACGGCGCAGTTCGCACTGCTCCTTGATCTGCTCGTCATTTTCGCAGCTTTCGAGGATCTCTTTCAGAACGGTGAAACGGACCCGTTCATTCAGCCCACACTCGGCGGGATCGAAAGAGAGGAATTTAGAGGCATCGACCATACCGTTGGAGAATACATTAATAACGGTATCAGCCACCTGGATCTTAACGTTGAATACGCCGGCATCCTCGATGATCTGAGCCAGAGCGCGGTCGATCTTAACACCGGCATCTGCCAGCACCTCACCGGTCATGGGAGCCACAACCGGCTCTGCGGTGACGTGATGAACCAGACGCTCAGCCAGCGCCATCTTCATATTATATTTATAGATGCCCACGCGGGACTGATCGTAACGCTTATCATCGAAGAAGAGGTTGGTCAGATGGGTGACCGCACTCTCCACTGCAGCCGGCTCGCCGGGACGCAGCTTGCGATAAACTTCGATCAAGCCTTCATTAATATCATGGGCGATATCCTTCTCCAGGGTCTTGGTGATATAGGGGCCGGCACCGAAGAGATCGGTGATGGTGGCATTATCGCCCAAATTCAGATGAGAGAAGGGGCTATAGTTATCGCGTGCAGCAAAGTAACCCAAGGCACGCACAAAGGTGGTGATGGGCAGCTTGCGGTTCTTATCGATACGGGTATAGATGACGTCGAAGGAATCGGTCTCATACTCCAGCCAAGCACCGCGGTTAGGAATAACCTGGGTCTTATAAAGGGGGTTTCCGCCCTTATCCAGCTCCTTGGCATAGTAGATACCCGGGGAACGAACCAACTGGGATACAACGACACGCTCTGCGCCGTTGATGACAAAGGTACCGCTCTCGGTCATCAGGGGGAAATCACCCATATAGATCTCCTGCTCCTTCAGCTCGCCAGTCTCGTTATTGGTCAAACGAACCAACGCCTGAATGGGGGCGGCATAGGTGGTATCCCGGGACTTACACTCAATCACACTATACTTCGGGGGCTCGTTCATGGTGAAGTCCAGAAAATCCAGCACCAGGTTGCCGGAATAATCCGTGATGGGAGAAACATCCTCAAAGACTTCCTTCAGACCCTGATCCAAAAACCATTGGTAGGAGTTCTTCTGGATCTCAATGAGATTCGGCATTTCCAAGATCTCGTCGATCTTGTTAAAGCTCATTCGTGTGTTTTTGCCCAAGACTTTCTCTTTCGGCATCAATCAATCACTCCGTTTCTTTTATATTAGATCCTTTTTCAAACAATCTTCGCGATCAATAAGGAAAATTTCTCCGTTTTGCACGATAAAACCGTAAAATTTCTTGGAAATTTCTACAATTCAATCGCTTTCCAGGCGATACTTTTCCATTATGATACAGT